>NZ_LMIH01000012.1:848056-848264 GCF_001428645.1 Acidovorax sp. Root217
GCGGGCTCCATACGGGCCATCGCTTCGCTCGGCCCCAACTGCCTCGCTGCGCTTGGCCTGGGCAGGGAGATCGCGCCCGAGCCGTCGGCAGCGCGCAGCGCGCGCGTCCCCGACCCCAGGCGCAGCTGCGCAGCAGCAGCCGTGTGGACCCCGCTCCCCACCCCTGCTGGCTGCGCCGAGAAGCGCAGGGGCTGGGGTGGGTGCGTGT
>NZ_LMIH01000012.1:848389-848454 GCF_001428645.1 Acidovorax sp. Root217
ATCCGAGCATCGCAGGTTGCCCCCATCGCCCGACAGGGCGATGGGGGACGCAGACTGGGGGCCGC
>NZ_LMIH01000012.1:848570-994499 GCF_001428645.1 Acidovorax sp. Root217
ACAAAGGCACGCTGCAAGCACCAAGCACCGACTACAACTTCAACGTGTTCGCATACCCCGTCATCTCCAGATACCCCTTCCCCACCACCGTCCCCTCCCGCACCAACTCCGACAATCCTTCCCAGTAGATAGCCCCCGTAGATGCACTGCTATCGAGCTCCTGGTCGTCCAGCAGACTCCTCACCAGAAACACCCCCACAGGCGTCTGCACCCGCCACTGCACCGGATAGCGCGCCCCGCTCACAGGACTCGTCCACCACCGCTCGGGCGTGAACACCACCTCGGCCGCATCGAACACGCGGGCCGCCTGCCCAGGGGCGCGGAACGACCCACCGGCCCACAGCGCAGACCCATCCGCACGCCGCAACCGGAACGCCGTGAGCGCACTGCCATCCAGTAGGTTCATCCCGATCCAGTCCCACCCCTGCGCCTCGGGGTGCAGCAGCGCCTCGCTCCACTCATGGTCCATCCAGGCGCGGCCACTGCCTGGGGCTATGGCCATGCGCTTGCCATCGAGCACGATGGCGCCGCCCACCGCCAGCTGCGGCTGGCTGTAGTAGTAGCTGGCCTGGGTGCTCTCGGGGCCCTTGCGCGAGAGGCCCTCGCGGCCCTGCAGCAGCACGGGCTGGGTGGCGTCGAATTGCAACTGCAGGCCGAAGTGCTCGCCCTGGATGCGCGCGGTATAGCGGCCGCCCCCGCCCCCCGGCAGGTCGCTGCGCACCAGGCTCCAGTCCTGCAGTCGGATGGCTGTGTCGGATTCACTCGCCTGGGCCACGCCGAAGCCTGCGCGGGCGATGCGCTGGTCGTGGTGCAGGCGCTGGCCCTTCAGATCGGTAAGGGCGGCATGCGCGAACAGCAGTTGCTTCGCGGCAAAGGTCGACCGGATGCCCTGCGCCACGTCTACGCGCGAGCGGAAGAACGTGACCTGGAAGCCCCATTCGCGGCCGCCCGCCTGCGCATGGCCGGTGATGTACCACCATTCGGTACGCTGCTCGGAGTGGCTGCCGTGGTCGCGGGGGAAGGCCAGGGTGCGGGCAGGCAATGCCTGGGCGTGGCCGCTCCACGCGCTACCCAGGGCACCGGCCAGGCCCAACACGAGTGCCTTGCGGCGTGAGGGTGCGGGAGGTACGCCAAAGAGCATTGGGTACGGCGGCATGCGGCCTGCCTCAGTCCATCAGCGCCTGTACTTTGCGCTGTGCCTCGGTGCAGTCGCCGAAACTCCGGGCCACCCACTCGGGGTTGAAGTACGTGGGCAGGTAGCGCTCGCCCGCATCACACAGCAGCGAAAGAATGGAACCCTGCTCGCCGCGCTCGCGCATCTCGCGCGCCAGGGTGAGCATGGCCACGAAGTTGGTGCCGGTGGAAGGCCCCACGCGCCGCCCGAGCAATTGCGAGAGGGCCTGCATGGCGGCCACCGATTCCACGTCAGGCACCTCCTGCATGCGGTCCACCAGGGTGCGGATGAAGCTTGGCTCCACACGCGGGCGGCCGATGCCCTCGATGCGCGAACCGGGCGCGGTCAGCGTGGCGTCGCCCGTGCGGTGGTAGGCGCTGAACACCGAGCCCGCAGGGTCAGCCACGCAGACCTCGGTGGCGTGCTGCTGGTAGCGCAGGTAGCGGCCGATGGTGGCGCTGGTGCCGCCCGTGCCCGCACCCACCACGATCCAGCGCGGCACGGGGTGGGGCTCTCGCGCCATCTGGGTGAACATGCTCTCGGCGATGTTGTTGTTGCCGCGCCAGTCGGTGGCGCGCTCGGCGTACGTGAACTGGTCCATGTAGTGGCCGCCCGCCTGCTCGGCGATGGCGCGGGCTTCTTCGTAGACCTGGCCGGGGCTCTCCACCAGGTGGCAGCGGCCACCGTGGAACTCGATCTGCGCGATCTTCTCGGGCGAAGTGGTGCGCGGCATCACGGCCACGAAGGCCAGGCCCAGCAGGCGCGCGAAATAGGCCTCGCTCACTGCGGTGGAGCCGCTCGACGACTCGACCACAGTCGAGCCCTCGCTGATCCACCCATTGCACAGCGCATACAGGAACAGCGAGCGCGCCAACCGGTGTTTCAAGCTGCCCGTGGGGTGCGTGGATTCGTCCTTGAGGTACAGGTCGATGCCATGCGCGCCATAGGCGGGCATGCGCAGCGGGATCAGGTGCGTGTCGGCACTGCGCTGGTAGTCGGCTTCGATGCGGGCAATGGCGTTGTGCAGCCAGGCGCTGGCATGCACGGGCGGGAGGGTCTTGGCAACGGTCATGGGGGGATTGTCTCGCAGTGCCCACCACCTGCCCATGGACTTACCAGTCTTCCTTGACGGCCATCACCGCATCGCGCCCCGCAGCGGCCCTCCCGGCCAGCCAGGCGGTCACCGTGCCCGAGATGACCACGGCCGCGCACAGCGCCGCCAGGCGCCAGCCCGGGATGCGCAGGTCCATGGTCCAGTGAAAGCTCTGCGGGTTCACCACGTATACCAGCACCACCGATACCGCCAGGCCCAGCAGCACCCCGGCCACGGCGCCCACGCCCGTCCAGGCGGCGCCCTCGGCCGCCACTACGGCCAGGATCTGGCGGCGCGTCAGGCCCAGGTGCGCCAGCAGGCCGAACTCCTTGCGCCGCGCCAGCACCTGCGCGCTGAAGCTGGCCGCCACGCCGAACAGGCCAATGCCGATGGCCACGGCCTGCAGCCAGTAGGTGACGGCAAAGCTGCGGTCGAAGATGTGCAGCGAGCGCTCGCGGATCGCGCTGGCGGACATGAACTCCAGGGGCAGCTCGCCTGCGCCACGGGCCGCCGCCAGGTCGCGGATGGCCTGCTGCAATGCCGCCAGGTCGGCGCCCTCGCGTGGCCACAGGGCCAGGTCGCTGGTGCGCGCGTCGCCCGTGAGGAGCAGGTAGTCGGCCCGGTCCAGTGCCACTGCGCCCGACTGGCGTGCATAGTCGCGCCAGACTCCGGCGACGAAGAAGCGCGGTGCGTCCACCCGGGTGCTGAACGCCCGCGACAGCCCATCCCACTGCATGCCGGCCGCCAGGCCATAGAGGTCCACCACGGCTTCGCTGATGTAGATGCCGATGCTGCCGGCGGGCACCGGCAGGGCCGTGCCCACCAGTGGCAGCTGGCGCGCCGGGTCGGCACCCAGCGGGCGGCTGATGAGCATGAGCGCAGGGCGCGAGGGGTCGAGCTGCAGCGGGCTGGCACGCAGCGACTGCACGCGCTCGATGTCCGGCAGCTGCGCCACGGCTTCGGCAAGGCCAGCGGGCAGCAGGGCGGCCTCGCTGCCTGCGCCGCCCAGCGCCGAGCGCACGTACAGCGGCGAGGGCAGCACCCCATCGAGCCACTGCGCGACCGAGCCGCGAAAGCTCGACACCATCACCGTGAGCGCCACGGCCAGGCTCAGGCTGGCCACCACACCGCCCACGGCAATGGCGGCGCTGCCGCGCATGCGGCGCGCGCGCTCCAGTGCCAGCAGGGGCAGGGTGTGTTGCGCGGCCAGCGGCTGCAGGCGTGCCAGCAGCGCCGCCATGCCGCGCGGCAGCAAGGCGATGCCGCCCACCAGCAGCAGCGCAATGGCGCCATAGGCTGCCAGCGGAATGCCGCCCAGGGGCGGCGCGAACGACAGCGCCACGCCTGCCGCCACCAGGGCCAGGCCCACGGTGCCCCGGTCGGCCCTGGTGGTGGCACTGCCCAGGCCCTTGAGCGTCTGCGCGGGTGGCAGGCTCTGCGCCGCGCGCGCGGGCCACCAGCCACCGGCCAGTGCGGCGGCAAGGCCCAGTGCGCCATAGATGGCCGCAGCCGGTGCGCTCCACTGCAGCGCCGGCTGCACGCCCGCGAAATAGCCGCCGCCCAGGTCCCCGCCCAGCAGGCGCAGCGCCGCTGCGGCCAGGCCCGTGCCCAGCGCGATGCCGGCCACGCTGCCCACCACGCCCAGCGCCGCCGATTCGGCCAGCACCAGGGCCAGGCGCTGGCGCGGCGTGGCACCCAGCACGGCCAGCAGCGCGAACTGCGGCCCGCGCTGTGCCACGCTGAGCGCCAGCACCGAGAACACCAGGAAGGCCCCCGTGAACAACGCCACCAGCGCCAGCACCGTGAGGTTGACGCGGTAGGCACGCGAGAGGTTGCTGATGCGCTGCGCCGCATCGCCCGGCTCGGCCAGTACGGCCTGCGCGGGCCAGCCGGGCAGGGCGCGCAGGCTCTGCATGAAGGCCTGGCGGTCGGTGCCCGCCTGCAGCTGCAGGTCGATGCGGGTCAGTTGCCCGGCACGGCCGAACAGATCTTGCGCGGCACCGATATCCATCACCGCCAGCGGCGCACCGCCTGCGCCCACCGTGCCTGCCACACGCACCGCCAGGCGCTGCAGGCCCGTGTGCAGGGTGATCTGCGGCAGCGGCGCCCCCGCGTCGGCAGGTGCGGTGGACAGCCCCAGTGCTTGCAGCGCCGAAGCATTGAGGAACACCGTGGCGGGCGAGAACAGTGCGAAGCGGTCTGCCTGGGCCCAGGGGCGCGGCAGGAGTGCCGGGGCCACGGCGGGCAGCAGCAACGCATCGGCCCCCAGCACGCGCAGCGGTACGCGCGCGGCTTGGGCGCCTGATGCACCCGCGGGCGCCGCCACCGCCGACAGCTCCAGCACCGGGCTGGCCCGGGCCACCTGCGGGTGCGTGGCCAGGCGACCGTACAGGGCTTCGTCCAGGCTGCCCTGCATCGCGCGCAGTTCCAGGTCGGGCTGGCCGTTGACGGCGCGCACCGCCTGCGAGAACTCATCGAGTGCCGAGGCATTGATCACATGCACCGCAAACGCCAGCGCCACGCCCAGCATGACGGCGACCACGGCTGCCAGGCTGCGCCAGGGGTGGTGGCGCAGGTCCTGCCAGGAGAAGGTGCGCAGCAGGGCGAGCATGGCGGGCGGGCCTGGCGCAGTCAGCCCGCGCCGATGCCGTCGCTGCGCAGCCGCAGTACCCGGTCGGCCCGCGCGGCGGCGGCGTCCGAATGCGTGACCAGCACCAGCGAGGCGCCGTGTTCGCGCGTTTGCGCGAGCAGCAGGTCCATCACCAGCGCGGCCGTGGTGGGGTCGAGGTTGCCTGTGGGCTCGTCGGCCAGCAGCAGGGCGGGGCGGTGCACCAGGGCGCGGGCAATCGCCACGCGCTGCAGCTGGCCGCCGCTGAGCTGCTGCGGCAGGCGTGCGCCCAGCTCGGCCAGGCCCACCGCCGCCAGCATGTGCTGCACGCGCGCGGCATCGTTCTGGCCCAGCAGCATCAAAGGCAAGGCCACGTTCTGCGCCACATCCAGGTGCGGCAGCACGTGGAAGGCCTGGAACACGAAGCCCACGTGCGCACGCCGCCACAGCGCCCGTGCCGTGTCGTCGAGCGTGCCCAGGTCGGTGCTGCCGTGCGTGATGCGCCCGGTGTCCCAGGTATCCAGGCCCGCCAGGCAGTTGAGCAGGGTGGACTTGCCCACGCCCGAGTCGCCCACGATGGCCACGAACTCGCCGGGCTGCACGGCAAAGTCGACACCGGCGAATACCGTGGCCTCGCCATAGTGCTTGCCCAATCCGTTGACGGTCAGTGTGGCCGTCATGGCGCGGCGGCATCCAGCCGTGCCAGCACGGCCCGCACCAGGGCAGCGGTGGCATCGGGCTGATCACAGGCGATGGCTTGGCGCGCGGGCATGCTGCGCAGCCAGGTGATCTGGCGCTTGGCCAGCTGGCGCGTGGCGGCAATGCCGCGCTCGCGCAGGCTGTCCATGGGGAAGGGGCCGTACAGGCTTTCCCAGGCCTGGCGGTAGCCTACGCAGCGCATGGAGGGCAGGTCCGGGTGCAGGTCGCCGCGTGTGTGCAGGGCCTTCACCTCGTCCAGAAAGCCGGCCGCCAACATGGCATCGAAGCGCAGGGCGATGCGCGCATGCAGCCAAGCGCGGTCCTCGGGCTCCAGGCTGAACAGGGCGGTGTCGGTCGCCACCTGGCTGGGGGCGCGGTCCTTGGCCGAGTGAAAGCTCGACAGCGGGCGGCCCGAGACATGCCATACCTCCAGCGCGCGCTGGATGCGCTGGCTGTCGGCCGGTGCCAGGCGCGCGGCGGTGACCGGGTCCACGCGCGCGAGTTCGGTGTGCAGTGCGGGCCAGCCCTGTTCGGCGGCCTGGGCTTCGATGCGCTCGCGCACGGCGGGGTCGGCAGCGGGCATGTCGTCGATGCCATCGAACAGCGCCTTGAAGTACAGCATGGTGCCGCCCACCAGCAGCGGCAGCGCGCCACGTGCGCGGATCTCGGCGATGAGCCGGGTGGCGTCCTGCACGAACTCGGCCGCGCTGTAAGCCTGCAGCGGGTCGCGGATGTCGATCAGGTGGTGCGGCACGGCAGCCAGCTCATCCGCCGTGGGCTTGGCGGTGCCGATGTCCATGCCGCGGTAGACCAGGGCCGAGTCCACGCTGATGATCTCCACCGGCATGCGCGGCGCCAGCACGGCTGCCAGCGCCAGGGCACCAGCGGTCTTGCCCGAGGCCGTGGGGCCGGCCAGCGCGATGGCCGCAAGGTGTTCAGGCGCGCTCACCGGGATCTCCGAATTTCTGCACCAGCGTCCACGAGATCACGGCCAGCACCACCGACCAGAACCAGATGCCGTTGACCAGCGGCCACACCGTGCCATCCAGGCGCAGGCCCAGCCAGCCGCCGATGGCGAAGGCCGCCAGCATCATCATGAAGCCGTTGAGCGCCGAGGCCACGCCCGCCGCTTGGGGAAACGGCCCCACGGCGCCGCTCTGCCCGCAGGGCTGGTGGATGCCATGGGCCAGCATGAACAGGTAGAACGGCAGCAGCAATGCCCAGGGCTGGTGCCAGCCCATGAAGGCGACCAGCCCCATCAGCGTGCCGCCTGCCAGGCTCAGGCCGCCCGCAATGGCCACGGAGCGCTTGAGTCCGAAGCGGGCCAGCAGCCCTCGGCACAGGAAGGTGCCCGCAAAATAGGCCACGCAGGCCGATGCCATGGCCCCGCCGTACTGCGTGCGCGACAGGCCCAGCACATCGATGAACACGAAGGACGATGACGCGAGAAAGGTGAACAGCCCGCCATAGGTGGCCGTGGTCTGCAGCGAAAAGGCCCAGAAGGTCGGGTGGCGCAGCACCTGCAGCCAGGTGGCCAGCAGGGTGCGGGGCTGCAGGGCGCGCGGGTTGCGGTGCACCAGGGTCTCGGGCAGGCGCAGGGCCACCAGGGCCAGCGTGGCCACGGCATACACCGTGAGGGCCGAGAGCGAGGCACGCCAGCCCAGCCACTCGGCCAGCAGGCCGCCCAGCGGCGCGCAGATGCAGGCCACGAAGCCCAGGCCGGTGAGCGCCTTGGACATGGCGCGTGCACCCTCCAGCGGGGTGTACAGGTCGCGCACGATGGCACGCGCGCACATCACCACCGAGCCCATGGCCGCCCCCTGGGCGATGCGCCACAGGATCAGCAGCGACATGCTGGGCGCCAGCGCGCTGCCGATGGAGGCCACGGTGTAGATGGACAGCCCCACCAGCAGGATGGGCCGGCGGCCGAAGCGGTCCGACAGCGGGCCCCAGACCAGTTGCGAAGAGCCGAAGGCCAGCAGCAGGCCGCTGAGGGTGAGCTGGGCGGCGGACACGGGCGCACCCAGGCTGCGCGTGAGGGCTGGCAGCGCCGGCAGGTACAGGTCGGTGGTGACGGGCTGGATGCTCAGCAGCAGTGCCAGGATCAGGATGGCCAGGGCCGGGGAAATGGCAGCGGGCGCGGCCGGATGGCCGGCGGTGGCGAAGGGGGCAGACATATCTGTCTGAGCGTACCAGATGGGTCGGGACAAACCCGCGCACGGGGCTTTCGCGTCGCTTGCACGACATTGCCGGGCCCATGCGCGCCCTACAGTGCATCGCGGCACTGGACGCCAGGCCCTCACCACAACAACAGGAGACAAGCACATGCACCGCAGCAATCACCCCTTGACCCCCTCCCCATTTCGCAACCCCCTGAGCACCCTGGCCCGTGCAGCGCTGGTTGCGCTGCTGGGTGCGGCCTTGGCAGCCGCCCACGCACAGGCGCCCGCTGCGGCGCCGGCTTCGCCTGCGGCCGCTCCCGCTGCACCGACCCTGCCGGCACCCGAGTCGGTCTCGCTCGACAAGCTGGGCTACATGGGTACTTTCCCGCCCGAGGGCGCGCAGCGTGTGGACCTGAGCAACTCCTACAAGTACCCGCAGATGCGCTGGGCCCTGCAGCACCTGCGCGAGCTGCAGCCCACGCGCAATATCCGCCGGGGCGCGGCCCCTGCATCGGCCCTGCCGGCCGACCCGCGCCCGCTGGGCGCGTTCTCGTTCGACGACGACAAGGGCCAGCCCATCACCGTGGACCAGTGGCTCACGCGCACCTACACCGATGCCATCGTCGTGCTGCACAAAGGCAAGGTGGTGTTCGAGCGCTACGACAACCAGATGAAGCCCTGGACGCCGCACCTGCTGTTCTCGGTCACCAAGTCCTTCACCGGGCTGATGGCGGCGCAGCTGGCGCACGAGGGCAAGATCGACCCCGAAGCGCTGGTCACGAAATACGTGCCTGAGCTGGCCGATTCGGCCTGGGGCGACATGAAAGTGCGCGAGGTCATGGACATGACCGGGGCCGTGCGCTTTCGCGAGGTGTACACCGACCCGACCACCGAGATCTTCGGCTACAGCTGGTCCGCCGGCATGCTGCCGCGCCCACCGGGCTACCAGGGTGCCACCAACATCTACGACTTCCTCAAGACCCTGAAGAAGGAGGGCGAGCATGGCGAAGGTTTCGTCTACCGCACCGTGCATTCCGAAGTGCTGGGCTGGATCGTCTCGCGCGCCACGGGCCGGCACTGGGCCGAGCTCATGGGCGAGAACATCTGGCAAAAGCTGGGCATGGAGGAGGACGCCCATGTGATGGTGGACAGTGTGGGCACGCCGCTGCAGGGCGCGGGCCTGAACGCCACGGCGCGCGACCTGGCGCGCTTTGGCGAAATGCTGCGCCTGGGCGGCAGCTTCAACGGCCAGAAGATCTTCGACAAGGCCGTGATCGACGACACGGCCAAGGGCGGCGACCGCACCAAGTTCCAGTTCCGGGGCATCCAGACCGCGCGGCCCGGCTACAGCTACCGCAACCAGTGGTGGGTGCTGCACAACGCCGACGGCGCCTACGAGGCCTCAGGCATCCATGGGCAGATGATCCATGTGAACCCGGCCGCCGAGATGGTGGTCGTCAAGCTCTCCTCGCACCCGGTGGCCAGCGCTGCGGCCACGCAGGCGCTCACGCTCAAGGCGTGGTCGGCGCTGGCGCAGGCCGTTCGGCGTTGAGGCCCACGATGGGCGCGGGATCGCCCTCGTAGCCGGGCGGCGTGAGATGGAACAGCGAGACCAAGGCCTCGCGGTACATCTCCATGCCCACGTCGTTGGTGTTGTGGTGCGAGCCGCCCTCCACCAGCACGAAGCGCTTGGGCTCCTGGGCGGCGTCGTACAGCTTGCGCCCGAGCGCCGGGGCGATCAGGCTGTCCTGGCTGCCATGCACCACGAGCAGCGGGGACCCGATCTCCGAGACCTTGCGCACCGATTCGAAGCGCTGCGTGATCAATGCCGACACCGGCAACCAGCCCCATTTGAAGGTGCTGAGCACCTCGGGGATGCTGGTGAAGGTCCCCTCGACCATGACGCCTTTTTCGTCCTTGACCTGGCGGGCCAGGTCGATGGCGATGGCCCCGCCCAGCGAGTGACCGAAGATGTAACGCGCCGCCTGGGGGTGGCGCTGGCCCAGCCAGTCCCAGGCAGCGTGCGCGTCCTCGGCGGCCATGGCCTCCGAAGGCAGGCCGGCGCTGCTCTGGCCAAACCCCCGGTAGTCGATGGCCAGCACCGAAAAGCCCAGTGCGTGCATGCGCCGGATGCGCGGCGATGAGCCTGCCACGTTCCAGCGTGCACCATGCAGGTACAGCAGCACCGGTGCGTCTGCACGGTCCGAGGGCATCCACAGCCCGTGCAGGCGCTCCGCCTTGTCCGTCGCTCGCGATGCGAAGTCGATCCACACGTCCTGCATGCCTTCGGTCACCCCCGTGCCGCCCCAGCTGCGGTTGCTGGGCTGGAAGATCCACTCGCGCTGCTTGGCATCGAGGGTCGAGCAACCAGCACTGACCGCCAGGGCCAGGACCAGTGAGAGCAGGAGGGCGGTGCGTTTCATTGCAGGAACTGACTCGCGTGCATGTAGGAAAGTTCTGATTTCCATTGCATGCATCGTGCCTGTTACGAAAAAGGGAGGCATTGCCTCCCTTTTGTTACCTATTTCCCGCTTTTGGCGGGATTTTGGATGCCGTTGATGGCTACACCACGCCTTGCGCCAGCATCGCGTCGGCCACCTTCACGAAGCCTGCCACATTGGCCCCGTCCACATAGCTCACGCTGCCGTCGGCGCGCTTGCCGTAGCGCAGGCAGGCGGCATGGATGCCCTGCATGATCTGCAGCAGGCGCGCGTCCACCTCTTCGCGTGGCCAGGACAGGCGGGCCGCGTTCTGGCTCATCTCCAGTCCCGAAGTGGCCACGCCACCCGCGTTACTGGCCTTGCCGGGTGCGTAGAGCACGCCCGCCGCCTCGAAGGCCTTGGCGGCCTCGATGGTCGATGGCATGTTGGCGCCTTCGGCCACGCAGATGACGCCGTTCCTGATCAGCACGGCCGCGTCGTCGGCATCGAGTTCGTTCTGCGTGGCGCAGGGCAGGGCCACGTCCACCGGCACATGCCAGGGGCGCACGCCGGCCTCGAACTTCGCGCCGGTGCGGGCCGCATAGTCGGCCACGCGCCCGTAGTGGTGGTTTTTCACGTCCATCAGAATGGCCAGCTTCTCGGTGGTGAAGCCTTCCTCATCGACGATGGTGCCGCTGGAGTCCGACACCGTGACCACCTTGGCGCCCAGCTCCAGGGCTTTTTCCACCGCGTACTGCGCCACATTGCCCGAGCCGGAGACCGACACGCGCAGGCCGTCGAAGCTGCGGCCCTTCTGCTTGAGCATCTCTGCCGCGAAGTACACCGTGCCGTAACCCGTGGCCTCAGGGCGCACCAGCGAGCCACCGAACGACAGGCCCTTGCCCGTGAACACGCAGTCGGACCGGTTGCTGAGCTTCTTCATCATGCCGGCCATGAAGCCCACCTCGCGCCCGCCCACGCCGATGTCGCCGGCCGGAACGTCGGTGTCCGCACCCACATGGCGGAACAGCTCCGAGACGAAGGCCTGGCAAAAACGCATCACCTCCCCGGGGCTCTTGCCCTTGGGGTCGAAATCCGAGCCCCCCTTGCCGCCGCCCATGGGCAAGGTGGTCAGCGCGTTCTTGAAGGTTTGCTCGAACGCCAGGAATTTGAGCACCGACAGGTTCACCGAGGGGTGGAAGCGCAAACCGCCCTTGTAGGGGCCGATCGCCATGCTGTGCTGGATACGGTAGCCGCGGTTGACCTGCACCGTGCCATGGTCGTCCACCCAGGAGACGCGGAACATCACCACGCGCTCGGGCTCCACCAGGCGCTCCAGCAGGCCATGCTCGGCATAGCGCGGGTGCTGGGCGATGAAGGGCCACAGGCTCTCCATGACTTCTGTGACAGCCTGCAAAAACTCGGGTTGATGGGGGTTGCGCTGCGCCACTTGCGCAAGGAAACTGCCAGCGGACTCGTACTTCATATCAGAGAAAGGCTTTCTTCAGGGAGGAGGAAAAGGCCCGGCGGAAATGGCCAGACCCGCGGGTTATGTCAAAAAGTCATGAACTCATGTGTGCAAATGCACAATTGTGGGGATTATGACGGCTGTATTGCTTCAATGTGGTGCGCAAGCCCTGGCTCTGATGGCTGAAATGCCCTGTAATGGGGCGTCACGGTCTTGTCACAAGCCGGCCCCACAGTTCGGCGATTCCAATCCACAACACGAGGAGAAGACGATGCACATTACTGGTGCGAAAGCCGGTTCATTGGCCCTTTTGGCCGCCGTGGCACTCACGGCCTGCGGTGGCGACAACGATTCCAAATACCCCACGCTCAATGGCGCCACGCCCCTGGTCATTGGCCACCGCGGTGCCAGCGGCTACCTGCCCGAGCACACGCTGGAAAGCTACCGCCGCGGCATCGAACTGGGCGCCGACTTCATCGAGCCCGACCTCGTGGCCACCAAGGACGGTGTGCTGATCGCGCGCCATGAGCCCAACATCACGGCCACCACCGACGTCTCGCAGCGCCCCGAGTTCGCCAGCCGCAAGACCCAGAAGACCGTGGACGGTGTGAAGGAAGAAGGCTGGTTCGCCAGCGACTTCACCCTGGCCGAGATCAAGACCCTGCGTGCCGTGCAGCCCATGGCCGACCGCGACCAGTCCAACAACGGCAAGTTCCTGATCCCCACCTACGAGGAAATCCTGGAACTGGCCAAGACCGAAGGCGCCAAGGCCAACCGCACGGTGGGCGTGTACACCGAGACCAAGCACCCTACCTACCACGTGGGCCTGAACCTGGCGCTCGAAGACCGCCTGCTGTCCATCCTGGCCAAGAACGGCTACACGGCCAAGAACTCGCCGGTGATCATCCAGTCGTTCGAGGTCGCGAACCTCAAGTACCTGCGCAGCAAGACCCAGGTGCGCCTTGTGCAACTGGTCGACGCGGACGACGTGAAGGCCGACGGAAGCATGTCGCTGGTGGCCCCCTACGACAAGCCTTACGACTTCGCCGTGGCCGGCGATGCCCGCACCTTCGCCAGCCTGCTGACCCCGGCCGGTCTGAAGGAAGTGAAGACCTACGCCGACGGCATCGGCCCCTGGAAGCCGTACCTGATTCCTTCGAAGCAGGTGGATGCCAACAACGACGGCAAGGCCGACGACCTGAACGGCGACGGCATCATCGACAACCGCGACCGCGTGATGCTGCCCCCGACCGACGTGGTGAAGAACGCCCACGCCGAAGGCCTGTTCGTGCACCCCTACACCTTCCGCAGCGAACCCAAGCAGCTCGCCTCGGACTTCAAGGGCGACCCCAAGGCCGAGTACAAGCTGTTCTTCAACCTGGGTGTGGATGGCCTGTTCAGCGACTTCCCCGACCAGGCCAAGGCCGCGCGCGACAATTGAGCTGTGTTGCTTTTGCCCTGAGCCCGCCGCGTGCGGGCTTTTTTCTGCGCGGGCGAACCCTCAGAAACCGCGCTGGATACCCATGCTCAGCAGCGTGCGGCCCTGCTGTCGGCCTAGGCTGCCGTCGATTTGCCACTGCGGTGCCCACTCCCACCGGGCCCCTGTCTGGAAGGTGGGGGCGCTGCCGCGCTGGCCAAAAGCCTCGGCGTGCACGGTGATGGGGCCCAAGGCGCGCTCCACCGCAAAGCCCCAGGCGGGAATCCAGTGCCGCGCTGGTAGCCGCAGGGCACCCAGGTTGGCATGCAGGGCGCCCCAGGCCGTATTGCAGGTGCCTACCAGGCCCAGGGCCAGGGTGTTGCCGGGTGCGTGGCGGGTGTGCAGCAGGCCGCCCGTGCTGGCGGCGTTGCATCCCTGCTCCTGCGACGCATTCCACAACCATTTGGCCTGCAGTCCCTGCACTGTGGCGTGGCCCTCGAAGTCGCGCGCCAGCACGGCGCCCAGCTCCACGCCCTGCCAGGGCGAATAGGCTGGGGCGAGGTAGGCGCTGCCCTTTGTGCCGCGGCCTCCTTCCCACCACGCTTCCAACTGGCCTCCTGCCTGTTCTGCAACGCCCGCATCGTCCACGCTCAGGGGGCGTCCGGCCTCTGCCGGCAGCACGATGGCCAGGGCGGCAGCAGTGCCCCATTGGCGGGCTCGGCTGGGAAGGCGGGCAAGGCCCCCGGGTGTCAGGTGGTTACGCATGGTGGTCGTAGGTTGGCTGAGGAGCGCGCTCTTGCGGCATGCTCCTTTGGCTATGCAGTCGGCGGCTAGCGCCCGCGCAGGAACAGCGCGTCCAGCTCGCGCATGGACAGCTGGCGCCAGGTGGGGCGGCCATGGTTGCACTGGTCCGAACGGTCGGTGGTTTCCATCTGGCGCAGCAGGGCGTTCATCTCGTCGATGGTGAGCCGGCGGTTGGCGCGCACCGCGCCATGGCAGGCCATGGTGCCCAGGATCTCATTGCGCGCGCGCTGCACCACCGTGGTGGCGTCGTGCGCGGCCAGCTCGGCCAGCACGCTGCGCGCCAGCTCCACTGCGTCGCCCTGGGCCAGCGTGGTGGGCACGGCGCGCACGGCCAGCGTCTTGGGCGAGAAGGGCACGACCTCCAGCCCCAGCATGGCCAGCACGTCCACGCTGGCCTCGGCCGTGGCCACCTCTTCGGGCGTGGCAGCGAAGGTGGCGGGGATCAAGAGGGGCTGGCTGGCAATGCGCGCACCGCTGTCCACCTGGGATTTCAGGCGCTCATAGACGATGCGCTCGTGCGCGGCATGCATGTCCACGATGACCATGCCCTGCGCGTTCTCTGCCAGGATGTAGACACCATGCAACTGCGCCACGGCCCGGCCCAGGGGCCAGGCGGATTCCTGGCCATCGCGGCCCACGGGCAGGGGGGTATCGCCCGCCGAGCGCTGGGGCAGCGGTGTCGCAGGTGCTGCCGCTGCAAGGCTGCTGGCAGGGAATGCCGTGCGCTCGGCGACCGGCGCATCGGCCTGCAGTGCTGCACTGGCGAAGCCGGTGGACGGGACCGGGGTGGCGGTTGCCGGCGTGCCCCACAACGCCTGCAGGTCTGTCACGCGGTGGCCCACGGGCTCCTCGAAGCGCATGGCCGACTGGGCGCGCCAGTCGGGCAGCGGCGACTTGGCCAGGGTGAAGGGGGCTGGTTCTGTGGCCGCAGGGGCCGCTTCTGCGGCCAGGGCGGCAGCGGCCAGGGCTGCGGCACGGGGCGCGGCCAGTGCATTCTCCACCGCGTGGCGAACGGCCTGGTGCACCTCGCGGCTGTCGCGAAAGCGCACCTCGATCTTGGTGGGGTGCACGTTCACGTCCACGCGGGCCGGGTCGATCTCCACGTACAGCGCATACACCGGCTGCTTGTGGCCGTGCAGCACATCCTCGTAAGCGCTGCGTGCCGCGTGCGTAAGCACCTTGTCGCGCACGAAGCGGCCGTTCACATAGCAATACTGGTGGTCTGCGCGCGAGCGTGCCGCGTCGGGCAGGCCGGCGCGGCCGGTCACGGTAACCGCGCCCGAGCGGTGCTGCACGGCCACCGATTGGGTCACGAAGTCTTCGCCCAGCACATCGGACAGGCGCCTTGCCAGCGCATCCTGCGCATCGCTGCCCTGGCCGGGCACGAAGGTGGCGCGCCACTGCTCGACCAGCTTGCCCTCGTGCCAGATGGCAAAGCCCACGTCGGGCCGGGCCAGTGCATGGCGGCGCACGGATTCAATGCAGTGCGCAAGCTCCGTGGAGTCGGTCTTGAGGAACTTGCGCCGCGCGGGGGTGGAAAAGAACAATTCCTTGACCTCCACCGTGGTGCCGGTGGCGCGTGCCGCAGGGCGCAGCTCGCCGCTGCGCGCATCGAGCAGAAAGGCCGTGGCCTGGCTGGCCGGGCGCGACAGCAGCGACATCTCGGACACCGAGGCCACGGCGGCCAAGGCCTCGCCGCGAAAGCCCATGGTGGCCACGGTCTCCAGGTCCGTGAGGTTGGTGATCTTGCTCGTGGCGTGGCGGCGCAGGGCCACCGGCAGCTCGTCCTGCGGAATGCCGCCGCCATCGTCCTCCACCGTGATCAGGCGCACGCCACCGGCCGACAGCCGTACGGTGACCTGCGTGGCACCCGCGTCCAGCGCGTTGTCCACCAGCTCGCGCACGACGGAAGCGGGGCGCTCGACCACCTCGCCGGCCGCGATCTGGCTGATCAGCTCGTCGGGCAGGTCGCGGATGGGACGGCGGGCGGAGGGTTCGGCTGCGGGGGAGGGAAGGGCGTTGGAGGTCACCCTGCGGATTTTAGGTCCGGTTGCCGTGGGGACTTGCCGGCAGGGGCTGGATGCCGGTGGGGATAATGCGCGCTGCCCTCAACAGCCCCGGACCCCATGGAACTCATCACCTTCCTGATCGACTTCATCCTGCACGTGGACAAGTACCTCGAGATGTTCGTGCAGAACTACGGGCCCTGGGTCTATGCGCTGCTGTTCATCATCGTCTTCGTCGAGACGGGTGTCGTGGTCATGCCCTTCCTGCCCGGCGACTCGCTGCTGTTCATCGTGGGCGCGCTGTGCGGTGCGGGGCTCATGAACTTTCCGCTGGCCTGTGCGGTGCTGATCGTGGCCGCCATCCTCGGGGACCAGTGCAACTACTCCATAGGCCGCTATTTCGGGCCCAAGGTCTTCCAGTGGGAGGACTCGCGCTTGTTCAACCGCCGGGCGTTCAACCAGGCCCATGAGTTCTACGAGCGCTATGGCGGCGTCACCATCGTGATCGCGCGCTTCATGCCCTTCATCCGCACCTTCGCGCCCTTCGTGGCCGGCGTGGCCGAAATGTCGCGCAGCAAGTTCACGGCGTTCAACGTGGGCGGCGCGCTGCTGTGGGTGCTGGGCATCGCCACGGCAGGCTACTTCTTCGGCAACTTCGCCTGGGTCAAGGAGAACCTGGACAAGATCATCTGGGCCATGATCTTCATTCCCGGGCTGATCGCGATTTTTGGTGCCTGGCGGGCCGGGCGCAAGGCCAAGGCTATGGCCTGATCCATTGCCCCCATGCGCAAAGCGCCGCCCATCGCGAGATGGCGGCGCTTTTTGCATGGTCGGGGCTGTGGTTCAGCCCTCCAGATCAACGGCGATAGTAGTGGCGTTGGTCGCGGTCTTCACCGATTTCGTGGCCCACCAAGGCGCCGGCGGCGGCACCGCCGATGGTGCCCACCGGGCCACCGAAGATGGCGTTGCCGGCTGCACCGCCGACCACGGCACCGACACCGGTGCCGACCTGTGCGTTGGTGGGGTTGGAGGCGCAACCGCCCATGGCCAGGGCGGCGGTGGCGGAAGCGGCGACGAGAAGGGTTCGAAGGGTATTGGTCATGGCGGGATTCCTTTGCGGTGGGTGGAGTCAGGCCTTGAAGTTCAAAAACCCGTGGGCTTTCGGTGTTCGACCTGTGCCTCTACTGTCACGCGCCAGGCGTTTTTGCGGTGTAGGTACCCGGGGGCAGCGGCTGTAGGACCCTGTCCGGGTGCCGTGTCCCCAAAAATTGTGCACGCGAGGCACTTGTCGATGGCCAGGTGGTGCCGGGGGAGGGTTATGCTGCGCTCATTCCAGCAGAAGACTGCTGCCGCCAACGCGGCCATAACAAGCAAGGAGACACACCATGGGCAACCCCGCACTTCCATCACCCCGCAGCAACAGCACCTGGGGAGGGCAACTCACGGTGGCCCAGCAGATCAGCCTGGTCGTGGCCCTGGCGGCGGCCGTGCTCATCGTTGTGCTGGCGCTCAGCCTGGTGCGTGTGCAGCACCTGGGTGCCACGGTGGACCACCTGGCCAGTGAGCAGGTGGAGCGCCTGCAACTGGCGCTGCGCTGGCGCAGCAACATTGCAGTCAATTCCACGCGGGTGTTCTCGGTCGTGCAATCCGATGGCGACGATCTGCAGAACTTCTTCAAGGACCTGATCGCAGCCACCACGGCCGACACCTCGCAGGTGCAAAAGCGCTACACCGAACTGGAGACCAGCCCCGAGGGCCTGCGCATCCAGGAGGAACTGGCCACGGTGCGCAAACCCTACCTGGAAGCGCGTGACAAATCCCTGGCGATCAAGAAAGGCGGGGATATGGCGGCGGCCAAGGCGTTTGCCCTGTCCACCTTTGTCCCGGTGGTCAACCAGTACAACGCGGTGGCCGACAAGATGGTGGCCTACCAGGTCCAGCGTTCGGCCGACCAGGCCGCCGAGGCTTCCGGCCTGATCCGCTCCTACCGCACCACGGTGCTGGTGGCCGGCGTGACGGGCCTGGCACTGCTGATGCTGCTGTCCTGGGTGGTGGTGCGGCGCATCCGCGCTTCGTTGAACGGGGTGGCCGCGGTGGCGCGCAACATCGGCGAGGGCGACCTGTCGCAGCACATCGCCGTGCAGGGCCGCGGCGAGGTGGCCGAGATGATGCAGGCCATGCAGCACATGCAGACGTCGCTGGTGCGCATCGTGGGTGCCGTGCGCCAGAGCAGCGACTCCATTGCCACCGGCTCCAGCGAGATCGCCATGGGGAACGCCGACCTGAGCCAGCGCACCGAGGAGCAGGCCAGCAACCTGGAAGAAACGGCGGCCTCGATGGAGGAGATCACCAGCACCGTGAAGAACAATGCCGACACCGCGCGCAAGGCCGCCACGCTGGCGGGTACCGCATCGCAGGCGGCGGTCAAGGGCGGCGAGGTGGTGGGCCAGGTGGTGGCCACCATGCAGGACATTTCGGTGGCATCGAAGAAGATCACCGACATCATCAGCGTCATCGACGGCATCGCCTTCCAGACCAACATCCTGGCGCTCAATGCGGCGGTAGAGGCCGCCCGGGCCGGCGAGCAGGGCCGGGGCTTTGCCGTGGTGGCCAGCGAAGTGCGCAGCCTGGCGGGCCGCAGCGCCGAGGCCGCCAAGGAGATCAAGGGCCTGATCGGCGCCAGTGCCGAACGCGTGGACAACGGCACCCGCCTAGTGGCCGATGCCGGCGCCAGCATGGAGGACATCGTGGCCCAGGTGCAGCGCGTGAGCGACCTGATCGCCGAGATCTCCAGCGCCACGGGCGAGCAGACCATCGGCATCGGCCAGGTCGGCGAGGCCGTGACCCAGCTCGACCAGGTGACCCAGCAAAACGCGGCGCTGGTGGAGCAGAGCGCCGCCGCGGCCGACAGCCTCAAGCACCAGGCCGCACGCCTGGCCGAAATCGTCAGCGTGTTCCGCCTGGCCTGACCTCGCAGGTCAGCCTGGCTGCAGGCAGATCGTCAGCAGCACCGACGAATCCTTGACCGCCTTGAGCGCATGCGGCGAGCGCGGCGCCAGGTGCACGAAGTCACCGGGCTGCAGCAACTGCACCGAGTCGCCCGCGTGGAACTCCACCGCGCCCTCCAGGCACTGCACGGTGGCCTCGCCCTGGGTCTGGTGCTCGCGCATGGCCTTGCCCGCAGGGAGCACGACGCGCATCACCTCCAGCTGCCCTGCCTTGAGGATGGCCGAGGTGGTGGCGCCGGCCAGCTGGTCGCCCAGGGGGCGCACGCTGGCCACCTGTCCGGATTGTGCGTGGGGCAGTGCCATGGTTTTTCTCCTTCACCGTTGTCGTGGGGACTACGGGTACCACTGTGCCTGCTTGGCTGGCATACCGCAAGCCAGCCAGCTGCCAAGGCGGTGAAGGCCTACACCGACCGGCTGCGCGCCAGCGGCGGGTTCTTGGCGAAGTAGCGCGTGATGCCGCGCATCAGTGCATCGGCCAGTTGCACCTGGTAGGCGCTGCTGCGCAGCTTGGCCTCTTCCTCGGGGTTGCTGATGAAGGCGGTTTCCACCAGCACGCTCGGGATGTCGGGCGCCTTGAGCACGGCAAAGCCGGCCTGCTCCACACGCGGCTTGTGCAGCTTGGCCATGTTGCCGATCTCGCCCAACAGCACGCTGCCGAGCTTGAGGCTGTCGTTGATCTGCGCCGTGGTGCTCATGTCCAGCAGCATGCGCTGCACGTGCCGGTCCTGGCTCTGCACGTTCAGGCCGCCCACCAGGTCGGCCTGGTTCTCCTTGTTGGCCAGCCAGCGCGCGGCCGTGCTCGATGCGCCGCTTTGGCTCAGCGCGAACACGCTGGCTCCACGCGCGGCGGGGGTGGTGAAGGCGTCGGCGTGGATGCTCACGAACAGGTCGGCCTGCACGCGGCGGGCCTTTTCCACGCGCGTGCCCAGGGGCACGAAGAAGTCGCCGTCGCGCGTGAGAAAGGCGCGCATGGGGTTGCCGCCCACGGTGGTGGCGTTGATGCGGTCGCGCAGCAGGTGGGCCACGCGCAGCACCACGTCCTTCTCGCGCGTGCCCCCGGGGCCGATGGCGCCGGGGTCCTCGCCACCGTGGCCAGGGTCCAGTGCGACGATGATGATGCGGTCGGTCTGCGTGGACGTGGCGCGGTTGCCGGCTTTCGCGGGCGGCGCCACGGCCACGGCGGGCGGTGGGGCGGGGTCCGCGGGGGCGGCGGGCGCCGGGCCGGGCCGGTTGGCGCGCTGGGCGATCAGCTCACCCAGTGGATCGCTCTCGGTCGCTAGTGGGGCCGGGGCCGCTCCGGGGGGACGGGCGGCAGGTTGCGCGGGGGCTGCGGCGACCACGGGGGGCGGCGCTGCACGGCCGCCCGTGGTGTCGCGCAGGCGCTCGGCGATCAGGGCCTCCAGCGGGTCCACGGGCTCGGCCGGGTACAGGTCGAACACCAGGCGGTGCTGGTAGGCAGCCACCGGGGGCAGGGTGAACACCTGGGGCATGGCAGGCTGCTTGAGGTCCACCACCAAGCGCACCACGTTGGGCGCATTCTGCCCCACGCGGATGCCGGCGATGTTCGGGTCGTCGGGCTTGACCTTGGCCACCAGCTCGCGCAGCTCGGGGCTCAGATCGATCCCCTCGATGTCCACCGCCAGGCGCGGCGGCGTGGTCACGAAGAACTGCTTGGCCACCAGCTTGCCATCGGACTCGATGGTCACGCGTGTGTATTCGGGGGCGGGCCACACGCGCACGGCCAATATGGTGGCGCCGCGGGCGATCTGCTGTGTGCCCAGCAAAAGCACCAGGCTGCCTGTCTGCAGCAGGGTGCGGCGAGACGGTTGGCGGGGCGCCGGGCGGGCGGGTGCCTTCATGCGTTCAGAGTCCTTGCAGCAGCCGTTGGCCGGCGGCGGTGTGTGCATGCACGGTGACTTGCCTTTCCGTGTCGTCAATTGCTTCAATGTGTATAGCAAGGTCCGCAGGCGGGGTCAGCGCTGCAGCCTTTTCCGGCCATTCTGCCACCTTGAGGCCCGGGTTGGCAAAAATGTCCCTGAATCCGGCGTCTTCCCACTCGCGCGGGTCGTCGAAGCGGTAGAAGTCGAAGTGCCACACGGTCGTGGCGTGCGGCGCCAGCCCCGGGGCCTCGTGCGGCTCCACCACGGCATAGGTGGGGCTCTTGATGCGGCCCTGCACGCCGAGCGTGCGCAGCAGGTGGCGCACCAGCGTGGTCTTGCCCGCGCCCAGGTCGCCGTGCAGGGTGACGAAGGAGTGGGCCAGCAGGGAAGGCTGTGCTGCCAGCGCCTGCGCAAACGTGGCAGTGTCGTCCTCGCCGTGCCAGTGCCAGGTGCGAGGGCTTTGCGTGCGAGGGCTTTCCTGCGCGGCCGTGGGCGCAGGGCTTTCTACAATCGGGCCGGTATGTGGTGCAACAGTCAACTCGTTCCTCAAATGCAGGAGTGGGCCCGCGAGCTGGGATTTTCCCAAATCGGCGTGGCGGGGGTGGATTTGTCTGCCGCCGAAGCAGGGTTGGTGCAGTGGCTGGCCCAAGGGTTCCATGGCGAGATGCATTACATGGCCTCCCACGGCACCCGCCGCGCCCGCCCGGCGGAGCTGGTGCCCGGCACCGTGAGCGTGATCACGGCACGCATGGATTATCTGCCGCGCGGCAAGTCCATGGACGACTGGCAGGCGATGGAGCTGTCGCGCCTGGCGCGCCCGGGTGAGGGCATTGTCTCGGTCTATGCCCGGGGCCGCGACTACCACAAGGTGCTGCGCGCGCGGCTGCAAAAGCTCAGCGACCGCATCGCCGAGGCCGTGGGCCCGTTCGGCCACCGTGTGTTCACCGACTCGGCACCCGTGCTCGAGGCCGAGCTCGCTGCGCGCAGCGGCCAGGGCTGGCGCGGCAAGCACACGCTGGTGCTCAACCGCGAGGCGGGCTCGATGTTCTTCCTGGGCGAAATCTACGTGGACATGCAGTTGCCCGAGAGCGCACCCGTCACCGCGCACTGCGGCAGCTGCAGCGCCTGCATAGCCATCTGCCCCACGCAGGCCATCATCGCCCCGCACCGCATCGACGCGCGCCGCTGCATCTCCTACCTGACCATCGAGCACGGCGGCCCCATCCCCGTGGAGTTCCGCGCGGCCATGGGCAACCGCATCTACGGCTGCGACGATTGCCAGCTAGCCTGCCCCTGGAACAAGTTCGCGCAGGTGAGCCGCCTGCCCGATTTCGACGAGCGCAGCGGCCTGTCGGGCCAGCAGCTGGTGCATCTGTTCGGCTGGGACGAGGCCACTTTTCTGCGCATGACCGAGGGAGGGCCCATCCGCCGCATCGGCCATGAACGCTGGCTGCGCAACGTGGCCGTATCGCTGGGCAATGCCCTGCGTGCGCAGCCCGACGACGAGGGCCTGCGCAGCGCGCTGCAGTCGCGCGCCGGGCATGAGAGCGCGCTGGTGCGTGAGCATGTGGCGTGGGCGCTGGCGCAAGCGCATTGACGCTTTTCAGATCGGCGCGATTGCGACAGTGCGCGGCCCGTTCTGAACAACGCGCCCGCTGGCCCGGTGAAAGAATGGTTTCCATGCAAGAAACCACCACCACCCCTGAATTCGTGGCGAGCGAAACCGCCATCGTTGCCGCCGCCCACGCGCTGCGCGGCGAAGCCGTCGCCATGCTCAGCGAACTGGTCACCCACCCCTCGCTGCTGGGCCAGGAGCAGAGTGCGCAGAGCTTCATGGCCAGGGCTTTCGCCGGCCTGGGTCTGCAGGTGGACGAGTTCCAGATCGACGAGGAGAAACTCAAGGCCCACCCCGGCTACTCGCCCTCCCTGGTCTCGTACGAGGGGCGCACCAACGTGGTGGGCATCCACCGCCCCAGCGGCCCGTTCAAGGGCAACTCGCTGATCTTCAACGGCCACATCGACGTGGTGCCCACGGGCGCCGAAGTGCTGTGGACCGGCTCACCGTTCTCCGGCCGGGTCGAGGGGGACCGCCTCTACGGGCGCGGCGCGTCGGACATGAAGGCCGGCATCGTGGCCTACACCATGGCCTACAAGGCGCTCAGGTCCATGGGCCTGGAACCTGCCTCGCCGGTGTACTTCCAGTCGGTGATCGAAGAGGAATGCACCGGCAACGGTGCGCTGGCCTGCCTGGTGGAGGGCTACCGAGCGGACGCCGCGGTGATCACCGAGCCGGTGGCGGACAACGGCGTCATGACCTGCCAGATGGGTGTGCTGTGGCTGGCCATCGAGGTGCTGGGCAAGCCCGTGCACGCCTCTGTGGCACAGACCGGCGTGGGCGCCATCGACTTCACCATGTACCTGTTCGGTGAACTCAAGAAGCTCGAAGCGCGCTGGAACGCGCCCAGCGCGCGCTACCGCAGCTATGCGCACCACCAGCACCCGGTGAACTTCAACCTGGGCAAGATCAGCGGCGGCGAATGGGCGTCGTCCGTGCCCTCGGCCTGCCGGGCCGACGTGCGCATCGGCTTCTATCCCGACATGAAGGTCGGCAAGGCCAAGGCAGAGATCGAGGCCGTGCTGGCCGCCGCCTATGCTGCCCACCCGGCGCACGCTGCGCTGAGCTACCAGGTGGTCTATGGCGGCTTCCAGGCCGACGGCTGCGACGTGCCGCCCGATGCGCCCATCGTCGTGGCCATCTCGCAATGCCACAAGGACATCGTGGGCACGGAACTGGTGCCCACGGCTTTCACCGGCACCACCGACGCCAAGTTCTTCAACCTCTACGGCGACACCCCGGCCATCTGCTACGGCCCCTCGGGCGGTGCCAACATCCACGGCATCGACGAGTGGGTTTCCATCGACAGCATGGTGCAGACGGTCGCGGTGCTCGCGGTCTTCATGGCGCGCTGGTGCGGGGTCAACCGCCTGGGCTGAAGTTGGCTGGCTGGGCAGAAAAAATCCCCGAATGGTGCTGGCCATGCGGGGATTTTTGACTTTCATGGTGCATCCACTGAACGGACTGCACCACTTCAGGGTGTCAATCCAGGTCCATGTCGCTGCGCCCCAGGTAGTGGCGCGGCGTCTTTCCCATCACGCGGCGGAACATGGCCGAGAAGGCACTGGGGCTCTCGTAGCCCAGGTCGAAGGCCACCGTGGTGACGGGCGTGCCCGATGACAGGCGGCGCAGCGCCTCCATCAGGCGCACCTGCTGACGCCACAGCGTGAAGGTGATGCCGGTCTGGTCGCGGAACAGCCGCGTGAGCGTGCGCCGGCCCAGGGCGCCATGGTGCGCCCAGTACTCGATGTCGCCGTCGTGGCTGGGGTCGGCCAGCAACGCCCGGCAGATGCGCAGCAGGCGCGCATCGCGCGGCATGGGCACGTGCAGCGGGATCTTGGGGGCGCCGCAGATCTCGTCGAGGATCAGGCGCATCACGCGGCCGTCGCGGCCCGCCTCGTCGTAAAGCAGGGGGATGTCGATGGCCTCGATGATGAGGTGGCGCATCAGCGGCGACACTTCGATCACGCAGCACTCGGTGGGCAGGTCGGGAGAGGCGTCGGGCTGGATGTAAAGCGAGCGGTTGGATACCGCCTGGCCGCGCGCATGCATCTCGTGCTCCACCCCGCCGGGCACCCACACGGCGCGGTTGGGCGGCACGAGCCAGGCGCCTTCTTCGGTGTGCAGGGTGAACGTGCCCTTGACCGAATAGGCCAGTTGCGCGCGCGGGTGCGAATGCCGGGGAACGATCATCGACGGCTCGGGGTCGTGCTCCACGATGATCATGGAGACCGGCCTCGGGATGTCCTGGTAGTCCTGGAAAACGACGCTGCGGGCGGTGGTCAAGCGGTTGTTCATCACTCCCTCTCGGCACGCAAGAAGCGCGCCAAAGCAATGCAGCGGACTGTGACGCGCGCAAGTCCCGCCGTCAAGCCATCGCAAGGATGGCCCAAGCGAAACAGAACTCGGCTCGAAACGCGCCGCCTTGGCGGGGCCGGCTGCCTACACTGAATTCGCGATCAACACACCGCGCAACCCGTGCGGCAGTCCACGTCCAACCCCCTGAGGATCAGCATGAACAAACGTGAGTTCCACAAGTACCTGCTTGCGACCGGCGCCCTGGGCCTGGCAGAGTTTCCGCTGGGTATCACCGCAGCGCACGGCCAGACGCGCGGCGGCACGCTCAACTCCATCGTGCAGCCCGAGCCGCCGATCCTGAACCTCGCGGTGAGCCAGCTCACGCCCACGCAGATGGTCTCGGGCAAGATCTTCCTGAGCCTGCTGACCTACGACGTCAACCTCAAGCCCATGCCCAGCCTGGCCAGGAGCTGGACCATCTCGAGCGACGGCAAGACCTACACCTTCAAGCTCGAACCCAATGCCAAGTGGCACGACGGCAAGCCCCTCACGTCCGAGGACGTGCTCTACACCGTCAAGGAGTTCCTGCCCATCACGCACCCGCGCGCCAAGGCCATCTTCGGCCGCTGCGAGTCCATCACCGCGCCCGATGCGCAGACCGTGGTCTTCAAGCTGACGGAGCCCTTCGGCCCCTTCATCGGCGCCTTCGACATCTCCAACCTGCCGGTGATGCCCAAGCACATCTATGCGGGCACCGATGTCGTCAAGAACCCGGCCAACCTCAACCCCATCGGCTCGGGCCCCTTCAAGCTCAAGGAGTGGGTGCGCGGCTCGCACATCCACCTGGTGCGCAACGAGAACTACTTCAAGCCCGGTCTGCCCTACCTGGACGCCATCATCTACCGCGTGGTGCCCGATGGTGCATCGCGCGCCCTGGCGCTCGAAAACGGCACCGTGCAGCTCACGCAGTGGACCGACCTGGAGCTATTCGACGCCAACCGCCTGGCCAAGAAGGACAACCTGGCCGTCACCACCAAGGGCTACGAGTACTTCGCGCCCATCATGTGGCTGGAGATCAACAACCGCACGGCACCGCTGAACGACAAGCGCTTTCGCCAGGCGGTGATGCACGCCATCGACCGCAATTTCATCAAGGACAAGATCCTCTACGGCTTCGGCAAGGTCGCCACCGGCCCGGTGAACTCCAAGACCAAGTACTACGAACCCAACGTCAAAAAGTACGATTTCTCCATCGACAAGGCCAAGGCCCTGCTCGACGAAATGGGCCTCAAGCCCGACGCCAAGGGCGTGCGCACCACCGTTCGCCTGCCGGTCTCGCCCTACGGCGAGATGGTGCAGCGCACCTGCGAGTACATCCGCCAGTCGCTGGCCAAGGTGGGCATCGCCGTCACGCTGGAATCCACCGATCCCGGCAGCTACACGCAGCGCATCAGCAACTGGGACTACGAGCTCAACCTCTCGTGGCTGTACCAGTTCGGGGACCCGGCCCTGGGCGTCACGCGCAACTACGTGACCTCCAACATCCGCAAGATCCTGTTCACCAACACCGTGGGCTACTCCAACGCCCAGGTCGACAAGCTGGCCGACCAGGCTGCGGTGGAGGTGGACGAGGCCAAGCGTGGCGCGCTGTACAGCGAGATGCAGAAGATCATCGTCGACGAGGTGCCCATCGCCTGGCTGGTGGAGATGGACTTCCCCACCATCCACGACAAGCGGCTGCAGAACCTGGTGACGAGCGCTATCGGCATCCACGAGAGCTTCGACACGGTCTACTTCAAGGGCTGATGGGACACGGGTGCGGCAGCGTGCCGCGCCCCGCGCCCGGGCATGACTTATGAATCTTCAATGGCTCAAGGGCCTCGGCGCGCTCGGCGTGCGGCTCGCAAAGATGGTGGCGGTGATCCTGCTGATCGCTATCTTCAATTTCATGCTGGTGCGCGCCGCGCCCGGTGACCCGGCCCTGGTGATGGCCGGGCAGTCCGGCGCCACCGACGCGGCCTTCCTCGAACGCGTACGCGCCGACTACGGCCTGGACAAACCCATGGCGACGCAGCTGGTCACCTACCTGGGCAAGATCGTCACCCTGGACCTGGGTTACTCGCACCGCCAGCAGCGCACCGTGGCCAGCGCCATTGCCGAGCGCCTGCCGGCCACGCTGCTGCTCACGCTCTCGGCCTTTGCCATCTCGCTGGTGGGCGGGGTGGTGCTCGGTGCGCTGGCCGGCGTGCGCGCCGGCAAGCTGTCGGACACGCTGATCAGCCTGCTCGCTCTGGTGATCTACGCCACGCCGGTGTTCTGGCTGGGCCTGATGCTGGTGCTGCTGTTTTCCGTGCAACTGGGCTGGCTGCCGGCTTTCGGCTACCAGACCATCGGCACCAGCATCAGCGGCTGGGCCGCCGTGGTGGACAAGCTCAGGCACCTGGCGCTGCCGGCCTTCACCCTGGGCATGCTCTACCTGGCGATCTATGCGCGGCTCATGCGCTCGTCGATCATCGAGGTGAGCCACCAGGACTACGTGAAGACAGCGCGCGCCAAGGGCGCCTCCGAAGGCCGCATCCTGTGGCGCCACATGCTGCGCAACGCGCTGCTGCCGGTGGTGACCATGGCCGGCGTGCAGGCCGGCACCCTGATCGGCGGCTCGGTGGTGATCGAGACCGTGTTCGCCTGGCCGGGCCTGGGCCGCCTGACCTACGACGCCGTGCTGCAGCGCGACTACCAGGTGATGCTGGGCGTGTTCCTGGTGCTGTCGGTGCTGGTGATCTTCTTCAACTGGGTGACCGACCTGCTGTACCGCGTGATCGACCCCCGCATCCAGGCTGCCTGAGCGGCGCGGAGAACCCCGATGAAACAGACCCTCAAATCCTTCCTGCGCCACCCGAGCGGCATGCTCGGCCTGGTGATCCTGCTGGCGGTGATCGTGCTCGCGGCCAGCGCCCCCTTCTTCTTTCCGGGCGACCCCTGGGACACGGTGGCCGCGCCGTTCACGCCGCCGCAGACCGAGGGCATGCTGCTGGGCAGCGACAGCCTGGGCCGCGACATCGCCGCCGGCATTGCGCACGGCACGCGGGTGTCGTTGATGATCGGCGTCACGTCCACCCTGGTCGCGCTCATCATCGGCGTGGTGGTGGGCTCGCTCTCGGGCTATGTGGGCGGGCGCGTGGGCGAGTGGCTGATGCGCTTCACCGAGCTGTTCCAGACCATTCCGGCATTCATGCTGTGCATCTTGCTGGTGGCCATCCTGGAGCCCTCGATCCGCACCGTGGTGGTGGCCATCGCGCTGGTCAGCTGGCCGCAGGTGGCGCGCCTGACGCGCGGCGAGTTCCTTGCGCTCAAGGAGCGCGAGTTCGTGCTGGCCGCGCGCTGCCAGGGCGAGTCGCCGCTGTCGCTCATCGTGCGCTACATCCTGCCCAATGCGCTGTCGCCCATCATCGTGGCGGGCTCTCTGAGCATCGCCAGTGCCATCCTGATCGAGAGCGCGCTGAGCTTCATGGGCCTGGGCGATCCCAACCTCATGAGCTGGGGTTTCATGATCGGCGCAGCGCGCACCATGCTGCGCCAGGCGTGGTGGATGAGCTTCTTCCCCGGCATCGCCATCCTGCTCACCGTGCTGGCCATCAACCTCGTGGGCGAAGGCCTGAACGACGTGCTGAACCCGAGGATCTCCCGCCAATGACGACCGCCACCAACCCCGCCGCGCCCCTGCTGTCGATCCAGGGCCTGTCCATCGTGCTGCCCAGCTCGGGCGACCGCAACTATGCGGTGGACCGCCTGTCTCTGGACATCGCCGAGAACGAGATCGTCTGTCTGGTGGGCGAATCGGGCTCGGGCAAGTCCATGACGGCGCACGCCATCCTGGGCCTCTTGCCGCCACGCGTGGGCATCGACAAGAACAGCCGCATCCTGCTCGACGGCACCGACCTCACCGGGCTGACCCCGCCGCAGATGCGCAAGCTGCGCGGCGAGCGCATCTCCATGGTCTTCCAGGAGCCCATGAGCGCCCTGAATCCGTTGCAGCGCATCGGCGCGCAGGTGGCCGAGGCGCTGCAACTGCACAACGCCGAGCACCTCGGTGCCACCGCCATCGAGGAGCGCTGCATCGCCATCATCGACGCAGTGGGCCTGCCATCACCCCGGCAGATCGTGCGCAGCTACCCCTTTCAGCTCTCGGGCGGGCAGCGCCAGCGCGTGATGATCGCCATGGCGCTCTTGAACAACCCGCGCCTGCTGCTGGCCGACGAGCCGACCACGGCGCTGGACGTGACCACGCAGCGGCAGATCCTGGACCTGATCCAGAAGGTGCAGGCCGAGCGCAAGATGGGTGTGCTGTTCATCACCCACGACTTCGGCGTGGTGGCCGACATTGCCGACCGCGTGGTGGTGATGCGCCACGGCCGCGTGGTGGAGGAGGGCACGCGCGACGCCATCCTGCGCAACCCGCAGCACGAATACACCCGCGCGCTGATCGCCGCCGTGCCAGGCCGCCAGGCGCGCAGCACGGCCAGGCCCGCAGCGCAGGCCGAACCGCTGCTCAAGATCGAGCAGTTGAAGAAGACCTTCGTCTCCAAGGCGGGCCTGTTCGCGCCACCGCGCACGGTGGTGGCGGCCGACGGCATCGACCTGGCCATCGAGGAGGGCGAGACGGTGTCGGTGGTGGGCGAGTCCGGTTCGGGAAAGTCCACGCTGGGCCGCATGGTGATGCGCCTGATCGAGCCCGACAGCGGCGGCATCACCTTTGCGGGCAAGCCCGTGTTGGGGCAGGATGCCGCGGCGCTGCGCGCGTACCGGCGCCAGGTGCAGATCATCTTCCAGGACCCGTTCGCCTCGCTCAACCCGCGCCAGAAGGTGGGCGATGCGATTGCGCGCGGCCCCATGATCTACGGCACACCACGCGCCGAAGCGCTCAAGGCCGCTGCCGCGCTGCTCGACCGGGTGGGCCTGGGGGCCTCGGCCATCGACCGCTTTCCGCACGAGTTCTCGGGCGGGCAGCGCCAGCGCATCTCCATTGCCCGGGCGCTGGCGCTCAAGCCACGCCTGTTGATCGCGGACGAAGCGGTGTCGGCGCTCGACGTCTCCATCCAGGCGCAGGTGCTGGCCTTGCTGGCCGAGCTCAAGGCCGAGCTCAACCTGACCATGATGTTCATCACCCACGACCTGCGCGTGGCGGCCGAGATATCGAACTCGGTGGTGGTCATGCAGCGCGGCCAGATCGTCGAGCGCGGCGCGCCGGGCCAGCTCTTCAGCAACCCGCAGCACGCCTATACGCGCACGCTGCTGGCGGCCATGCCGGGGCTGGATTTCTTCGAGCACAGGCTGGCGGCTTGACTACCATGCAAGTCCCTTCCACCCCGATGTCGGCCCACCCCGCGCTGGCACAGCACCTCATCGCATCCTCGTCATGACCACCGTTGCCCTTCTGAGCCGTACCGCCAACCTCGACTTCCTTCGCCCCCTGCTGCAGGCGGCCGACCCCACCCTGGACGTGTGCACCTGGCCCGACCCGCGTGCGCTGCAGGCCGAGGTGGCCGTCTGCTGGCAGACGCCGCCCGACCTGTATGCGCAGATGCCCCACCTCAAGCTCGTGCACAGCATCGCAGCTGGTGTGGACAATGTCGTGGCCGGGCAGGACCTGCGCGGCCTGCCGGTGTGCCGCGTGGTCGATCCCATGCTGGCCGAGGGCATGCTGCAGTTCGTGCTGTGGGGCGTGCTGTACTTTCACCGCAAGCTCGATGCCGCGCTGGCCAGCCAGCGTGTGCGCGAATGGAAGCGCCCGCTGCAGACACCGGCCGCCACCTGCCGCATCGGCCTCATGGGCCTGGGCGAGCTGGGCGGCCTGATCGCCGCGCGCCTGCCCGCGCTGGGCTACACCGTGAGCGGCTGGGCGCGTTCGGCGCGCGAGGTACCCGGCATCCAGGTCTTTGCCGGGGAAGAGCAGTACGACGCCTTCCTGGCGCAGACCGATGTGCTGGTGTGCCTGCTGCCGCTGACCGAGCAGACGCGCGGCATCCTGGGCCGCCGCACCTTCGATGCACTGCCCAAAGGTGCGGCGCTGATCCATTGCGGCCGGGGCGAGCACTTGGTCGAGGGCGACCTGATCGCCGCGCTGGGCAGCGGCCAGCTGCGCGGCGCCGTGGTCGACGTCTTCGAGCAGGAGCCCCTGCCGCAGGACCACCCGCTGTGGACCACGCCGGGCGTGGTCGTCACGCCCCACATGGCCACCATGGCCACCTACGATGTGGTCGCCGGCCAGGTGGCCCGCAACATCGCCCAGATGCGCTCCGGTGGCGCGCTCTTCAACCAGGTAGACACCGCGCGCGGGTACTAGCACCGCCGCCCGCACGGGCCTTTCGATCCATCCACTGCAAACACACCCCAACATGAACCAGCCCGACCCCGCCTTCGCTGCACCCACCCAGGGCGCAAAGCCTGCGCCCCTCGATCCGCAAGTCCAGCTGTTCGTGCAGCGCATGGCGGCGGATGCGTCGAAGTTCCCGCGCCGCGACACGGTGTCCATAGCCGAAGGCCGAGACATCGCCGAGAAGGTGCGCGCACCCTGGACTGCGGGCGGGCCGGTGATGGCACGCACCACCGAGCGCCAGGTGCCCACGCGCCACGGCGAGGTGATGATTCGCACCTACTACCCCAAGGAGCAGCGCATGCCCGGCGCCTTCTTCTACATCCACGGCGGTGGCTTCGTGCTGTTCAGCGTGGACACGCACGACCGCCTGATGCGCGAGTACGCCGAGCGGGCCGGCATCGTGGTCATCGGCATCAACTACACGCGTGCACCCGATGCGAAGTTCCCCCAGCCGATCGAGGAGTGCATCGACACCGTGGACTGGCTCATCGCCCATGCCGGCGAGATCGGCTTCGACAAGGACCAGTTCTTCATCGGCGGCGACTCGGCCGGCGGCAACCTCTCGCTGTGCACGGCGCTGCATTTCCGCGACCTGGGTCCAAGCCCCATCCGCGGCATGGTGCTCAACTACACGGGCTTCAGCACCGACCTGTACCAGGACTCGGTGGTGCGCTACGGCGCGGGCGACTACGGGCTGTCGCTGCACATGATGGTCTGGTTCTACCGCAACTACCTGGGCCGCAAGGAGGACTACACCGACCCGCGCATGAACCTGCTCGATGCCGACCTGCGCGGCATCCCACCCGCCTTCCTGGTCATCACCGAGTGCGATCCGCTGTACGACGGCAACATCGACATGGTGGCCAAGATGAAGGCAGAGGGCGTGGACGTGCAGTCCAAGGTCTACAAGGGAACGGTGCACAGTTTTCTCGAAGCCGTCTCGGTGGCCGACGTGGCGGGCGTGGCCTTCGATGACACGGTGCGCTGGTTCCACCAGCACGCGTAAGGAGCCGCGCCATGTACACGCCCCCCGCCTATGCGGAAAAGGACGAGCCGCTGCTGCGCGAGCGCATGCGCGCGTGGAGTTTCGCCACCCTGGTGACCCAAGGCGCGCAGGGGCTCAACGCCACGCACCTGCCCTTCCTGGTGGACGAGGAGGGCGGGCCGCACGGCCTGCTGACCACGCACCTGGCGCGTGGCAATGCGCAATACCATGACCTCAAGGCCGGTGCTCCGGCACTGGTCATTTTCCAGGGCCCTCACGCCTTCATCTCGCCGAGCTGGTATGCCAATCGGCTGACCTTCCCGACCTGGAACTACACCGCCATCCACGTGCGGGGCACGCCCGAAGTGGTGGAAGACGTGGCAGCGATCCACGCGGTACTCACGCGCACCGTGGCCACCTACGACACGCCGCTGGGCGGCGAATGGACCTTTGAAGGCGTGCCCACTGACCATACCGCATCGCGCCTGCGCGCCATTGCAGCCGTGCGCATTCCCATCGCCCGCATCGAGGGCAAGATGAAGCTCAACCAGGACAAGTCCGTAGCCGACCGACTGGGCGTGATCGCCGCGCTGGAGGCCCAGGGCGACGCGCAGAGCCTTGCCGTGGCGGCCATGATCCGCCAGCAGCCGGACCTGGCACTGGCCTGACGACAACTGCAAACCAGCACACCACCATGACCACCCACCACACTGCGGCATCCGTGGATGCCGAAACCCAGACCCGGCGCGACCTCGCGGCACTGTACCGGCTCATTGCGCACTTTCGCATGACCGACCTGATCGACACGCACATCAGCGCGCGCATTCCGGGCACGCCGGACCACTTCCTCATCAACCGCTACGGCGTGCTGTTCCACGAGATGCGGCCCGAGGACCTGGTGAAGATCGACCCCAGCGGCGCGGCGGTGGAGGTCGGCGATGCGGCCGAGCGCGTGAACGCGGCGGGCTTCACCATCCACTCTGCCGTGCACATGGCACGCCATGACCTGGCCTGTGTGATCCACACGCACACGGCCGACGGCATTGCCGTGTCGTGCCAGGAGGAGGGGCTCTTGCCCATCACCCAGCATGCGCTCAAGTTCTATGGCCATATCGGCTACCACGCCTACGAGGGCATCGCCCTGGACCTGGAGGAGCGCGAGCGCCTGGTGGCCAGCCTGGGCGCGCACCGTGTGATGATCCTGCGCAACCACGGCCTGCTGGCCGCGGGCCGCACCATTGCCGAGGCCTTCCTGAACATCTACTTCCTGGAGCGTGCCTGCCAGGCGCAGACCAAGGCCCTCGCGGGCGGCCGCACCATCACCTACCCGCCGGTGGCGGTGTGCGAGCGCACGGCGGCGCAGTTCAACCGGGAAGAGGGGCTTTCCCACGCGCAGATGGCCTGGGAGTCGGCGCTGCGCCTGATCGCCTGATCTCGCACCCTACCGGGCGAGCAGCCCGGTGTCCTTCAGGGTGTCCACAAGCCCCTGGGTGAACAGTTCGTACCCGGCGGCGTTGGCGTGTATGTTGTCCGAACGCAGCCTGGCGTCGGCCAGCACGCCCGACCAGCCCTTGCGGTGCAGGGGAATCCCCAGCTCCTTGGCGATGTCTTCGTACATCGCATGGTCACTCAACTGGCCCAGGGTGGCCAGGATCGTCAGCTCGGGTATCGCCACCAGCAATACCTGCGCACCGGCGGCGCGGGCCTGCTCGCAGATCTTGTACACGTTGGCGCGCGTGGCGCTGGCGCTCTGGCGGCGCAGGAAGTCGTTGCCCCCGATGCTGACGATCACCAGCGCGGGCTGGTGCTTTTGCAGAAGCTCCGGCAGCCTTTGCAGGGCCTGGGCCGAGGTGTCGCCCGAGATGCCACCGTTGATGACCTTCCACCCCGTCAGGCGCTGCAGCACGGCGGGGTAGGCCGTGTCGGCAGAAGCGCCCACGCCAGAGGTTAGCGAGTCACCCAGCGCGAGCACGGTGGCCCCGGACGGGACGGCCTGCCCACGGCTTGGTTTGCGTCCACAAGCGGCCAGCGGTGCGATGCCGGCCGCCAGCAGGCCGGCCGCCAGCACGCGTCTGCGTACCAGGGCGTGGAGGGCATTCACCGCAGGACACCCAGCGCAAATGGCAGGCTCACCACCCCGAGCAGGGTGGACAGCGTCACCAGCCCGGCCACGTAAGGGCCGTTGTAGCCCATGCGCGCGGCCAGCACGTAGCAGGTGCTGGCCGTGGGCAGGGCCGAGAAGGCCAGCAGCACGGTGGTCTGTACCGGGTTGAGCGCGAACAGGTGCGCCAGGCCGAAGGCGATCACGGGCAGCACCAGGTGGCGGATGGCCAGCACCGAGATGCTCAGCGCCTTGCCGCGCGTGAGCAGCCCGAACTGCATGCCCGCACCCGCCGCCATCAGGCCCAGGGCCAGCGAGGCGGCGCTGATGCGCGTGACGGTGGGCTCGATCCAGGCGGGGATCTGGAACCCGAGCAGGTTGGCCACCAGGCCCGAGAGCGTGGCCACGATCAGCGGGTTGCGCGCTAGCTCGCGCACGAAGCCATGCTCGCCCTGCCGTGCCATGGGCCACACGGCGGCCACGTTGAACAGCGGCACGCACACGCCGATCAGCACGGCGATCATGAGCAGGCCCTGCGCGCCCGCCAGCCGCTCGGCAATCGCCAGGCCGATGAAGGAGTTGAAGCGGAACGCGATCTGCGCACTGGCCGCGTGGTCGCGCAAATCCAGCTGTTTGCCCAGCCAGGGCCAGTGCGGCATGCTGTAGGCTAGCGCAATGCCGGCGATGCCGGTGAGCATGCCGGCGGCGATCAGTCCGGATGCGGCGCCGATGTCCACCGGGCTCTTGACGATGGACTGGAACAGCAGCACCGGGAACAGCAGGTAGTACACCAGGCTCTCGACCGGCTGCCACACGGCGCGGTTCAGTGCGGTGAAGCGGCACACCAGATAACCGCACAGGATGAGGGAGAAATCGGGGAGCAGAAGCTGGGCGTAATTCACACTCCGAGAATACCCGAGACGCAGCACCGTCCACGGGTAAGCACCTATGTGAAATCCATAAGGCGCGGTGGTTGCCATTGCGCATACCATCATCGCTGTCTGTTACCCCCTCATGAAGGAGAAATCAATGCATCGTCGTCAATGGCTCGCGCTGACGCTGGTGGCTGCCGCAGGATCTGCCGCCGCCCAGGGATACCCCAACAAGGTCATCAAGCTGCAGGTGCCCTTTGCCCCCGGTGGCACCACCGACATCATTGCGCGCGTGATCGCCGACCCGCTGGGCCGTGCCCTGGGCCAGAGCGTGATCGTGGAGAACAAGGCCGGTGGCGGCGGCATCGTGGGTGCCAGCGAAACCGCCCGCTCGGCGCCTGATGGCTACACCCTGGGCATCGCCACTGTGTCCACCACGGCGGCCAACCCGGCCATCAACCCCAAGACGCCGTACAACCCGATCACGGACTTCACGCCCATCACCAATATCGCGGCCACGCCCAACATCATTGCGGTGAACCCGAGCTTTCCGGCCAAGGACTACAAGGCCTTCGTGGCCGAGCTCAAGAAGTCGCCGGGCAAGTACTCGTACTCGTCGTCGGGCACGGGCGGCATCGGCCACCTGCAGATGGAGCTGTACAAGAGCCTGTCGAACACCTTCGTGACGCACATCCCCTACCGGGGTGCGGGCCCGGCGCTGAACGACACGGTGGCCGGCCAGGTCCCGATGATCTTCGACAACCTGCCCTCGGCCTTGCCCTTCATCAAGGACAACCGCCTGGTGCCCATCGTCGTCGCGGCGCCCCAGCGTGTCGCCGCCCTGCCAAACGTGCCCACGTTCAAGGAACTGGGGCTGGAGCCCGTGAACCGCATGGCCTACTACGGCATCGTCGGTCCCAAGGGCCTGCCCAAGGAAGTGGTCGACAAGGTCAACGCCGCCGTGCGCAAGGCGCTGGAAGATCCGGCCGTGAAGAAGCGCATCGAGGAGACCGGCTCCATCGTGATCGGCAACACGCCCGAGCAGTTTGCCGAGCAGATCAAGGCCGAATTCGCGGTCTACAAGGACGTGGTGGTCAAGCAGAAGCTGACGCTGGAATAAACCAGGCGCGCCCACGCTGTACCCAAGCCGCCCACGGGCGGCTTTTTTACGTGCTATGGTTTTGGCATGCTCACCGCCAGCCTGAACGCGATCGATACCTTTGTGGACGCCCTGTGGCTGGAGGACGGCCTCTCGCGCAACACCCTGGCCGCCTACCGGCGCGACCTCACGCTGTATGCGCAGTGGCTGGCCGAGCACCATCCCGGGCTGGCCCTGGACGGCACGGCCGAGCAGCACCTGCAGGGCTACTTCGCGGCACGGCATGAAGAGACCCGCGCCACCTCGGCCAACCGGCGCCTGACAGTGCTCAGGCGCTACTTCCACTGGGCGCTGCGCGAGCGGCGCATCAGCGCCGACCCCACCGTCCGCTTGCAGGCGGCGCGCCAGCCTCTGCGCGTGCCCAAGACCCTGTCGCAGGCGCAGGTGGAGGCCCTGCTCACCGCGCCCGATCTGGGCAACCCCCTGGGCCTGCGCGACCGCACCATGCTGGAGCTGATGTACGCCAGCGGCCTGCGCGTGACCGAGCTGGTCACGCTCAAGACCTTCCAGCTCGGGCTCAATGAAGGCGTGCTGCGCGTCATGGGCAAGGGCAGCAAGGAGCGCCTGGTGCCTTTTGGCGAAGAGGCGCGCCAGTGGCTCGACCGCTACCTGGCCGAGGCGCGCGGCGCCATCCTCGCGGGCCAGCAGACGGACGACCTGTTCGTGACCCATCGCGGTGCCGGCATGACGCGCGTGATGTTCTGGATCATCGTGAAGAAATGGGCGGCCGTGGCCGGCATCACCACGCCGCTGTCGCCGCACACGCTGCGCCATGCCTTTGCCACCCACCTGCTCAACCACGGTGCCGACCTGCGCGTGGTGCAGTTGCTGCTCGGGCATGCCGATATTTCCACCACCACCATCTACACCCATGTGGCGCGCGAGCGGCTCAAGGCCCTGCACGCGCAGCACCACCCGCGTGGGTGATCGGGCCACAATCCCCCGAGATATTGAATCCAAAAAAAGGACTGAACATGGAATCCGACAACCATACCGTGAACTCCAGCCGGCGCGCTGCGCTGGGAGGGTTGGCCGGCAGTGCCGCGCTGCTGCTGGCGCCTGCCTTGGCGCATGCCCAGGCGCCGACCTGGCCCATGCGGCCGGTGCGCATCGTGGTGGCCTACCCGGCCGGGGGCGTGAGCGATGTGGTGGCGCGGCTGCTGGCCGACAAGCTGGCGGGCCCGCTGGGCCAGCCGGTGGTGATCGAGAACAAGGCCGGGGCCAGCGGCAGCATCGGCCTGGATGCCGTGGCCAAGGCGACGGATGGGCACACCCTGGGCTTTGCGGCGATCAGCCCGCTTGCGCTGAATCCGCACCTGGGGGCATCGCCCTTCGATCCGGCCAAGGACATCGTGCCCGTGGCCACCGTGATGTACTCGCCCGTGCTGCTGCTGGGCACGCCGGCCAGCAGCGCGCGCGATTTTCGCGACCTGCTGGCGCAGGCCAAGGCCAAACCGGGCGCCATCCGCTGGGCCACCTCGGGCCAGGCGTCGCTGGGCCACATCATGCTGGAGCAGGTCATGCACACCAGCGGCGTGCAGATGACGCACATCCCCTACAAGGGCGGCGGCCAGCAGATGAACGACGCGCTCAGCGGCCAGTTCGAGATCCTGTCCACCAACGCCGGGCCGGCGGTGCTGCAGCACATCAAGAGCGGCAAGCTCAAGGCCCTGGCCGTGGGCGCGCCCGACCGGCTCGACACCCTGCCCGACGTGCCCACCCTGGCCGAGCTGGGCCAGGGCGCTGCCAATCTGTCGTCGCTGTTCGGGGTGTTCGCACCGGCGGGCATGCCAATGGCCGTGGTGGCGCGCCTGAATGCCGAGATCAACAAGGTGTTGGCCCTGCCCGAGGTGCGCAGCAAGCTCGATGCCTCCGACAACGTGCCCCTGGGGGGCTCGGCGAGCGATTTCGCCCGGCGCATCAGCCTCGAGTCCGAGAGCAACCTGCGCATCATCCGCGCGGCGGGCATCAAAGGGCAGTAAGCGCCGAAGAATGCAAAAGGGGAGCCACTCTGGCTCCCCTTTGTCGCATGGTGCGGTCGGTGCGCGATCAGTCTGCGTTCAGGCTTTCGGCCCAGGTCAGGGCCTGCAGGTGGGCCCAGTTGACCTGGCGGTTCGACAGGTGCAGGGCTTCTGCCGTGCGGGCAAACACCACTTCGTCGCCGCTTTCGCAGGCCTTGGTGAGCTCCAGGAACGGGGCGAACACACCGGTGTTGTGCAGCAGCGCGTCGGTCACGGCCTGGGGCAGGGCCACGGATTCCAGGGCCTTCTCAATCGGCACGTTGAGCATGGTGTCCAGGAGCGAGAACACGCCCACCACGAAGGCGTTGTCGCACTCTTCGGGCGGCAGCAGTTCGGTGGCCAGCAGCTCCATCAGGCGGCCGCGCACCACGGCGGTCTGGCCCACGGCCGGCGGCGAGCCGTCGGCGCGCGAGGTAGTCATGAGCAGCGCCGCCCAGCGGAACAGCTTTTTCAGGCCGAGGATCATCACCGCGTGCCGGAACGAGGTGATCTCGCACGACAGGCCGAAGCCCGAGGAGTTGATGAAGCGCAGCAGGTTGAAGGACAGCGTGGGGTCCTTCTTGAGCAGGTCCTCGATCTCGGAGGTGCTGGCCTGTTTGCGCACCAGGTTGATCAGCTGGATGATGGTGGCCTGCGAAGGCCGGATGGTGGTGGCCTTGACCAGCGAGGGCTTGGCGAACCAGAAACCCTGGAACAGCTTCACGCCCAGGTCGAGCATCATCTTGAACTGCTCGGGCGTCTCCACCTTTTCAGCCACCAGCGTGGCCTTGGCGTAGTTGCCGGCAAACTTGACCAGCGGGCCTGCCAGCTCGGGCTTGAAGGCCTGCATGTCCAGCTTGATGTAGGCCGCCAGCGGCATCCAGCTGGCATAGGCCCGGCGCAGGGCATGCTGGTTGAACGCCAGGCGAAAGCCACGGGCGCGCAGCGACTCGAGCACGGGAACGCGGCCGTCGATCTCTTCCTGGGTGGCACTGTCGGGCAGCGGGGGCACTTCGAGCACCACCTTTTCGGGGTGGATCAGCTCCAGGTGGCCGCCCGCCAGGCTGTCGTGCGTGCAGTTGATGAAGACGGTCTTCTTGCCCACCAGGGCCTCGGTGCCTGCGTACGACAGGGCGTTGAACAGCAGGGCGGCATCGCTGGCGGCGGTGTGCGAGGCGGTGGCGGTGGAGCGGTCGAACAGCTCGTAGCCATACACGGCGCGGTGCTGGTCCACGATGGGCTGGCGCGCAATGATGGCCAGATTGCTGTCTTCGACGTTCTCCTGGGTCGGATCGACTTCGGAGGCGGCTTGTTCAGGGGTGGTCGACATGGGCGCTTGGATAGGGATAGACAGAGAGGGCTACTGGATCGGATTCTAGACCCGCTGCAGTAATCCTTCTGTATGCATCTTGCACGTCTCTCGACCGCAGGGTCAATCCTCGGTCAGTCCTCGGTCAATTGGTCGGCCCAGGCCAGGGCCTGCAGGTGGGCCAGGTTGATCTGCTGGCTGGACAGGTGCAAGGTGCCGGCGGCGCGGTCGAAAACGGCGTCGTCGCTGGACTCGCAGGCCTCGGCCAGGTTCAGCAGGTCACCGAGGAAGCCCTCGCGGCGCAGCAGGGCCGCAGCGGATGCGTCGGGCACGTTGAGCAGGCCGATGGCCGATTCCATGGGGATGGAGAGCATCACGTCCAGCAGGGAGAAGATGCCCACGACGAAGGCCTGGTCGGCCTCGTCGGGGGGCAGGGTCTCCAGCGCCAGCAGTTCCATCAGGCGCCCGCGCACCACGGCGGTCTGGCCCACGGACGAGGGCGCGCCGCTGGTGCGCGAGGCCGTGAGCAGCAGGGCTGCCCAGCGGAAGAGCTTTTTCAGGCCCATGAGCATCACCGCCTGGCGGAAGGAGGTGATCTCGCGGTTCATGCCGAAACCGGCCGAATTGATCAGGCGCATGAGGTTGAAGGCCAGGCCCGCATCCTTCTTGAGCACCTCTTCGATCTCGTCGGTGCTGGCCTGTTGGCGCACCAGGTTGATCAGCTGGATGATGCTGCTTTGCGCCGGCGTGAGCAGTTTCGCCTCGACCAGTGCTGGGCGGGCGAACCAGTAGCCCTGGAACAGCTGCACGCCCTGGGTGGAGACCGTGTCGTACTGCTGGGCGGTTTCCACCTTCTCGGCGATCAGTTCGGCCTGGGAGTGGCGCCCGGCATAGCTGATCAGCACCGCCAGCTGGTCGACCGCCAGCACCGACAGGTCGAGCTTGATGTAGTCGGCCAGCGGCAGCCAGGGGGCATAGGTCGATTGCAGCACCGTATGGTTGAACGCCAGGTGAAAGCCGCGTTCGCGCAGGCCGCTGAGGATGGGCAGGCGGGCAGCCACCTCATCGGTTGCGGCGTGGCCCAGGGGCGGTATCTCCAGCACCACCTTGTCCGGGTCCAGCAGCTCCAGGTGGCCGCCCGAGAGGCTTTCGTGCGTGCAGTTCACGAAGATCAGCTTCTTGCCCACCAGCTCTTCGGTGCCCGCATGCGAGAGGGCATTGAAGATCAGGATCACATCGCTGGCCGCCGTGTGGGCGGCTTCGGTGCGCGAGCGGTTGAACAGCTCGTAGCCGACCACGATCTGCTGGCCATTGACGATGGCCTGGCGCGCGATCATTGCCACGGAAGACTGGCCAGGCGCAGGCCGGGCTGGGTAGGTGGTTCCATGGGCAGGGTGGGTGGACATGGATCGTGGATGCGTTGGCTGTGCATGAAGGGAGGGGGAACGCGAGGCATTGTAGGGAAGTTCGGGTGTCCGAGCAGCCTGCTCAGCCCTGCTGGAGCCACAGGAGCTCGGTGTCGGTGAAACCGGCTGCGCGGCGGGCGGCATCGTTGAACGGCGGCTTCAGGCGCGGCGCCTCGTATTGGCGCGCCAGCACGCTGTAGTGCGCCTCGGGCTCCAGCCCCTGGCGCGTGCACAGCCAGCGGTACCAGTGGTTGCCGATGGCCACGTGGCCCACCTCGTCGCGCAGGATGATCTCAAGGATGTCCACGGCGGCCAGCGCATCGGGCGAGCCCACCTGGCGCAGCTTGCGCTGGATCTGCGGGGTGGCATCCAGGCCGCGCGCCTCCATCGTGCGCGGTACCAGAGCCATGCGCGCCAGGACATCGTCCTGCGTCTTCTCGCACATGGTCCACTGGCCCTGGTGGGCCGGGAAGTCGCCATAGTCATGGCCGTGCGTGCGCAGGTGTTCGCGCAGCAGGTTGAAGTGGGTGGCCTCCTCGGCCGCCACGCGCAGCCAGTCCAGGTAGTAGGCGCCGGGCATGCCATCGAAGCGCCAGACGGCGTCGAGCGCCAGGTTGATGGCGTTGAACTCGATGTGGGCGATGGCGTGCAGCAAAATGGCCCGGCCTTCGGGCGTGGCGGGGGAGCGGCGGGCCAACTCGGTGTGCCGCAGCAACACCGGGCGCTCCGGGCGACCGGGCAGCACGCCTGGTTCCGTAGGGCCTTCAGGGGCTTTGTCTGCTATTGAAAGCTGAGCGGCCTGCGCGTGCAGGCTCAGCGACTGCGCCGCTTTTTGTTCGGGGTCTGTAAGGCACAAGACCTGCAGTGCACGTTGGCGTAGCTCCATCCTTACAATTCTAGGCCCTGCCATCTGCAACGCCGCAAACGCTTTGTAACCATTGGCAGGCCCCGATGCGGGCAATATTTTCTTTCTGTCTGGAGTCTGCGGTATGGCGATTTACGAACTCGATGGTGCGATTCCCCAGGTGGCCGCTTCGGCCTGGGTGGCCGACAGCGCCCAGGTCATGGGCAACGTGGTGCTGGGCGAGGACGCGAGCGTCTGGTTCGGCACCGTGGTGCGTGGCGACACGGAAAGCATCACCATCGGCGCCGGCTCCAACATCCAGGATGCCAGCGTGCTGCACGCCGATATCGGCAAGCCGCTGGTGGTGGGCGAGCGCGTGACGGTGGGCCACCAGGTCATGCTGCACGGCTGCACCATCGGCGACGAGTCGCTGATCGGCATCGGGGCCATCGTGCTCAATGGCGCCAAGATCGGCAAGCACTGCCTGGTGGGCGCCGGCGCGCTGGTGACCGAGGGCAAGGAGTTTCCCGATGGCTCCATGATCATCGGCAGCCCCGCGAAGGCGGTCCGCGAACTGAGCCCCGAGCAGATCGAGGGCCTGCGCCAGAGCGCGCAACACTACATCGACAATGCGCGCCGCTTCCAGAGCGGCCTGCACCGGATCGGCTGATGCGGATTGGCCTTCCACCGTATAACGTCGTTGGGGACCCTTGCCGTGCTACAGCACTGTCTGCGGCTCCCCGCCTGGTTATCCGATTGAATGCCAATCCGCATGGGAGCACCTCTCCACCGATCCTTGTATTTACCTGGAACCCTGCTTAGTGTCTGAACTCCACAAATTCCTCTTCGATGGCCTGCCTGTGCGCGGCATGCTCGTGCGCCTGACTGACGCCTGGACCGACATCCTGGCCCGGCGTGCCGGCAACTCGGCCACCGGCGCCTACTCCGCCCCGGTCACCGAACTGCTTGGCGAGATGGCGGCGGCGGGCGTGCTGATGCAGTCGAACATCAAGTTCAATGGCGCGCTGGTCCTGCAGGTGTTTGGCGACGGGCCGGTGAAGCTGGCCGTGGCCGAGGTGCAGTCCGACCTCTCCCTGCGCGCCACCGCCACCGTCACCAGCGAGGTGCCGGCCGATGCGCGCCTGAGCCAGATGGTGAACGTGGGCGGCGGCGGGCGCTGCGCCATCACGCTCGACCCCAAGAACCGCCACCCCGGCCAGCAGCCCTACCAGGGCGTGGTGCCGCTGCACGGCGACCACCACGAGAAGCTCGATCGCCTGTCGGACGTGCTGCAGCACTACATGCTGCAGTCCGAGCAGCTCGACACCGTGCTGGTGCTGGGCGCCAACGACAAGGTGGCGGCGGGCCTCTTGATCCAGCGCATGCCCATCAAGGGCGAGGGCAATCTGGCGGCGGGCCTCACGCACCGCGAGAACGAAGACCAGATCGGCCACAACGAAGACTACAACCGCATCGCCCACCTGGCCGCCAGCCTGACCCGCGAGGAACTGCTGAGCCTGGACGTGGACACCATTCTGCGCCGCCTGTTCTGGGAGGAGAAGCTGGTGCGCTTCGAGCCCCAGCAGGGCGAGACGGGCCCGCGCTTTGCGTGCACCTGCAGCCGCGAACGCGTGAGCGCCATGCTGCGCAACCTGGGCGCAGAGGAGGCCGAGAGCATCCTGGCCGAGCGCGGCGAGATCGAGGTGGGCTGCGAGTTCTGCGGCCAGCAGTACCGCTTCGATGCGGTGGATGCGGCGCAGATCTTCGTGGAGCCGGCCATCATCCAACCGCCAGCGCCCACGGGCATGCAATAGGGGCGGTGGCCGCCGCACCGGGCTGGCCATCTGACCATCGTTGACAATCGCGGCCGGCACGTGCAGCGCGGCGGGTCTACCATCAAGGCCTGTTACAAAGGGCTGTCATGGGGTTTCTGAGTCGCGTCATGGGCATGGGTGCCCGCCACAGGGGAGTGCCGCCACTGGCGCTTTGCGAAAGCTCGCTCGCGCAGGACTCCCGGCGTGCCGACACGGTGCTGGCCGTGCTCGACCTGGACGCCGCCATCAACGCCCACGAGCGCTGGAAAGAGCGGCTGATGGACTACCTCGAAGGCCGCTCCTCCAAGGGGCTGGACCCGGCCATGGTGCGCCGCACCGACCAGGACGCCCTGGGCCGCTGGCTGCACGGTGTGGGTGCCGAACTGCTGGGCGACCGCCCGGCCTTCACCCTGCTGGTGGCGCGCCACGAGTATTTCCACGAACAGGCCGCCACCATTGTCGAGCTGGCGCAGCAGGGCGAATGGCCGCGCGTGGTGCAGGTGCTCAATGGCGGCTACCGCCACGGCTCCAGCCAGGTGGTGTTGCTGCTCAAGGAGCTCAAGCGCAGCCTGGCGCAGGAGGCCGGGTCAGCGCAGTGAACAGCCGGTGCTCGCACACCGGATCGCTGCATTTTTCGCACCCATATGCGCGTAGACGGACCGCGCGGGATTCGTTGGCCTGCACGGCATCGCTTTCAGGCACGCCCAGCACGGCGCCTAGCGCTCGCAAGGCGCTGGCCAGACGGGCCGGCCCTGTTCCATACACCACCCGGTAGGGAACGCCCGCCGCATTGAGCGCCGCGCGCAGCTGCGCGTCGGCCGCCTGCTGCGCGGGCTGCTGGTCTGGCGGGCAGGGCAGGTCCAGGCCCATTAGCAGTGCCATGGAGGCGGTCTGGTCCAGGGCGGAGAAGTCCGCCAGCACGACCAGAGTCACGGGTGTGGAGGAGGGCGTGGCGGCCAGGTGCGCCGCCAGGGCGTCGGCCAGAGCCTGTGCGCCGGTGCCGGGCGCGCCCAGCAGCACGATCTTCAAAGGCACGAGAGGGGGCCGTGAGAGGGCGCTGACACCGCTCAGCGCGGCGTGAACTGCACGTAGATTTCGTTGGGCCTGACCATGCCCAACTCGCTGCGCGCCTTTTCCTCGACCATGTCCAGGCCCTCCTTGAGGTCATGCACCTCGGAGGTCAGGCGCTCGTTGGCCTGCTGCGCCTGTGCGTTGGCGGCCTTTTGCACGTCGATCTGGCGCTGCATCTCGTTCACGCGCGGCAGGCTGCCGCGCCCCAGCCACAGCTGGGCGTGCACGGCTGCCAGCAGGGCCAGCAGCACAACGGGAACAAGGCGGTTGACCATGGCGCTTCAGCTTACCAGCCACGCACCATGGCCACCGCGCCGCCCCGTGGGGGGCGGGCGGCGCGCAACAGGGCGGGCGGCCGGGCCGGCATGCGGGCAGAGGTCAGCGCAGGTTGTAGAACGCAGCGCGGCCGGGGTAGTGGGCGATGTCGCCCAGGTCTTCCTCGATGCGCAGCAGCTGGTTGTACTTGGCGATACGGTCCGAGCGCGACAGCGAGCCGGTCTTGATCTGGCCGGCGTTGGTGCCCACGGCGATGTCGGCGATGGTGCTGTCTTCGGTTTCGCCCGAGCGGTGCGAGATCACGGCGGTGTAGCCGGCGCGCTTGGCCATCTCGATAGCGGCGAAGGTCTCGGTCAGCGTGCCGATCTGGTTGATCTTGATCAGGATCGAGTTGGCGATCTTCTTGTCGATGCCTTCCTTGAGGATCTTGGTGTTGGTGACGAACAGGTCGTCGCCCACCAGCTGCACGTTCTTGCCCAGGCGATCGGTCAGGATCTTCCAGCCATCCCAGTCGCCTTCGTGCATGCCGTCTTCGATGCTGATGATGGGGTACTTGTCGCACCACGATGCCAGCATGTCGGTCCACTGTGTGGCCGTGAGCTTCAGGCCACCTTCGCCTTCGAGCACGTAGTGGCCGTCCTTGTAGAACTCGCTGGCCGCGCAATCGAGGCCCAGGGCGATCTGCTCGCCCGCCGTGTAGCCGGCGGATTCGATGGCCTGCAGGATCAGCACGATGGCCGCTTCATGGTTCTCGACGCTGGGGGCAAAGCCGCCTTCGTCGCCCACGGCGGTGCTGATACCCTTGTCGTGCAGGATCTTCTTCAGTGCGTGGAACACCTCGGCGCCCCAGCGCAGGGCTTCGCGGAAGGTGGGTGCGCCCACGGGGATGATCATGAACTCCTGCAGGTCCAGGCTGTTGTTGGCGTGTGCGCCGCCATTGATCACGTTCATCATGGGCACGGGCAGCTGCATGCTGCCCATGCCGCCCAGGTAGCGGTACAGCGGCAGGCCGGATTCTTCGGCGGCTGCACGGGCCACGGCCATCGAGACCGCCAGCATGGCGTTGGCGCCCAGGCGGCCCTTGTTGTCGGTGCCATCCAGGTCGATCAGCGTCTTGTCCAGGAAAGCCTGCTCGGAGGCATCCAGGCCCAGCACGGCTTCGGAGATCTCGGTGTTGATGTGCTCGACCGCCTTGAGCACGCCCTTGCCGAGGTAGCGGCTCTTGTCGCCGTCGCGCAGCTCGATGGCTTCGCGGCTGCCGGTGGAGGCGCCCGAAGGCACGGCCGCACGGCCCATCACGCCCGACTCCAGCAGCACGTCGCATTCGACGGTGGGGTTGCCGCGGCTGTCCAGCACTTCGCGGCCTACGATGTCAACAATGGCACTCATGATCTTCCTTGAGGGTTTTTGAAATTCATCCGGACGGGCAGGCAGGAGGGGCAAACCACCTGCGGTGCCTGGCGCCGCCGCGCGTCGGTCGCGATTCTATGCTACCGATTTGATAGTGTTCGGGGCAGGTGCGGTACGTACCGGGTACGTATTGCGGCCTGCGGTGGCTATACGCCTTCTACGCAGACCATGCGCATGATGGCGGCGCCTTCGCGCGCCGCCTTGGCTTTCTGGTATTCGGGCGTGTCATAGAAAGCGCGGGCCGCTTCGAAGCTCGGAAACTTGAGGATCACGGTGCGGCCGGGGTTCCAGTCGCCTTCCAGCACTTCGACCTTGCCACCGCGCACGCAGACTTCGGCGCCATGGGCCTGCATGGCGATGGTGCTCCACTTGCGGTACTCCTCGTACTGTGTGGGGTTGGTGACGGTGACCGATGCGATGACGTAACCACTGCTCATGTCTCAGGCTCCAAAGTTGTTTTCGAGAAAACCGTTCTTCTTGGTGATGCCGTCCAGCGCCACCAGCGTCTCCAGCAGCGCCTTCATGTGCTTGAGCGGCACGGCGTTGGGCCCGTCGGACAGGGCGTTGGCCGGGTCCGGGTGGGTTTCCATGAACAGGCCGGCAACGCCCACGGCCACGGCCGCGCGTGCCAGCACCGGCACCATCTCGCGCTGGCCGCCGCTGCTGGTGCCGTTGCCGCCGGGCAGCTGCACCGAATGCGTGGCGTCGAACACCACCGGGGCGTTGGTCTCGCGCATGATGGACAGGCTGCGCATGTCCGACACCAGGTTGTTGTAGCCAAAGCTCGCGCCACGCTCGCAGGCCATGAAGCTGTCCTCGGGCAGGCCGGCGTCCTTGGCGGCAGCGCGGGCCTTGTCGATCACGTTCTTCATGTCGTGCGGCGCGAGGAACTGGCCCTTCTTGATGTTCACCGGCTTGCCCGACTGCGCCACGGCACGGATGAAGTCGGTCTGGCGGCACAGGAAGGCCGGCGTCTGCAGCACGTCGACCACCTTGGCGGCCTCGGTGATGTCGTCCTCGGTGTGCACGTCGGTGAGCACCGGCACGCCCAGGTCCTTGCGGATCTTGGCCAGGATTTCCAGGCCCTTGTCGCGGCCCGGGCCGCGAAAGCTGGTGCCCGAAGACCGGTTGGCCTTGTCGAAGCTGCTCTTGAAGATGAACGGAATGCCCAGGGCGCCCGTGATCTCCTTGAGCTGCCCGGCCACGTCCATCTGCAGTTGCTCGGACTCGATCACGCAGGGGCCCGCGATGAGGAAGAAGCGGTGTGTGAGGCCGACATCAAAGCCGCAGAGTTTCATGGCAGGGTCTCTTCTTTTCTGGATGGGTTGTGCCGATCAGGCCGCCACGGCGGGCTGCTGCAGGCTCTTTTGGTGCTCCACCGCCGCCTTGATGAAGGCATTGAACAGCGGGTGGCCGTTCCAGGGGGTGGACTTGAACTCGGGGTGGAACTGCACGCCGATGAACCAGGGGTGCACGCTCTTGGGCAGCTCGACGATCTCGGTGAGCTGCTCGCGCTGCGTCAGTGCCGAGATCACCAGGCCCGCCTTGCGCAACTGGTCCAGGTAGTTCACGTTGGCTTCGTAGCGGTGGCGGTGGCGCTCGGTCACGATGTTGCCGTAGATCTCGTGCGCCAGCGTGCCGGCCGAAACGTCCGAGCTCTGCGCGCCCAGGCGCATGGTGCCGCCCAGGTCGGAGTTCTCGTCGCGCTGCTTGATGGTGCCGTCGGCGTCCTTCCACTCGGTGATCAGGGCGATCACGGGGTGCGGCGTGGCAGGCTCGAATTCGGTGCTGTTGGCGTCCTTGAGGCCGGCCACATGGCGCGCATACTCGATGGTGGCCACCTGCATGCCGAGGCAAATGCCCAGGTAGGGCACCTGCTGCTCGCGGGCAAAGCGGGCGGTGCTGATCTTGCCTTCCACCCCGCGTGCGCCAAAGCCGCCGGGCACCAGGATGGCGTCGTACTTGGCGAGCTTCTCGGCCGCGTCGGCGGCGTTGATGGTCTCGGAGTCCACGTGCTCGATCTTCACGCGCACGTGGTTCTTCATGCCGGCGTGGCGCAGCGCCTCGTTCACCGACTTGTAGCTGTCCGACAGGTCCACGTACTTGCCGACCATGGCGATGGTGACCTCGCCCTGTGGGTGCTCGGTTTCGTACACCAGTTGGTCCCAGCGCTTCAAGCTCGTGGGCGGCGTGTTCAGGCGCAGCTTGTCGCAGATCAGGCCATCAAGTCCCTGCTCGTGCAGCATGCGCGGCACCTTGTAGATGGTGTCCACGTCCCACATGCTGATCACGCCCCACTCGGGCACGTTGGTGAACAGCGAGATCTTGGCGCGCTCGTCCTCGGGCATGCGGCGGTCGGCACGGCACAGCAGCGCGTCGGGCTGGATACCGATCTTGCGCAGCTCCTGCACGGTGTGCTGGGTGGGCTTGGTCTTGAGCTCGCCGGCCGCGGCGATCCACGGCACGTAGGTCAGGTGCACGAAGGCGGCATTGTTCGGGCCGAGCTTGAGGCTCAGCTGGCGCACGGCTTCGAGGAACGGCAGGGACTCGATGTCGCCCACGGTGCCGCCGACTTCCACGATGGCCACGTCCACGGCGTCATCGGTGCCGACGCCTGCGCCGCGCTTGATGTACTCCTGGATTTCATTGGTGACGTGCGGGATGACCTGCACGGTCTTGCCCAGGTAGTCGCCCCTGCGCTCCTTTTCCAGCACGCTCTGGTAGATGCGGCCGGTCGTGAAGTTGTTGGTCTTTTTCATGCGCGTTTCGATGAAACGCTCATAGTGACCCAGGTCGAGATCGGTTTCGGCGCCATCGTCCGTGACGAACACTTCGCCATGCTGGAACGGTGACATGGTGCCCGGATCCACGTTGATGTACGGGTCGAGCTTGATGAGGGTGACTTTGAGGCCCCGCGATTCGAGGATCGCGGCAAGGGAGGCTGAGGCGATTCCCTTGCCCAGGGAAGACACCACACCGCCGGTGACGAAGACAAATTTGGTCATGTCTTTTTTGGTGGTGGGAAATTGGGATTATAGATGGCCGCCCGGCACCGGGCCTGCCAAGGTCTTTCAAAGCCATGCACCGGCAGGCTGGCCGTCTGCTAAATTCGCGCCCATGAATGAGCTTGCTGGCAAACACATTGTTCTGGGACTGAGCGGAGGCGTGGCTTGCTACAAGTCGGCCGATTTGTGCCGCCAGCTGATCAAGGAGGGCGCCACCGTGCAGGTGGTGATGACCGAGGCGGCCGCGCAGTTCATCACGCCGGTGACCATGCAGGCCCTGTCGGGGCGGCCCGTGTACGGCTCGCAGTGGGACGCGCGCGAGCCCAACAACATGCCCCACATCAACCTGAGCCGCGAGGCCGACGCCATCCTGATCGCGCCCTGCAGCGCCGATTTCATCGCCCGGCTCGTCGAGGGCCGCTCCGACGAGCTGCTCAGCCTGCTGTGCCTGGCGCGCCCCATGGACCGTGTGCCGCTGCTGCTGGCGCCCGCCATGAACCGCGAGATGTGGGCCCACCCCGCGACCCAGCGCAACCTGGCCCAGGTCGCGAAAGACGGCGCCCGGGTGCTCGGCGTGGGCAATGGCGACCAGGCCTGTGGCGAAACCGGCGACGGCCGCATGCTGGAGCCGCTGGAGCTGCTCGACGAATTGATCGCCTTCTTCACGCCCAAGCCCCTGGCCGGGCGCAAGGTGCTGATCACGGCGGGCCCGACCTTCGAGGCCATCGACCCGGTGCGCGGCATCACCAACCTGTCGAGCGGCAAGATGGGCTTTTCCATCGCCCGTGCCGCGCGCGAAGCGGGTGCAGAGGTGACCCTGGTGGCTGGGCCCGTGCACCTGCCCACGCCGCGTGGCGTGCAGCGGGTCAACGTGCAGTCGGCCCAGCAGATGCTGGCTGCGGTGATGGCGCTGGCGCCCACGTCCTCGGTGTTCATCGCCACGGCGGCCGTGGCCGACTGGCGCCCGGCCACGCAGGCCGATGAAAAGATCAAGAAGGACGGCTCGGGCCAGGCCCCGACGCTGGCCTTCGTCGAGAACCCCGACATCCTGGCCACCGTGGCCCGGTTGCCAGAGGCGCTGTCCGGCGAACTCTATTGCGTGGGTTTTGCAGCAGAGAGCCACGACCTGCTGGCCCATGCCACAGCCAAGCGCCTGCGCAAGAAAATTCCGCTGCTGGTGGGCAACATCGGCCCTGCCACCTTCGGCCAGGACGACAATGCCCTGCTGCTGGTGGATGAGCATGGCCACCGCGAACTGCCCCTGGCGTCCAAGCGCTCCCTGGCGCAGCGCCTGGTGGCCGAGGTGGCTGCGCGGCTGCCCGCGCGGCGCGGCTGATGGTTTTTCGCCCATTTCTTGAGCCCTGCGGGGAGGCCCTATGACGATGCACTCGATCAAGCCCGAATGGGACACCCCGCCCAATGGCGACTTCGCCAGCTATGTGGAGCGGCTGAGCGCATCCCAGGCACTGCAGTCGGGGCGGGCGCAGGCGGCCCATTCCGCGCAGGTGACGCAGCAGCATGCATTGCCCGGCGGCGTTGCGCCCGGGTCCGCGCAGGCGGCCGCCCGCCAGGGCGGCGCCAGCCCGGCGCCGCTGGCCGTGGCCTTGCCGCCCGATCTGCTGAAAGTGGTCGCGCCCTTCATCGGCCTGGTGCGCATCGCCCGCACCCTGCTGGCCGTGATCGCCGCGGTGCATGCGCTCACGCTGCTGATGGCGGGTCAGGGCTCATGGTTCGTCTTGGCGGTGATGGCCGGCCTGTGGTGGTTCATGGGCATTGTGGTCAATGCCGCGTCGGCAGGCACCGTGGTGGTACTGCCCGCGGCCGTGAAGGAGCGCCAGCGGCAAGCAGCCCAGCAGCGCAAGACAGGAAACAAGAAGTGAAGATTGACGTCAAGATTCTCGACCCGCGCATGGCGGACCAGTTGCCCACCTACGCCACACCCGGCAGCGCGGGGCTCGACCTGCGGGCCTGCCTGGATGCGCCGCTCACCCTTGAACCCAATGCCTGGCAACTGGTGCCCACGGGCATATCCATCTACCTCAAGGACCCCGGCTACGCCGCACTGATCCTGCCGCGCTCGGGCCTGGGGCACAAGCACGGCATCGTGCTGGGCAACCTGGTGGGCCTGATCGACAGCGACTACCAGGGGCAGCTCATGGTGAGCGCCTGGAACCGCAGCAGCACGGCCTTCACGCTCGAGCCCATGGAGCGGCTGGCGCAACTGGTCATCGTGCCCGTGGTGCAGGCGCAGTTCAACGTGGTGACCGAGTTCACCGCGACGGAGCGCGGCGAAGGTGGTTACGGCTCGACCGGCAAGGCCTGACCCCACGCCTGCCATTTGTCATCTTCTGAACAAACGCTTGCGGGCGGCCTGGCAGGCTTCCTATCCTGTAGGTGATGGCTGACGCGGCCTCCCGCTGCCGGATGGCGCCGGGAACCCTTGGCCGGTGATTCAATCTCAGCATGGTCGGGCAAGGACCGCTGCGCTGGTGCAGTTGGTCGCCCGCCGAGATCCATTTCCAGGAGATTGCAATGAACAAGACGACCCGTATCGCCACGCTGACTGGCTCCCTCATCCTGATCGGGAGCCTGGCCGCTTGCGGTGCTCCCCCGCGTTCGCAGGAATACTACGCCGGCGGCGGCTACCAGACCCAGGCGCCGGTCTACTCGTCTTCCAACCCGGTTCCCACCGAGTTTGGCCGCGTGGCGAATATCGAGGTGATGCAGTCCCAGGGCCAGGGGCGCACCTCGGGCGCCGGTGCCATCATCGGCGCTGTGGTCGGCGGTGTGATCGGCAACTCGATCGGTGGCGGTTCGGGCCGCGCCGCAGCCACGGCCGTGGGCGTGCTCGGCGGTGCGGTGGCCGGCAATGCAGTCGAAGGGCGCAACAACAGCGGGTACACCCAGGCGTACCGGGTCTCCATCCAGCTGGATCATGGTGGCTACCGCGCCTATGACGTGCCATCGCCCGGCGACCTGCGCGTAGGCGATCGCGTGCGCCTGTTCGACGGCCAGATCTCGCGCATCTGATCCATCCGGCGACCGCTCGCGCTGCGAGCAACGAACGGGCCCTCTTGAGGGCCCGTGGTCGTTCAGTGCAGCAGGTCGTTCCCGGGTGCCTGGGGCTGAACGCGGAAGAACCCGGTTCCCGCACTACCCTGGCCGATTTCGTCTTCGGTGGCTTCGCGCACCGACTGCACCGTGAGCTGCAGGCGCAGCGCGATGCCCGCCAGCGGGTGGTTGCCATCCAGCACCACATGCTCGGGGTAGATCTCGGCCACCGTGTACAGCACGTCGCGCGGTGCGTCGGGGTTCACGCCTTCGGGCAGGGCTGCGCCATCGAAGGTCATGCCTTCCTCGATTTCCTGCGGGAACAGCGAGCGCGGCTCCAGGAACAGCAATTGGTCGTTGAAGTCGCCAAAAGCGTCCTCGGGCTCCAGGTGCAGCGCCACCGAGGCGCCTGCGCTGTGGCCCTGCAGGGCCTCTTCGATACGGGGCAGCAGATCATCGCCCCCCACCAGGAACTCCACCGGCTCGTCGAGCACGTCGAGTTCCTCGCCAAGGGTGTCCTTGAGGATCCAGGTCAGGGCGACCACACATTGTTCGGTAATTTCCATAGGAGAATTGTCGCAGTTTGACCAACCGCCCTGCAATGGGCCACACAGTACCCATGGACGCCCACCAACCCCTGACCCTTCTGGGCGGACTCACCCCTGCCCAGTTCATGCGCCGCCATTGGCAGAAAAAGCCGCTCCTGGTGCGCCAGGCGATCCCGGGCTTCACGGCACCGGTGCAGCCTCGTGCACTGTTCGACCTGGCAGGCCAGGAGGGGGTGGAGTCGCGCCTGGTGCAGCAGGTCAAGGGCGTCTGGAAGCTTCGCCAGGGGCCGTTCACGCGCCGCGCGCTGCCCTCGCTCAAGCAGCCCGACTGGACGCTGCTGGTGCAGGGCGTGGACTTGCACGACCAGGGCGTGCATGCGCTGATGCAGCAGTTCCGCTTCGTGCCCGAGGCGCGGCTGGACGACCTCATGATCAGCTACGCCAGCGATGGCGGCGGCGTGGGCCCGCACTTCGACAGCTACGACGTGTTCCTGCTGCAGGCCCATGGCCGGCGGCGCTGGCGCATCGGCCGCCAGAAGGACCTCACGCTCAAGGAGGGCATACCGCTCAAGGTGCTGGCGCAGTTCGAGCCCGAAGAGGAGTTCGTGCTGGAGCCCGGCGACATGCTCTACCTGCCGCCGCGCTATGCCCACGACGGCATTGCCGAGGGTGAGTGCATGACCTATTCCATCGGCTTTCGTGCGCCGGCTCGGGCAGAACTGGCCAACGAGCTGCTGGTGCGCCTGACCGAAGAGGCCGAGGACGGCGATGCCCGCGTGCTCTACCGCGACCCGCGCCAGGAGGCGGTGGAGCAGCCCGCGGCCATCCCTGCCAGCCTGCAGGACTTCGCGCGCGAGGCATTGGCCCGGGCCCTGGCCGAACCGCTGGCACTGGAGCGCGCGCTGGGCGAGTACCTGACCGAGCCCAAGCCCAACGTCTGGTTCGACCCTGATGCATCGGGCGCCATGATCGAGGGTGTGGTGCTGGACCGCCGCACCCGCATGATGTATGACGCGCAGCATGTGTTCATCAACGGCGAGAGCTACCGCGCCGCTGGCCGCGATGCCACGCTGATGCGCCGCCTGGCTGACCACCGGCGCCTTACCGAGCGGGAGCTGGCGCGCGCCAGTGACGACGCGCTGGAGCTGATTTCGTCCTGGTGCGATGCAGGATGGGCTCATTCCTATACCGAGGACACCGAGGAGGACTGACCGTGACGCACGATCCCAGCAACCCACCGCCTGCCGCTTTGCCGGGCGAGCTGCCTTCGGGCCGCTTCGCCAGCCGCGAGACCTTTATCCAACTGGTGCGCGATGCGCTGGCCACGGCGGCGCGCGACGGCTGGGAGGAGATCGTGGTCAGCGATGCCCATTTCCATGACTGGCCCCTGGGCGAGCGTGCGGTGGTGGAGTCGCTGCAGGCCTGGGCGCGCACGGGCCGGCGCTTCACCATGCTGGCGCGCTCGTACGACGAGGTGATCCGCCGCCATGCGCGCTTCGTGCGCTGGCGCGGCACCTGGGACCACATCATCACCTGCCGGCGCAGCGCCTCGGCCGACCCGCTGGACATTCCCAGTGTGCTATGGTCGCCGCAATGGGTCATGCACCGGCTGGACCCGGAGCGCTGCGTGGGCGTGACGGGCCGCGAGCCCGAGCGCCGCGTGCTGGTGCGTGAGACACTCAATGAATGGCTGCACGGAAAAAGTGCACCGGGCTTTCCTGCATCGACGCTGGGCCTGTAGGACAAACGCCCGACTTGGTGTTTCCAGGCCTTGCACCATGTGAAGGCACGGTAAACCTTGCATCCGTGTTAGTCAGTATTGACTAAATGCCAATATAATCGGCGGCTGCGCCGAAATGGTGCTACTCAAGTGCACTGTGCCAATGCGCAAAGGCTTTTTTGGAGCCGGGCGCTGTGGCTTTTCAAGATTCTGTCTGTCCCAACTAGGAAAAATCGCAATGAAGAACTCTCTCGTTCTGGCCGCCCTGATCGCTGCTGCTGCCCTCGCCGCTTGTGGCAAGAAGGAAGAACCCGCTCCAGCACCAGCACCCGCACCCGTGGTGGTTCCAGCTCCTGCTGCTGATCCAGCACCTGCAGCTGCCGCTTCCGAAGCAGCTTCTGCCGCTTCGGACGCCGCTGCCGCTGCCAACGCAGCTGCCACGGCCGCTACCGCTGCTGCCAGCGCTGCTTCGAACTAAGCACGCCTGAACCCTGGCCGCGCCACGGCGCCGGCCTTTGGTTCGGAAGCCCTGCCCTCGTAAGAGAGCAGGGTTTTTTTTCGCCTGCGTTGCTCAGAACAGCGAGGTGGCCGGGGGTGGCGGCGACAGGTGGCCGCAGGGCACGGGCTGCTCTCCCACGGTCAGCCAGCCCGTCCCCTGGGCCTGGTCGGCCACCACGATGAGCTCCGGTGCCCATTGCAGCGCGCCCGCAAGCGCCAGCCGGGCCAGGTCGGGCGTGTTGTTGCGCGCGCTCAGGTGGGCGGCCACCACCCACTGCAGGCCATCGTGCCGCACGGCCTGCACGATGGCGGCGCTGGCGTGGTTGGCCAGGTGGCCATAGGCGCCGCCCACGCGGCGCTTGAGGAAGGCCGGGTAGGCCGAGGCCGCCAGCAGGTCGGGGTCGTGGTTGGCTTCGATGAACAGGGCGTGGCAGCCCTGCACCTGCTGCAGCACATGGGGTGTGGCGTGGCCCAGGTCGGTCAGCAGAGCCAAGTGCATGGCGCCATCGCTGCAGCGCAGCTGCAGGGGCTCGCGCGCATCGTGTGGCACGGTGAAGGGCTGCAAGGACAGCGGCCCCAGCGCAATGGCCTGCATGTCGCAGGCCAACTGCAGCAGCCCGTCGAAATCCGGCGCGCCGATGGCCATGTGCGTGCCTTGGCTCATCCACACCGGGATGCGGTGGCGCAGGGCCAGCAGGTGCGCGCAGCCGATATGGTCCGAATGCTCGTGGGTGATGAACACGCCGTCGATCTGCCCCAGCTGCAGGCCAGCCGCAGCCAGGCGGGTCTGCAGCTGGCGTATGCCCAGCCCGCAATCGACCAGCAGGCGGCGCGTGTGCAGGCCATCGCTGGCCTCCACGATGGTCGCATTGCCGGCACTGCCGCTGGCCAGGTTCTTCAAACGCAGCATGTGGAAATGAATTGCGCCTGGGCCCCACCCCGCAGGGTGGCGTCCAGGCGCATGCAGTCAGGGGTGTCGGTGTGGCTTACTTGAGCTCGTCTGCGATCACGCGCACGATGCGCTCGGCGTTGGCCGAGGCTTCGGGCGTGCCGCCTTCGTTGAGCACGGACACCGTGGTCGCTTCACCCTGGCTGCGCACGACGATGCGGTACTTGAGCGGCGGCACGGCGTCCGGCGAGCGGGTGAACAGCTTGCCGAAGAAGCCGGACTCCTTCTTGTCCGCATTGGGCGCCACATAGCGCACGAAGTACACGCCATCGTTGCGGTTGCGGTCTTCCACGGTGAAACCGGTGCGGTCCAGCGCCACGCCGACACGGCGCCAGGCGCGGTCGAAGCCTTCCTTCATCTGCACCACGGGCACGTTGTTCACCGTGGCCACGGTGGCCGATTGCGCCACGGGCGCGGCTGCGGCGGCCACGACGGCCTTGGATTGCTCCTGGCTCACACCCAGCCTGACCATCAGGCGGCGCAGGAACTCGGTTTCCAGCTCGGGGTCGGCCGCGCGGGGCTGCCAGACGGTCTGGTCCTTGGTGGTGTTGCTGTAGACCTCGATCATGCCGCGGTGCGTGATGTAGACCTCGGTGCCGCCAGAGGCATTGCGCTCCAGGCGGGTGCGGAAGCGGTCGCGCTCACCCGTGGAGTACAGCGAATCGATGACCTTGCCTAGCGTGGAGCGGATCAGGTCCTGGGGCAGCTTGGCGCGGTTTTCGGCCCAGTCGGTTTCCATGATGCCCAGGTTGGCCTGGTCCAGGTCCAGCGTGAAGCCGTTCTCCAGCCAGAAGTCGCGCACGGGCTCCCACAGCTTGTCGGCGGGGCGGTCGATCACCAGCCAGCGCTTGTTGCCGTCGCGCTGGATGCGCACGTCGCCCAGCTGCGTGGCGGCCGCATTGGCCGTGCCCGAGGGTTGGGCGGCCTGGCTGGCCTGCATGGCAGCAGCCGAGACGGCGCCGCCCGGCACGTTGTAGCGGGAGTCGCGCGAGAGCTGGGTCAGGTCCGGGGGCACCTCCAGCGTGGAGCCCTTGGCGGCGCTCTTGTAGTCGATCTTGTCGCCTTCGAGGGCGGAGCAGGCAGACAGGGCCAGGGCGAGGGCCAGCAGGCCCACTCGGGTAGTAACAGCGTTCACGCGAATATCCTCGGAGTGTTCTTGGTACAGGCGCAGCCAGGGTTAAATCAGGCTGGCGGAGCGCAGTGCCGCCTCGACCACGGCTTCATTGCCCTGGCTCAGCGGTGTCATGGGCAGGCGCAGTGTGCCACCGCACAGGCCCATGCGGGCCACGGCCCACTTCACGGGAATGGGGTTGGCTTCGACGAAGAGCTGCTTGTGCACGGGCATCAGCTGGAACTGGATTTCCATGGCGCGCTGCACGTTGCCGGCAATCGCCGCCACGCACAGCTCGTGCATCAGGCGCGGGGCCACGTTGGCCGTCACGCTCACATTGCCATGGCCGCCGCACAGCATCAGCGCCACGGCGGTCGGGTCATCGCCCGAGTAGATGCCGAAACCCTTGGGGGCTTCGCGGATCAGCCACTGCGCGCGTTCGATGTTGCCCGTGGCCTCCTTGATGCCGATGATGCCGGGCACCTGGGCCAGGCGCAGCACGGTGTCGTGCTGCATGTCGGCCACGGAGCGGCCAGGCACGTTGTACAGAATGGTGGGCAGGTCGCCCACGGCTTCGGCGATGGCCTTGAAATGCTGGTACTGGCCCTCTTGCGTGGGCTTGTTGTAGTAGGGAACGACCTGCAGCTGCGTGTCGGCGCCCACCTTCTTGGCAAAGCGGGCCAGCTCGATGGCCTCGGCCGTGGAGTTGGCGCCGCAGCCGGCCATGATGGGCACGCGCTTGGCGGCCTGCTCCACCGACACGCGGATGATCTCGCAGTGCTCTTCAACGTTCACCGTGGGCGATTCGCCCGTGGTGCCCACGACGCCGATGCAATCGGTGCCTTCGGCGATGTGCCAGTCGATCAGTTTGCGCAGCGCGGGGTAGTCGACGCTACCGTCCTCATGCAAGGGGGTGACGAGGGCGACGATGCTGCCAGTGAGTGGCACTAAGGAAGATGTCATGTCCGCAGTGGTGAACGGGATAAAAGAGCATTCTAACTAGCCGCACTGGCCAGCAGATGTCTTGAGGGTGCCCCGGCGTCCGCAAGTTCCCTGATGGCCGTGATGCGCTGCACGAAACGCGCGGGTTCTTCGAGGAAGCCGTCCTCGTAGGCCACGGTGCGCAATCCGCTGCAGGCGGCCAGCAATTCGCCCGGCTGCAGCAGAAATTCGGGCCGCGCCGGGCGGCCCACCGTTTCGTTACCGTGTGCAAAGGTCTCGTAGACCAGTACGCCGCCCGGCGCCAAACTGGCCACCAGCGTGGGAAACAGCGGGCGCCACAGGTAATTGGTGACCACCACGGCACCGAACTGGCGCCCGGCAAAGGGCCAGGGGCCGTTTTCGATGTCGGCGCAGACCATCTCTCCGAGCAGGGCTCCTGCGGCAACGGCTTCGGGCGATCGGTCCACGCCCACCACCGCATGGCCCAGGCCGTGCAGCCAGCGCAGGTGGCGCCCCGCGCCGCAGGCCACGTCCAGCACGGTGCTGCGGGGTGCTATCAGGGTCGACCAGCGGCGCACCCAGTCCGAGGGCTTGTCAGATCCATGCATGGGCAATCAGAAGCAGTTCCACACCTGGTCGGCCAGCATCACCATGAACTCGGGCACGGTGTACATGGCAAACACGGCCAGGCACGCCAGGATGGCCACGGCCCAGGCCAGCACCCGCCACGCCAGCGGCAGGGCCGGGGTGCGGTGGGGGGCGTGCTCGGGGGCGGCTGGCATGGTGATGGGGTGCAAAGGTTCAGTCCGCCATCATGCCGGCACGGGGGCTGCGCGCTGGATAGGGCTTTCCTTGACCGGCAGGTTCACCAGGGCGGCGAACACCCCCAGGGCGATGGCGATGTACCAGACGATGTCGTAGCTGCCCGTGGCGTCGTACAGGTAGCCGCCCAGCCAGACGCCCAGGAAGCTGCCGATCTGGTGGCTGAAGAACACGAAGCCGCCGAGCATGGACAGGTGCTGCACGCCGAAGATCTGGGCAATGGTGGCATTAGTGGGCGGAATGGTGGACAGCCACAGCGTGCCCATGACGGCCGAGAAGATGTACACCGAGGCCGGCGACAGCGGCACCGCCAGGAACACCGCGATGGCAATCGCCCGCGCAAAGTAGATGAAGGCCAGGATGTAGCGCTTTTGCAGGCGCTGGCCCAGGGTGCCCGCAATATAGGTGCCGAACACGTTGAACAGGCCGATCAGCGCCAGCGCGTAGCTGGCCACCTGGGGTGACAGGCCCTGGTCCTTGAGGTAGCTGGGCATGTGCACGCCGATGAACACCACCTGGAAGCCGCAGACGAAATAGCCTGCCATCAGGAGTGAAAAGCTCGGGTAGCGGAAGGCCTCTAACAGCGCCTGGGTGATGGTCTGGTCGCGCTTGGGCGGGGCCGCGCCCTTGAAACCCGGTTCGCGCAGGCCGAAGGCCAGGGGCATGATGAGCAGCACCGCCAGCGACAGCGCCAGCAGCGCCTGCTGCCAGCCAAAGCTGGCGATGAGCCAGCCTTCCATGGGCACCATGAGGAACTGGCCGAAGGAGCCGGCCGCTGCCGCCACCCCCATGGCCCAGGAGCGCTTTTCGGGCGCGATCTGGCGGCCCAGCACGCCATAGATCACGGCATAGGTGGTGCCCGCCTGGGCTGCACCGATCAGTACCCCGGCCGTCAGCGCGAACAGCGTGGGCGTGGGCGACAGGGCCATGCCCGCCAGGCCGGCCGCATACAGGGCAGCGCCGGCCAGCAGCACGCGGAAGGCGCCGAAGCGGTCGGCTGCCATGCCGGCGAAGATGCCGATCAGGCCCCACGAGAGGTTCTGGATGGCGATGGCCAGGGCAAAGGACTGGCGCGTCCAGCCCATGTCCTGGGTGATGGGCAGCAGCCACAGGCCAAAGCCGTGGCGGATGCCCATGGACAGGGTCACGATGGCCGCGCCGCACGCGAGCACCTGGAACATGGACAGTTTCGGAGGATGCATAGACATGCGCAGAATGTAGCCAGATTGGCCACAATCTGCCCGCACACTGCCGAACAGTACAGTTGGGGGTGGTGAAGCTGTATTTTTATCCAGTCTTTGCTGCGCCGCACTACAATCCGCCGCATGTCTGCCAAACCGTCTTCCGTCTCCGCCAGCGAATATTCCGAAGGGTCGATCCGTGTGCTCAAGGGCCTGGAGCCCGTCAAGCAGCGCCCGGGCATGTACACCCGCACCGACAACCCCCTGCACATCATCCAGGAGGTGCTGGACAACGCCGCCGACGAAGCGCTGGCCGGGCATGGCAAGAAGATCAAGGTCACGCTGCACACCGACGGTTCGGTCAGCATTGAGGACGATGGGCGCGGCATCCCCTTCGGCATGCACCCCGAAGAGAACGCCCCGGTGATCGAACTGGTGTTCACCCGCCTGCATGCGGGCGGCAAGTTCGACAAGGGCAAGGGCGGCGCCTACAGCTTCTCGGGCGGCCTGCACGGTGTGGGCGTGAGCGTGACCAACGCGCTGGCCACCCGCCTGGAAGTGAGCAGCCACCGCGAAGGCAAGGTCGCGCGGCTGGTGTTTTCGGCCGGCGACGTGGTCGAGCCCCTGGTGACCCGCGCGCTGGAAGCCGGAGAGCGCAAGCAGGGCACCACCGTGCGCGCCTGGCCCGATGCCAAGTATTTCGAATCGAGCGCGCTGCCCATGGGCGAGCTCACGCACCTCTTGCGCAGCAAGGCGGTGCTGATGCCCGGCGTGTCCGTGACCCTGGTCAACGAGAAGACGCGCGATACCCAGACCTGGCAGTACAAGGGCGGCCTGCGCGACTACCTGATGCAGACGCTCAACGGCGAACCGGTGATCCCGCTGTTCGAGGGCGAAGGCTTTGCCGACCGCAACAACGAGAGCTTTGCCGAAGGCGAGGGCGCATCCTGGTGCGTGGCCTTCACCGAAGATGGCCAGCCGGTGCGCGAAAGCTACGTCAACCTGATCCCCACCAGCGCCGGCGGCACGCACGAAAGCGGCCTGCGCGACGGCCTGTTCAATGCCGTCAAGAGCTTCATCGAGCTGCACAGCCTGCTGCCCAAGGGTGTGAAACTGCTGCCCGAAGACGTGTTTGCCCGCGCCAGCTACGTGCTCAGTGCCAAGGTGCTGGACCCGCAGTTCCAGGGCCAGATCAAGGAGCGCCTGAACTCGCGCGATGCCGTGCGCCTGGTCTCGGGTTTCGTGCGCCCGGCGCTCGAGCTGTGGCTCAACCAGCATGTGGACTACGGCAAGAAGCTGGCCGAGCTGGCCATCAAGGCCGCGCAAACGCGCCAGAAGGCTGGCCAGAAGGTCGAAAAGCGCAAGGGCTCGGGCGTGGCCGTGCTGCCCGGCAAGCTCACCGACTGCGAAAGCCGCGACCTGGCCCACAACGAGGTCTTCCTGGTCGAGGGCGACTCGGCCGGCGGCAGCGCCAAGATGGGCCGCGACAAGGAAAGCCAGGCCGTGCTGCCGTTGCGCGGCAAGGTGCTCAACACCTGGGAGGTGGAGCGCGACCGACTGTTTGCCAACAACGAAATCCACGACATCTCGGTGGCCATCGGCGTGGACCCGCACGGCCCTAACGACACGCCCGACCTTACGGGCCTGCGCTACGGCAAGATCTGCATCCTGGCGGATGCCGACGTGGACGGCTCGCACATCCAGGTGCTGCTGCTCACGCTGTTCTTTCGCCACTTCCCCAAGCTCATCGACGCCGGCCATATCTATGTGGCGCGCCCCCCGCTGTTCCGGGTGGACGTGCCGGCCCGTGGCAAGAAGCCCGCCGCCAAGATGTATGCACTGGACGACGGCGAGCTCACCGCCATTCTCGACAAGTGCGCCAAGGACGGCGTGGCCCGCGAGAAGTGCCAGATCAGCCGCTTCAAGGGCCTCGGTGAGATGAACGCCTCGCAGCTGTGGGAGACCACCCTCAACCCCGACACCCGGCGCCTGCTGCCCGTGCAGCTGGGCAGCACGGACTTTGCCGCGACCGAGGGCCTGATCACCAAGCTCATGGGCAAGGGCGAAGCGGCCTCGCGTCGCGAGCTGATGGAACTGCATGGTGATGCAGTAGAAATCGACATCTGATGGCCTGGCTGCATCTGGGGCGTGTGCTCGGCATGGTGGCGCTGATGGGGGCTTTGCTTCCTGTGGTGACTTCTTTCGCCGATGGCCGTCCCGCCCGGATGCTGGTGGCTGGCGCCTTGATGCTGCTGGGCCTGACGGTCGCCGTGGTGTGTGACCGCGCCCTGGATGCAGCCCTCGACCTCAAGCTGCGGCGCGAGCAGAAGCAGGGACAGGACTTCAACGGAGCGCAGTTGCTGGTGGGGTTACGCTGGTTTCGATGGCTTCTTCAGGTCGCTGTCTTCGGAGGCTTTGCATTGCTGTTCTCGCTCTTTGCGTGGGAGGCGTGGAAAGCGGACTCCCTGTTGATTGGAGCGTTGGGAGCCGGGGTCGCTGTTGTGTTCCTGGTTGCCTTGGTGGCATTGCTTGTGCTGGCGTTGCAGGTGATGCGCTCCGGCCATCTGCTTTGCGTCGGTGCCGCAGGTTTTTCGGTGGCTGGTGAAAGCACTGTCGCTTGGCCGGTGGTACGGGGACTGGACATGCAGTATGGATCTGCAGGATTTCGCCATGCCGGAGAATCCATCAACCGCCCTTACCATCTGCAACTGGCGGTCGATGCACCATCCGCACAGGCCGCCGGTGTCGGGGCAGGATACTGGCCATGGCGGTGGAATCGGCCTCGTCTCATCGCAGAAGGACGCATTTTGGACCTGCCGCTGTATTTGTACGCAGCCAGCCCGTATGTCATCGAAGGTGCTGTGCGAGTGCTGTGCAAGCGGTATGGCGAGCGCTTTCTCGACCAGTGGAGAAGTGCCCATGCGCGCCCCGATCAGATCGCGGATCTGGAACGCGCAGATGGGGAGAATAAGCGGCAGGAGCAGGTGTTCGTCGTCGCCAATTCGGTACGCTACGAAGACATCGCGAAGCTGCCTGCGGCAGAGCGCAGGCAGAAGATCCAGGCCGCCATGGTTGGCTTGAAAGAGCTCGGTTTTCTCAAGACAAAGTGAAGCCCAAAATGCCTGGACTTTTCTTTCGGCTTTCACGCGGGGGCATCTAATGTCCTTGATGCATCTTGGGCGTGTGCTCGGTGTTACTGTCAGCGCAGTGGGCTTGGTTTCGCTGGTGAAGCCCATCGCGGAAAAGCCTGCGCACATGCTGCTGGCCTTTGGCTGCATGGTGGCGGGTCTGCTGTTGAGTGTTTTCTGCACCCAGTCGCTCGCTGCCGCGGACAAGCGCGAGCAGGATCGGGCGCGCGAGCAAGGGGAGCATCTTGCACAAGCGCATCTTGAGATTGGCGTGCGCTGGTTTCGGTGGTCGCTTTGGGTGGCCATGGTTGCAGTGGTAGAGGCAGTTCTGGTCGTCGTCTGCCTTGAACTCTGGCGCCACGGCTCCTTGTTGTGGGCTGCCATGGCCGCAGCGGGCGTATTCCTGCTGGCGGGCATGTTGTGGTCTTATTTTTCGGTTGCCTGGCATGCAGTACGGCGTGGTCATCTGCTGCGCATGGACGAGCGAGGCCTTGAAATCGCAGGGGACTGTTTCATCCCCGGGCCGCAATTGCGTGGCTCGGATTTGAGGGTGCACGAAGCCAAGGGTAACAAGCGCTATATCCTGTGCCTGGCGGTGGAGCCTGTGCCCGCCATTGTGGTCAAAGGTGGTGCCTGGCCATGGCAGTGGGGGCGTAGCAGGCTCTCTGCCGGTGGCTCTGTCGTGTCCGTGCCGCTTTTCATGCTGGCAGTGGATCCGCAATTCCTGGATGGCGCTGTGCGCCGGTTTGGCCGGCAATACGGCGCGGGCTACATGGATTTCTGGAAGCAGTTCCTGTCACCTGCTCAAACGGCTGAAATGGCGCAACTGGAAGACAGGATGCACCGCTTTGACCAGATGACCTGTGAAATTCTCGCGCGGGATGCTGCGAAACCGCCGGTTGCGGAGGAGGGACGAGTTTTGCAGGAGAGCTTTAACGGCTTGGACGCACGGCGCCTATCCCAAAACGAGCGGGTTTCGTCATGAGTCCTGAGCACGTAGTACCGCTTTCAACGCAGGGCGTGGGCGAGAGTGAAGTGGCTGGCAAGGAATTCTCGCAAGCGCCATTGCTGGTTGGAATGCGGTGGCCTCGATGGCTGCTGACGGTGGCTTTCCTCGCAGGTATGGGCGTACTGGTGGTGCTGTTCGGAACAGCGCATGCGCGCAGAGACCCTGTGTTCGGCATTGCGCTGGTGACCACTGTACTGCTGCTCGCAATCCCGCTCTGGACGCATGTATTGCAGGCCACACGCGCTGTCCGGTGCGGTTATCTGCTGCGTGTAGATCAGCGTGGATTCCATGTGGTCGGTGAGTGTTTTGTTCCTTGGTCGAAGTTTCATGATGCGGCAGTGAGGCACAGCAACTTTCTGCAACTGCAATTGGTGGTTGATCCTTCGGCGGCAGTTTCTCTGAAGGGCAGGGAGGGCGAGTGGCCTTGGCAATGGGGGCGTCCTGTGGTTGCGGCACATGGCCGGCTCATCCAGGTGCCGCTGCGTCTGCTCGATGTGAGTCCGAATTTTCTGGAAGAGGCCGTGTACGCTCTTTGCAAACGCTACGCCACGGGGGAATTTTGGGATCGCAATGGTTTCGCCCGCCTGGAGCGCAGTCTGGAAGCGATCCAGCACGATTTGAAGGTTCTCGATTCGATCCATCTGGAACGCATCAGGAAAATGCCTGCTGCAAAGCAGGAAGAAATTCTTCAAGCGGGCCTGGATTCCCTGGAGAAAACGAGTGCGCCCGAAAGGGCAATGGGTCCATGATGGCTTGGTATTTTTCACTTCTGCAAGGCTGTGGCGTGGCTTGGCGCCGTGCTGGAACGGGCGCAGCCTTGTGCCTGGTGACGGGCCTTGGCCTTTTTTCAGGCCCCGCCCATGCCGACCTCTGGGCCTTCGTCGATGCGCGCGGCGTGACGCATTTCGCGCCTGAGCAGGTGGATGCCAACTACCAGCTGTTCTTCAAGGGCAACGAATTCGACTCCACGCGCGACGCGCCCGGCGATGCGCCGGCCATGCCCTATGCCCTGCCGCCTGCGGGGGCGCGGCTGCTGGCCTTTTTCGACATTGCGCCGGACTTCAAGCGTGTGAAGCACCACCTGCGTGCCGCTGCGGTCAAGCACGCCGTGGACTACGAGTTGCTGCAGGCGCTGATCGCGACCGAATCGGGCTTCGATGCCGATGCCGTGTCGCCCAAGGGGGCGGTGGGCCTCATGCAGGTGATGCCGGCCACGGCCACCCGCTTTGGCGTGAGCGCCGATGCCAAGCGCTCGGTCGAGAAGAAACTCGCCGATCCGGCGGTGAACGTGCCCACCGGCACCCGCTACCTGCGCCACCTGCTGGACCTGTTTCCCAACCGCCTGGACCTGGCGCTGGCCGCCTACAACGCGGGCGAGGGAGCGGTGCAGCGCGCGGGCAACCAGATCCCGGCCTACAAGGAAACGCAGAACTACGTGCGCACCGTGATGGGCCTGTACACCCAGCTCAAGCCGCCGGCACCCGTGCTGGCCCAGCGTGCCGTGCCCGGGCGCGTGCGCATGGAGCTCTCGGGCGGCGCCCTGAACCGGGGCAACCTGCCGCCCGCCCGCGTGGCACAGACGCCCGCAATGACTGAACCTTCCGAATCCAGCAAGAACGAATGAGCGACCAACCCACTCTCGATTTTCCGGCCTCCGACGACGGCGGCGATTCCCTGGGCCTGGCCAGCTACGCCCAGCGGGCCTACCTCGAATACGCGCTCTCGGTCGTCAAGGGCCGTGCCCTGCCGGACGTGTGCGATGGCCTCAAACCCGTGCAGCGGCGCATCCTGTACTCCATGGACCGCATGGGCCTGGGGTACAGCGGCCCGACGCGCAACACGGCGGCCAAGCCGGTCAAGAGCGCCCGAGTGGTGGGCGACGTGCTGGGCCGCTTCCATCCGCATGGCGACCAGTCGGCCTACGATGCGCTGGTGCGCATGGCGCAGGATTTTGCCCAGCGCTACCCGCTGATCGATGGCCAGGGCAACTTCGGCAGCCGCGATGGCGACGGCGCTGCGGCCATGCGCTACACCGAGGCGCGCCTGTCGCGCATCACCAGCCTGCTGCTCGACGAGATCGACGAGGGCACGGTCGATTTCATGCCCAACTACGACGGCAGCACCGAGGAGCCGCGCCAGTTGCCCGCGCGCCTGCCGTTCGCGCTGCTCAACGGTGCCAGCGGCATTGCCGTGGGCCTGGCCACCGAGATCCCGAGCCACAACCTGCGCGAGATCGCCGACGCCTGTGTGGCGCTGATCAAGACGCCTTCGCTCTCGGCAGAGGACCTGCTGGCCCTGGTGCCTGGCCCCGACTACCCCGGTGGCGGGCAGATCATCAGCGCTGCCTCCGACATCGCCGACGCCTACCGCACGGGCCGCGGCAGCCTGAAGGTACGCGCGCGCTGGAAGATCGAGGACATGGCGCGCGGCCAGTGGCAACTGGTGGTCAACGAACTGCCGCCGGGCGTGAGCTCGCAGAAGGTGCTCGAAGAGATCGAGGAGATCACCAACCCCAAGGTCAAGGCCGGCAAAAAGGCGCTGAGCCTGGAGCAGACGCAGCTCAAGGCCAGCATGCTGGCCGTGCTGGACGTGGTGCGCGACGAGTCGAGCAAGGACGCGCCGGTGCGCCTGGTGTTCGAGCCCAAGACCGGCAAGACCCCGCAGCAGGAGCTGATCACTGCACTGCTGGCCCACACCAGCCTGGAGACTTCGTCGCCGATCAACCTGACAATGATCGGCCTGGATGGCCGGCCTGTACAGAAGTCGCTGCGCCTGATGCTGGAGGAGTGGATCTCCTTTCGCCAGAGCACCATCACCCGCCGCACGCAGCACCGCCTGGGCAAGGTGCTGGACCGCATCCACATCCTCGAAGGGCGGCAGATCGTGCTGCTCAACATCGACGAGGTGATCGCCATCATCCGCCAGGCAGAGGACCCCAAGGCCGCGCTGATCGAGCGTTTTGCGCTGTCGGACCGGCAGGCCGAGGACATCCTGGAAATCCGCCTGCGCCAACTGGCGCGGCTCGAAGCCATCAAGATCGAGCAGGAGCTCAAGGAGCTGCGCGAAAGCCAGGGCAAGCTCGAAGACATCCTGAACAACCCCGGCTCGCTGCGCCGCCTGATGGTCAAGGAAATCGAGGCCGATGCCAAGACCTTTGCCGATGACCGCCGCACGCTGATCCAGGCCGAGAAGAAGGCCGTGGCCGAGGTCAAGGTGGTGGATGAGCCGGTGACCGTGGTGGTTTCGCAAAAGGGCTGGGTGCGCGCGCGCACCGGCCATGGCCACGAGGCAGGGAGCTTCGCCTTCAAGGCCGGCGACGGGCTGTACCGCACCTTCGAGTGCCGCACGGTCGACACCTTGCTGGCCTTTGGCAGCAATGGCCGGGTGTACTCGGTGCCGGTGTCGGTGCTGCCGGGGGCGCGCGGCGACGGCCAGCCCGTGACCACGCTGGTCGAGCTCGAATCGGGCACGCAGCTCTTGCACTACTTTGCCGGCCCGGCCAGCGCCAGCCTGCTGCTGTCCAACTCGGGGGGCTATGGTTTCCTGGCCTCGGTGGAGAACATGGTCTCGCGCCAGAAGGGCGGCAAGGCCTTCCTCACGCTGGGCGAGGGCGAAACCGTGTGCCCACCCTCGCATGCGGCGGGCAGCACCGGCGGCCAGCCGCTGGCAGCGGCCACGCACGTGGCCTGCGCCTCGGCGGGCGGGCGCATCCTGACCTTCGAGATCAGCGAGCTCAAGACCATGGCCAATGGCGGGCGCGGCCTGATGCTGATCGACCTGGAGCCCAAGGACACGCTGGCCGGTGCGGCGGCCTACACGCGCAGCATCCGCATCGAGGGCATGGGCCGGGGCGGCAAGGAGCGCGAGGAGACGCTGGAGATCCGCTCGCTCAACAATGCCCGGGCCGCGCGCGGGCGCAAGGGCAAGGCGGCGGACCTGGGCTTCAAGCCCGCGTCGGTGACGCGCGTCGAATAGCGGTCACCCCCCGACTGCCAGGAAGCCACCCACCCGGGTGGCTTCTTTTTTGGTGCATGGCAACACTCCACGGGTTGCTACGGATTGGACGAAAGCCTGGAACGGGCGCACCATATGTAAAGAAGTGTCTGCAATGGCGCCAGGCGCGGGTTTTGCCCCGGTGGTGGCGGGCAGGCCCTGAAAAAATCGACAACGACAGGAGACCATGATGTTCCAACGCATCCGCATTGCCCAGAAACTGTGGCTCGCCGTCATCTTCATTGTGGTCATGCTGGCCGGCGTGGTGGGTTTTTCGGCCTACCGTTCGGCCAAGGTGCAGGCCGAGGCCGATGAAGTTGCCAGTGAAATGCAGACCCGTGTCGGCGCTGCGATCCGCTGGGCCGGCCTCACGGAGACCAATGCGGCCCGCACGCAGGCGCTCATCGTCAGCAGCGATGCGGCGGTGGAGGCCGAGTTCAAGGACGTGATCACCGCCACCTCGGCGCAGATCTCCGAGGTGCAGAAGTCGCTCGAAGGCATGGCCCTGTCCGACGCGGACAAGGCGCAGATGGCCAAGATCGCCGACGCCCGCAAGACCATGCTCGATCTGCGCGTCAAGGCCCGCCAGCTCAAGACCGATGGCAAGGCGGAAGAAGCCGTCACCCTGATCAAGCAGACCTACAACCCGGCCGTCGCCGCCTACCTCAAGACCCTGCGTGACTTCGTGGAGCTGCAGCAAAGCACCGCGCAGACCCGGCTGGCCGAGATGGCGGCCTCGCGCATGCTCACGGTGAAGATTGCGGCGGTGGCGGTGGGCGTCCTGCTGCTGGCCATCGTCGCCGGGGCGTACTACCTGATCGGCCATATCCAGCGGCCCCTGGCGCAGGCCAATGACCTCGCGGCCAAGATCGCTGCCGGCGATTTGAGCGAGCAGGGGTCCGTCACGCGCGGCGACGAGTTCGGCGACCTGCTGCGCTCGCAGTATGCGATGAGCGACTCGCTCGGGCGCATGGTGCACCAGGTGCGCCAGAGCACCGACAGCATCGCCATTGCCAGCGCCGAGATCGCCACCGGCAACCACGACCTTTCGGCACGCACCGAGCAGACATCGAGCAACCTGCAGGAGACGGCGGCGGCCATGGAGCAGTTCACCAGCACCATCGCGCAGAGCGCGACAAGTGCCCGCCAGGCCAGCACCCTGGCCGCCAGCGCCACGGGCGTGGCCGAACGCGGTGGCGCGGTGGTGACCCAGGTGGTCTCCACCATGGAAGACATCAACCACAGCAGCAAGAAGATCTCGGACATCATCGGCACCATCGATGGCATCGCCTTCCAGACCAACATCCTGGCGCTCAACGCGGCGGTGGAGGCGGCGCGTGCCGGCGAGCAGGGCCGGGGCTTTGCCGTGGTGGCAAGCGAGGTGCGCAGCCTCGCCCAGCGCAGCGCCGAGGCAGCCAAGGAGATCAAGGCGCTGATCAGCGCCTCGGTGGAAAAGGTGGAGACCGGCAGCCGCCTGGTGGCCGATGCGGGCACGACCATGACCGACATCGTGCGCTCGGTGCAGAGCGTGACCGACATGATCGGCGAGATCACCTCGGCATCGTCCGAGCAGAGCCTGGGCATCAACCAGGTCAACCAGGCCGTGGGCAACCTCGATCAGATGACGCAGCAGAACGCCGCATTGGTGGAAGAGAGCGCCGCCGCAGCCCAGAGCCTGCGCGAGCAGGCCGAGCACCTGGCGCAGGTGGTGTCGGTGTTCAAGGTCAACGGGGCCGCCTATGGCGGCGTGGTGCCGCCGATGCGCACGGCGCACATTCCCGCATCCCCGGCCAGACCGGCTGCCGTCAGCAAGGCCAGTGCGCCCCGCATTGCCCAGGCAGGCAACAAGCCGGCAGCCAAGGCTGCGGCAGCCCCTGCCAAGCCCGCGCCAGCGCGCTCGCCAGCGATGGCAGGCGCAGAGGAGGACTGGGAGTCGTTCTGACCAGTCTGTCAGCCGGTCAGCAAGTGCTTCAGGCCAGCTCTGCGATCAGCTCGATTTCCACGCAGGCACCCATGGGGATTTGCGCCACACCGAAGGCGCTGCGTGCGTGCACGCCCTTGTCTCCGAACACCTGGCCGAACAGCTCGCTCGCGCCATTGGTCACCAGATGCTGCTCGGTGAAGTCGCCGGTCGAGTTCACCAGGCTCATCACCTTCACGATGCGCTTGATGCGGTTCAGGTCGCCGCCGGTGGCCGCATGCAGCGTGCCCAGCAGGTCCACGGCCACGGCGCGTGCAGCGGTCTTGCCTTCTTCGGTGCTGATGTTCTTGCCGAACTGGGCGGCCCATGGCTTGCCGTCCTTGCGCGCAATATGGCCGGAGAGGAACACCAGGTTGCCGGTCTGCACGTAGGGCACGTAGGCGGCCGCGGGCACCGACACCGGTGGCAGGGTGATGTTCAGTTCGGAAAGCTTGTCGTAAACGCTCATGGTCGTTGTCCTTCGGTGGAGGTGGTGGTTGACATTGGCCTGGGGCGGCGCGCGGCACCGGGCCGGGCCAGGGCAGCACCTGAGTGTTACATACCCGCGCCGCGTGCCTGGCGAAGGCCTGCTGTCTTCGCGGTTTAGCATCGGCGCATGCCGGAGCTGCACGCCACTGTGATAGCTGCAACCGCCACGGGGACTCCGGTGGCCGTTGCGCGCAGCCATGCGCCGGCCCTGTGGCGCCTGCCCGCGTTGCTGGCGGGCAGCCTGCTGGGGGCTGCATTGCAGCTGCAGCAGCCGGTGCTGTGGCACTGGCATGGCTACGCACTGGTGCTGGCGTGTGCGGTCGCGCTGTGGGGCTTGTCGGGCCTGCTGGCCCGGTCCGGCGGCGCCCGCCTCTGGCTGCGCCAACTGCTGGTGGCCTCTGCGGGCGCCGCGTTGCTGTTTGCCACCACCGGCCTGCGCGCCACGGTCTACCTGCAGGGCGCGCTGGACCCGGCGCTGGAGGGGCAGAACATCCGTGTCATCGGCACCATCGCCGCCATGCCGCAGGTCAACGAGGCGGGGGTGCGCCTGCGCCTGGAGGTGGAATCGGCCTGGCTGCCGGGCGAGGGTGCTGGGGCCGCACGCAAGCCTGTTCAACTGCCCGAGCGCATGGACGTCGCCTGGTACGGCGGCTTCTTCTTCGGTGCCACCAGCGCCACCACCACCGTGCGGCCGCTGGAGCCGCAGCGCCGCCCGCCGGCCCTGCATGCGGGCGAGCGCTGGGAAATGACCATCCGCCCTCGCGCGCCGCATGGCCTGAGCAACCCGCACGGCCTCGACTACGAGCTGTGGACCTGGGAGCAGGGCGTGCAGGCGACAGGCACGGTGCGAACGGGCCCCAAGGACCTGGCGCCCGTGCGGCTGGCCAGCACCTGGCAGTACCCGGTGGAGCAGGCGCGCCAGTCCGTGCGCGATGCCATCCTGGCGCGCCTGGCCCCGGGCCTGGACCCCGACGACCCCGGCCGTGCGCGCATGGCAGGCGTGGTGGCCGCCCTGGTCACGGGCGACCAGCGGGCCATCGACCGGGCCGACTGGGATGTGTTCCGCGCGACCGGCGTGGCGCACTTGATGAGCATCTCCGGGCTCCACATCACGCTCTTCGCCTGGCTCGCTGCGCTGTTGGTGGGTGCCCTGTGGCGCCGCTCGCCGCGCCTGTGCCTGGCCGTGCCGGCACCCACGGCGGCGCTGGCGGCCGGGGTGCTGCTGGCGGCCGCCTATGCGCTGTTCAGCGGCTGGGGCGTGCCGGCGCAGCGCACGGTGACCATGCTGGCCACGGTGGCGCTGCTGCAGCTCTCGGGCCGCCGCTGGCCCTGGCCCCAGGTGTGGCTGCTGGCCTGCGCGGCCGTGGTCTGGGTGGACCCGTGGGCGCTGTACCAGGCGGGCTTCTGGCTCAGCTTCGTGGCGGTGGCGGTGCTGTTCGCCACCGACACGCGGGCCGTGGGCGGCGCGCCCCCCAAAGGCCGGGCGCGCGTGCTGGCGTTGCTGCGCGAGCAGTGGGTGGTCACGCTGGCACTCACGCCGCTGTCCCTGCTGCTGTTCGGCCAGGTGTCGCTGGTGGGTTTTGTGGCCAATCTGGTGGCGATCCCGTGGGTCACGCTCGTCGTCACGCCGCTGGCGCTGGGCGGGGTGCTCTGCGTGCCCCTGTGGAATCTGGCGCTGTGGAGCCTGCAGCCCCTGTCCGCCCTGTTGCAGTGGCTGGCGACCTGGCCGATGGCGGTGCTGTACCTGCCCGTGGCGCCACTGTGGGCCGGCGCGGCGGCCCTGGCCGGCGGCGTGCTGCTGGCCATGCGCCTGCCGTGGCGGCTGCGCCTGCTGGCCCTGCCGCTGGTGCTGCCCGTGCTGTGGTGGCAGCCGGGGCGGCCCGCGCCGGGCCAGTTCGAGCTGCTGGCCGCCGACATCGGCCAGGGCAATGCAGTGCTGGTGCGCACGGCCAGCCACACCCTGCTGTACGACGCAGGCCCGCGCTTCAGCCTGGAGAGCGACGCCGGCCACCGCGTGCTGGTGCCGCTGCTGCGCGCCCTGGGCGAGCGGGTGGACGTGCTCATGCTCAGCCACCGCGATGCCGACCACACGGGCGGCGCCGCCGCCGTGCTGGCCCAGCAGCCGGGCGCCAGGCTCACGGGCTCCATCGAGGCCGGGCACGAGCTGCAGGCGCTGCGCCCGGCCACGCCCTGCCTGGCGGGCCAGCGCTGGGAGTGGGACGGCGTGGCCTTCGAGGTGCTGCACCCGGCGCCTGGAGATGCGGGCGCGGCCGTGCGCGCCAACCACATCAGCTGTGTGCTGCGCATCGTGGCGGCTGGTGCGCAGGCGCCCGTGGCGCTGCTGGCGGGCGACATCGAGACCGGGCAGGAGCAGGCCCTGGTGGCGCGTGGCGTGCCGCTCAAGGCCGACGTACTGCTGGTGCCGCACCACGGCAGCAAGACCTCGTCCACCGGCGGCTTCCTGGATGCCGTGGCACCTCGCACCGCTTTGGTGCAGGCCGGCTACCGCAACCGCTTTGGCCATCCGGCGCCCGAGGTGGTGGCGCGCTACCAGGAGCGGGGGATTGCCGTGGTGGAGTCGGCGCGCTGCGGAGCGGCCACCTGGTCGTCGGCACGGCCGGATGGGGTGGCCTGCCAGCGCGAATCCGGCCAGCGGTATTGGCAGCACAGCATGGTGCCAGCTTTGCCGCGCTGAGTCTTGAGGGCCGGTGATGGCACAGTGCCTTGGTAGGCCGATTCGGGAAACTGGGCGCACAACTTGCTATCCTGCAAGCAGGAGGCCAGTTCATGCAGAAATTTGATGAGATGTACGCCATGCTGCCTTTTGACGGCAGCGACGTGCGAGAACACTACAAGCGCTACGCGCAATGGCTGTCCAGGCAGCCGGTGGACGTGATGCAGGCCCGCCGGGCCGAGGCGGAGATGATCTTTCGCCGCGTGGGGATCACCTTTGCCGTCTATGGCGCCAAGGACGAGGACGGTGCCGGCAACGAGCGCCTCATCCCCTTCGACCTGATACCCCGCATCATCCCCTCGCACGAGTGGGCCAGCATGCAGCAGGGGCTGGTGCAGCGGGTCACGGCGCTCAACCGCTTCATCCACGACGTGTACCACGGGCAGGACATCATCCGCGCCGGCATCGTGCCGGCCGACCTGGTGCTCAACAACGCCCAGTACCGCCCGGAGATGGCGGGTGTGCAGGTGCCACAGAACATCTACGCGCACATTGCCGGCATCGACATCGTGCGCGCCCCCAACGCCCAGGGCGAGGGCGAGTACTACGTGCTCGAGGACAACCTGCGCGTGCCCAGCGGCGTGAGCTACATGCTGGAAAACCGCAAGATGATGATGCGGCTCTTCCCCGACCTGTTCAGCATGCACAAGGTGGCGCCTGTGGCCCACTACCCCGACATGCTGCTCGAAACCCTGCGCGCCAGCGCCCCTGCCACGGCCGACGAGCCCACGGTGGTGGTGCTCACGCCGGGCATGCACAACAGCGCCTACTTCGAGCATGCCTTCCTCGCCCAGCAGATGGGGGTGGAGCTGGTCGAAGGCCAGGACCTGGTGGTCAAGGACCGCTTCGTCTACATGCGCACCACGCGCGGCCTGCAGCGCGTGGACGTGATCTACCGCCGCGTGGACGACGACTTCCTCGATCCGCAGGTGTTCCGCCGCACCTCCACGCTGGGCTGCGCGGGCCTGATGGAGGCCTACCGTGCAGGCAACGTGGGCATCTGCAACGCAGTGGGCACGGGCGTGGCCGACGACAAGTCGGTCTACCCCTATGTGCCCGAGATGATCCGCTTCTACCTGGGCCAGGAGCCCATCCTGAAGAACGTGCCCACCTGGATGTGCCGCAAGCAGGACGACCTGCAGTACGTGCTGGACCACCTGCACGAGTTGGTGGTCAAGGAAGTGCACGGCGCAGGTGGCTACGGCATGCTGATCGGCCCGGCCGCCACCAAGGCCGAGATCGAGGACTTTCGCCGTGCGCTGCTGGCCAATCCGGCCGGCTACATCGGCCAGCCCACGCTCAGCCTGTCGAGCTGCCCCACCTATGTGGAAAGCGGCATCGCCCCTCGCCACATCGACCTGCGCCCCTTCGTGCTCAGCGGGCGCGAGGTGCAGATGGTCGCCGGCGGCCTGACCCGCGTGGCCCTGCAGGAGGGCTCGCTGGTCGTCAACTCATCACAAGGCGGGGGCACCAAGGACACCTGGGTTCTCGGAGAAGGAGGGACCCCATAATGCTCAGCCGTACCGCCGACCACTTGTTCTGGATGTCCCGCTACACCGAGCGGGCAGAGAACACCGCCCGCATGTTGAATGTGAGCTACGAGACTTCGCTGCTGCCCCAGTCCGCTGCTGTGGCGCAGGAGGGCTGGGAAGGCCTGCTGTCCATCAGCGAGCTGATCCCCGCCTACACCGCCAAGCATGGCGAAGTGACGCCCGAGCGCGTGCTGCACTTCATGGTGCGCGATGGCGAGAACCCCTCGTCCATCGTCTCCTGCCTGCGCGCTGCGCGCGAGAACGCCCGCGCCGTGCGCGGCGCGCTGACCACCGAGATCTGGGAAACCCAGAACCAGACCTGGCTGGAGTTGCAGCGCCTGCTCAAGGGCGATGCCTACGAGCGCGACCCGGGCCAGTTCTTCGAGTGGGTCAAGTACCGCTCGCACCTGTCGCGCGGCGTGACGCTGGGCACCATGCTGCAGGACGAGGCCTTCCACTTCCTGCGCATGGGCACTTTTCTCGAACGCTCGGACAACACGGCGCGCCTGCTGGACGTGAAGTTCCATGCGGTCAAGAAGGACTTCTTTGGCCGCGCCAGCGAGCGCAACCAGGAGAACGACTTCTACCACTGGAGCGCCATCCTGCGCAGCGTCTCGGCCTTCGAGGTCTACCGCAAGGTCTACCGGGACGTGATCACGCCAGGCCGCGTGGCGGACCTGTTGATCCTGCGCCGCGACATGCCGCGCTCGCTGCATGCCAGCATGCGCGAGGTGGTGGACAACCTGGCCGTGCTGGCCAACGACCATTCGTCCGAGACCCAGCGCCGCGCCGGCCGCCTGCTGGCCGACCTGCAGTACGGCCGCATCGACGAGATCCTGTCGACCGGGCTGCACGCCTTCCTCACGCAGTTCCTGGACCGCGTGAACGACCTGGGTGGCGGCATCAGCCGCAACTTCCTGGTCGCCAACGGGGACTGAGGCCCTGGCCCCGCATCTGCCGCACGGCGGATGCGGGTGCCGTCATTCTGCCGAGGGTGTGGGCATGCGCCCCCATTGCCCGGCCACCACCGACCGCACCTGTGCCACGGCCGAGTCGCGCAGCCCATCTGTGCGCCAGCCCAGCTCCACTGCATAGCGCGGCATTGCCACGGGGCAGGGCAGTACGGTCAGGCCGGCAAGGCGTGTCATCGCATGGGCTGCATGCACGGGCACTGTGGCCACGGCCTGGGTGCCCTTGAGCAGGTAGGGCAGGGCGGCGAAGTGCGTGGTCGATGCCACCACGCGCCGCTTGTGGCCCAGGGCGGCCAGCACCTCGTCCACCACGCCGATGAAGCCGCCCGATGAAATGAGGATGTGGTCCCGCGCCACGTAGTCCTCTACCGTCAGGCGCAGTGGCGCCTTGCGCCGGCCGGTGGGTGCGTCGACCACGCAGGCATAGCCACCTTCGCCCAGCGACTGGTGGCTCAGCCAGCGCGTGGCAAAGCCCCCGGCCGTGATGGCCAGGTCGATCTCGCGCGCCATCAGCATCTCGGCCACGATGTGGCTGTGGGTCTGCCTGAAGGCCAAGCGCAGGCCCGGCGCATGCTGCGCCAGCAACTGCACCAGCCACGGGCCCATGGCGATCTCGAAATCGTCCGACAGGCCCAGCACCACCGAGCGGCCCTGGTAGCGCGCCGCGGGCGATGTGCCCAGGGCCAGGCTCTCGCGGCATTTGTTGAGTGCCTCGCCGATCACGGGCTTGAGCTCCTGCGCGCGCAGCGTGGGCGCCAGGCCGCGCCCCGTGCGCGTGAACAGCGGGTCGCCGTAGACCTTGCGCAGCCGCCCCAGCGCCGCACTCACGGCGGACTGCGTGAGCGACAGGCGCAGTGCGGCGCGGGTGGCGCCACCCTCCTCGTACAGCGCCTCGAACACGCGCAGCACGTTCAGATCGAACCCGATATCAATCTCGTTCATATCAATCAGCAATGGAGAGGCATTGATTCATCTTAGGGCCTTGGCAACACTGGGGTCATCTTCACCCCCAAAGGATGTTTGCCATGGCCCTTTCCACCGTCGCCGCCCTGCAGATCGGCTCCTCCCCCGAGGGCACCGCCCAGACCCTGGCCAATGTGCTCGCCTTCGAAGGCGAGATCAAGGCATCGGGGGCCCGCCTCGTCGTCATGCCCGAGGCGCTGCTGGGTGGCTACCCCAAGGGCGAGATCTTCGGCACCCGCCTGGGCTACCGCTTGCCCGAGGGGCGCGAGGCCTATGCGCGCTACCACGCCAGTGCCATCGACCTGCCTGGGCCCGAGACCGAGGCCCTGGCCGGCCTGGCGCAGCGCACGGGTGCCACGCTGGTGCTCGGCGTGATCGAGCGCGCGGGCAGCACGCTGTACTGCACAGCGCTGTACCTCGACCCCGAGAAGGGCCTGGTGGCCAAGCACCGCAAGCTCATGCCCACGGGCACCGAGCGCCTGATCTGGGGCCAGGGAGACGGCTCCACCCTGCCGGTGGTCGAGTCGGCCGCCGGCCGCGTGGGCGGCGTGATCTGCTGGGAGAACCACATGCCCCTGCTGCGCACGGCCATGTATGCCCAGGGCGTGCAGATCTGGTGTGCACCCACGGTGGACGAGCGCGATATCTGGCAATGTTCGATGCGCCACATCGCGCACGAGGGCCGCTGCTTTGTCATCAGCGCCTGCCAGGTGCAGCCATCGCCGCGCGAGCTGGGCGTGGATGCCCCCGGCTGGGACGCCGACCGACCGCTGATCCGCGGCAACAGCGTCATCGTGGGGCCGCTGGGCGATGTGCTGGCCGGCCCGCTGCAGGGCAAGACGGGCTTGCTCACCGCGCAGATCGACACGGCCGAACTGGTGCGGGCGCGCTACGACTTCGATGTGGTGGGCCACTACGCACGGCCCGATATCTTCAGCCTGCACGTGGACCGGCGCGCACGCCAGACGGTGGCCTTTACCGACTAGGAGGAGTCCTGCTCCACGGCCTGCCGCACCAGCGCCAGGGCGTGGGGCAGGTCCTCCAGCGCCACCGAGCCCAAGGCCACGCGCAGCGCCTGGGGCACGTGGGTCGTGGTGGCGAATGCTTCGGCGGTGGAGACGGTCACGCCGCGCTGCAGCAGCGTGGCTGCAATGCGGTCGGCGCGCTGGTCGTCGCCGAGCGGCAGCCAGACGAAGTAGGAGTGCGGGTGGCGCACCATCGGCAGGCCGCGCAGCGCGCTGGTCACCAGGGCCTGGCGCTGCGCAGTGTCGGCGCGCTTCTCGGCCTCCAGCCGGGCCACGGTGCCGTCCTCGATCCAGGCGCAGGCAATCGCCGTGAGCACGCCGGCCGTGTTCCACGAGGTGGCGCGGATGGCGCGCTCCAGCGGCGCGATCAGCGCGGGCGCTGCTGCGACAAAGCCGAAGCGCAGGCCGGTGGCCACGTTCTTGGACAGGCTGGAGACATACACCGTGCGCTCCGGCGCGAGCGCGGCGATGGGCACCAGGGCGTCGCCTGCCAGGTAGGCGTAGGGTGCGTCCTCGATCACCAGCAGGTCGTGCTGGCGCGCAATCATCGCCAGCCGCCCGCGTGCGCGCGCCGGCATCACGCAGCCCAGCGGGTTGTGCAAGGTGGGCATGGTGTAGATGGCGCGCACGGGCCGTGCATGGCACAGGCGCTGCAGGGCGTCGAGGTCGGTGCCTTCGGGGCCGATGGGCACGGGGGCCAGGTCCAGCCGCAGGCGCTCGGCCAGCACGCGAAAGCCGGGGTAGGTGAGTGCATCCACGGCCACGATGTCGCCGGGGTTGAGCAGGCCCAGCGCCGCAATGGCCATGCCGTGCTGCGCGCCGTTGACGATGAGCACCTGCTCGCCGCTGACCTTGAGCAGCCTCGACTCCAGGTGCTGCGCCACGATGGCGCGCTCGTGCAGGCGCCCGCCATAGGGCTGGTAGTGCAGCAGCGACTCCAGGTCGCCCGATGCCGCCAGCTGGCGCAGCGCCTCGCGCAACTGCTCGGTCTGCCCGGGCACGCTGGGGTTGTTGAACGACAGGTCGATGGTGCTGGCCTGTGGCGCGGTGAGATCCGCCCCCGGCCGCGGGTACGAGGGGTCGCGCACGAAGGTGCCGCGCCCTGTTTCGCCCACCACCAGGCCGATGGCCTCCAGCTCCGCGTACACCCGGCTGGCCGTGCCCAACGCGAGGCCGTGCCTGGCGGCCAGTTCACGGTGCGTGGGCAGTCGGGTGGCAGGCCGCAGCCGGCCGGCGCGGATGTCGGCCGCGAGCGCATCGACCACCTGCTTGTACCGAACCACACCCATGGCAATCCCAATGTATCTATGACAATTCTTTGATTGTACTAAGTGCTTTGCCTACGATGGCGGCTCCATCCCCTTCCAACGGAACCCCACCATGCGCATTGCCCTGCTCGCCTTCGACGGCTTCAATGAACTCGACTCCCTGATTGCCCTGGGCATCCTCAACCGGGTCAAGCGCCCGGGCTGGGAGGTGGCGCTGGTCTGCCCCCAGGCCCGCGTGCGCTCCATGAACGGCATCGTGGTCGAACCGCACCATGCCTCGCTGGCCTGGGCCCAGGGCGCCGATGCGGTGCTGGTGGGCAGCGGCATCCAAACCCGCGAGGTGGTGGAGAACGCGGCGCTGATGGGAGAGATGCAGTTCGACCCCAGCCGCCAACTGCTGGGCGCCCAGTGTTCGGGCGCGCTGGTGCTGGCAAAACTCGGGCTGCTCGATGGCGTACCCGCCTGCACCGACCTGACCACCAAGCCCTGGGTGCAGGCGGCGGGCGTTACGGTGCTCGACCAGCCACTGTTTGCCCGGGGCAACGTGGCCACGGCGGGGGGTTGCCTGTCTTCGTCCTACCTCGCCGGCTGGGTGATTGCCCGTCTGGCAGGCGCCGAAGAGGCGGCGGCCGCTCTGCATTACTTCGCCCCGGTGGGCGAGAAGGAAGAGTACGTGGCCCGCGCCATGGGCCATATCGAACGCTATCTGCCGGTGGCAGAGCTGGCCTGACCTTATTCCTTGGTATTGCGCCGGTAGTCGCGCAGCATGTAGAGGTACAGGCTTTCGACCTTTTCGCGCGCCCAGGGCGTCTTGCGCAGGAACTTGAGGCTCGAGGCCACGCTGGGGTCGCTCTGGAAGCAGCGCACAGGGATGCGCTGCCCCAGTTCGTCCCAGCCGAAGTATTCGACCAGGGCCGTCACCATGGCCTCCAGCGTCACGCCGTGCAGCGGGTTGCGCGGCTGGGCGGGTTTGGCGGGCGTGGCTTCTGGCGGGGTCCCTGGTTCGGGCGTCGGGGTGTCGGGGGCGTCGCTCATGTCCCAAGCATACCTTGGGGGATGGCGCGCAGCGGCTCCGGGGAGTCAGGTCGTGCGCTGCAGGTGCGAGTTGCGTTGGACCAATTCGGCCGTCCAGTCCACGAAGGCACGCACCTTGGCGCTCAGGTGGCGGTTGGGCGGGTAGACCACGTAGATCGGCAGGAGCGCCTGCGTCCATTCGGGCAGCAGGCGCACCAGCGTGCCGCTCTCGAAGTGGCGCGTGGCCTGGAAGCTGGTGATCTGCCCGATGCCCAGGCCCGACACCACCGCCGTCACATAGGCATTGGTCTCGTTCACGCTGACCTGGTAGGGGCCGGTGATGTCCACGGACTCCTCGCCCTTGCGGAACTCCAGCGGGTAGTGGCGCCCGCTCTGGGGCGAGAAATAGACCACGATGGAGTGTTTCTCCTCGATCTCCAGCGGGTGCGTGGGCGTGCCGTGGCGCTCCAGGTACTCGGGCGAGGCCACGGTGATGAATTCCAGGTTGCCAATGCGCCGCGCCACCAGCGACTGGTCGGTCAGCTCGCCCCCGCGGATCACGCAGTCCACGTTGTCGCTGATCAGGTCCACCATGCGGTCGCTCACGCCCAGGTCCACCTGGATGTCGGGGTAGCGCGCATGGAACTCGGCCAGGTTGGGCAGGATGAGCAGTTGTGCCATCGAGGTGCCCACGTCGATGCGCAGGCGTCCGCGCGGGTTGGAGCGGGCGTTGGTCATGCTCGCCTCGATGTCATCGAGGTCGGTGAGCAGGCGAATGGTGCGCTCGTAGTAGGCAGCGCCGTCGGCGGTCACGGTGACGCGGCGCGTGGTGCGGTTGAGCAGCTTCACGCGCAGGCGCTCCTCCAGCGCCTGCACATGCTTGGTGACCGTGGCCTTGGGCAGCGAAAGCGAATCCGCTGCCCTGGTGAACGTGCCGGCCTCCACCACCCGCACGAATATGCGCATGGCCTGTATCTGGTCCATGGGCTCTCCTTGTACTTTGTACTTGCACCCACCAGTGGGTGCAGGGCAATTCTCACACGCGGCCTGCGCTCGATTGTTGAGCTTTTGGAAACAGTGCAGTGGTGTTTGGCCTGTTTATCCGAAAGCGGCAAGGTACTACATTTCATCCATCGTCAATCCAATGGGTCCATGCCATGCAGCCCGATCGTCCGTCCCCCACATCGTCGCCCACCCGTGCCGGAGCCTCCTCCAAGGCCCCTGGCGCCGCAGTGGGCGCCCCCCAGCGCAGCGATGCCACCATTGAGGTGGCCAAGGGCGAAGAGGTGGCGGTGCGCGTCTACGGCCGCAAGCAGCCCGGCAAGCCTTCGCCGCTGGTGGTTCACTTCCACGGCGGCGCGTTCACCACGGGTGACCTGGATACCGGATGTACCGTGGCCGACCTGCTCGAACGCGCCGGCGCCGTGGTGGTGTCGGTGGCTTACCCGCTCACACCCTTCCCCCAGCCCGTCAACACCGGCTACGGTGTGCTGCAGTGGGCGTTTCGCAACCGCGTCAAGCTCGGCGGCCAGGGCGCGCAGATCTACCTGGCCGGCGAAGAGGCCGGTGGCAACCTGGCCGCAGCCGTCTCGGTGATGGCGCGCGACCAGTCGCACCCGCCGCTGGCCGGGCAGATTTTGCTGTCGCCCATGCTCGACCCCTGTGTCGGCACCGCGTCGGTGCGCGAAGCCACGGGCGATGCCACCGGCTGCAAATGGACTGAGGGCTGGCGCAACTTCCTGCGCTGTCCGCGCGATGCCGAACACCCCTATGCCGTGCCTGCCACTGCGCACCGCCTGGCAGGCCTGCCGTCCACGCTGGTGATGGTGGGCGACACCGACCCCATGCACGACGAGGCGCTGGCCTATGCCGCGCGCCTGGAGTCCGCCGGCCTGCTGGTGCGGCGCCATGTGTTTCCCAAAGTCGGAGAGATGCCCGAGGCCCTGGAGGCAGAGCAGCGCGAATGCCCCTGCGCCGAAGGCGCGCTGTTGCAGATCCGGCAGTTTTTCGAGGACACCCGATGTCCAGCCCCCACCTGAGACCCCAGGGTTTGTAGGATGTGGTTGACCTCAACTTAAGTTGAGGTTCGATACTCCCGCCACCCACAACAACCGAGCAGGGCTCACCCCGTAATTTCCGGCCATTGGTGCCGGCGGGGAGAGGCTTTGCCTGTGACTGGCCAAGAGCTGGTGCAAGTGCCGTCTGCGAGCGGTACCGGCCGGCTGTTGCCCGCGCTTTTTGACGATCTGTTTTGCCCATATCAACGACACGGAGGAATTGCCCATGAACACCATCCACCTGCAGGCGGCTGCACCCGGGAGCACTGCCACTGCCGACACCCAGGCCGCCACCGCACGCCGCCGGTGTTGACCTTGCCACCGTGTCATTGCCCAGACTTCGTTTGCATCCATTCCACCCGATCTTGAAAACCGCAACGGGGCGTGTTCCACGAGAACTGCCCCGCCACTGAAAGTCACCATGAACTTCCATCTTCCCTTCCCCAAGCGCCCCCTGGGCCTGGCCACGCTGGCCACCGCTGTCACCGCCGTGGTGGCTTCGTCCGTGCTGGTGTTCCAGTCTCCTTCCGCCCAGGCGACTGACGGCGCAGCGCAGCCCCAGGCCGTGCCCGTGTCGGTGGCCGCCGTGCTGCAGCAGGACATCGCCCTGTGGGACGAGTTCTCGGGCCGGCTCGAAGCCGTGCAGCGCGTGGACATCCGCCCGCGCGTCTCGGGCGCGGTGCAGGCCGTGCACTTCCGTGAAGGCTCGCTGGTCAAGCAGGGCGACCTGCTGATCACCGTCGACCCGGCCCCCTACGCCGCCGAGGTGGACCGTGCCGACGCTCAGGTCGCCGCAGCGCAGGCCCGCGTCTCCTACACCCGCAGCGAAATGGAGCGCGCCACGCGCCTGTTGCAGGAAAGCGCCATCGCCCAGCGTGAGCACGACGAACGCCAGAACGCCCAGCGCGAGGCCGATGCCAACCTGCGTGCCGCCCAGGCGGCTCTGCAGGCCGCGCGCCTGAACCTCGGCTACACCCAGGTGCGGGCCCCCGTAGCGGGCCGCGTGGGCCGCATCGAAGTCACCGTGGGCAACCTGGTGGCCTCGGGCGCCGGCGCGCCGGTGCTGACCACGCTGGTCTCGGTGAGCCCGATCTACGCGAGCTTCGACTCCGACGAGCAGATCGTGGTGAAGGCGCTGCAGGACCTCAAGTCCGGCAGCAGCGCGCGCACCCTGATCGAACGCATCCCCGTGCAGATGGGCACCGGCACCTCGGGCGGCACGCCGCACGTGGGCAAGCTGCAGCTCATCGACAACCAGGTCGATGCCAAGAGCGGCACGGTGCGCGTGCGCGCCGTTTTCGACAACGCCGACGGTGAACTCATCCCCGGCCAGTTCGCCCGCATCCGCATGGGCCAGTCGCGCAGCTCGCAGGCCATCCTGATCAACGAGCGCGCCGTGGGCACCGACCAGAGCAAGAAGTTCGTGCTGGTGGTGGGCGAGGGCAACAAGGCCGAGTACCGCGAAATCACGCTGGGCGCACCCGTCGAGGGTCTGCGCGTGGTCACCTCGGGCCTGAAGGCCGGCGAGACCATCATCGTCAACGGCCTGCAGCGCGTGCGCCCCGGCGCCGTCGTCGCCCCGCAATCCGTCCCCATGACCGCCAAGGCCGAGATCCCTGCTGCCGACCGCAAGGAAGCCCGCGCCGCGAAGTCGCCTGCCGCATGAACGGGCGCCCGCCTGAACGCCACGCCCGCATGCTGAAAGACCTGCCATGAATCTATCCCGCTTCTTCATTGACCGCCCCATCTTCGCCGGGGTGCTGTCGGTGCTCATCTTCCTCGGGGGGCTGATCGCGCTGCGCAGCCTGCCGATCTCCGAATACCCCGAGGTGGCTCCCCCCTCGGTGGTGGTGCGCGCCCAGTACCCGGGCGCCAACCCCAAGGTCATCGCTGAAACCGTGGCCACGCCGCTGGAGGAATCCATCAACGGTGTGGAAGGCATGCTCTACATGGGCAGCCAGGCCACGACCGATGGCGTGATGACGCTGACCGTGACCTTCGCCCTGGGCACCGACCCCGACAAGGCCCAGCAACTGGTGCAGAACCGCGTCTCGCAGGCCGAGCCGCGCCTGCCCGAGGAAGTGCGCCGCCTGGGCGTCACCACGGTCAAGAGCGCGCCCGACCTGACCATGGTCGTGCACATGGTCTCGCCCAACGGCCGCTATGACATCGACTACCTGCGCAACTACGCCGTGCTCAACGTCAAGGACCGCCTCGCGCGGATCCAGGGCGTGGGCCAGGTGCAGATCTTCGGCGGTGGCGACTACTCCATGCGCGTCTGGCTCGACCCGCAGAAGGTCGCGCAGCGCGGCCTCTCGGCCAGCGACGTGGTGGCTTCCATCCGTGGCCAGAACGTGCAGGCCGCTGCCGGCGTGGTCGGCGCATCGCCCGGTCTGCCCGGCGTGGACCTGCAACTGTCCATCAACGCCCAGGGCCGCCTGCAGACCGAAGACGACTTCGGCGACATCATTGTCAAGACCGGCGCCGACGGCGCGGTGACGCGCCTGCGTGACATCGCCCGCCTGGAACTGGGCGCGGCCGACTATTCGCTGCGCTCGCTGCTCAACAACGACCCGGCCGTCGGCATGGGCGTGTTCCAGGCCCCAGGCTCCAATGCCCTGGACATCTCGGCCAACGTGCGCAAGACCATGGACGAGCTGCAGAAGAACATGCCTGAAGGCGTGGAGTTCCGCATCGCCTATGACCCGACGCAGTTCGTGCGCGCATCGATCAAGTCCGTGATCCAGACCCTGCTCGAAGCCATTGCGCTGGTGGTGGTGGTGGTGATTCTGTTCCTGCAGACCTGGCGCGCCTCCATCATCCCGCTGCTGGCCGTGCCGGTGTCGGTGGTGGGCACGTTTGCCGTGCTGCACCTGCTGGGCTTTTCGATCAACGCGCTGAGCCTGTTCGGCCTGGTGCTGGCCATCGGCATCGTGGTGGACGATGCCATCGTGGTGGTAGAGAACGTGGAGCGCAACATCGAGGCCGGTCTGACCCCGCGCGAGGCGACCTACCGTGCCATGCGCGAAGTCTCCGGTCCCATCATCGCCATCGCGCTGGTGCTGGTGGCGGTGTTCGTGCCGCTGGCCTTCATCAGCGGCCTCACGGGCCAGTTCTACCGCCAGTTCGCGGTCACCATTGCCATCTCCACGGTGATCTCGGCCATCAACTCGCTGACCCTGTCGCCCGCGCTCAGCGCGCTGCTGCTCAAGGGCCACAACGAGCCCAAGGACGCACTCACGCGCGGCATGGACAAGGTGCTGGGCGGCGTGTTCCGCGGCTTCAACCGCGTGTTCCACCGCGGCTCCGAGGCCTACAGCGGCGGCGTCAAGCGCGTCATCGGCCGCAAGGCGCTGATGCTGGTGATCTACCTGGTGCTGGTGGGTGCGACCTTCGGCCTGTTCAAGCTGGTCCCGAGCGGCTTCGTGCCCGGCCAGGACAAGCAGTACCTGATCGGCTTTGCCCAGTTGCCCGACGGCGCCACGCTGGACCGCACCGAGGACGTGATCCGCCGCATGGGCGACATCATGAAGAAGAACCCCAACGTGGAAGACGCCATCGCCTTCCCCGGCCTGTCGATCAATGGCTTCACCAACAGCTCCAACTCCGGCATCGTCTTCGCCACGCTCAAGCCCTTTGCCGAGCGCAAGCGTGCCGACCAGAGCGGCGGCGCCGTGGCGGGCCAACTGAACCAGTCGTTCGGAGCCATCCAGGAGGCCTTCATCGCCATGTTCCCGCCGCCACCGGTGGCGGGCCTGGGCACCACGGGCGGCTTCAAGCTGCAGATCGAAGACCGTGCATCGCTGGGCTACGAAGCCATGGACGGCGCCGTCAAGGCCTTCATGGCCAAGGCCTACCAGACCCCCGAGCTGGCCGGCCTGTTCACGAGCTGGCAGGTCAACGTGCCGCAGCTGTACGCGAACATCGACCGCACCAAGGCGCGCCAGCTGGGTGTGCCGGTGACGGATATCTTCGAGACGCTGCAGATCTACCTGGGCAGCCTGTACGCCAACGACTTCAACCAGTTCGGCCGCACCTACAGCGTGCGCGTTCAGGCCGATGCGGCCTTCCGTGCCCGCAGCGACGACGTGGGCCTGCTCAAGGTGCGTTCCACCACCGGCGAGATGGTTCCGCTGTCGGCGCTGATGAAGCTCGAGCCGAGCTTCGGCCCCGAGCGTGCCATGCGCTACAACGGCTTCCTGGCCGCCGACGTGAATGGCCAGCCCGGTCCCGGCTTCTCGTCGGGCCAGGCGCAGGATGCCATCGAGCGCATTGCCGCCGAAACGCTGCCCAAGGGCATCGGCTTCGAGTGGACCGAGCTGACCTACCAGGAAATCCTAGCCGGCAATTCCGCCATGCTGGTGTTCCCCATCGCCATCCTGCTGGTGTTTCTGGTGCTGGCCGCGCAGTACGAAAGCCTGACCCTGCCGATCGCCATCATCCTGATCGTGCCCATGGGCCTGCTGGCCGCGATGACCGGTGTGTGGCTCAGCAAGGGCGACAACAACGTGTTCACCCAGATCGGGCTCATCGTGCTGGTGGGGCTATCGGCGAAGAACGCGATCCTGATCGTGGAGTTCGCCCGCGAGCTGGAGTTTGCCGGGCGCACGCCCGTGCAGGCCGCCATCGAGGCCAGCCGCCTGCGGCTGCGCCCCATCCTGATGACCTCGCTGGCCTTCGTGATGGGCGTGCTGCCCCTGGTGCTGTCCACCGGTGCCGGCGCCGAGATGCGCAGCGCCATGGGCGTGGCGGTGTTCGCCGGGATGATCGGCGTGACGGCCTTCGGCCTGTTCCTCACGCCCGTGTTCTACGTGGTGCTGCGCCGCCTGGCGGGCAACCGCCCCCTGCAGCAGCACGGCAGCCATGTCGCGCCGCTGACGGATGCCTCCGGCCCCGGCGCCGTGGCCCACCCCATATTGGCTGCACCGCGCGGCCATGACGAATGAGCGCAAAGGAGCCTTTGCAATGAATGCGACTACGATTTTTTCCGACCCTTCCCTGACCGTGCGGCGCGCCGCGCGCCTGGCGCCGCTGGTCGCGGCCCTGGTGCTCGCTGGCTGCATGGGCACACCCATCGCGCCGCAGCCCGAGCATGCCGGTGTGGCCGTGCCCGCCAGCTTCAGCGTGGCCGATGGCGCGCCGGCCTGGACCACCGCCGCCCCTGCCGAGGCGCAGCCGCGCGGTGAGTGGTGGCTGGGCTTCCAGGACCCGGTGCTCAGCAGCCTGGTCGAGCGCGCAGCCAGCGGCAACACCAGCATCCAGGAGGCCGCGGCCCGCCTGGCCGAGGCGCGCTCGCTGTTGCGCTCGGCCGATGCGGCCCGGGCTCCCCAGGTGGGTGCCTCGGCGGGCGCCAGCCGCCAGGCCGGTGCGGGCACCACGGGCAGCACGCAGGCGTCCACGCTGACTACGGCCGGCCTCAACGTCTCGTACGAGCTCGACCTGTTCGGGCGCCTGTCCAAGGCCAGCGATGCGGCGCGCCTGGATGCCCAGTCCCGCGATGCGCTGCTGCAGAGCACGCGCCTCATGGTGCAGGCCGACGTGGCGCAGACCTACCTGCAACTGCGCTCGGTGCAGGCCGAGCAACTGCTGCTGCAGGGCAGCCTGTCGGCCTACCGCGACACGCTGCGCCTGACGCAGCGGCGCTTTCAGGCCGGCGACGTGGCCGAGCTCGACGTGGCGCGCGTGCAGACCGAGGTCGCGGCCACCGAGTCCGAGGCCTTGGCCCTGGAGCGCCAGCAGGCGCTGCTGTCCAACGCCCTGGCGGTGCTGGTGGGGGACGTGGCCACCGGCTTTGCCGTGGCCCCGGCGGGCAGCGATGCGGCCCTGCCCGTGATCCCGGCCGGCGTGCCCGGCACGGTGCTGGCGCGCCGGCCCGACGTGTCGGCCGCCCAGGCCTCGGTGCTGGCGGCGCAGGCACGCGTGGGCGTGGCCGAGGCGGCCTGGTTCCCGGCCATCACGCTCACCGGCAATGCCGGGCAGGCCTCGCCCGAGCTCGGTGACCTGTTCAAGTGGTCGGCCCGCTCCTGGGGCATCGGTGCGCTGTTGTCGCTGCCGATTTTCGACGGTGGCCAGCGCAAGGCGCAGGAAGAGGGCGCCCGCGCCCGGCTGGAGGCGGCCATGGCTGCCCACCGTGGCCAGGTGCTGGTGGCCTTTCGCGAGGTGGAGGACCAGCTGAGCGCACTGCGCCTGCTGGCCGGCCAGTCCGAGGCGCAAAGCCGTGCCGTGCAATCGGCCGTGCGCGCCACGCAGCTGTCGGACTCGCGCTACCGCAACGGCCTGGTGAGCCAGCTCGAACTGCTGGACGCGCGCCGCAGCGAGCTGCGCAACCGCCGCCAGGCCCTGCAGGTGCGCACCGCGCAGTACACGGCCACCGTGGGCCTGATCCGCGCGCTGGGAGGCGGCTGGGGCGATGGCAAGGGCGCAGCCCTGGCGCAGGCACCCGCCCGTTGAGCGGTCGTTGTCGCGGGCGGGCTTGACAGGGGCTTTCCGGGGTGCCCGCCCCGGCCTGCTGCAAGGGGCCTATAGTGCCGGGTGTCGCCGCTCGACCGATGGGTTGGTTTTGCGGCCGTCCCCCTCACTTCCCTTGCACGCAGGAGCATCCGCATGAGTTATCCCGATACACGCCTTTTCATCGCTGGCCAGTGGCAGGACGCCGCCGACGGCAAGACCATCGCCGTGCACAACCCCGCCACCGGCAAGGAAATCGGCCGTGTGGCCCATGCCGGCAAGGCCGATCTGGACCGCGCGCTCGAAGCCGCCCAGAAGGGCTTCGAGGCCTGGCGCGACATCCCCGCAGCGGACCGCGCCAAGACCATGCGCCGCGCCGCCGTCCTGATGCGCGAGCGCGTGGACGCGATCGCCGCCATCATGGTGCAGGAGCAGGGCAAGCCCCTGGCCGAAGCCAAGGTCGAGACCATGGCGTCTGCCGACATCATCGAATGGTTCGCCGACGAATCCATGCGCGTCTACGGCCGCATCGTGCCCTCGCGCAACCTCAAGGCCCAGCAACTGGTCATCAAGGACCCTGTGGGCCCCGTGGCGGCGTTCACGCCCTGGAACTTCCCGATCAACCAGGTGGTGCGCAAGCTCGCAGCCGCGCTGTCGGCCGGCTGCTCCATCCTCGTCAAGGCGCCTGAAGAAACCCCGGCCAGCCCGGCCGAACTGATCCGTGCCTTCGCCGATGCCGGCGTGCCCGCCGGCACCGTGGGCCTGGTCTACGGCGATCCGGCCGAGATCTCCAACTACCTGATTCCGCACCCCATCATCCGCAAGGTCACGTTCACCGGCTCCACGCCGGTGGGCAAGCAGCTCGCGGCCCTGGCCGGCAAGCACATGAAGCGCGTGACCATGGAGCTCGGTGGCCACGCCCCCGTGATCGTGGCCGAGGACGCCGATGTGGCCCTGGCCATCAAGGCTGCCGGTGGCGCCAAGTTCCGCAATGCGGGCCAGGTCTGCATCTCGCCCACGCGCTTTCTGGTGCATGAAAGCATCCGCGCCGAGTTCGTGGCCGCGCTCACCAGCCACGCCCAGGGCCTGAAGGTCGGCGACGGCATGGTCCAGGGCACGCAGATGGGCCCGCTGGCCAACCCGCGCCGCATCACCGCCATGGCCGACCTGCTGGCCGACGCCGTGCAGCAGGGCGCCCAACTGTCCGCCGGCGGCGAGCGCATCGGCAGCGAAGGCAATTTCTTCCAGCCCACCGTGCTCGACAACGTGCCGCTGTCGGCCCGCATCTTCAACGAAGAGCCCTTCGGCCCCGTGGCCGCCGTGCGCGGCTTCGAGAAGATCGAGGACGCCATTGCCGAAGCCAACCGCCTGCCTTTCGGCCTGGCCGGCTATGCCTTCACGCGCTCGCTCAAGAACGCGCACCTGCTGTCCCAGCGCCTGGAAGTGGGCATGCTGTGGATCAACCAGGCCGCCGCGCCAGCGGCCGAGCTGCCCTTCGGCGGTTTGAAGGACTCGGGCTATGGCTCCGAAGGCGGCTCCGAAGCCGTCGAGGCGCACCTGAACACGCGCCTGGTCTCGATCATGAACGTTTGAGCCTGTTCCCTCGTTCCCCGGACTGCACAAGCCGTGCGGACCGGGCGGATGGGGACCGCCATGCGCGTTGGCAGCCGGGCGAAGGCCCGGTTGCCTGTCTACCTGCCGGATTGCACGAAGCTTGACACCGGTTCGGTAAATACATATCATGATATATATCAAAAGATTAATACCATGGTCCACGACACTGTCAAGGAACTCGGATTCCTCACGCTCGGCACCCGCTTTCGGCGCATCGGCGAGTCGCTGCAGGCGCAGACCCAGGCGCTCATGGCCCGGCATGGCATCGACATGCCCGCGGCCCATTTCCCGCTGCTCGCAGCGCTGGACCGGCATGGCCCGCTGGGCGTGGGGGAACTGAGCACAGCGGTCGGTGTCAGCCAGCCGGTGGTCACGCGCTCACTGCGGGGGCTCGAGGCCAGCGGGCTGGTGGAATCCCGCTCCCTGAAGGACGACCGGCGCATCCGCAAGGTGCAACTCAGCGAGGCCGGGCATGTGTTGGTCGAGCGTGCCCGGCGCGAGGTCTGGCCGGTGATCGAGGCCTCGGTGGCCCAGATCTGCGCACCGCTCGAAGGCCCGCTGCTGGAACAACTGGCCGCGCTGGAGGCGGGCCTGGAACATACCTCGCTGCTGCAGCGTGCCGCAGTGTCCATCGCGGCACAGCCCGCGCGATTCCAAGGAAAGGCATCCCGATGAACAGCCCACTCGACCGCCCTGTGTGGGCCTCTCTGCTGCATGCGCCGCAGCTCGCCGAAGGCAGGGACCTCGCCAGGCGCTACCGGCGCGACGTGAACCTGTTCGCGTCCGCGCGCGATGACGACAGCGCCAGCCTTGCGGCGCTGGCGGACTTGGTGGGGACGGGAGAATCCGTCTACTTGGCGCAGGTTCCACCCGTGCAGGTACCGCCGGGCCTGCAGATCGTGCGCAGTGCCCAGGGCGTGCAGATGCTGGCCATGCAGCCCGTCACGCCCGAGCGGGGAGAAGAGGCCGTGCTGGCACTGGGCGATGCGGATGCGCCCGAGATGCTGGCGCTCGCGCAACTGACCGAGCCCGGCCCCTTTCTGCCGCGCACGCACACCATGGGTCGCTTCGTCGGCGTGAGGATCGGGGGGCGGCTGGCCGCGATGGCTGGCGAGCGCATGCATTTTGCGGGCGCCACGGAAGTCAGCGGGGTCTGCACCCATCCCGACTTCCGGGGGCGCGGCCTCGCGCGCCAGCTGTCGTCGGTGGTGGCGCACGCCATCCAGCAGCGTGGCGAACAGGCGTTCCTGCATGCCTGGACCACCAACCACGCGGCCATCGCGCTCTATGAAAGCCTGGGTTTCCAGACCCGGACGGAGGTGCAGGTGGCCGTGCTGGCGCGGTAGTCCCGGGCGAGGTTGCCTGCAAACGCTTGCCCGGGCCGCGCCGGCCTTACCTGGAGCGCAGGGGCTCGGCCATGACGAAGCGCCGTTTCCCCGCCTCCTTGGCCCGGTACATGGCGTTGTCGGCCTGCTGCAGCAGGGCCTCGCAACTGGCCAGGCCGGTGGTGGCATGCGGGCCGTAGCTGGCACCGCCGATGCTCGCGGAAATCTGCAGCACCAGGCCCTCGATCAGGAACGGGGATGCCAGGCTTTCCACCAGCTTGCCAGCCACCTTGGCCGTGCCCCGCAAGCCCGGCTGCACCAGTGCCACGGCGAATTCGTCGCCCCCCAGCCGTGCAACCAGGTCGCCGCCCCGCACCTCCAGCAACAGGCGCTGGGCGGCCTGCTGCAACAGGGCGTCGCCGACCGCGTGGCCGTGGGCGTCGTTGATGCCCTTGAACCCATCGAGATCGACGAACAGGATGGAGACGTTGCCGCCGTTGCGGTGGGCCTGCGCCAGCTGCTGCTGCACGATCTGCCGGAACAGCGTCCGGTTGGCCAGGCCCGTCAGCATGTCATGGTGGGCCTCGTGCTTCGCCGTGTCCAGCAGGTGAGCGGCCTGGCGCAGTGCGTGGCCCACCTTGTCGGCCTCCGTCAGGCCCAGGGGCGGCACCACGATGGGGGCGCCCGAACCCAGGGCCAACGCCGGCCCGGTCAAGGCCTGCACGGCATTGGCGATGCTGCCGCCGATGCGCCAGGCCAGGAGCAGGCTGGCGGTCAGCATCAGCACCAGGCCTGCGATCAGCCACGCGACCGTGCTCAGCAGCGGGGTGCTGAGGCTGTTGCTTGGAATGCCGATGGAGACCGCCCAGCCCGTGGCGGGTGAGCGGCTGAAAGCCGAGAGCACGGGAATGCCTTCCAGGGTCACGGCATCCACCGAGTCCTCATCCACCTGGGCCAGCCGCTCCAGCAGCCGCGGGGCGCCCTTGGCCCCGACAAACCGCCGCATCTCGTGGCTGCGCGCGACGATGCTCCCCTCGGCGTCGTGGATGGAGACGATCCAGTCCCTGGCCAGGTGCTGGTTGTTCAGCAACTGGGTCAGCCGTTCGGGCCACAGGCTGGCCCTCAGCCACTGGTCCGAAGCAGGGGCCTTGCCGGCGTTTCCGGGCGCCACGGGCACTGCGTTCGTGACGGCAGTCTCCTTCTCGAAACGGGTTTGCAGAAAGGCCGCTTGCGAGAAGGAGGATGAGGCTGGGCGGGGGCCGTGCGATGGGGTGGTGGAGTGGGTGCCTGGCGGCAGACGGGTGTCCATCAGCACGCTGCCATGGCCGTCCTCCAGCACGAGGGCCGCCACGTGCAGGTGGCCCAGCGCATCCTCGGCCTGCAGCTGGAAGGCGGGCAGGTTGCCGTCCAGCAGCGACCGGGACGTGGACAGCACCCTGAGGCCCGACTCGACACCGGCGAGGTCCTTGTCCACGGTGGCAATGATGGCGCGGGCCGTGACCACCAGCGCCCTGGCCTGCTGCTCGCGCAGGCGCTGGTAGTCGTAGACCATGACCACCACGGCCATCAGGGACACGGGCAGGCTGGCCGCCACCACCAGGAACACCAGGCGCGAGCGGATGGTCGGTGGCATGGCGCCATAGACAGAAATCAGCAGCGTGGTGACCAGGAACAGCGCCACCAGCCCGCTGATGATGAAGCCCAGCCAACTGCCACCGATGCCGGCCGGCCCTGCACCGCAGACGCTGCCGGGGGCGAAGTTGGCGGCCGCCATGCCCGTGTAGTGCATGCCGGCGATGGCGGCCCCCATGACCAGTGCGCTGGCAGTTTTCTTGCGAAAGCCCGTCAGCACGGTTTCGTGGCGCAGGCGAAAGCAGATCAGCAGCGCTGCGCTCGAGGCCGCGATGGCGACGAGCACCGAGAGGCCAAACAGCCAGGGGTCGTAGGCGATGCGCGGGCGCATCTGCATCGCTTCCATGCCCAGGTAGTGCATGGCGGCGATACCCAGGCCCATGAGCGTGCCCGCAACCAGCAGGCGTTGCCAGCCCAGGTGCCGCCGGCTGACCGTGTGCAGGGCCAATGCCGAGGACAGCACGGCGACCAGCCAGGATGCCAGCGTGGTGCCGGCGTCGTAGGCCAGTGGCACCGGCAGCGAAAAGGCCAGCATGCCCACGAAATGCATGGACCAGATGCCGGTCCCCATGGCCAGGGCGCCGCACCCGAGCCACAGCAGTGCGCGGCGCGCATTGCCGATGGCTGCTGCCACCCGCGAGGCCATGTCCAGCGCCACGAACGATGCCACCACCGCCGTCGCGACCGACAGCAGCACCAGCACCAGGTCGTAGCTACCCTGCATGGGCGCCCGGGATCCGGCCCCTGTGCGGGGCGGCTGGCATGCGCAGACTCATCGACACCTCCCCTGGGAAACGCGTGGACATCCTCCTCGGACAACCATGCTAGCGGTTCCCTGCGGCGGCTGAAAGCTTTGCTTTGCACGCCGCCGCCGCAGCAGCAGCGGCTGGACCGGTGCCTCAGAGGCTGGGAATTTTTTGGCCGTGTCCGAAGTGCGCGCCACAACGCCTCGGATCTAGGCGTAAAGCACAGCCATAGCTCGGGCTATGGCGAGCATTTGCAACGACGATCCGGGGTGTTTTGGCGTGCAAGGCGGGCGTGGACGAAAGATTCTCAGTCTCTCAGAACCGGTAGGTCGAGGTCAGTGCGTAGGTGCGCCCCTGCCCATAGAAGCAGTCGCCCCGCGCCAGGCACTGAGTGATGTGCACCTTGTCGGCCAGGTTGGTCACGTTGAAGGCCAGGCGCCAGTCGCCCGCGTCGTAGGCCAGCAGGGCATCTGCCAGCGTGGCCGAAGGGGTGGTGATGGCAGACGTGCCGCTCCACTGCGAGCCGGTGTAGCGCACGCCGGCGCCGACGGTCCAGCCGCCGCGCCCTTCGGAGGCAAAGCGGTGCGACAGCCAGGCCGATGCCGTGTGCTTGGGCACGCTGGCCACGGGCAGGCCCTGGTCGCCAGCGTTGCTGCGAGAAATCTTGGCATCGGTGTAGCCGTAGGCCAGGGTGGCGTCCCAGTGGCTGGCCAGGCTGGCGGTGATCTCGGCCTCCAGCCCGGTGACCTTGACCTCGCCGATCTGCAGGCTGTTGAGCGGGTCTGCCGGGTCATTGGTCTTGCGGTTGGTCTCGCGCAGCTGGTAGGCAGCGACAAAGGCCGAGATGCCCTGGCCTGGTGGCTGCCACTTCACGCCGGCCTCCCACTGCTTGCCGCGCGTGGGCTTGTAGGGTGTGCCGTACACGTCCACGCCGCCCAGCGGCTGGAAGGACTCGGAGTAACCCACGTACGGGGCCCAGCCACCATCCATCTGGTAGGTGGCGCCGGCGCGCTTGGTCCAGGCCTTGTCGTCCACGGCGGCCACGGGGCGGCCTTCGGTGTCGGTCTTGGCGCTGTCGTGGCGCAGGCCCAGCGTGGCCGTCCATCGACCCCAGGTGATCTGGTCCTGGGCATAGAAGCCGAGCTGGCGCTGCGCCACGCCGGGCTGGCGCACCAGGGCCGATGCATTGGGGGCTGTGAAATTGCCGTAGACGGGGTTGTACACGTCGATGGACGGGGCCAGCGCACGCCAGGCCGACTGGCCCGAGTGGTTGCGCTGCATGTCCAGGCCTGCCAGCAGCGTGTGTTGCGTGGCGCCCGCATTGAGCTTGCCCTCGAGCTGGGTGTCGATGAGCAGCATGCGGCCGGTGTTGAGGTTCCAGGAGGCATCGCGCACCACGCTGCGGTTGTCGCTGTTGAACACCGGGCGCGCTGGGCGGCCCGTGGCGGCATTGGCGGCGAAGCTGGTGTAGATGGTGCGGTAGTCCACCTCGGTCACGGTGCGGCGCAGGTTCTGGCGCACGGTCCAGGCATCGTTCAGGCGGTGGCTGAACAGGTAGCCCCAGGAGCTGTTCTCGGTGTTGAAGGCATCCCAGCCCGGCTCGCTGATGAAGGCCGAGCGCGGGATCTGGCCATAGGGGCTGGGCAACTGCGTGCCTTGCCAGGGGAAGAAACCGATCAGCGATCCGCTCTTGTCCTTCTGGTACAGGCCCTGCAGCGTGAGCGAGGTGTCCGCGCTGGGGCGCCAGGTCAGAGAGGGGGCCAGCACCGTGCGGTCATCGGCCACATGGTCAACCTGGGTGCCACTGTCGCGGCCCACGGCCACCAGGCGGTACAGCCACTGGCCATTGGCATCGAGCGCGCCGGTCAGGTCGGCGGCGATCTGCTTGCGTGCATGGCTGCCCACCTGCACCTGCACTTCGCGCGCGGTCTCGGCCTGGGGGCGCTTACTCGTGAGGTTGAGCACACCGCCCACGCTGCCCTGGCCATAGAGCACCGAGGTCGGGCCACGCAGGAATTCCACGCGCTCCAGCGTGTACGGATCGGGCCGGCTGCTGTTGTAGGTGCCGTAGGTGCGCAGCAGGCCGTCCTGGTACTGGGACACATTGGCGCCGCGCGCGCTGAAGCTGTCCACGCGGCTGTCGAAGTAGTTGGAGACGGCGCCGGCGGTGTAGGCGGTGACCTGGCGCAGCGTCTGCACGCCCTGGGCCTCCATCTGGTCACGGGTCACCACGCTGATGGCCTGGGGTGTTTCGAGCAGCGGCGTGTCGGTCTTGGTGGCGCTCAGGGCGCGCTTGGCCACGAAGCCGGCGACCGGCGCCGTGGGGTTCTCCCGCTCTGCGCCGGATTGCACGGTCACGGGGGCGAGGGTGGCTTCAGCGGCGGGGGGCGTGGCGGTCTGGGCCTGTGCACAGGCGCTGCAGACCATCAGGAACGCGGCGTGTGCAATGGCAGTGCGCGGAAGCCGCGCGAGGCAATGGGATGGCATGGTTGTCGATGGCAGTGGTGCAGCCTGCGGCCATGCGGCGGCGAAGGCTGGTTGGCTGGGGTGTGGCGGTGCGCGGCCGGCGCCGTGAAGGCTGCCGGTGGCAGTGGCTGGCGAGAGGAAAAGGGGCCGGGTGCAGGTCCGGATGCCCTGGAAATCCCCCTACCAGGTTCGATGGCCCTGCAGCCACCTGTGTCGGGGGTTGGCGCCCCTTCGGGCGCGGGTGGTCAGTGCTTTTCGGGTGCGGGTGGCAGCGGTGGCGATACGGCGCCCTCGGCCTGCACGAAGCTCAGCGTGGTGACGTAGCTGGCTTCACCGTACTTTTCGCCCTGCGCTTCGCCCGGGGTCTTGTCGGTGTGATGCACTTCGGCCACGTACTGGCCCTTCCAGGGGGTCAGGAACTCCACGGTGCCGTCGGCGGCGGACTCGGCTTCGCGGCTCCAGCCGGCGGGCGAGACCAGCTGTACCTTGGCCTTGGGCAGGGGGTTGCCGTTGAACACGACCTTGAGCTGACCGGGCTTGCCGGTGGGCACCAGGTCCAGCGTCTGGCCGGGGGTTACCGGTTGTGCCAGGCTGGCGACCCAGCGGGCCGAGGGCTGCCAGTACATGGCGGGCAGGTTGCGCTTGCTGCGGTCGATCAGCGGGTACGTGGCGGCGGCGAACAGCGTGTCGGCATTGCCGGTCACGGTGTAGGCGAAGGCGTCCTTGGTGAGCTTGCCCTCGACCTTCTGGCTGGCGGTGCCGGCGCGCTGCTCTAGCACGGGCACACCCTTGAACTTGTCCAGCGAGCCGGGGGATGTTTCGCGCAGGTTGTCATTGAACTCGCCGAAGTGCAGGCGGGCTTGGCCGCCGGCGTTTTCGAGCCACACTTGGTGGGCCTGGGCCGTGGTGGCGCCGGCGATCAGCAGGGCGGCGGCCAGCAGGGGTTTCAGGGAGGATGTCATGGAAGTCTTCCTTTCAAGGGTTGGATGCAGAAAAAAACGGACTCGAACAATCGCTCCACCCCTGCCGAAGCGGGGACGGGGTATGTGGCTCGCTGCGCCGGGCGCAGCCGGTGGCAGTGGCTGACCGACCCCCTGCAGGCGGGGAACCGGAAAATCAGAAATCGACGCTGGCGCTCAGGCTGAAGGCGCGGGGAGCACCCACCACCAGGTAGCCCGAGCCTGGGTAGCCGCCCACCGAGGCCCAGTAGTTCTTGTTGGTCGCGTTGTCGATGCGTGCGCGCAGAGTGACCAGCTTGCCGCCCATCTCGGTCAGGTAGCGGGCACCCAGGTCCAGGCGGTTCCAGCCGGCCACGCGCAAGGTGTTGGTGCCGTTGGCATAGCTCGATCCGGTATGCACCAGGCGGCCATCCAGGGCCAGCCCGCGCACGCCGGGCACGTCCCACTCCAGCCCCAGGTTGGCCTGCAGCTTGGGCACGCCGATCACGCGCTGGCCTTCGGTGAGGGCCGAGCCGGTGCGCTGTTGCTTGGCATCGAGCCAGGTGGCACCGCCGAGCACGCGCAGGCCGCTCACGGCCTCGCCCTGCATGGCCAGTTCCACACCTTGGTGGCGGTCCTTGCCGCTCGCGCTGAAGATGCCCGCTGCATCAACCACGGAGCGTGGCTTGTCGGTGGAGAACAGCGCCAGGCTGCCGCCCACGCGGCCGGCGTCGTACTTCACGCCGATTTCCTTTTGCTTGGACACGTAGGGTGCCAGCATCACACCCCGGTTGGATGCGGTCGACGGGGCGGTATCGCCCTGGCTCAGACCTTCGGCGTAGTTGGCGTACACCGACAGGCTCTTGTCCAGCTTGTACAACGCAGCCAGCAGGGGGCTGGTGCGGCTTTGGTCATAGCGGTCGCTCTGGGCGCCGGTGGCGTAGGCGAAATTGGCGATGTCGAACTTCTGGTGGCGCAGGCCCAGCGTCACGAGCAGGCGCTTGTCCAGCATCGACAGCGTGTCACCCAGCGCCACGCTGCTCAGTTTGATGCGGCCTGTGGTCAGCGGGTTGTTCATCACCCCGCCGCGCAGCGCGGTGCCGCTGTAGGCCGGCGTGGCGGTGTACAACGGGTTGTAGAGGTTGGTGGCCTGGGTATTGCCGAAGTCCATGACATAGGCGTTCTTCTTGTCCAGGCTGAATGTGGACGCCGCGAGCACCCATTCGTGGCCCACGCTGCCGGTCTGCAGCTTGCCGCGCAGGCCCAGCTCGCCGGTGTTCACATTGTCCTTGCGGTTGTTGTCGAAGCGGTAGGTCGTACCTGCGCCGGTGGCCGCATTGGCCACCGAGAGGTTGGCCAGCGAGTTCGATTCGGTGCCGCTGCGCGCGCCGGCAGCTGCCCAGGCGGTGATGTCGGAACTGATGTCCCACTCGCCGCGCAGCGTGCCGAAGGTGTCGCGCTCGTTGGAGAAGGCCCAGGGCTGCGCGAAGTTGGTGTTGCCGTCGGGTGCGGTCGGCACAGCGGTCACTGCGCCGAGCGTGACGTTGGTGCGGGTGCGGTTCAGCTTGTGGTCCTGCCAGCCGATGTCGCCCGACAGGCGCACATCGCGGCTGCGCCAGTCCAGGCCCACGGCGGCCAGGCCGAGCTTGGCCTTCTCGTCGTCGACGGCGGTGCCGCCATTGTGCGAGGCCACGTTCACGCGGATGCCGGCACTGCCATCGGGGCCGAAGCGGCGGGCGATGTCGGCTGCCACATCACTGTGGCCACCGCTGCCTACGCCGACACTGACCCGGCTCAGGGGCTCGTTGGGGGCGCGCTTGGGCAGCAGATTGATGGCACCGCCCAGGCCGCCGCCACCGGGGTTGGCACCGTTGAGGAAGGACGATGCGCCGCGCAGCACTTCCACGCGCTCGAACAACTCGGTGGCGATGTACTGGCGCGGCAGCAGGCCATACAGGCCGTTGTAGGCCGTGTCGTCCGAGCCCAGGATGAAGCCGCGGATGAAGTACGACTCCTGGAAGTTGCCGAAGCCCCGGGCCACGCGCACCGTGGGGTCGTTCTGCAGCACGTCGCCCACGCTGCGGGCGTGGCGGTCCTGGATCAATTCATTGGTATAGCTGATGGCGGAGAACGGCGTCTCCATCGCATCGCGTGTGCCCAGGATGCCGACGCGGCCGCCGCGCGCCACCTGGCCGCCGGGATAGGCGGGCGACAGGCCTTGCGCCGATGCGTCGGCACTGGCGTTCACGGTGACGGTGGAGAGCGTCTTGTCGCTGCCGGCAGCGGTCTGCGCGAGTGCTGCGGGCAGGGCCAGCGTGCACAGCAGGGCGGCGGCCAGGGCCGCTGGCGTGCGTGGGACCAGAGGGAAGCGTGGGGAGTGGTGCATGGCGGTCAGAGGAAGTGAACGGAGTGGGCGGTGTCAGAAAGGGGCGGCAGGGTCATCGCCGGGGTCGGGATCGGCTGGGGATGCGGCCGGCGTGGGCCGCCAGGCGAACCAGGCCATCACGGCCACGGGCAGGCCCAGGCCGACCCAGGACCACCAGTCGCCCCAGGTGTCCGAGATGAGCGCGGTGGCCAGGCCGCTTGCGATGAGCAGCCCCAGCACGATGGGCCAGCCCCACAGGGTGCGAAACGGCGTGGGTGCGTTTTTCATGCGGACTGCTCCGGGCGGGCCATGGTGGCCGTGGCGCCGGCGGGCAGGCCGGTGGCCGTGGCGGTTGCAGGCGCGGCGGCCGAAGCAGGCGCCCTGCGGCGCAGCCACAGGTACAGGCCGCTGCCCAGCACGACGATGGTGGCAATGTCGAGCAGCGCCCAGAGAATCTTCATGGGCATGCCGCCGTAGTCGCCGAAGTGCAGCGGCTGCGAGACCAGCAGCGCCGTGAGGTACCACGGCAACTGCGGCGCGGCGGTGACCTGGCCGCTGTGCGCATCGACCAGCACCGGCTGCAGCAGGCGCGAGGTCAGGGGCTCGGCGCCGCGCAGGAACACGGTGTTGTGGTGCGGGCTTGAGAACGAGGTTCCGGGGAAGGCGATGAACGACAGTTTGTTACCTGGCGCGTGCGTGCGCGCGGCGTCCACTGCCTGCTGCAGCGGCCCGCGCTGGTCCATGGCGATCACGGGCTTGCCCTTGTAGGGCGCCAGCAGGGTCGACAGCTGGTCGTACTGCCAGTACTTGATCATCAGATCGGCCCAGGTGTTGATCATGCCGGTGGCGCCCACCACGAGGGCCCAGACCAGGGTGACGACGCCCAGCAGGTTGTGCAGATCAAGCCACTTCACCCGTGTGGAGCGCTCGCGCCGCACGTCGCCGAACTGCAGCTTGCGCATGAAGGGCGCATACAGCACCACGCCGGTGACGATGGCCACCAGCAGCAACAGGCCCATGAAACCGAGGAACAGCTTGCCCGGCAGGCCCGCGAACAGGTCCACGTGCAGCCGGAACATCAGGTTCATGAAGCCCTGGTTGGTGGGAATGTCGGACAGCACCTTGGCGGTGCGCGCATCCACCGCGACGGACTTGAAGTCCTCGGTCGGATCGGGCGTGTGGGTGAGCGTGACGAACCAGACCTTGTCGTCGTCCTCGGCTTGCGAGACGAACTGCACCATGCGCCCGGGGTGCACGGCCTTGGCGGCGGTGATCACGGTATCGAGGCTGGCGCGTGGCGTGCCCTCGGGCATGGCGGGCGCCTCGACCTCCGTGCCCAGCAGGTGGCCGATTTCGTGGTGGAAGATCAGCGGCAGGCCCGTGAGGCACAGCAGCAGCATGAAGATGGTGCAGACCAGGCTGGACCACTTGTGGGTCCAGGACCAGCGGCGGATGGCGGTGGATGACAGCATGGTTCGGGGCTCGGTGGACCCCCTTTGGGTCATGTCGATGGACGAGGGCCGCCACGGCTGCAGGGCCGAGACGGCATTTGGGCCCGAATTTTACAATGCAAGTAAGAATGATTTGTTTTTGCGTTGTCTTTGGCTTGTTGTTTTGATGCCCAAAAAAAGCCCGGCGTCCCTGGGGAGCGCCGGGTTTTGCCAACGCCGCAGGGTGGGCGTGATCAGTACCTTGCCTTGAGCGCCAGCGTCACGCGGCGCGGCTCGCCGTAGAAATTCTGGCGCCCGACGCCCGAGACCTTCTCGTAGTAGGTCTTGTCGAACAGGTTGTCCACCGAGAGGTTCAGCGCCAACTGGTCGTTGATCTGGTAACCCACCTGGGCGCTGGCCAGCACATAGTCACCCGAGGTGATGCGAAGTGCGCCGCTTTGCACATAGAACTCGCTGCGGTAGGAGATGCCGCCACCGATGCTGAAGCCGCGCAGCGCGGGCGAGGTGAAGGCATAGCGCGTGAACAGGTTCACGCTGTGGCGCGGCGTGACGGGGCTGAACACCTGGCCCTGCTGGGCCACCGGTGCCTTGAGGTAGAGCGTGTCGTTGTAGGCGTAGCCGGCCACCACGTCCCAGCCGGGCTGGGGCTGGCCGCTGACCTCGGCTTCGAAGCCTTGCGAGCGCACCTTGCCGCCGGCGTAGAAGGCGCCAGCCAACCGGGAGTCGGCGATGGCACGGTCTTCGTCGATGATGCGGAAGATGGCGGCATGCGCCTGCAGGCGCTTGTCCAGGAACTCGCCCTTCACGCCCACTTCCACCTGCTTGCCGGTGCGGGGATCGAGCAGCTGTTTGTCGATGTCGAGCTGGCTCTGCACCACGAAGGTCTCGGAGTAGCCCGCATAGGCCGTGTACTGCGGGTGGAAGTCGTACAGCACCGCCACCGAAGGCACGAACTGGCGGCCCGGGTCGGCCACGCTCGTGGCGGCGCCGGTGCTGGTGCTGCGCGTCACCGCGTCGGCCCAGCTCAGGCGCCCGCCGGCCAGGACCTTGACGGCGTCCGCCACGCTGACCTGCGCCTGGCCGTACAGCGCGTTCTCGGTGCGCGTGGTGATGGCCGTGTAGCCGGGCAGCACAAGCGCCGGGTAGGGGGCGCTGTAGTTGGGTGAGAGCAGGTTGGCCTGGGTTGGGGTGCCGTAGACGAAGTTGTTGTCGTAGCTTTTGCCCTCGTTGCGGCTGGCGCCCACCAGCAGGCGGTGGGTGCGGCCCGCCATGTCGACCGGCAGGCTGGCGAACAGGTCGTAGTTGCGTGTCTTCACATGGGTCAGGCCATCCACCATTTCCATGGTGAAGTTGCCGTTGGGGGCGAGGGCGCTGTTGGCGCGGGCGGCACTGTAGAAGGCGGTGCGGTCCACATCGCGGGCCGACAGGCGCACCGTGCCGCCACCCGACAGGCGGTGCTCCAGTTCGGCAAACAGGTCGGTGGTCTCCAGGTCCTGGCGGTTGGACGCCAGGCCCGAGAAGGCGCTGCGCGGCAGGCTGGCCAGGCGGCCATCGGCGTAGGTGGGCAGGCCCTGATCGATGGAGGCGCGCACGCGCTGCTGCGCGCCGCCGATGGACAGCGTGGTGGACGGGGCAATGTCCCATTCCAGCGTGCCGTAGCCCATGCGCTTGTTGTTGAACAGCGTGTCGACATGGCTGTCGCGGTCTTCTGCCACGGCCACTGCGCGGGCGCGCACTGTGCCGCTGGCGTTGAGGGCTCCGCCCACGTCCACCTCGCCGCGGCGCAGGCCGAAGGAGCCTACGGACGCATCGGCGTTGAGCATCAGCTTGCCCGGCGCGCGCTTGCGCACCAGGTTCACGGTGCCGCCCGGCTCGCTGCCGCCCTGCAGCATGCCGGCGGGGCCGCGCAGCACCTCGATGCGGTCGTACATGGCGGCGTCCAGCGTGCTGTAGTTGCCCTGCGGGATGGGCACACCGTCGAGCTGGATGGAGCCCAGGTCGAAGCCGCGCGACTGGAAGGTGTTGTAGTTGCCCGCGCCATCGAAGCGGGTCACGTTGATGCCGGTGCTGAACTTGACCGCGTCTTCCACCTTGGTGACGTTGCGGTCATCGAGCTGCTGGCGCGTGATGACGCTGATGGACTGCGGAATCTCGCGCGGCGCCTGCTCCATCTTGCCCACGCTGAGCTTGCGGGCCGTGTACTGGCCCGTGCCTTCGGTGGTGTCGATGGAGTTGGTCACCTTCACCTCGGGCAGGGCGGCATCCTGCGCATGGGCGGTGGCGGCTATCAGGCAGCTGCAGGCGGCCATCCGGGCCATGGTGGTCAGTGGAAATGAGGGCACTTTGGATGCGCGAAGGCGGTGGGTGGAAAGGCGGCGTTGTGTCATGGCATGGGCACGGTGGGTGACGGTTGAAATAAAAGACTCAGAAGCGCGTGCGCAGCGTGACCTGCAGCGCACGTGGCGAGCCGGGCAGGATCAGGTTGTCGTTGCTGCCATGGGCCGACACGTAGTACTTGCGATTGGTGAGGTTCTTCACGTTCACGTCCAGGCCCCACTGGCCCAGCGTGTACTGCAGGGCGGCGTCCACCGTGGTGTAGGCGGGCAGGGTGACCAGGTTGGTCAGCGACGTGTAGCGCTCGCCCACGTGGCTCACGCCGCCGCCCAGGCGCAGGCCGTGGCCCACATCCTTCATGGCCCACAGGAAGGCCGAGTTGCGCGGCGTGAGCGCGGCCACCTTGCCCTGCGAGGGCACGTTCACCGTGGGCAACTGGCTGCTGGCGGCCGTGGCCAGGGACTTGGTCATGCGGCCATTGAGGTAGGCATAGCCTGCGCTCACGTCCCAGCCGGACAGCCGGCCGCTGCCGGTGAGCTCCAGCCCGTTGGTGCGCTGCGTGCCCACGTTGATCTGGCGCGCAGGGTTGGACGGGTCGGTGTTCTTGATGTTGGTGCGTTCCAGATTGAAGAGCGCACCAGTGAGGTTGAGGCGGCCATCCAGCAGGTCGAGCTTGACGCCGATCTCCTTGTTCTGCGTGATCTCGGGCTCGTTGGCCGTGTTGTTGGCCGCCAGTGCGAAGGTCTCGCCCGAGGGCTGGAAGGACTTGCTGTACGACACGTAGTACGACACCTGTTCGCTGGGCTGCCAGACCAGGCCGGCGCGCGGGCTGAATTTCCTGTCGGTGCGCTCAAGGCTGGCCAGGGTGCGGTCAAAGCGGGTGTCCTGCTTGAAGACGTCGTAGCGCGCGCCCACCAAGGCCTTCCACTGCGGTGCCAGGGTGATCTGGTCCTGCAGGTACAGGCCCATGGTGCCCTGTTCGGTGTGGCTGGGGATGGCGCCGGTGGCGGTGTAGGCGCTGGCGGGAATGGCAGGCGTAGGCACGTTGCCGGGGTTCAGGATGCTCACGCGGTCCACCACGCCACCCGAGATGGATTCGGCGCGCTTTTTCTGCTGGCCCAGCTCCATGCCCATCAGCCATTCCTGGCGCAGCCCGCCCAGGTGGTTGCGCCAGGTCACGTCGGTCTGGTTGAACACGCCGCTCTCGTCGCGAAAGACCAGGCTGCGGGTGCGGCCCACGGTCATCGTGACCGGGTCGGTGGTGCCGCTGGGCAGGGTGTTGTAGCGGTCCAGCGTGTAGTCGTACACGCGGGTGACGTTGCGCACCGACCAGTCGTCGTTGAAGCGGTGGTTGAGCGTGGCCGTGAAGGACTGGACGTTGCTGGTGCTGGTGTCGTCCTTCACCGCCGTGCCCGAGCCGTAGTAGGTGCCGGCCGGCACGTTGACGGGGCGGCCGTTGAGCGCGGGGATGCCGAAGTCCGTGAGCCGCTGGTCGCGGGCGTTGGTGTACTGCAGCAGCAACTGGGTCTCGGGTGCGAGCTTGAGCGCCAGCGAGGGTGCGAAGTTGTGGCGTTTGACGAACTGCTGGTCGCGGTAGCTGCCCGAATCCTCGCCCGCCAGGTTCAGGCGCAAGGCGGCGGCATCGTTGATGCCCAGGTTCACATCGGCCGTGGCGCGGCGAAAGGCGTGGCTGCCCAGGCCCACGGTGGCTTCGCCAAAGGTGGTGCCGAAGACGGGCTTTTTGGTCACGCGGTTGATGAGCCCGCCCGACGAGCCGCGCCCGTAGAGCACGGCGGCGGGGCCCTTGAGCACCTCGATGCGCTCGATGTCGGCCAGGTCGCGGAAGTACAGCGCGTCATCGCGCACGCCATCGACGAACTGGTCGGCGATGGCCGTGAAGCCGCGGATCACCACCTGGTCGCGCTGGCCGTCGCCATGGCTCATGGCCACGCCGGGCACGTTGCGCAGCGCGTCTTCCATGGAGCGCGCGCCCTGGTCGCGCAGCAGTTGCCCGGGGACCACGTTGACGGCCTGGGGCACATCGCGCAGCGGGGCGCTGCCCTTGGTGGCCGTGGTGCTGGCAGCGGGGGCGTAGGCGTCGTCCGCAGCGCCCGACTTGATGGTGACCTCGCCCAGCGTCTGGGGCGCGCGGGGCGCGGGGACGGACTGGGCCAGAACAGGGGTGCCGAAGGCGGCGATCAGGGCCGCAGCCACAGGCGTGCGTACGTCAGAGAGCAGGGGATGCAGGGGCATGGGATACCTTGGGCGGGACACAGCGATGGAAGAAAACGAAACCGGAGAGGGGGCGGGCGGGGATGGATAGCCCATCACCACCCGGCGGCCCAGGCGGCCAGCCCGGCCAGCAGGGCTGCGCCGGCCAGCGTTGGCGCGCGACGGGGCTGCCAGGTCATCACTGCGGTGACGGCCACGGCGGCCACCGACAGTGCGATGGTCCAGGCCGTCAGACCCAGCGATGAGGGGGTGCCCGAGTGGGGCCGCGCGGCCAGCCACAGCGAGAGGGCCAGCAGCAGCCAGCCCACGCGACGCAGTTGCGCCAGGCGGGGTGTGGCGGTCTCGCGGCCCAGGGCATCATCGTGGTGGCGGTCCATGCCCAGAGCAATGGCAGACCAGGCGGCAAAGCAGAAGAAAAAGGCGGACATGGCGACTCGTTCAGGCCTGGGAGGCCGGCAGGGCATCGGGTGTGGCCATGGCTGCGGCGCGGGTGGGTACCTCGGCCTTGCGGCCTGCCTTGCCCGGCAGCGGCCGGCCCGGGCGCAGGCGCCAGGCGAGCCAGGAGAGCAGCGCACCGGTGGCCAGGAAGCTGAGGTCCATGCCGGCCCACAGCCAGTCGCCCGCAGGCAGGCTGATGCCCAGGTGGGTGGACGTGGTCAGCGCGTTGAGCAGCGGCAGCGCTGCCCAGGCGGCGCCGGCAAGGGCCAGCACCAGCGACCAGCCGCGCCGGTTGGGGAAAAGCACCCCCCAGAGCAGGGCCACGCCCCAGGCGCCGAAGAAGTACGACAGCTCGGCATCGGGCCGTTCGGGCGCGTCCAGTGGAATCAGCCGGTTGGACGCCATGTACACGGCGCAGGCCAGTGGCAGGCCCGCGAGCGAGGCGATGTTGAGGCTGGCCACCAGGCGCTGGCCGAATGGCAGGCGCAGCGGCCCATCGGCTGCAGCGCTGCCCTTGCGCTGGCCCTGTGCGCTGCGCTTGACCGACCACAGCACCATGCCGGTGGCGATCATCAGGCTGCCCAGCAGGCCGAAGCCCATCAGCACCCAGCGCATGCCCGGGCCGGCAAAGCGCCCCAGGTGCAGGCCGTAGAGCACGCCGTAGGTCACGGCGGCGGGCGTGGTGGCGTCGGTCTGCTCCAGCACGGCGCCGGTGGTGCCGTGGAACAGCATGCGCTCGGGCCGGTACTGCAGGCGGTCGCCTTCGTGGCGCGTGACCTCCACCACCGGCGTGCCCTGTGCGTCGCGCCGCGCCTGGATGCCCCCGATGCGCCCGCCCTCCCAGCGCTGGCGCGCGGCTTCCAGGATGGCGGCAAGCGGCATCGCTGCGGGCAGCGGTTCCACCTTGTCGCCGGGGTTGCGGCGCACGCGGCGCTCGGGCTTTTCGCCCTGCAGGTCGGCGAAGTAGGTCTGCGAATCCACGCCCTTGGGGCCCTGGTAGGCCGCAGCGATGCCCGAGGGCATGTAAAGCGTGTGGAAGATCATCAGCCCGCTGAAGGTGATCATCAGGTAGAACGGCAGCACCAGCACGCCGGTGACGTTGTGCGCGTCAAGCCAGGCGCGCTGCCCGCCCTTGGCCGGGCGGAAGGTGAAGAAGTCCTTGAAGATGCGCCGGTGCGTGACCACGCCAGTGAGCAGGGCGATGAACATCAGCATGGTGGCCACGCCCACCACCCAGCGGCCTTCGATGGCCCAACGGCTTTTCTGCGCGGTGCGCAACTCGTAGTGGAAGCGGTAGAAGAACTCGCCGCCCATGGTCTTGCGCGCGTCCACCGTCTCGCCGGTCTGCGGGTTCATGAGCAGGGTCTCGAAGCGGCCATTGCCCGTGTCGCGCCACAGCAGCGTGACGGCATTCTGGCGCTCGTCGGGCATGCGCAGGATCCACTGCGTGACGTCGGGCACTTTCCTGTTCATGGCGGCCACGGCGCGCTCGGCCACGTCGGCGGTGGCGGGCGGCATGCCGTGCAGCTCGGGCCGCATCCACAGGTTCAGCTCGGTCTTGAAGAACGACAGCGTGCCCGTGAGGAAGATGGCAAACAGCAGCCAGCCCAGCACGAGCCCGGCCCAGGTGTGCAGCCAGGACATGGCCTGGCGAAAGCCTTCGCGGGCCTGTTCGCGCGCTGCCCGCAGTGCAGGGGAGGAGGCGGTGGCGTCGGTCATTGCAGCGTCTCCAGCCAGCGCGGCGCCATGGCGCCGGCGCCCAGCAGCAGCGCGGGTAGCAGGGTGCCGCCCCAGGCGCCCCAGGCCGTGCGCGCGTAGAAGGCCCAGCCTGCGGCGCCCGCGTAGACCAGCCAGGCCAGCATGGTGGCGGTGAGCACCGCTTCCACGCGCGGCATGGCCTGGGCCAGGGCGAGGGACAGGGCGGCGGTGAAGGCGGCGGCCAGCGCATACCCGCCAGCGGTGGCGGCCAGCGCGCGCGAGGTGATGGCCAGGCGGTAGCGCCAGCCGGGATGGGTCGTTTTCATGACGAGCCTCCCTGCCTCAGAAGCCGCCGCGCCGTGTGGGCGAGGCGGTGCACGGGCCCAGGCGGTGGTGGTCGTTCTGGTGGGGCAAGCGGCGGTGCATGTCAGTACTCCCTGGTGTCGCGTTCGGTGGTTGCTTGCGGCCAGGGGTGTTGGTAGTGCTTGCATGGCAGGCGCGGCGTCACCCAAGGCGTGGCACCCGAAGGCGGCGGCGCCATGACGACGGTGCGCAGCCAACGGATGAAGGCCGCGCACAGGCGCGGCGCGGGATGCGGGGGCATCCCGGAATTCATGGTTGGCTGGCAGGAGAGGGTGCGTGAACGAACGCGCCCCCGTGCTGGGGACGCGCTGTGGAGGCGGGCTGCTGGCTGGGCCCGTAGTTTACTTAATTGAGAACGGTTCTCATTGTTTGTTTGCAACGTGTGTGCGTTTGCAACAACGTTGGCGCCGTCGAGCCACTGTTGTCCGGCGAGCGGGCATAAAAAAACGGGCCGAGGCCCGTTGTGGAAGGTGTGGGGTACTTGTCGTTGGCGCTGGTTTGTCAGTCTTTTTATGGTCGAGTCTGCTTTTTCTACTGTCTTCGTGGGGCGACTCGTGAACGGGGAAATCTCAGTCTTCTTCGCTCATCTGCGACTGCAGGTAGTTCTGCAGGCCGACCTTGGCGATCAGCTCGATCTGGGTTTCCAGGAAGTCGATGTGCTCCTCGGTGTCGTCGAGGATCTTTTGCAGGATGTCGCGCGAGACGTAGTCGCGCACGGTCTCGCAGTGGGCAATGCCCTCCTTGATGGTGGCCTGGGCGCCTTTTTCGGAGCTCAGGTCGCAGGCCAGGATCTCCGGCACGTCCTCACCGACCTGCAGCTTGGCCAGGTCCTGCAGGTTGGGCAGGCCGTCGAGCATGAAGATGCGGTCCATGAGCACGTCGGCGTGCTTCATCTCGCCGATCGACTCCTGGTATTCCTTCTTGGCCAGCTTGTCGAAGCCCCAGTGCTTGAGCATGCGGTAGTGCAGGAAGTACTGGTTGATGGCGGTGAGCTCGTTCTTGAGCTGGGCCTGCAGATGGCCGATGACCTGTGCGTCGCCTTGCATGGGGAGACCTCCTTGTTATGTGATTCGCCGCTGATTGTCGTGAGCGCGGGCGCCGCACGCAAGGCAAGCCCCCGTACCTTTGCATTGGCTGCGTGTGATGCTGAGTTGTGTTCGCGTTCGGTGCTCTTCGCGGTGCCTCGGCCAGGGGTTTTCGCCAAAAATTCACAGAAGCTGCCCACAGTCATGCCGGGGACCCAGGCGCCTGCAACAGCCGCTTTCAACCCGCAACAGACGCAGGGCCGGGTTTCTAAGTATAGTCACAGGCAATTGATTCAATCAAATCAATTAATTGGATTGATGGCCTCAGAAGGCCTAAACTTCATTCCGTAGTCAGTTCAACCACCCTTAAGGAAACAGCAATGTCCCTGATCAACACGCAAGTTCAACCCTTCAAGACCACCGCTTTCGTCAACCGCAATGGCAAGGGCGAGTTCATCGACCTGACCGAAGCCGATCTCAAAGGCAAGTGGTCCGTGCTGATCTTCATGCCTGCCGCCTTCACCTTCAATTGCCCCACCGAAATCGAAGACGCGGCCGACAATTACCCCGAATTCCAGAAGGCTGGCACCGAGGTCTACATCGTCACCACCGACACGCATTTCTCGCACAAGGTCTGGCACGAAACCTCGCCCGCCGTGGGCAAGGCCAAGTTCCCCCTGGTTGGCGACCCAACGCACCAGTTGACCAATGCCTTCGGCGTGCACATCCCTGAAGAAGGCCTGGCACTGCGCGGCACTTTCGTGATCAACCCCGACGGCATCATCAAGACCGCCGAAGTGCATTCCAACGAAATCGCCCGCGACGTCAAGGAAACCGTGCGCAAGCTCAAGGCCGCCCAGTACACCGCCGCCCACCCCGGTGAAGTGTGCCCCGCCAAGTGGAACGACGGCGCCAAGACCCTGGCTCCTTCGCTGGACCTGGTCGGCAAGATCTGATCGGCTGATTGCATCGGCAGAGCGGCCTTGGGGCCGCTCCCCAGCCGGACAGCGTCATGGCGCGCGTGCGCCATGCCGTCCGGCTTTTTTTCGCCCATTTTTTACGCTCTGTTGCGGACCCAGGCTTGCCACAAGCGGCCTTGGCCCCCACCCTATAAGCCAGAACTCGAAAGGACACCACCATGCTCGACGACCAACTCAAGACCCAGCTTGCCGCCTACCTGGAGCGCGTGACGCAGCCGTTCGAACTGGTGGCCTCCCTGGACGACAGCGCGACCTCGCGCGAGATGCTGGAGCTGTTGACCACCATCCAGTCCCTGCGCAGCGACAAGATCAGCCTGCGCACCGATGGCCAGGACGCACGCAAGCCCTCGTTCAGCCTGCAGCGCGTGGGCAGCACGAATTCGCTGCGCTTTGCCGGCCTGCCCCTGGGCCATGAGTTCACCTCGCTGGTGCTGGCCCTCTTGTGGACCGGTGGCCATCCGCCCAAGGTCGAGCCCGAGGTGATCGAGCAGATCGCCGCGCTCGACGGCGACTTCGAGTTCGACGTCTACATGAGCCTGACCTGCCACAACTGCCCGGACGTGGTGCAGGCGCTGTCGCTCATGTCCATTTTCAATCCCAAGATCAGGACCACGGTGGTCGAGGGCGGTGCCTTCCAGCAGGAAGTGGCCGACCGCGAGATCATGGCCGTGCCCATGGTGTTCATGAACGGCAAGGTCTTCGCCTCGGGCCGCATGTCGGTCGAGGAGATCATCGCCAAGCTCGACACCGGCGCGGCAGCCCGCGACGCCGCCAAGCTGTCGGCCAAGGCGCCGTACGACGTGCTCATCGTCGGTGGCGGCCCTGCCGGCGCCGCCGCGGCGGTGTACGCCGCCCGCAAGGGCATCCGCACCGGCGTGGCGGCCGAGCGCTTCGGCGGCCAGGTCAACGACACGCTGGCCATCGAGAACTACATCTCGGTGCTGGAGACCGACGGCCCCAAGTTCGCCGCTGCCCTGGAAGCCCACACCCGTGCCTACGACGTGGACATCATGAACCTGCAGCGCGCCGACAAGCTGATCCCCGCCAGCGAGCCCGGCGGCCTGATCGGCGTGCAACTGGCCAACGGTGCCACGCTGCATTCCAAGACGGTGATCCTGTCCACCGGCGCGCGCTGGCGCAACGTCAATGTGCCCGGCGAAGCCGAGTACAAGAACAAGGGCGTGGCCTACTGCCCGCACTGCGATGGTCCGCTGTTCAAGGGCAAGCGCACGGCGGTGATCGGCGGCGGCAACTCGGGTGTCGAGGCCGCCATCGACCTGGCTGGCCTGGTGGCCCATGTCACGCTGGTCGAGTTCGCCGACCAGCTCAAGGCCGATGCCGTGTTGGTCAACAAGCTCAAGAGCCTGCCCAACGTGAGCATTCACACCAACGCGCAGACCACCGAGATCACCGGTGCCGATGGCAAGGTCAATGGCCTCAAGTACAAGGACCGCGTCACGGGCGAAGAGCACCTGGTGCCGCTCGAAGGCGTGTTCGTGCAGATCGGCTTGGTGCCCAACACCGAATGGCTCAAGGGCACGGTGGAGCTGTCCAGGTTCGGCGAGGTCATCGTCGACTCGCATGGCCGCACCAACCTGCCCGGCGTGTTCGCCGCAGGCGACTGCACCACGGTGCCGTTCAAGCAGATCGTGATTGCTGCTGGCGATGGCTCCAAGGCTGCCCTGGCCGCCTTCGACCACCTGATCCGCATGCCGGTGGTGGCCAAGGCCACGGCTGAGGCAGTGCCCGAGGCTGTGGCTGCGTGATTCTGCAGGCCCAGCATGGGATGAACGGGAGCCTTCGGGCTCCCGTTTCTGTTTTATGGACTGGGCAATGGGCAGAGTCAATTCGTATTGATAATTATTCTCATATAATGCAGCGGTAGCCAGCCATTGCCAGCCCTTTGAAAGGGCCTCCCGGCGTCCGAAGCCAGCTCTGTTTCCATCCGTCTCAGAGAAAAAGGGTTTCCTGCCGTGGCGCAACCAATCGACCAATCCCCCCGTTTCGCCCTCCGTCCGCTGGCCTTGCTGGCTGCGCTGGCGTGTGCCTCCTTCACCGGCGCCCATGCGCAGGCCACGGCCGACGCGCAGCTCGTGGCGGCAGGTCCCGCGCTCAAGGAGGTGGTGATCAGCGGCTCGCGCAGCGAGCAGAACCCCGACGAGCTGCCCATGAGCATCGACGTGATCAATGCGCGTGCGCTCGAAGAGGGCCAGGTGCGCGATATCCGCGATGCGGTGCGCGAGCTGCCCAACGTGTCGGTCACGCGCTCTCCCGCGCGCTTCTCGCTGGCCAGCGGCTCCACGGGCCGCGAGCAGAATGCGGGCTTCAACATCCGCGGGCTGGACGGCAACCGCGTGCTGATGATGGTGGACGGCATCCGCCTGCCGCGCAGCTATGTGTTCAGCGCCAACGCCTTCGGCCGCGACTACCTGGACATGGGCCTGCTGCAGCGCATCGAGGTGGTGCGCGGCGCCACTTCGGCGCTGTACGGTTCGGACGGCATGGCCGGCCTGGTGAACTTCATCACCGTGGACCCCGAGAACTTCCTCAAGGACGGCAAGGCCCTGGGCGGCCAGGTGAGCGCCGGCTACGACGGCGACGACCACGGCAAGCGCCTGGGCGCCACGGTGGCCGGCCGCGCCAACGACACAGTGCAGTGGCTGGTCAGTGGCAGCGTGAACCGTGCGCGCGAGCTCGACAACATGGGCACCAACGACTCGGCCAACGCCGACCGCACCTTGCCCAATCCGCAGAAGGACCAGGGCGGCGCGCTGCTGGGCAAGGTGGTGCTCACCCCCGGCGGCGGCCAGCGCCACGCCTTCACGCTGGAGCATGTGGACAAGACCTCCGACTACGAGCTGCTCACCGCGCGCTCCAAGCCGCCGCTGGCGGCCACCTCCACGCTGGCATCCAACTCCTCCACCGACATGCAGCGCACGCGCGCCACGTGGGAGGGCCACTGGCGCCTGAACACCGGCTTCGCCGACGATGTGAAGGCCACGCTGAGCTTTCAGGACGCGAATTCGCGCGAGTACGCCTTCGAGGACCGCAGCACCGCCGCCGACCGCGTGCGCGACGTGACGTACGACGAACGCAGCTGGCAGGCCAATGTGCAGGGCAGCAAGCTGCTGCGCACGGGCGGCAACTGGGTGCAGAAGATCACCTACGGCATCGACCATTCGTCCGCCAAGGTCACCAATCTGCAGGACGGCGTGACGCCGCCCGTGGGCGAGACCTTCCCGCTCAAGCGCTTCCCCGACACCAACGAGACCAGCACCGCCCTGTACGTGCAGGACGAGATCATCAACGGCCCCTTCAGCGTGACGCCCGGCGTGCGCCTCGACACCTTCCGCATCAAGGCCGACCAGAGCGGCTTCGGCGCGCAGGCCGTATCGCTGTCGGGCAACGCCACCTCGCCCAAGCTCGGCGTGCTGTACCGCGCCACCGATGCCTGGAGCGTATTCGGCAACTACGCCGCGGGCTTCCGTGCGCCCAACGCCGGCCAGGTCAACGCCTTCTTCGAGAACCCGGTCAGCAACTACAAGACGGTGCCCAACGGCGACCTCAAGCCCGAGAAGAGCCAGAACTTCGAGCTTGGCGTGCGCGGCCGCATGGACGCGCTGTCCATCGAGGCAGCCGCCTTCACCGGCCGCTACAAGGACTTCATCGAAGACCTGCGCCAGGTGGGCGGCACGGGCGCGCCGGGCAACCCGCTGGTGTTCCAGTCGGTCAACATCGGCCGCGTCAAGCTCAATGGCTTCGAGGTCAAGGGCGACATGCGCTGGGGCAGCTTCGCAGGCGGCCAGCTGAGCACGCCGTTCGCCTACGGCCAGACGCGCGGCCGCGACACCGCCACCGGCAAGCCGGTGAACACCGTGGACCCGTCGCGCCTGACGGCCGGCCTGCGCTACGACACCAGCGCGTGGATGGCCCGCCTGGACCTGACGCACGCCGCCGCCAAGAAGGCCAGCGATGTGACCGTGGCCACGGGCAGCACGCAGTACCTCACCCCCTCGTACACGGTGCTCGACCTGTCGGGCCAGTGGCGCATCCGCAAGGACCTGCGCCTGAACGCCGGCATCTACAACCTGACCGACAAGAAGCACTGGCGCTGGGCCGACGTGCGCGGCCTGGCCGCCAACGCCAGCTTCATCGACGCCTACAGCCAGCCGGGCCGCGCCGTGCGGGTCTCGCTGGTGGCGGATTTCTGAGCCACTTTCTCACACCCATCGCGGAAGGAGACAGACAATGAGCCACGCCAACGATACGCCGGATACCCCAGCCTCCGGCGCCCACTGCGACGAGGAATACAGCCTGCCCTGCGCCGAGGCGCTGCTGGCCGGCACCCTGGCCCTGATGACGGGCTATGTGCAGGCCTGCTGCGACAGCCACCGCGATGCGATGGGCCGCAAGATCACCGCCAACCTGCAGATGCTGGCCGACGCCGAGGGCTTCACGCCGCATTTCCGCACCGTGGTCTGGAGCCTGCAGGGCCGCTGGGCCCAGCAGGGTGCAGGGCAGGGGGCCGATGCCGCGAATGCGGCCCTGTCGGCCGCCGAGCAGCGCCGCGCGCTGTGGCTGACCGCACCGGAGACCGTGCAATGAGCGATGTACTGATGACGAACAACGCCGACCCGAACGGCATGCGCCTGCAGACGGCGCCCGCCATCCGCGAGCAGTTCGCCGCCGTGCGGGCCACGGGCAAGCGCGCCAAGGACGCGGCCGAGGCGCTGGGCCTGTCGGAAGGTGCGGCCATCGCGGCCCATGCGGGCGAGCATGAATACCCGCTCAAGGCCGTGCCGCTGCAGGGCTCATGGCTGCAGCTGCTGCAGTCGCTGCAAGCCTGCGGCCCACTGATGGCCCTGACCCGCAACGAGGGCGTGGTGCACGAGAAGACCGGTATCTACACCAACATCTCGGCCACCGGCCCGGTGGGCCTGGCCTTGGGCGAGGATATCGACCTGCGCCTCTTCTTCGCCCAGTGGCATGCCGGCTTTGCCGTGACCGAGGCCGCCAGCGACCCGGCACGCGCGCCCCAGCGCAGCCTGCAGTTCTTCAACGCCCACGGGCGTGCGGTGCACAAGGCGTTCGTGCGCGAAGCCACCGACCTGGCCGCGCTCGATGCCGTGGTGCAACGCTTTGCCCAGCCGAGCGCGGGCTATGTGTTCGGTGCCGCGCCGCTGGCCGAAGTGCCGCGACCCGACACCGAGATCGACGCCGCCGGCCTGCGCGAGGCCTGGGCCGCGATGCAGGACACGCACGAGTTCTTCGGCCTCACGAAGAAGTTCGCGGTGGAGCGCCAGCAGGGCTTTCGCCTGGTCGAGGGGCAGTTTGCCTGGCGCCTGGCGAAGGAGTCCGTAGCGACGCTGCTGCAGGGCGCGGCGGCAAGCGGTCTGCCCATCATGGTCTTCGTCAGCAGCGGCGGTTGCATTCAGATCCATACCGGCCCCGTGAACAACATCAAACCACTGGACACACCCGGAGCGCAGTGGATCAATGTGCTCGACCCGGGCTTCAACCTGCACCTGCGCACCGACATGGTGGCCAGCGTGTGGCTGGTGGAAAAACCCACGGCCGACGGCGTGGTGACCTCGGTGGAAGCCTTTGACCCTGCGGGCGAGCTGATGGCCATGTTCTTTGGCGCGCGCAAGCCCGGCAAGCCCGAGCTGCAGGGTTGGCGCGATCTGGCGGCACGCCTGCCGCGACTGCAGGAGCTGGCCCATGCCGCGTGATACCGGTTTGATCGAACGCCGCCATCTGCTGCGGGGTGCTGCGGCGTTGCCGCTGTCCTTCGCGCTGGGCCAGGTCCATGCCGCAGGGGCTGCCCGCATCGTCTCGCTGGGCGGCGCGCTGACCGAGGTGGTCTACCTGCTGGGCGCGCAGAGCCAGCTCGTGGGCACGGACACGACGAGCCTGTTTCCCGAGGCCGCGCTCAAGACCGCCAAGGTCGGCTACATGCGCCAGCTTTCGGCCGAGGGGCTGCTGTCCCTCAGGCCCGACGCCGTGGTGGGCACCACCGAGGCGGGCCCGCCCGTGGTGCTGGACCAGGTGCGCAGCGCCGGTGTGCGCGTGGAACTGGTCAAGGCCGACCATACCTGGGACGAGGTGCAGCGCAAGGTGGCTGCCGTGGGCCGTGTGGCGGGCCGCGAGCGCGAGGCAGCAGCCCTGCAGGCCGATCTCGACGCGCAGTGGGCGGCGGTGCAAAAGAGCGTGGCCGCGGCCGCGCTGCGCCCACGCGCGATCTTCATTCTTTCGCACAGCGGCAGCCCCATGGTGGCCGGCACCGGCACGGCAGCCGATGCGCTGATCCGCTTTGCCGGCGGCACGAATGCCATCACCCAGTTCGCTGGCTACCGGCCGCTCACGGCCGAAGCCATGGCCAGCGCCGCGCCCGAGGTGCTGCTCAACAGCACGCAGGGTATCGAGGCGCTGGGCGGCGAGGCGGCCTTCTGGCAGCGGCCGGAACTGGCCTTGACTCCGGCATTCCGCCGCAAGGCCCTGGTGACGATGGAGGCCAGCCAACTGCTCGGCTTTGGGCCGCGCCTGCCTGGTACCGTGCGGGAGATCCAGGCGCGCATGCAGGCGATCACCGCGTGAGCGGGCTGGCGGCCGTGCAGCCCCTGGTGCGGCGCACCCCGGGGCGCCTGTCCCCGCGCGCCGCGCTGGCGCTGGGCCTGGCCCTGGTGGTGCTGGCTTTCGTCTGGGGCAGCACGCAGGGCGCCTATGCGATCACGACCGCCCAGCTGTGGCAGGTACTGCTGCAGGCCGTGGGTGCCGTGCCGGCACCCGAGCATGCGCCCGAGTACCTGGTGTTCGTCAACATCCGCCTGCCGCGCCTGCTGATGGGCGTGGCCGCCGGGGCCGGCCTGGGCCTGGCCGGCGCGCTGATGCAGGGGCTGTTCCGCAACCCACTGGCCGACCCCGGCCTCATCGGCGTGAGCAGCGGTGCCGCGCTGGCGGCGGCTCTGGCCATCGTGCTGGGCATGCACTTTCTGCCCGACCTGCCGCGCACCCTGGGCAGCTGGACCCTGGTGCTCATGGCCTTTGCCGGCGGCCTGCTGGTCACGGCGCTCATCTACGGTCTGGCGCAGGCCGATGGCGGCACGCGCATGGGGCTGATGCTGCTGGCCGGCGTGGCGGTCAATGCGCTGGCGCTGGCGGGGATCGGCTACCTCAATTTCATCTCCACCGACGAGCAGTTGCGCAACATCCAGATGTGGCTGCTGGGCAGCCTGGGCGGGGCGCGCTGGAGCGCCGTGGCCCTGGTGTGCAGTTTGGTCGCGGTGGCCTGCGGCCTGGGCCTGGCGCTGGCGCGCCCGCTCAATGCCATTGCCCTGGGCGAGGCGCAGGCCGCGCTGCTCGGTGTGCCGGTGGAGCGGACCAAGCGCCTGGCGGTGCTGGTGACGGCGCTGGCCGTGGGGGCCGTGACTGCGGCCACCGGCATCATCGGTTTCATCGGCCTGGTGGCGCCGCACTGGGTGCGGCTCGTGGCCGGGCCGGACCACCGCGTGGTACTGCCTTGTTCGGCCCTGTTGGGTGCTACGCTGGTGCTGGCGGCCGACGTGGTGGCGCGCACCATCGTCAAGCCGGCCGAGCTGCCGCTCGGCGTGCTCACGGCCTTCATCGGCGTGCCGCTGTTTCTGGCCATGCTGCGCCAGTTCAGGAGCAAGGTATGAGCGCGAATCCGCTCCATCCCGGCGATCCGCTGGTGTGCAATCAACTGGGGGTGGGCCTGCCCGGCAGGCCCCTGCTGGCCACCGTGCATGCACGCCTGGCGCCTGGCCGTTTCACCGCCATCCTCGGGCCCAACGGGGCGGGCAAGTCCACGCTGCTGTCCATGCTCTCGGGCCAGCGCGCGCCGCGCTCGGGTTCGGTGAGCCTGGGGGGCAGGGCGCTCTCGGCCATTGCCGCGCCCGAGCTGGCGCGCCTGCGCGCCGTGCTGCCGCAGGAGACGGCAGTCGCCTTCGACTTCACGGTGCAGGAGGTGGTAGAGATGGGGCGTTTCCCCCACCGCCAGTTGCCCAGTCGGCACGAGGCGCGCATTGCCCACGATGCGATGGAGGCCACCGGCGTGGCCCACCTGGCGACGCGGGGCGTCAACACCCTCTCGGGCGGCGAGCGCGCACGCGCCCACCTGGCCCGGGCGCTGGCCCAGATCTGGGAACCAAGGCCCGATGGCGCCACACGCTGGCTGCTGCTGGACGAGCCCACTGCGGCGCTCGACCTGGCGCACCAGCACCAGGCCATGGCCCTGGTGCGCCGCTGGGCGGTGGAGCAGGGCATCGGCGTGGTGGCTGTGCTGCACGACCTGAACCTGGCGCTGCGCTATGCGCACGACACGGTGCTGATGGGCGCGGGGCGCTGCGACGTGGGCCCCACGGGTGAGACGCTGGATGCTGCGGCCATTGCGCGCGTGTGGGGTGTGGAATGCTCCGAGGTGCGGGCCAGCGACGGTGTGCCGCAGTTCCTGGTGGCGGCGGGATGAAGCGCAGATGACGATTCGGTCATCTGGCGGGGCCTTGTCCTTGGGCCCATGGGGATATGCGCAGTGGCGCATGCTGCGCCGCGCCATCTTGTCACTAGAATGCGCGCACACCACCATGCGCCGCCTGCTCCTCGCCTTCCTGCTGCTGTTCATGCCGCTCCAGTCCATCTGGGCCGCTGCATCGCCGTATTGCGGGCACGAGGCCGCACCGCAGGCCTCGCATTTTGGCCACCATGTGCATGAGCACCAGGCCGATGAGCAAGCCGCACCATCCCAGACCAGTGAAACGCCCGACCATAGGGGCCTTGCCACCTCTGGCATGGCCGACATGGATTGCCATGCCTGCCATGGCGCGGGCAGCGGCATGGCGCTGAGCGCCAGCGCCCAGGCCATCGTTGTGTCGGTGGGCCGCCCTGCGTCCCAGGCGGCGCCGGCCTGGGTCCACCCACCCCTCTCCCGCCCCGAACGCCCCAACTGGCCCGCCCTCGCCTGAGCGGCGAGGCGGGGCACCGGGTAGCCCCTTCCTGACGATTCCACGCTGCCTTGGCGGGCAGCAGCGGTGCGCGCGTGCGCGCCGGGCATCGTGCCTTGCCGATTTCAAACCCGTGGCCCCTGGCCATTGCAGAGGAATCGGATGCAACGAACGAGAAGAACGAACCACACACCACGGCTGTCCATGGCGGCTGTGGCCCTGGGATGGGCGCTGGCCGGCAGTGCCGCGCTGGCCCAGCCGCCTGCGCCACCGCTCACGCTCAAGGCCTTGTTCGACAGGGCCTGGGAGCGCCAGCCCGAGGCACAGTCGGCCGCACTGCGGCGCGAATCGGCGCAGGCCGCGCGCAGCGGCGCATCGTCCTTTACGGCCGAGCCCGCCGCACTGGAGCTGTCCACCAAGACCGACCGCCCCGGCAGCAACCAGGGCAGCCGCGAGGTCGAGCTGGGCGTGGCCCTGCCGCTGTGGCTGCCCGGTGAGCGTGCACGCAAGGCCGCGCTGGGCGATGCCGAGATCAAGGCTGTGGAGAGCCGCCGCCTGGCCGCGCAGCTGCAATTGGCTGCCAGCGTGCGCGAGGCCTGGTGGGCCCTGCAGCGTGCACAGGCGGAAATGGGCCTGGCCCAGGACCGGCTGCAGAACGCCCAGCGCCTGTCGGCCGACGTGGCGCGCCGTTTCAAGGCCGGCGACATGTCGCGTGCCGACCAGACCCAGGCCGACGGCGCCGTGGCCCAGGCCGACGCCGCCGTGGCCGAAGCGACCGGAGCGCGCGATGTGGCGCAGGCGGCCCTGGCTGTCTGGGGTGGCGGCGTGGAGCTGGCCGACGGGGCAGAGCCCGAGGCCGTGCCCGGCGCCGGCCTGCCCGCCGACCACCCCGCCGTGGCCGACTGGCAGGACCAGGCCGAGGTGGCGCGCCGCGCCGCTGACCTGGCTGCCGTGCAGACCCGTGCCAACCCCGAACTGACCGTGGCCGCCACGCGCGGGCGTGAGCAATCGGGCGAGCGCTACCTGCAAAGCTTCACCGTCGGCCTGCGCGTTCCCCTGGGCGGTGGCGACCGGGCGCGCGCCAAGGAGGCCGCCGCACGCGCCGACGCGCTCGATGCCGAGGTGCGCGCCCGCGTGGAGCAGGACCGGCTGGCCGCCGACGTGGCCGCCGCCACGGCCCGCGTGAAGGCCACCCAGACCCAGCGCGAGGCCATGACCCGCCACGCAGCGCTGGCGCGTGACACGCGCGGCTTCATCGACAAGGCCTTCCGCCTGGGCGAGGCCGACTGGCCCACGCGCCTGCGCGTGGAGCTCGAAGCCGTGCAGGCAGAACGCCAGTTGGCGCGTGCCCGCATCGATGCAGCGGCCGCCGTTTCCACCTTGCGCCAGGCCCTCGGCCTGTTGCCGCAGTGAGCGTCACCCCATCCACCCCGACACCATTTCTTGTGATCACCATGCAACTCCGTTCTCTCTTTTTCACCCTGGCCCTGGTGCTGCTGCCGCCGGCAGTCCATGCCGATGCCGGCCATGACCATGGCGAGGCTCCCGCCGCTGCGGCCGGCCCGGGCCTGCCGCGCTTTGCCGCCACCTCCGACCTGTTCGAGCTCGTGGGCGTGCTCGATGGGAAAAAGCTGGCGCTCTACCTCGACCATGCGGGTGACAACAGCCCCGTGAAGGAGGCCCAGCTGGAGCTCGATATCGCCGGCACGCGCGTGCCCGTCACCCGCGTCGCTGAGGGCGAGTTCCAGGCTGCGCTGGCGGCACCGCTGGCCGAGGGCGTGAGCCCTGTCACCGCCACTGTGGTGGCCGGCACTGAGACCGACCTGCTGGCCGGCGAGATCGATGTGCATGCCGCTGCGCATGCCCACGCCGAGCCTGCGGGCCGGCGCAACGCGCTGGTGGCCGGTGCCGTGGGCGCCGTGCTGCTGGCCCTGGGCGCCGTGTGGGGTCTGCGGCGCAGCCGCACCGCCCGTGTGGGAGGTGCCGCATGAAGCGCTCAATTGCAACCCGTACCCTGGCCGCCTTGCTGGTGGCCGCCGGCCTGTACGCCCCTCTGGGCGCGGTGGCCGGCGAAGGCCATGACCATGGCGACGCACCTGCGGCCGCCGACGGCAATGGTCCCAAGCGCCAGCCCGATGGCAGCGTGTTTTTGCCCAAGCCCGCGCAGCGCCAGCTGGGCGTGCGCACCCTGGTGGCTGCTGAAGGGCAGCATGCCAAGGCCTTCGAGCTGGCCGGCACGGTGGTGATGGACCCCAATGCCGGTGGCAAGGTGCAGGCCGCGCTGGCCGGCCGGCTGGAGGCAGGGCCCAAGGGCCTGCCCGGCGTGGGCCAGGCAGTGCGCAAGGGCGAGGTGCTGGCCTATGTGGTGCCTACGGCGGGAGCCATCGAGCGCTCCAACCAGTTGGCCCAGCAGGCCGAGCTGCGCGCTGCGCGCGACCTGGCTGCGCGCCGAGTGGCGCGTTTGAAGGACCTGGCGGACACCGTGCCGCGCAAGGACATCGAGGCGGCCGAGAGCGAGCTGCAAAGCTTCACCCAGCGCCTGGGCGCCGTGGGGGCGGGCCTGTCCACGCGCGATGCGCTGGTGGCACCCGTGTCGGGCGTGATCGCCTCGGCCAACGCCGTGGCAGGGCAGGTGGTGGATGCGCGCGAACTGGTGTTCGAGGTGGTGGACCCTTCGCGCTTGCGCGTCGAAGCCCTGGCCTACGACACGGCGCAGGCCCACAGCGTGGCCGGTGCCGCGCTGGCCGTGGGCGGGCAGCGCGTGCCGCTGCGCTTTCTGGGCGCGGCGCGCAGCCTGCGCGACCAGGCGCTGCCGCTGCAGTTTGCGGGGGACTCGGCAGTGCTGGGCACCCTGGCCCTGGGCCAGCCCGTGCGCGTGTTCGTGCAGTCCACCGAGCAGGCCGCCGGCGTGCAGGTGCCCGTGGCCTCGCTGCTGCGCAACCCCGCGAACCAGACCATCGTCTGGGTCAAGGAGTCGCCCGAGCGCTTCGTGCCCCGCGTGGTCACCTACGTGCCGCTGGACGGCACCTCGGTGGCCGTGACCTCGGGCCTCAAGGCCGGTGACCGCGTGGCCACGCAGGGCGCCACGCTGATCAACCAGGTCCGCTAGGAGCCACCACCATGTTCAAGTGGCTACTCGAAAACAGCCTGGCCAACCGGCTGCTGGTGCTCATCGCGGCCGGCGTGCTCATGGCCTATGGCGCCTTCACGCTCTCGCGCACCCCGGTGGACGTGTTCCCCGACCTCAACAAGCCCACCGTCACGCTGATGACCGAGGCCGGCGGCATGGCCGCTGAAGAGGTGGAGCAGCTCATCACCTTCCCGCTGGAAACCACGATAAACGGGCTGCCCGGCGTGGAGAGCGTGCGCTCCACCTCCAGCGCGGGCCTGTCCTTCATCTACGTCACCTTCGACTGGAGCACGGACATCTTCCGTGCGCGCCAGATGGTGTCCGAGCGCCTGTCGTCCATGGAGGAGGGGCTGCCCGTGGGCGTGACGCCGCGCATGGGTCCCATCAGCTCCATCATGGGCGAGATCATGCAGGTGGCGATCCCCATCGACGTGCAGCGCACCACGCCCATGGCCGTGCGCGAGTACGCCGACTGGGTGCTGCGCCCGCGCCTGCTGGCGATTGCCGGCGTGGCGCAAGTGATCCCCATCGGCGGCGAGGTGCGCCAGTTCCAGGTGCAGCCGCAAACGGCGCGCATGGCCGAGCTGGGCATCACACACGACCAGCTCACGGGTGCGCTCAAGGGTTTCTCGGCCAATACCTCGGGGGGCTTTCTGGAGCTCAACGGGCGCGAGTACCTGATTCGCCACCTGGGCCGCACCTCGCGCCTGGAAGACCTGCAGAACCTGGCGCTCACCGCAAGGAACGGCCAGCCCGTGCTGCTGCGCCAGGTGGCCGAGGTGACGTTTGCCGCCGCGCTCAAGCGCGGGGACGCGGGCTTCGAAGGCAAGCCGGCCGTGATCCTGGGTATCCAGAAGCAGCCCACGGCCGACACAATTGCGCTCACGCGCAGCATCGAGGCGGCACTTGGGGACTTGAAGAAGTCGCTGCCAGCGGGCATGGAGGTGCCGCGCGTCACCTTCCGCCAGGCCAGCTTCATCGAGGCCTCGGTCACCACCTTGCAGGGCAAGCTCATGGGCGCCTCGGTGTTCGTGGCGGTGATCCTGTTCGTGTTCCTCGGCACGCTCAGGCCCACGGTGATCGCGCTCACGGCCATCCCGGTGTCGATCTTCATCACGGCGCTGGTGTTCAAGTACTTCGGCCTGTCCATCAACACCATGACGCTGGGTGGCCTGGCCATTGCCATCGGCGGCCTGGTGGACGATGCGGTGGTGGACGTGGAGAACGTGCTGCGCCGCCTGAAGATGGACCGCGCCCGGCACCCGAACCATCGGTTGCCCCCCATCGAGGTGGTCAAGCTCGCGTCGATGGAGGTGCGCTCGGGCATCCTCTACGCCACGGCCATCATCGTGCTGGTGTTTTTGCCGCTGTTCGCGCTGCCGGGCATCGAGGGGCGGCTGTTCGTGCCCCTGGGCATCGCCTTCATCGTCTCCACCGTGGCTTCGCTGCTGGTGTCGGTCACGGTCACGCCGGTGCTGGCCTTCTACCTGCTGCCGCGCATGAAGAACCTGGACCATGGCGACACGCGCGTGGTGGCCTGGCTCAAGGCGCGCTACCGCAGAGGGCTCCTGGGCGTGCTCGCGCACCCGCGCGTGGCCATGGCCGTGAGCGCAGTGGCGGTGGTGCTCTCGGTGGCGGCGGTGCCGTTCTTTCCGACCACCTTTTTGCCGCCCTTCAACGAGGGCACGCTGCTCATCGGCATGCGCCTGAACCCGGGCGTGACGCTGGCCGAGTCGGCCGCGCTGGCCAGCCAGGCCGAAGTGCTGGTGCGCCAGGTGCCCGAGGTCACGCACGTGGGCCGGCGCAGCGGCCGGGCCGAGCTGGACGAACATGCCGAGGGCGTGCACGTGAGCGAGCTCGACGTAGGCCTGCTGCCTGCGGCCGAGCTGAAACGCAGCATGGCCGAGGTGCAGGCCGACATCCGCAGCCGCCTGGCGCAGATGCCGGCGGCGATTGCCATCGGCCAGCCGATCTCGCACCGCATCGACCACATGCTCTCGGGCGTGCGCTCGCAGATCGCGATCAAGCTCTTCGGCGAAGACCTCGACACCCTGCGCGGCCAGGCCGATGCGCTGCGCGCGCGCCTGGCCAGCATCGACGGCCTGGCCGACCTGGAGGTGGAAAAGCAGGTGCTGGCACCGCAGATCACCGTGCGCGTGGACCATGCCGCAGCCGCCCAGTACGGCGTGCCCGCGGCGCAGGTGCTGGCCACGCTGCAGGGCCTGGTGGAGGGCGAGAAGGTCACGCAGATCGTGGAGGGCAGCCGCCGCTTTGCGCTGGTGGTGCGCCTGCCCGAGAGCGCGCGCTCACTCGAGGGCCTGGCGCAGATCATGATCGAGACCCCGCGCGGGCGGGTGCCGCTGTCGCGCCTGGCCAGCATCGAGGACGGCGACGGCCCCAACCAGATCAGCCGCGACGATGGCAAGCGCCGCATCGTGCTGTCTGCCAACGCGCAGGGCAGGGCGCTGTCCGATGTGGTGGCCGACATCCGCAAGGTGGTGGGCGAGGCGCGCCTGCCGGATGGCTACTTCATCACCCTGGGCGGCCAGTTCCAGGCGCAGGAGGAGGCCAGCCGCCTGGTGGGCATGCTGGCCGTGGTCTCGCTGGTGCTGATGTTCGTGGTGCTGTACACGCGCTACCGCTCGGCCACGCTGTCGGCGCTGATCATGGCGAACATCCCGCTGGCGCTGGTGGGTGCCGTGCTGGGGCTGTGGATCTCGGGCCAGCCGCTGTCGGTGGCGGCGCTGATCGGCTTCATCACGCTGGCGGGCATCTCGGTGCGCAACGGCATTTTGAAGGTGAGCCACTACCTGAACCTGATGCGCGTGGAGGGCGAGAACTTCGACCACGCCATGATCGTGCGCGGCTCGCTCGAACGCCTCTCCCCCGTGCTCATGACGGCCCTGGTCACCGCCTTCGCGCTGGCCCCGCTGCTGCTGGAGGCCGAGCGCCCCGGCACCGAGATCTTGCACCCGGTGGCGGTGGTGATCTTCTCGGGCCTGATCAGCTCGACCCTGCTCGACACCTTCCTGACCCCGGCTTTGTTCTGGCTGTTCGGCCGCCGCGATGCCGAGCGCCTGCTCGATGACAAGAACGCCGAGGCGTTCTGAGCTTTTCCCCTCTTCCCGTCAACCCTTTGAAAGGACACCCATGACAACCAAACAACTCCTGGCCGCCCTGGCACTCACTCTGGCTGGCAGCGCCTTTGCCGCCGGCGAGCACAGCCATGCCCCTAAACCCGAGCACGGCGGCGTGGTGGCCGAGGCCGGCGAGATCGGCTACGAACTCGTGGCTCGGCCCGACACCCTGACCTTGCACCTGCTTGACCACGGCAAGCCGGTGAAGACCGAAGGGGTGGGCGCCAAGCTCACCCTGCTCAACGGCACCGAAAAGTCTGAGGCCGTGCTGGCACCGGCCGGCGAGGGCAAGCTTGAAGCCAAGGGCACATTCAAGGTCGCGGCGGGCACCAAGGTGGTGGCGCTGGTGACACTGCCAGGCAAGAAGCCGGCGAATGTGCGTTTTGCGCTGAAGTAAGCAGGCACCAACGCCAGCCGGTGCGCAATGCGTCACGAAAAGGGCGCCCCGTGGCGCTGGCATGGCCTGCCTGCGACCCAGGGTGGGCCTACCATGCAAGCATGCCTGCTTCCACCGACTTCGATTTCGCCGCGCTGGCCGAGGGCATCGCCCAGGCCAGCCGCGCGGCCCTGGCCGATATCTCCGAGCGCTGCGGCCCGCACGACCCCGTGTGTGCCTTCACCCTGTACACCGACGACGGGGCCATGACCGTCTGCCCGGCCCTGTTGACCGAATCGCAGGTGCGCGAACTCACAGCGCGCCACCCGGACGAGGCCAGCTTCTACCTCTACAGCTCCTCGGAATGGCCCCTGGAGGGGGAGGGCGCCAATGGCGCCTTCAATGACCTGTGCACGCTGGTGCGTGAACATGTGCTTGCGCTGCCGGACGAGGGTGGCGATGCCGCCTTCACGGCTTTTCGTGCGCAACTGCTCGAAACCATGGTCCAGGTGCTGGAGCGCCTGCGCCGCGAAGACCCGGCCTTCGCCCGCGAGTCCCTGCTGCTGCAGGTGTCGGTCTCGGATGGCGATGAGCCGGCCGAGGTGCTGAACCAGTGGGTGGCCCGCCTGAACCCGCCTGCCGCAGCAGCCGAATTCAAGGCCTGGACCGATTCCTGGGGTTGACGGCTGGCGCGGGCATGGCCCGCCGCCGTCAATACACCAGCCGTTCGGGCCGGATCTCCTGCAGGATGGTGGTGGCGATCTCTTCGATCGACTTGGTGGTGGTGGACAGCCAGCGGATGCCGGCGCGGCGCATCATGGCCTCGGCCTCGGCCACCTCGTGGCGGCAGTTGACCAGGTCGGCATACTTGGAGTTGGGGCGGCGCTCGTTGCGGATCTCGGACAGGCGCTCGGGCTGGATGGTCAGGCCGAAGATCTTCTTGCGGTGCGGCTCCAGCGCGGGCGGCAGCTGGCGGCGGTCGAAATCCTCGGGGATCAGCGGGTAGTTGGCGGCCTTCATGCCGTACTGCATGGCCAGGTACAGGCTGGTGGGGGTCTTGCCGCTGCGGCTCACGCCCACCAGGATCACGTCGGCACCGGCCAGGTCTCGGTTGCTCTGGCCGTCATCGTGCGCCAGGCTGAAGTTGATGGCTTCGATGCGGTCGGTGTACTCCTTGCTACGGCTCACGTCCGAAAAGCGGCCCACGCGGTGGTGGGACTTGATGCCGAGCTCTTCCTCCAGCGGGTGCACGAAGGTGCCGAACATGTCGAGCAGCATGCCCTTGCAGCCTTCCTGGATGACGCGCAGCACCTCCATGTTGACCAGGGTGGTGAAGACGATGGGCTTCCTGCCCTCGATCTCGGCCGTGTGGTTGATCTGCCGCACCGTCTGGTGTGCCTTGTCCACGCTGTCGATGAAGGGCAGGCGCACATGGCGGGGCTTGAGCTCGAACTGGGCCAGGATGGCATTGCCGAAGGTCTCTGCCGTGATGCCGGTGCCGTCCGAGACGAAGAATACGGTGCGCGTGTGCATGAGGGGCAGGGCCTTTCGTCGCTTTGGCAGCGCCTTGGGTTCGGGTGGATCGTAGTGCGAGGACTACAGGCATCGTAAACAGGTTCCTGCGTGCTCCCGGCGCGGCAGGCCTACAATTGTGTCAATTATCCAAATTTCTCAACCATGCACGCCGTCGGCACACAACCACAACGACAAAGCCTGAGCCAGTGCATGGCCGCTCGCCCCACGGTGCCCCTTGGTGGGGGCGGGCGCGCAGACGACCCGGTTTCAACTTCTGGAGCTTTCCCATGTCTGCACTTTTCAGCCCGACCGCCCTGGTCGTACCGTTTGAAAACCTGAGAATGACCGATGTCGAGTCGGTGGGCGGTAAAAACGCCTCCCTCGGCGAAATGATCTCGCAGCTGCCCGAGGGCGTGCGCGTCCCTACGGGTTTTGCCACCACGGCACATGCCTTCCGCGAATTCCTGGCCCACGATGGCCTGGCCGACAAGATCAGCGCCAAGCTGGCCAGCCTCGATACCGAGGACGTGCGCGCCCTGGCCCGGGTAGGCGGCGAAATCCGCGCCATGGTCGAGGCCCAGCCCTTCCCGGCCGACCTGCAAAAAGCCATTGGCGAAGCTTTTGCCACCCTGTCCGCCGGCAACCCGCAGGCCAGCTTTGCCGTGCGCTCGTCGGCCACGGCCGAAGACCTGCCCGACGCCTCGTTCGCCGGCCAGCAGGAGACCTTCCTGAACGTGGTGGGCATCGACGACGTGCTGCACAAGATGAAGGAGGTGTTCGCCTCCCTGTACAACGACCGTGCCATCTCCTACCGCGTGCACAAAGGCTTTGCGCACGATGTGGTGGCCCTGTCGGCCGGCGTGCAGCGCATGGTGCGCTCCGATCTGGGCGCAGCGGGCGTGATGTTCACCATTGACACCGAGTCGGGCTTCGACCAGGTGGTCTTCATCACCAGCAGCTACGGCCTGGGCGAGACGGTGGTGCAGGGCGCCGTGAACCCCGACGAGTTCTACGTGCACAAGCCCACCCTGCAGACCGGCAAGAAGGCCGTGATCCGCCGCAACCTGGGCAGCAAGCTGGTGCAGATGGTGTTCTCCACGGCCGAGGAAAAGGCCGCATCGGGCAAGCTGGTGAAGACCACCGACGTGCCCACCGAGCAGCGCAACCGCTACTCGCTGACCGATGCCGACGTGCAGCAACTGGCGCACTACGCCCTGGTAATCGAGCAGCACTATGGCCGCCCGATGGACATCGAATGGGGCAAGGACGGCACCGACGGCCTGCTTTACATCCTGCAGGCGCGCCCCGAGACGGTGAAGAGCCAGTCCAAGGGCCAGGCCGAGATGCGCTACAAGCTCAAGGGCCAGGGCACCGTGCTGGCCGAGGGCCGCGCGATTGGTCAGAAGATCGGTACCGGCCCCGTGCGCCTGGTGCACAACATCTCCGAGATGGACAAGGTGCAGCCCGGCGACGTGCTGGTGACCGACATGACCGACCCCAACTGGGAGCCGGTGATGAAGCGCGCCAGCGCCATCGTCACCAACCGCGGCGGGCGCACCTGCCACGCCGCCATCATCGCGCGCGAGCTGGGCATCCCGGCCGTGGTGGGCTGCGGTGACGCGACCGAGCTGCTCAAGGACGGCACCCTGGTCACGGTGAGCTGCGCCGAAGGCGACACCGGCCACATCTACGATGGCCTGCTGGAAACCGAGGTCACCGAGGTGCAGCGCGGTGAGATGCCGGCCATCAAGACCAAGATCATGATGAACGTGGGCAATCCCCAACTGGCCTTTGACTTCTGCCAGTTGCCCAACGAAGGCGTGGGCCTGGCGCGGCTCGAGTTCATCATCAACAACAACATCGGCGTGCACCCCAAGGCGATCCTGGACTACCCGCAGATCGACGCCGACCTGAAGAAGGCCGTGGAGTCGGTGGCCCGCGGCCATGCCAGCCCCCGCGCCTTCTACGTGGACAAGGTCGCCGAAGGCGTGGCCACCATCGCTGCGGCTTTCTACCCCAAGCCGGTGATCGTGCGCCTGTCGGACTTCAAGAGCAATGAATACCGAAAGCTCATCGGCGGCAGCCGCTACGAGCCTGAGGAAGAGAACCCGATGCTGGGCTTTCGCGGTGCGGCGCGCTACCTGAGCGCCGACTTCGGCGAAGCCTTCGCCATGGAATGCGAAGCCTTGAAGCGCGTGCGCAACGAGATGGGCCTGACCAACGTGCAGGTGATGGTGCCCTTCGTGCGCACCCTGGGCCAAGCCGAGCGCGTGACGCAGCTGCTGGCCCAGCATGGCCTGCAGCGCGGCAAGGACGACCTCAAGGTCATCATGATGTGCGAGGTGCCGAGCAACGCCATCCTGGCCGAGCGCTTCCTGGAGTTCTTCGACGGCTTCTCCATCGGCTCCAACGACCTGACCCAGCTCACGCTGGGCCTGGATCGCGACTCGGGCCTGGAATTGCTGGCGCAGGACTTCGACGAGCGCGACCCCGCCGTGCTGGCGCTGATCCACCAGGCCATCAAGGCCTGCCTGGCGCAGGGCAAGTACATCGGTATCTGCGGCCAGGGCCCCAGCGACCACCCTGACTTCGCGCAGTGGCTGGCGGCCGAGGGCATCTCCTCCATCTCGCTGAACCCCGACAGCGTGATGGCCACCTGGCAGCAGCTGGCTGCGGGCTGACGCCTTGCGGGCACGGGCACGCCAATCCATGCAGCGCCCTGGCTGACCCGATGCCCGTGCTGCCCCGTTCCCCCATCAAGCCTGCCGAGCCCGAGCTCGCAGGCCCATTTCCGCCCGACCTGCACGACGTGCGCCACCTGTGGCTCAAGGCCGGGCTGCTGGTGATCTGGGTGCTGGTGTCCTTCGTGGCCACCTACTTCGCACGTGATCTGCAGTTCCTCATCCCGGGCGGCTGGCCGCTGGGCTACTGGATCGAGGCCCAGGGCGCGGTGCTGGTGTTCATTGCCATCGTGGTGGTGTATGCCTGGGCCATGAACCGCTTCGAGCGGCAGGACGAACGGCGCCGCCTGGCGCTGGAAGCCGCTTTGCCAGCGGACGGCAAGTTCCCTGCGGACGCGGCCTGACGCCATGCGCAAGCAGGGCCCTGCAGGAGCGCCTCCCGGCAATGCGTCCGGGGCCGGCCCGAGCGCGGTGGAGAAAGCCTATTCCTGGCGCCTGCACCGCATCCTGGCGCTGTACATCGCCGGGGTGCTCGGCTTCCTGACCCTCATGACCTGGGCCGAACACCAGGGGCTGTCGCGCCACTGGATCGGGCCGATCTTTTTGTTCCTCACCGTCATGGTGTACGCCGGCATCGGCGTCTATGGCCGCACCTCGGACCCCGAGGAATACTACGTGGCCGGGCGGCGCATTCCGCCCATGTACAACGGCATGGCTGCGGCCGCCGACTGGATGAGCGCGGCCTCGTTCATCAGCCTCTCGGGGGCGCTGTACCTGCAGGGCTTTGCGGGCACGCCCGGCCAGCCCGGCGGGCTGGCCTACCTGCTGGGCTGGACGGGGGGCTTTTGCCTGGTGGCCATGCTGATCGCGCCGCATCTTCGGGCCATGGGCCTGTACACCGTGCCTGATTTCTTCCACGTGCGCTTTGGCGGGCGCTGGCCACGTGTGATCGCGGCGCTGGCCGCCGTGCTGTGCTCTTTCACCTATGTGGTGGCGCAGATCTACGGCGTGGGGCTGATCGCCTCGCGCCTGACGGGCGTGCAGTTCGAGATCGGCATCATGCTCGGCCTGGGCGGGGTGCTGCTGTGCTCGTTCCTGGGCGGCATGCGCGCTATCACCTGGACGCAGGTTGCGCAGTACGTGGTGCTGCTGCTGGCCTTTCTGATCCCCGTGTCCTGGCTGGCCTACAAGCAACTGGGCAGCCCGCTGGCGCCGCTGGTGTACGGTGCACAGATCACCAAGATCGCCGACCTGGAGGCGCAACTGCTGGACTCGCCCGCCGAGCAGCAGGTGGTGCAGATCTACCGCCAGCGCGCGCAGGAATTCGAGGAGCGCCTGAAGGACGTGGAAGCGGCCCTGGAGCGCGAGCGCGAAAAGGGCCGTGAGCGCATCCGCACGCTGCGCGCGCAGAACGCCGAAGTGGGCCTGATCGTGCTGGCCAGCCGCGACCTGGCGGCGCTGCCGCGCGACCCTGCCGCCGCGCGCGAGCGCTGGACGCGCGAGATGCAGGAGAACACCGAGCGCGCCCGCCCCCTCGGGGGCCTGCCACAGCACAGCCAGGCCTTTGCGGGCGACCCCGATGGCACGCCCGAGGAGCAGCGCGAGTTCGACCTGAGCCGGCGCAACTTCATGGCACTGATGTTCTGCCTGATGGTGGGCACGGCCGGGCTGCCGCACCTGCTCACGCGCTACTACACCTCGCCCACGGTGTCGGGCGCGCGGGCCTCGGTGGGCTGGTCGCTGTTCTTCATCGCCCTGCTGTACCTGAGTGCGCCGGCGCTCGCGGTGCTGGTGAAGTTCGAGGTCATGCACAACCTGGTGGGCAGCAGCTTCGAGGCGCTGCCCAACTGGATGGCCCAGTGGGCGCGGGTGGATGGCTCGCTGCTGTCGATCGAAGACGTCAACGGCGACGGTATCGTGCAGTTCGGCGAGATCCGGCTCGGGGCCGATCTGATCATGCTTGCCACGCCTGAACTCGGCGGCCTGCCCTACGTGGTTTCGGGCCTGGTGGCGGCGGGCGGGTTGGCGGCGGCGCTGTCCACTGCCGACGGGCTGCTGCTCACCATCAGCAATGCGCTGGTGCGCGACCTGTACTTCCAGGGCTCCGACCGCGAGGCATCGCCCGAGCAGCGCGTGATCCTCACCAAGTTCGCCCTGCTGGCGGTGGCCCTGTCGGCGGCCTTCGTGGCGGCGCTCAAGCCGGCCGAGATTTTGCCCATGGTGTCGGCCTCGTTCTCGCTGGCGGCATCGGCCTTCGTGCCGGTGATGGTGCTCGGGATCTTCTGGCGCGGCACCACGCGCCAGGGGGCGGTGGCGGGCATGCTGGCGGGCCTGGGCGTGGCGGTGTACTACATGCTCTCGCATGTGGTGGCCGTGAAGGCGCTGCTGCCGGCCTGGCTGCTGGCCGATGGGCTGTGGTTGGGCATCCAGCCCATCTCGGCCGGGGTGTTCGGCGTGCCCCTGGGATTGCTGGTGGCGCTGGTGGTCAGCCGCATCACGCGGCCTGCGCCCGAGCTGCCGCGCGTTCGCATGGAGATGTAGCCACGCGCTTCGCCTGGCGGCCGTGGCCTGCGGGATGGGGCCCTGAGCCGCTCTAAATCGGTACAGGCCGAAGGGGCATGGAAAAACCCGACTTCTCAAGGCGCCGCAAACGTGACACCCTGTAAACCGGCTCCTGCGGGAGGCGGTGGATTGGGCTGTGCTCAGTCTGCGGTGGGCTATTTCAAAAGATTTCGGGGGAGAGTCATGGTTCTGGTCAAAACGCAGGCGGGGCAGGAAGCGCTCAAGGACCGCCAGGGTGGTTTGACATCGCGGCAGCGCTCCGCCTTCATTCTGTTCGATGGCAAGCGCTCCACAGGCGAGGTGCTGGCGGCCACGGCGGCCATGGGCATCACGCAGGACGACGTGCAGGCCATGATATCCCTGGGCCTGCTGGAGCCACAGTCCGGCAGCGGCGCAGGCGCTGCCGTGGCTGCGGCAGCCGCCGCCAAGGGCACGGGACAGGCGGTGGCAGCTGCCAATGCCGCGTCTTCGGCCTCGAGCACGTCGTACGAAGCCACGGTGGCCATGGAGGCCGTGAAGGGCAGCGGCCGCTCGGACCAGCAGCGCTACACGGATGCCTACCCGATTGCCACGGAACTCACGGCCGGCCTGGGGCTGCGGGGCTTTCGCCTGAACCTGGCGGTGGAGGGGGCTGGCAGCTTCTCCGACCTGGCCGCGCTGGCCCCCAAGATCCGTGAGGCGGTGGGGGATGCGAAGTTTGCGCGCTTCGACAAAGCGCTTTTTGACTGAGAGCAGTCACAACCGGCCATGAGAAAGCGGCCCGCAGGCCGCTTGGTCTTTCCGGTCGCCAGGAGGCGCTGGGCTCAGCGGCCGACCTTGAGCAGTTCCACGTCGAACTTGAGCGTGGCGTTCGGAGGGATCACGCCGCCGGCGCCGCGCGCGCCGTAGCCCAGGGCTGCGGGGATGATCAGCGTGCGCTGGCCGCCGATCTTCATGCCCTGCACGCCTTCGTCCCAGCCCTTGATGACCATGCCGGCACCCAGCGAGAACTCGAAGGGGTCGTTGCGGTCGCGGCTGGAGTCGAACTTGGCGCCCTGTTCGCCGTTGTTGTAGAGCCAGCCGGTGTAGTGCACCGATACGTTCTGGCCCTTGGTGGCTTCTGCGCCTTCACCCACGGTGGTGTCTTCGTATTGCAGGCCGGATGCGGTGGTGGTGAACGCCATGAAAATCCTCGTTTGCTATGGAGTTGGTAGCGCGATGCCGTTGTATTGCAACGGAAAAACGCCGGTTGATGGATGTTGGTGGAGGGCGCTGGCCCTGTAGAACGGCCTGATTTTACGCGGCAGGCTTCTTCACGCGGCTGGCCACCCAGCGCGTGGCAAAGGCCTGCACGTCGCTCAGGCGCTTGAGCAGGTCGGTGCCCGAGGGGGTGACGGTGTAGCCGTCGCTGCCGTGGTCGACCAGGCCGGCCTCGCGCAGTTCCTTGATGCGGGTGTTGAGCGTGTTGGGGGTGATGCCGCCCACGCTGTCCTGCAGCAGGCGGAAGGTCTGGGGGTGTCCGTCACGCAGGGCCCACAGCACACGCAGCGCATAGCGGCATTCCAGCCGCTCGAACAGCTGGTTGATGGCGAAATTTTCCTTGGAGCTCATGCAAGCTTCTCCTCGCGCGGTGTGTATGGAAAACAGTGGCGGCCCGCCGGACACTGCCCGCAAGACGCTGTCAATATAGCTTGGAAACGATCTTGCTACAAGTTTAATAGCTCTGAACGCAGCACTGATATGCGCCAGCCCCCTTAACCAGGGGTCTTTTTTGCGAAGTGTTGCGGTGCTGCCACGGCGGGGTGAAGTGGGTAGCATTCCGGTCATCGAGGCGCGCTGCCTTGCAAGGAATCCATGGAACACAAGCACCTGCACGAGGCCAACCGGCTGTCCTGGAACGCTGCCACCCGTGCCCACAACTGCCACAAGGGCGACCAGGCTGCCTTTTTCCGGACCGGGGGCTCCCCGCTGTTCCCGGAGGAAACCGCGCTGCTGGGCGACCTGCACGGCCAGGCCGTGCTGCACCTGCAGTGCAATGCCGGGCAGGACAGCCTGGGCATCGCCCAACTGGGCGCCCGGGTGACGGGGGTGGACATCTCGGACGAGGCCATTGCCTTTGCCCGGGCACTGTCCGATGCCAGCGGCATTGCAGCGGAGTTCGTGCGCTCCGATGTGTACGACTACTTCGATGGCTGGCGGCTTCGGCAGGGCAGGGTGGGCCGTTCGACACCGTTTTCAGCTCCTACGGCACCATCTGCTGGCTGTCGGACCTGGCGCGCTGGGCGCGCGGCATTGCCGGGGCGCTGCGCCCGGGTGGGCGCTTCGTCTTCGTGGAGTTCCACCCTGTCGCCCTGGTGTTCGATCCGCAGTGGCAGGCGCGCTACGACTACTTCAACGAGGCACCGGTGCACGAGGCCGGGGTGGGCGACTACGTGGGCGAGACGCAGAAGGCGCGCGAAGGGCAGGAAACCGCGGGGCCCGAGGTGTTTGCCAACCCCCACCCCAGCCACGAGTTCGCCTGGGGCCTTGGCCGCGTGGTGACGGCGCTGCTGGGCGCCGGCCTGCAGGTCGAGGCGCTGGAGGAGTACCCGTACCTGAATGGCTGGCGCGCCTTCGAGGGGATGCAGGATCTGGGCGGGCGGCGCTGGGGCATGCCGCCGGGCATTGCGCGCATGCCGCTGATGTATTCCATCGTCGCGCGCAAGGCCGTTGGCAGCGCAGTGCCGGCCTGCTGATGTCGGGATTGCCCGACTGCGGCAGTCCCTGTTCCCGACCCGGGGCCGCCGGCCCGGACTGGACCGTTTATCGTGCTGACCCATGAATGCTCTTTTGAACCCTTCTTCTGTCCCTGCCCGCGCGCTGCCCCTGGCCGGCCTGCGCGTGGTGGAATTCACCCACATGGTCATGGGCCCCACCTGCGGCATGGTGCTGGCCGACCTGGGGGCCGAGGTCATCAAGGTCGAGCCGGTGGATGGCGACCGCACGCGCCACCTGCTGGGCGCGGGGGCCGGCTTCTTCCCCATGTTCAACCGCAACAAGAAGAGCATTGCGCTGGACCTGCGCACGCCCGAAGGCCTGGAGGTGGCGATCCGCCTGGCTTCGTCGGCCGACGTGGTGGCGCAGAACTTCAAGCCCGGCGTGATGGCCAAGTACGGCCTGGACTATGCCGCGCTCTCGCGCCTGAACGAGCGCCTGGTCTACGTGAACCACGCGGGCTTCCTGCCCGGCCCCTACGAGCACCGCACCGCGCTCGACGAAGTGGTGCAGATGATGGGCGGCCTGGCCTATATGACGGGGCGCCCGGGCGACCCGCTGCGCGCGGGCAGCAGCGTGAACGACATCATGGGCGGCATGTTCGGTGCCATCGGCGCCATGGCCGCGCTGATGCAGCGCGCGGCCACCGGGCGCGGGCAGGAGGTGGACTCGGCCCTGTTCGAGAACAATGTCTTCCTGGTCGGCCAGCACATGATGCAGTACGCCGTGACGGGCCAGCCCGCGGCGCCCATGCCCGACCGCATCTCCTCCTGGGCCGTGTACGACGTGTTCAGCGTGAAGGACGGCGGGCAGATCTTCCTGGCCGCCGTGAGCGATGCGCAGTGGGTCACCTTCTGTAACGCCATGGGCTACGCCGACCTCAAGGCCGATGCGGGCCTGGCCAGCAACAACGACCGCGTGCGCGCCCGCGGCACGCTGCTGCCCGAACTGCGCCAGCGCCTGGCGCAGCACACGGCCGAGGAGCTGTCGGCCATCTTCGAGCGGCATGGCCTGCCGTTTGCACCCATCATGCGGCCCGAGCAGCTGTTCGACGACCCGCACCTGAACGCCACGGGTGGCCTGGCCGATATCACGCTGCCCGACGGCGAGCGTGCCGGCGAAACGGCGCGCGTAACGCTGATGCCCTTGCGCATGGACGGCCAGCGCATGGCCGTGCGCACGGATCCGCCGCGACTGGGTCAGCACACGGCCGAGCTGCTCGCCGGCCTGGGCTACACCCCCGCCCAGGTGCAGGCCCTGCAAGCGGCGTCCGCGGTCGCGTAAGGCACGGCCCTTCCCGGCCTGCGGTGGGGCGGCTCAGAAGCTGTGGCGCATGTTCAGGTGGAAGCTGCGCGGTGCGCCCCAGGTGTAGTGCAGGCTGCTGAAGTTGGTGACGCCCGACAGGTACTTCTTGTCGAACAGGTTGTTGATGTTGGCACCCACGCTCAGGTGGCGATTCACCTGGTAGCGGGCCATCAGGTCCACCAGCCAGTAGGACTTCTGGGCCAGCGTGGCGGCATCGTTGCGGGTGGAGGTTTCGCTCTGCCAGCGGGTGGCCGCGCCCACGGTGAGGCCCTGCAGCGTGCTGCCGCCCAGGCGGTAGGTGGTGCCCAGCTTGAACTGGTGCTTGGGGTGCTGGCTGGCGCTGGTCAGGCTGCTGCTTTGCGTGACGAAGCTGCCCTGGGCCTGCCAGCCGCTGGCGATCTCGCCCGAGAGCTCGATCTCCCACCCGCGCCGCGTGGCGCCCGTGACGGTGCGGTAGGCCATGTCCCCCGAGGGGGTGAGCTGGCCGGTCTCCTCGGCGGTGTTGTCGGTCTTCATCCAGAAGTGGCTGATGGCGGCGTTCAGGCGCTTGTCGAAGAACTCACCCTTGGCGCCGACCTCGTAGGTCACGCCTTTTTCGGGCGGCAGCGCGCGGCCCTGTTCGTCCTGGCCGCTCTGTGCCTCGAAGATGTTTGTGGTGCTGCCGTACAGCGAGACATTCGGGTGCACGTCGTAGACCAGGCCCGCATAGGGCGTGACCACGCCGTGCTCCTTGAGGTCGTAGTTCCACCAGAAGGGGGTGGTGTCCAGTTGCGCATAGTCGGTGATGCGCACACCGGTGATCAGCTTGAGCGGGGCGGCCAGGTGAAAGCGCCCTGCGGCGTAGGCATAGTGCTGCTTGCGCGAGAAGAGGTTGGCGCCATAGGTGTAGCGGCTCCAGTCGGGCGTGGGGATCTGCGCGCCACCATCGGCATAGGCCAGGCCCACGCTGGTGAGCGGCGTGCGCACGCTGTTGCTGGTCTGCATCTCGCCGCGGTAGCGGGCCGTGCCAGCGCCCATCAGCAGCTCGTGTTTACGGCCAAAGAGTTCGATGGGGCCCTTCACGTCCAGGTTCACCGTCCAGTTGCGGTTGTCGATGCCCTGGTAGGGCGCGGTGGCGACGCTGCTGCGGTCGTACAGGTAGCCGAGCAGCATGTCGTCCATCTGCACGCTCTGGTGCGAGAACTGCAGCTTGGCCGACCAGTCGCCAGCAAAGCGGTGCTCCACGCTGCCGAAGACATTGAGTGCGTCCTGCTGGTAGCCGGCCCAGGGCGCCCCGGGGTTGAAGGAGCGCGGCAGCCAGGACACCGTGTCGCCGGTGCTGGTATAGCGCTGGATGGGCTGGGTGCTGCCCATGCCGCGCAGTTCGCGCCGGCGCCAGGTGAAGCCGCCGTTGACCGTGGTCTGCGGCGCGATGTCTGCCTCCAGTGCGCCGAACAGCATCTGGCTGTTGCTCTTCTCGTGGTCGCGGAATGAATCGGCATCCGACACCGAGGCCACGATGCGCCCGCGCAGGCTGCCGCTGGCGTTGAGCGGGCCGCCCACGTCCACGTCGCTGCGCAGGGTGTTCCAGCTGCCGACGCTGGTGCCCACATGGGCCTGGAACTCGGCCGTTGGGCGCTTGCGCACCAGGTTGACGGTGGCACCTGCGCTGCCATAGCCGTTGACCAGGCCCGAGGAGCCCTTGAGCACCTCGATGCGGTCGATCTCGGCCATGTCGTCCAGCGCGTACATGGTGCTGGTGAAGTAGTACCAGCCGCTGGTGAGCTGGCGCACGCCATCGGTCTGCAGGTTGACGCTGGAGCCGCGCGCCTGGAAGTCGGTGGCGTTGCCCTGGCGGTAGGTGCTGATGCCGGGGGTCTGCTCCATCACGTCGGTCAGCGTCTCGAGCTTGAAGTCGTCCATGCGCTGGCGCGTCATCACGCTGACGGACTGTGGTGTCTCGCGCAGGGTGAGATTGAGACCCGTGGCCGTGCTGCTCGGGCCGCGTGCGGTGTAGCTGCCCGTGCCCTCGGTGGTGGCATCGTTGCGCGGTGCCTCGGCCGTCACGCGCACTTCGGACAGGGTGACGCTGCCGGCGGCTGCCGCTGCGCCGGACGCAGGGGCGGGGGTTGGAGCGCGGCGCAAGGTGTAGGTGCCGTTGTCGGCCACCACGGCAGACAGGCCTGTGCCCACCAGCAGCGCGGCCAGCGCCTGGGGCGCGGTGTGGTTGCCCTGCAGGCCCCGGCTGCTGCGGCCCCGGACCAGGTCTGGCGTGTACGCCAGCAGCACGCCCGATGCCTTGGCGAAGGAGGTCAACGCGGGCTCCAGCGGGCCGGCGGGGATGCTGTAGCTGGCGCTGCGGCTGGCCTGCGCCGTCTGCTGCGCCTGTGCGTGGACGGGCAGGGCTGCGGCGGCGAGCCATGCGCCGGCCAGCGCGGCCGCCAGCACGGCGGTGGGGCGCAGGGTGAAGAGGGGCTGGGAACAAGGCGTGCGGGCAGCGGCGTGCCGGGGTGCGGTGGGCATGGTGGTCGGATGGAAGGTGAAAGGAGTGGAATGCGCTATTCCCTTCCTTGTCACGCGAATGCGCAAAAGGTACAGACCGGGCGCGAAATAGTTCTCAAAGGCCGGCACGCCGGCTGCTGCACACCGGCGCTCAGGCCGCAGGGCCTATGCGCACCCAGTAGCGCACCGGCACCCGCACCTCCACCGGCAGCACCTGGGCCAGCGATTGCAGGATGCGGTCCGTGTCCGCCAGCGGAAACACGCCCGACAGGCGCAGGTGCGCCACCTCGGGTGCCAGGCTGATCACGCCGCTGCGGTAGCGCCGCAGCTCGTCCACGAAGTCCGAGAGGCGCATGTCGGATGCCACCAGCACGCCTTCGGCCCAGGCCGGGTCCGCTGCGCCGGCACTGAGGGCGGTGGCGGCACCGGATGCGAGCCGGGCCGATTGGCCTGCGTCGACACGCACGGTGGCGTCCGGCCTGTCCAGGGGGCTCAGCTCCACCGCGCCGTCGTACACGGCGACCTCGCTGGCGCTGCCATCGTGCCGCACCGTGAAGCGCGTGCCCAGGGCGCGGACGCGGCCAGCCGGCGTGTCCACCACGAAGGGGCGCGGCGGCGTGGCGGCACTGTCGTGTGCGGTGGTGATGAGCACCTCGCCCGCGCGCAGGTGCAGGCGGCGCAGGCCTGCGGTGTAGCGCACGTCCAGCGCGCTGTCGGTGTTGAGCACGATGCGCGTGCCGTCCGGCAGGGTGGTGCTGCGCTGCTCGCCCCGGGCGGTGCGCAGGTCGGCGCCCCAGCCACGCCAGGGCAGTTGCTCGTAGCCCAGCCACGCAGCCACGCCCCCAGCGGCCAGGCCGCCGATGCCACGCAGCGCATGGCGCCGGCGGGGTGATGGCGGGCCGGCCAGCGTGGCCACGGCGGTGGCGGCCGTCACCATGGCGGTCGTGCGCCCGCGCAGGCGCGTGTCGGTGGCCTCGATCTGTTGCCAGGCCTGCTCGTGCTGCGGGTGGGCGGCGCGCCAGCGCTGCCATTCAACGCGGCTCTCGGCGGTGGCCGTACCGGACCACAGGTGCACCAGCCATTGCACCGCGGCATCCACGACAGGCGCGGGCAGGGCTGTGCCGGTGTGCGGCGGCGGGTGGGCGCTCATGCGCCAGCCCCCGGAAAGTAGCAGTGCCGTATCGCGCGCGCCATGTACTGCTTGACCGAACTGAGCGAGACGCCCATGCGCTCGGCGATCTCGGCATAGGGCATGCCGTCGAGCTGTGCCCAGAGGAAGGCGGTGCGCACCTTGGGCGGCAGGCCGTCCAGGATGGCATCGATCTCCAGCAGTGCCTCCAGCACGATGGCGCGCTCCTCGGGCGAGGGCGCCAGGGGCTGGGGCATGTGGGCCAGCGTCTCGAGGTAGGCGCGCTCGATCTCGCGGTGGCGCAGGTGGTTGGCCACCACGCGCTTGGCCACGGTGGTCAGGAAGGCACGCGGCTCGCGGATGTCGGCCAGCACGGTTCGCGATTCGATCACGCGCAGGTAGGTGTCCTGCGCAAAATCGGCCGCGTCGCCCGCATGGCCCAGGCGCCGCTGCAGCCATTTGCGCAGCCAGCCATGGTGCTGTACGTAGAGATCGGTCAGCGCGTGCGGGAAGGACATGGAGTGGTGGAAGGCACGCGGTGCGGTGCTGCTAAAAACATGGTAATGATAACCATTCTTGTTGATTGGGTGCCTGCAAGCCTTGGGTGCGATGCTGCAGGCCATCTCCTTGCACCAGGCAAGGTAAAGATTTTGCAAATGCAAATGGTTGTCATTCTCTGAAACTAGAATACGGGCTTCGCATTCGGCGCACCGCCTGACAAGGCTCTATCGCGCGCACCCCCTCCAGGAATGAACAAACCACAGGACAACCGGCGCCGGTCTTATTGGCTCAAGACGCTGCACGAATGGCATTGGGTCAGCTCGGCCATGTGCCTGATCGGCATGCTGCTGTTTGCCGTCACGGGCTTCACGCTCAACCATGCCGGGCAGATCGAGTCCAAGCCCAAGGTCGTGAGCCAGCAGGCCACCGTGCCCGATGCGCTGCTGAACACGCTCAAGGCCTTGCCGCCGCCGCCGAAAGACCGTGCCCCGCTGCCCGAGGCCTTGCAGGACTGGGCGCGCACGCAGTGGTCGCTGGAGACGGCGGGCCGCGAGGCCGAGTGGTCGGCCGATGAAATCTATGTCTCGCTGCCGCGCCCCGGCGGCGATGCCTGGCTGCGCGTGAGCCTGGCCGATGGCGAGGCCGAGTACGAGCGCACCGACCGCGGCTGGATCTCTTACCTCAACGACCTGCACAAGGGGCGCAACACAGGGACCGCCTGGAGCTGGTTCATCGACATCTTTGCTGCCGCCTGCCTGGTGTTCACCGTCACTGGCCTGTTCATCCTCAAGATGCACGCGGGCAACCGCCCCTTCACCTGGCCCCCCGGTGGTGTTGGCGCTCCTGTTTATCCACTGAACCGAAAGAAGAAAAGAATGCCTGTGACAAAGCATTTGCACCTGCGCTACAGCATTGCGCTGAGTGCATGCCTGGGTGCCCCGGCGTTTGCCGCTGGCCTGGGCGTGGGCGTGGAGATCCCGCGCCTGGACGTGGCCGAGTACCACCGCCCTTATGTGGCGATGTGGGTCGAGCGGGCCGACAACTCGGTGGCATCGACCCTGGCCGTCTGGTACGACGTGAAGATGAAGAACGAAGAGGGCGCCAAGTGGCTCAAGGACCTGCGCCAGTGGTGGCGCCGCACGGGCCGTGAACTCACCGTGCCCATCGACGGCGTGACCAGCCCCACGCGCCCTGTGGGCAAGCACCAGGTCGCTTTCAACGAAGGCACCAAGCAACTGGCCACGCTGCCCGCCGGCAGCTACAAGCTGGTGGTCGAGGCCTCGCGCGAGGTCGGTGGCCGCGAGCTGGTGACGATTCCCTTCACCTGGCCTGCCGCCAAGGCCCAGCAGCTGAGTGCCAAGGGCAGCAGCGAGCTCGGTGAGGTCACCCTCGACCTCAAGCCCTGAACCCTTTGACGAATACCCGGAGTACCTTCATGCAATTCAAGACCCGTATCGCCACCTGCATCGCCCTGCTGTGCGGTGCCTTCTCGGCCCAGGCCCACAACGTGTGGCTGCTGCCATCGACCACCGTGCTCTCCAAGGCCGAGTGGATCACGGTGGATGCCGCCGTCTCCAACGACCTGTTCTTCTTCAACCATTTTCCGCTGGGCCTGGACAACCTCGTGGTGGTGGCCCCCGATGGCTCCGCCGTCAAGCCCGAAAACTCGCACCGCGGCAAGCTGCGCAGCGTGTTCGACCTGAACCTTACCCAGACCGGCACCTACCACCTGGCCGTGGTGAGCAGCGGCCTGAACGCCAGCTACAAGGACAAGGCCGGCCAGCCCAAGCGCTGGCGCGGCACGGCCGAGAAGTTCGCGGCCGAAGTGCCTGCCGACGCGCAGGAGCTGAAGGTGACGCAGTCGGCCGGCCGCATCGAGACCTTCGTGACGGTGGGCAAGCCCAGCGCCATCAAGCCCACGGGCCAGGGCCTGGAACTGGTGCCCGTGACGCACCCCAACGACCTCGTGAAGGGTGAGAAGGCCACGTTTGCCTTCCACGTGGACGGCAAGCCCGCCGCCAACCTCGAAGTGGTGCTGATCGCCGGTTCCACCCGCTACCGCGACAAGGTCGGCGAGATCAAGGCCACCACCGATGCCAAGGGCGAGTTCAGTGTGACCTGGCCTGCCGCCGGCATGTACTGGGTGGATGCCGATGCCAAGGACGAGAAGACCTCGCTGCCCCAGGCCAAGGAGCGTCGTCTCTCGTACGTGGGCACGCTCGAAGTTTTGCCTTGATCTGTTGCAGGTAAGGTTTCGGCGCGCATGAGCATCCAGGTGCAGTACGGGCAGGGGTTCGGGCACGCAGCCGTTGCTGCGGCGCCTCTTCCTGCCTTGGCATCGTTCGGCGGGGCTGGCCATGCCGCCCCGCATGTGCCTGTGCGCGCTGCCGATCCCGCTGTCTTGCAGACCCTGGTCGGCGAGGCCATGGGCACCACCTGGTCGGTGCGGCTGTGCAATCCGCAGTTCGTGCCGCTGGCACCCGTGCGCGCCGCCATAGAAGAAGCGCTGGCCCTGGTCGTGCGCCAGATGAGCAATTGGGAATCCGAATCGGAGGTCTCCCGCTTCAACCGCGCGCCCGCGGGCAGCTGGCATGCGCTGTCGCCCGAGTTCTTCACCGTGCTGCAGGCTGCGCAGCATTGGGCGGTGGCCAGTGGCGGTGCGTTCGATGTGGGCGTGGGGCAACTGGTGGGCCGCTGGGGTTTCGGCCCCCGGCACGACCCGCAGGCCGACCACATGGCTCCCGCCACGATGCCTTCGGCGCAGGAGCTGCAGGCCCTGCGTCCGCACAGCGTGGGCGCAGGCCTGGTGCTGCGCGACGAGGGGCAGCAGGCGCTGCAGCCCGGGGGCCTGCAGCTGGATCTGTCGGGCATTGCCAAGGGCTACTCGGTGGACCTGGTGGTGCAGGCCCTGCAGGCGCAGGGCTGGGTGGATTTTCTGGCCGAGGTCGGTGGCGAGCTGCGCGCCAGCGGCACACGCCCCGGCGGCCAGCCCTGGCGCGTGGCCGTGGCAGGCGAGGCTGGCTCGGCCCGGGCGCTGCCTCTCCAGGGCATGGCCATCGCTACATCGGGCGACCATTGGCATGCCTTTGACCACGGAGGCCGGCGCTACTCGCACACCATCGACCCGCGCACTGGCGAGCCCGTGGTGCATGCGCTGGCCAGTGTGACGGTGCTGCACCAGGAATGCATGCATGCCGATGCCCTGGCCACGGTGCTCACCGTGCTGGGGCCGGTGGAGGGTCTGGCCTTTGCTGCGGGGCAAGGGGTGGCTGCGTTGCTGTGTGAGCGCACTGCGCAAGGTCCGGTATGGACTGCGAGCCCGGCGTTTGCGGCGCTGTTTCCCGAATTTTCATGAACGTTTCCGACCCCGCTGTGCGGCTGGCCGCTGCCGTCGCTTTGGTGCTGCTGTACGCCGCCCTGTGCGCCGCCATCTGGCTGCGCGAGCGGCGCAGGCACCAGGCGCAGGCCGCACAGGCCCTGGCCTTGGCATCGGCGCGCGAGGGCGTGCAATCCCTTCTGGTGGTCTACGCCAGCCAGACCGGCCAGGCCGAGGAACTGGCGCGCGAGACGGCACGCCTGCTGCACACGGCGGGCGAGCCCGTGCACCTGTGCGCGCTCGACAAGCTCGATGCGGCCATGCTCGCACGCAGCCGGCGTGCGCTGTTCCTGGCCAGCACCTACGGCGAGGGCGATGCGCCCGACAATGCTGCGGCCTTCCAGGAGGCGTGCATGGGCGCAGTCGATGAAGCCATGCCGGACCTGTCGCAATTGCAGTACGGCCTGCTGGCGCTGGGCGACCGCCAGTACGCCCACTTCTGCGGCTTTGGCCGCCTGCTCGACGCATGGCTGCGCGCGCGCGGCGCCACACCGTTGTTCGAGCGCGTGGAGATGGACAACGGCGCGCCTGCCGCGCTCACGGCCTGGCAGCACCAACTGGCGCAGGTATCGAGCCTGAGCGAGTTGCCCGCGTGGGAAGCACCCGCTTTTGGCCCATGGACCCTGGCAGCGCGCAGCCACCTGAACCCCGGCAGCGAGGGGGCGCCCGTGCACCTGGTGGAGCTGGCACCGCCCGCTGGCGCGGCGGCTGCATGGGAGTCGGGCGACCTGGTGCAGGTGTGCGTGCCCGGCGACATGGAGCACCCGCGCGAGTATTCGATCGCCTCGCTCGCCAGCGATGGCCGTGTGCACCTGGTGGTGCGCCAGGCCATGCGCGAGGATGGCACGCCAGGCCTTGCATCGCATTGGCTCACCACGGGCGCTCAGGTGGGCGCAGCGGTGCCAATGCGCCTGCGCGCGCACCGCAATTTCCGGCTTGAAGACAATGCTGCGCGCCCGCTGATCCTGGTGGGCAATGGCACGGGCATCGCCGGCCTGCGCAGCCACCTGCGCGCGCGCGCGTTGGAGGGGGCAGGGCCCAACTGGCTGCTGTTCGGCGAGCGCCATGCGGCGCACGATTTCCTCTTTCGCGACGAGCTCACCGCCTGGCAGGCGGCTGGCGTGCTCACGCGGCTTGACCTGGCTTTCTCGCGCGACGACCCGGCCCACAAGGTCTATGTGCAGGACCTGCTGCAGGCGCAGGCCGCCAGCGTGCGTGCCTGGGTCGAGGAGCAGGGCGCGGCCGTCTACGTGTGCGGCAGCCTGCAGGGCATGGCGCAGGGGGTGGACATGGCCCTCACGGGTTTGTTGGGCCCTGCACCCATGGCCGAGCTGGTGCGCAGCGGGCGCTACCGGCGTGATGTCTATTGAGGGCGGCGCATGCGCGCGTTTATGCGCGTTGCAACCGTGCGTGGATGCGTTTGGCCAGTCCATCAATATGGACGAGGCCGGTCAACGCGGCGTTGTACAACCTGTTCAACAAGGATTTTGTGGAGTACACGGCATATACGGTGCCGGGGGCGCCCGCGGTGACGAACTATAGGAACCTTTATACGAACAGCCAGGATGGGCGGCGGCTGTGGCTTTCGGCTACTTACCAGTTCTGATTGCGTGATTGGGGTTGTCGCTTCGCTCTGATGGGGCGGGCTTGGGTTGAAGGCGGAGGCCGGGATGTGCGCCCGGCAGCGCACCCACCTTCTTTTGCGTCGCCAAAAGAAGGTGGGCCAAGAAAAGGCGACCCCCAGTCT
>NZ_LMIH01000012.1:994531-994741 GCF_001428645.1 Acidovorax sp. Root217
CGTCGGGCGAATGGGGGCAGCCTGCGATGCTCGGATCTGGGGTGGACGTCGCTGAACTCGCTGCGTTCTTCGAACTCCGCTCAGACAGCAGCGACGAGCTAGACCACGAAGTGCATGTGTCCTTCGGCACATGCACCCACCCCAGCTCCTGCGCTTCTCGGCGCAGCCAGCAGGGGTGGGGAGCGGGGTCAGGGACGGCTGCTGCTGCGC
>NZ_LMIH01000012.1:994858-1029633 GCF_001428645.1 Acidovorax sp. Root217
CTCGTACGCAGTGCGAGGGGGACACGGGCAGCGGGGTCGCCTTTTCTTTGCCTACTTTCTTTTGGCGAAGCAAAAGAACAGTAGGTGCGCCGCCGGGCGCATACCCCGGCCTCCGCCGTCAATGCAAGCACGCGGCTCGAACAAGCCCCAAGCCGACAACAGAAAAATCAGGGCAAATCCACCCGAACAATCCGATCCGTAGCCGGCGGCACCACAGCCCCTCCAGAAGCAGTGAAGTAAGCCTCCAACGCATCCAGATCCTGCCCCGCCCCCAACCCATCCACGCCTTGCGTGAAGACAGTGAAGTTATCCCCACCCGTAGCCAGGAAGCTGCTCACCACCACCCGGTAAACAGCATCGGAGCGCAGCGGCTGCCCATTGAGCAACACCCCACTCACCCGCTGACCCGCAGGCAAACGCAGGTCATAGCGGTAGGTGAAGCCCTTGGAGACCGACAGCACCCGAGGGCTCTGCGCGGTGTTGGTGCCGCTGGCGAACTGCTGCTCAAGGATGGCTTTCACCTGTGCACCCGTGAACGACTGCACCATCAGGCTGTTGCCAAACGGCTGTGCCGTGAACATCTGGCCATAGCGCACCTGGCCATCCGCACCAGGCACCAGAACGCCGCGCACACCGCCGGGGTTCATGAAGGAGATCTGGGCATTCAGGCCCGGGTCCTGGGCCGCAAGCAACTGTGCGTCGGCGATCAGGTTGCCCATGGAGGTTTCGAGCGACGCAGCAGGCTCGCGCGAGACAGGGCCGGTGAGGCGCCCTGCGGGGCGCTGGGCCTGAGGCTCGGCGGCGGCGCGGTAGCGCTCCACGATGGCGTACACGCCCTCATCGCGCGCGAAGACGGGGAAGCGTGTGTCCACGGCGAAGGTGGTAGACCCGCTGGTGAAGCCCTCGCCCTGCACGATGACCTGGCGTGCGCTCTTGCGCACCACGCGGCGGGTGGCGGTGTTCACGCGCAGGCTGATGTCGGTGACATGCGTGCCGTACTGGCCGGCGCTGGTCAGCAGCAGCGGGTGGGCGGGGTTCACGGTGCCGTAGTCGCACAGGTAGGAGCGGTGCGTGTGGCCCGAGACCACCACGTCCACCGCAGGGTCGAGCCGCTCCAGGATGGGCAGGATGTCGCCGCTCAGGCCCTTGCAGCTGGTCTCGCCCAGCGCCGCCTCGGTCTCGCCGCCCTCGTGCACCATGACCACGATCACATCGGCGCCCTGGGCGCGCAGGCCGGGGATCAGGGCGTTGACGGTGTCGGCCTCGTCGGCAAAGCGCAGGCCGGCCACGCCGGCGGGCGCCACCATCGCGGGCGTTCCGCGCAGGGTCAGGCCGATGAAGCCCACGCTGACCGTGACGCCGCCCTCGGTAAAGCGCTTGATGCCGGTGGGCGGCAGCAGCGGGCGGCCGTCGTCGTGCGAGGTGTTCGCTGCCAGCAGGCCGAAGTTGGTGCCTGGGAAGGTGGGGTTGAGCTGGCAGGACTCGCGCACCGTGTGCTTCTCGCAGCCGCCGTTTTTCAGGCGCAGCAGCTCGCGCCAGCCCTTGTCGAACTCGTGGTTGCCCACGGCGTTGAAATCGATGCCCATGCGGTTGACGGCTTCGATGGTCGGTTCGTCGAGGAAAAGCGCCGACACCAGGGGCGATGCGCCCACCATGTCGCCGGCCGCCACCACCGCATGGTGTTTGTGCAGGGTCTTCAGGTGCGCGATGGCGCTGGCCATGTAGGCCGCGCCGCCTGCAGGCACGCGCGCCTGTCCGCTGCCATCGGGCGCGGCCACCTGCAGCGCCATGCGCGGTGGCTCCAGGTTGCCGTGCAGGTCGTTGAAGGCGATGAGGCCGATGTCGATGTGGGTGGGTGGCGCGGGTGGGGATGCGCAGCCTGCCAGCAGGGCAGCTGCAGCCAGGGCAGACGCGGCGAACGCCAGAGGCCGGCGGCGCGCGGCGCTTTGTGCGTAGGCGTTCAAAGGAACGACGCCTGGATCGGTGCCACCTCGCGCACCACGTCCGCACACTGGGCGCGGTTGCGCAGGGCGTGCTCCATCACCACCAGCGCCAGCAGCGCCTCGGCAATCGGCGCGGCGCGGATGCCCACGCAGGGGTCGTGGCGGCCCTTGGTGATGACCTCGGTGGGCTGGCCGTGGATGTCGATGGACTCGCGCGGGCTGATGATGGAGCTGGTCGGCTTGATCGCGATCAACACCTCCAGGTCCTGCCCGGTGCTGATGCCGCCGAGCACGCCGCCGGCGTGGTTGGTGCGAAAGCCCTGGGGCGTCATCGAGTCACCGTGCATGGTGCCGCGGTGGGCCACGCTCTCGAAGCCGGCGCCGATCTCCACGCCCTTGACGGCGTTCAGGCCCATCATGGCGTGGGCGATGTCGGCGTCGAGCTTGTCGTACAGCGGCTCGCCCAGGCCCACGGGCACGCCGCTGGCCGAGATGCGGATGCGCGCGCCGCATGAGTCACCGGCCTTGCGCAGCGCGTCCATGTAGTCCTCGTACTGCTGCACGTCGGCCACCGGGGCGAAGAAGGGGTTCTGGCGCACATGGTCCCAGCTCTCGAAGGGGATGGGCAGCTCGCCCAACTGTGTCATGCAGGCGCGAAACTGCGTGCCGTACTGCTCGGCCAGCCATTTCTTGGCCACGGCACCGGCGGCCACGGTGGGGGCCGTCAGGCGTGCCGACGAGCGGCCGCCGCCGCGCGGGTCGCGGATGCCGTACTTGTGCCAGTAGGTGTAGTCGGCATGGCCCGGGCGAAAGCTCTCGGAGATATTGCTGTAGTCCTTGCTGCGCTGGTCGGTGTTGCGGATCAGCAGCGCGATGGGGGTGCCGGTGGTCTTGCCCTCGTACACGCCCGAGAGGATCTCCACCGCATCGGGCTCGTTGCGCTGGGTCACGTGGCGGCTGGTGCCGGGGCGGCGGCGGTCCAGGTCGGCCTGGATGTCCGCCTCGGTCAGTGGCATGCCCGGCGGGCAGCCGTCGATCACGCAGCCAATGGCCGGGCCGTGGGATTCACCAAAATTGGTGACAGCGAATAGGGTACCGATGGTGTTGCCGCTCATGGGCGGCGATTATCCCAGAGTGGGCAAACGGTGGCTGGCTACTGCGCCGACTGGTTGCGCCCGGCCTGCTTGGCGCGGTACAGCGCCTGGTCGGCCTGGGCATACAGGGCATCGGGTTCGCCTTGCATGACCTCGCTCCAGGCCATGCCGCAGGAGACGGTCACCACCTGCGCCGGGTTGTCGGGGTGCGGCATGGCCAGGGCCTGGACGGCCAGGCGCAGGATTTCCAGGTGGCCCATGGCGCTGGCACGCGTCTGGCCCGCCATCAGAACCACGAATTCCTCACCCCCCACGCGAAACAGGTGGTCCGTAGATCGCTGCACCCGCTGCGCCAGCGCCTGTGCCACGGCCTTCAGGGCCTCGTCGCCTTGCTGGTGTCCAAACCGGTCGTTGTACTTCTTGAAGTTGTCGATGTCGATGACGCACAGCGCCAGCGATGCCTGCTGGCGCATGCACCGGTTGAATTCACGGCGCAGGAGGGTGTCGAAATAGCGCCGGTTGTAGATGCCCGTCAGCGCATCGGTGATGGCGGCCGTCTGCAACTGCGCATTGGCCAGCTCCAGGGCCTGGGTGCGCTCGTGCACCTTGCGGTCCAGGTCTTGTGCCAGTGCGGTCTGCACGGCCAGGGCCTGCTGCTCTGCCGCCAGTTTTTCGGCCTTCAACTGGTTCATCTTGTCTGCCAGCGCCAGGGCCAGCAAAATGAATTCGAGTGCCGATCCGATGTTCAGGCTGTACTCCACCAGCGGGCTCGATGGCACCAGGTCGAACACCTTGAGGAAGGTGACCAACGCCCCCAACGCCAGTGCCGAAGAGGCCAGCACATAAAAGCGCGCGGGGCGGTAGCCCGCCACGGCGATGCGCACTGCCGCAATCATCTGCACCACCAGCATGGCCGCCCCGATGGGAAGGATGGTGATGAACGTGGCTGCGTAAAAGTCGAGCAGCCCCGTGATGGGCTGCAGGGTGCACAGCACCACCAGGCCAACCATCGTTCGGTGCAACCGCGGTGCGCGGGCGCGTGTCTGCAGGTAGCTGGCAGAGAAAGCCGTCAACGCCACGAAGATCAGCGGCACTGCCACTGCCAGCATCTGGTTGTTCAGGTCCGGTGCGCCAGGCCACAGGTAGTGAAAGCCGATGCCGGTGAAGCACAGGTTCCAGGTAAGGTAGGCCGCAAGGTACAGCACATACTTCAGAAACAGCCCGTCGCGCACCAGCGCGAACAGCAGCAGGTTGTACAGCAGCAGCGCCACGATGGCACCGTAGTAGGCGCCAAAGGCCACGCTCTCGGTCTGGCTGTGCCTGAGAAATCCCTGGGGGGTGCGCAGCACCAGGGGCATGGCCTCGAACAGGCCGTCGTGCGTGTCGAGCCGCAGGTACAGGTCCAGCGTCTGGCCGGGTGCCACCGCCAGCGGGAATACGGGATACCGGTAGGGCAGGGGGCGGTTGGCAAACGGCCGCCGGTCGCCCGTGGCAACGGTCTCGGTGATCTGACCACGGTGCACCACGTGCAGGTCCACCACGTCCTGCAGTGCCGACGCCGTCTCCAGCAACCGCGTCAGCGGTGCGGCCGTGTCGTTGTGCAGGCGCAGGTGCACCCAGTACGCCGAGTGGGAAAAGCTGAAATTGAGCACCTCGGTGCCGTTGGCACGCCAGGGCAGATCCGGCGCTGCGAGGACGTCGGCAATGCCCAGTGCCCGGGTTTTGTCTTCAAGCACCTCTGCCCGCAAGCCCAGCGAGCTGGCATCTGCCACCGCAGACAAGGCAATCGCCGCCGGCGCAGCCCAGCCCGTCAGCACGAACCAGCAGGCCAGGCAGGTACACAGGCGCAGCAACAACCGCATGGAAGCGGACCGGGGCAGCGGCAATCAGGAGGGCGTTGGCGCAGTCCGCGCTCAGCCGCCCGATTCTTCCTCTGGCCAGTCGCGGATGTAGGCCTTGAGCATCTTGTTCTCGAAGTTCTGGCTGTCCACCACGGCCTTGGCCACGTCGTAGAAGCTGATCACGCCCATGAGCATCTTCTTGTCCATCACCGGCATGTAGCGGGCGTGGCGGTCCAGCATCATGCGGCGCACCTCGTCCATGTCGGTTTCAAGGGTGCAGGTCAGCGGATGGTCGTCCATGGCCGAGCGCACCTGCAGCGTGCCCACGCTGCCGCCGTTCTTGACGATGGCCTGGATCACTTCGCGGAAGGTGAGCATGCCCACCAGGTCACCGAGCTCCATCACCACCAGCGAGCCGATGTCGCGGTCGGCCATGATGTCCACGGCATTGGCCAGCGGTTCGTCGGGGGTCACGGTGTAAAGGGTGTTGCCTTTGACGCGAAGGATATCGCTGACTTTCATGATCGGTCTCCAATGGGGCTCGGTGGGGCGCAACAGGCCTGTTCGCATGAAATATAGCCCACAATGCCTGCCAGCACCGACAACATGGGAGACATTGGATGCCCGGTTACTCCGACCCCGGCTTTGACACGCTTGCGCTGCACGCCGGAGCCACACCCGACCCCGCCACCGGCGCACGCGCCGTACCGATCCACCTGACCACCTCGTTCGTCTTCGAATCGAGCGACCACGCCGCCTCGCTGTTCAACCTGGAGCGGCCCGGCCACGTGTACAGCCGCATCAGCAACCCCACCAATGCGGTGCTGGAGCAGCGCGTGTCGGCCCTGGAAGGCGGCGTGGGTGCCATCGCCACCGCCAGCGGCCAGGCCGCGCTGCACCTGGCCATCTGCACCTTGATGGGCGCGGGCAGCCACATCGTGGCCAGCACGGCGCTGTACGGCGGCTCGCAGAACCTGCTGCACTACACGCTGTCGCGCTTTGGCATAGCGACCACCTTTGTCAAGCCCGGCGACATCGACGGCTGGCGCGCGGCCGTGCGGCCCAATACGAAACTGTTCTTCGGCGAGACGGTGGGCAACCCGGGCCTGGATGTGCTGGACATCCCCACCATCAGCGCCATTGCCCATGAAGCGGGTGTGCCGCTGCTGGTCGACTCGACCCTGACCTCGCCCTGGCTCATGAAGCCGCTGGAGCTCGGCGCCGACCTGGTCTACCACTCGGCCACCAAGTTCCTCTCGGGCCACGGCACGGTGGTGGGCGGCATCGTGGTCGACGGCGGCAGCTTCGACTGGGACGGCCCGCGCTCGGCGGGCAAGTTCGCCGAGCTGACTGAGCCGTACGAGGGTTTCCACAACATGGTGTTCAGCGAGGAAAGCTCGGTGGGCGCCTTCTTGCTGCGCGCGCGCCGCGAAGGCCTGCGCGACTTCGGCGCCTGCATGAGCCCGCACACCGCCTGGCTGATCCTGCAGGGCATCGAGACCCTGCCGCTGCGCATGGAGCGGCACATGCGCAACACGGCGCGTGTGGTCGAGTTCCTGGGCAGCCAGCCTTTCGTCTCGCGCGTGGGCCACCCCATGCTCGAATCGCACCCCAGCCACGCCCTGGCGCAGAAGCTGCTGCCGCGCGGCGCGGGCTCGGTGTTCAGCTTCGACCTCAAGGGCAACCGCGAGCAGGGCAAGAAGTTCATCGAGGCGCTCAAGGTCTTCAGCCACCTGGCCAACGTGGGCGACTGCCGCAGCCTGGTGATCCACCCGGCCAGCACCACGCACTTCCGCATGAGCGACGAGGCGCTGGTGAATGCCGGCATCACGCAGGGCACGATCCGCCTGTCCATCGGGCTGGAGGATGCCGATGACCTGATCGACGACCTCAAGCGCGCCCTCAAGGCCGCGGAGAAGGCGGCCTGAGCCCGGCGATGGCGCAGGCACCCGCCATGGACTGGCAGGCCTTCGAGCAGACGCTGCTGGACGACGCGCTGGCGCTGGTGCTGCCCGCGTTGCAGGCACACCCGCTGTGCGGCGACGTCTACGCCGTGGCGCTCGCAGGCATGTACCGCGAACTCGATGGCCCCATCTACCTGCCTACCGTATCCATGGGCAGCGAGGCGGCATTGGCCGAGGTGGAACCGGAAGATGACGGCGGCACGCTCTACAGCCTGCGCTGGAACCCCGCCGACTGGAGCTGGCCCGAAATGTCCTCGGACAGCCCCGCCATGGCCTCCGCCCAGGCCGCATTGGCGGCCGAGGCCCAGGGCGGCGACGTGGCGCAATGGGAGGCCGCAGACCGCCGCTGCACCGATGCGCTGGTGAGCGTGTGCCACCGGTTGCGTGCCGCCCTGCAAGCGTCGCCCGTGGCCGACCGGCTCACGCCCGGCTTTGCCGTGCTGCTGCACGAGGACAGCGATGAGGGCATCGCCATCGCCCAGCGCTGTGTGGGCGAAGAGGCATTTGCCCGGCTGCTGCCCGGCCATGCGGCCGACCTGGCCGAGGCCCGGCGCGTCGCAGAGTTGCCCGATGCCGAGCGCCTGCGCTACCACCTGGCTTGCCTGGCGCACCAGCCTGCTCCCGAGCTGGGACTGACGCGCGCGCAGGCCCAGCGCCACGGCGAAGCGGCGCAGGGTGCCCTGCGCGCCTTCGGCACCGCTGCCATTGCGGCGCTGCTGCAACTGCTGCCGCGTGCCGAGACGCAATGTGAAGCCGCGCGCCTGTTGGGCGAGATCGGTGCGGCCACGCCCGAGGTTGTGGCCGCGTTGCATACGCAGGTGCTCAAAGCCGTGCCGCGCACCAGCATGCGCCACCGGGCCCAGGCCGGGCGCAATATCTGCGCCGGTGCGCTGGCACATCTGGGCGAAAGCGCCTGGCTGCTGGAACAGGCCCAGGCCGGAACGCTCAGCGATGAATGCGTGGCACAGGGCCTGTCATCGCCCTACGGCGCGTTCCGCAACCACGCGCTCGACCCGCTGCCGCTCGACTACCGCCCCATCGAGTCCCTGCCCGCCGTGCGGCCTGCACTGTTGCCGCTGGTGGAGCAATGGCTGCGCCCCGGCTCGGGCACCTGCACGCTGCGCCCGCACGAGGTGGATGAAGCCGTGCGCGGCCTGCACTCGCCCCTGACCGTGGTGCGCCAGCATGCCGCCATGGCGCTGGGCGACCGGGCCCTGGGCGCCGAGGCCGGTGCACGCGCCGTGCCCGCGCTGGCCCATGCCGTGGCGCACGATGGCGACGAGACGGTGCGCTACCTGGCCGTGCTGGCCCTGGACTACTGGCGCAGCGAGGCGGCCGCCGAGCGCCCGCTGGCCGAGGCCACGGCCGCCAGCGATGCAAGCGCAAAGGTGCGCGACGCAGCGCAGCGCTGGATCCAGGTGCTGGACGACCTGGCTGCCGGCGTGCCGCCGCGCTGAGGCCAGCGTCGCACCCGACACCACAACAACGCAACAAAGACAAGCGAACAAAGAGGACCCATCCGTATGCAGATCCAAGTCAACGGCCACACCACCTACTGCTACACCGGCGGCAAGGCGTTCAACCCCGCACTGCCCACCGTGGTCATGGTCCACGGCGTGCTCAACGACCACAGCGTGTGGGCGCTGCAAAGCCGCTACCTGGCCAACCACGGCTGGAACGTGCTGGCGGTGGACCTGCCCGGCCATTGCCGCAGCGGGGGCGAAGCCCCGGCCAGCGTGGAGGCGGGGGCGGACTTCATTGCCGCGCTGCTCGATGCCGCAGGCGTGCAGCGCGCGGCTCTGGTGGGACACAGCTTCGGCTCGCTGATCGCGCTGGAGGCCGCGGCCCGGCTGGGCGAGCGCTTGAGCCACCTGGTGCTGGTGGGTACGGCCTACCCGATGAAGGTCTCGCCCGCGCTGATCGATGCGGCGCTCAACGAGCCCGAGAAGGCGCTGCGCATGGTCAACGTGTTCTCGCGCAGCACGCTGGCGCCGCCTTCGGGCGCGGGCTTCTGGGTCTACAACGCCGGCATGGCGCTGGGCCGCAAGGTGCTGCGCAGTAACACTGCGGTCAACGTGTTCCACCGCGGCTTCGTGGCCTGCGACAGCTATGCCAATGGCGAGCAGGCGATTGCCGCCGTGCGGTGCCCGGTACTGTTCGCGCTGGGCGCGCAGGACCAGATGACTGCGCCCAAGGCCGCGCAGGGCCTGGTGGCCGCTGCACGCGCTGCGGGCAAGGTGGTGCACACCACCAGCCTGCCCGTGGGCCACAACCAGATGAGCGAGGCGCCCGACGGTACGCTGATGGCGATCCGCGACTTTATTTCCTTGTCCTGAGCCAAAGGCCCCTCCCATGACCCTGCGCACCGCCTTGTTCGAGCTGGCCCGCCAGCACACGCTGGACCGACCGGCCGCCACGCGCCTGCTCGGGCTGGCGGGGTTCGACCGCCCGCCCGCCGCCCTGCACACCACGCTGTGGCGCACCGTCGCGGTCATCGCGGCGGCGCTCGGCGGTCTGGGGCTGGTGATGTGGATCGCTGCCAACTGGGAGAGCCTGGGCCGCTTCATGCGCTTTGCGCTGCTGCAGGGCTTCGTGCTGGCCATGTGCGCAGGCGCTGCGTTCCGGGCCGGTGCGCGTGCGCCGCTGGCCATGCTGGCGCTGCTGGGCACGGGCGCGCTGTTCGCCTACTTCGGGCAGACCTACCAGACCGGGGCCGACCCCTGGCAGCTGTTTGCCGTGTGGGCCGTGCTCACATTGCCCCTGGCGCTGGCCGTGCGCAGCGATGTGGTGTGGGTGCCCTGGACCCTGGTGGCCATGGTGGGCATTTCGCTGTGGGCGCAGGCGCACACGGGCCACAGCTGGCGCGTGTCGCCTGCGGACATGACGGTGCACCTGGTCTCCCTGGGCGCCGCGCTGGCAGTGGCAGCGGCCATGCTGCCGCAGGCGCAGCGCTTCACCGGCGCGGGCGTCTGGGCGTTGCGCACGGCGGGCACGCTGGCGCTGATGCTGATCACGCTCACCGCGCTGGGCGGCCTGTTCCACTCGCCCGTGGCGGGCCACTACGGCCTGGGCCTGGTGCTGCTGGCGGCCGCTGCCGCGCTGGTAGGTATGCGCACGCATTTCGACATCTTCCTGCTCAGCGGTGCGGCGCTGGGGCTCAACATCCTGCTGGTGACGGGGCTGGCGCGCGCCATGTTCTCGGGCTCCCGCTTCGGTGATTTCGTGGGCTCGCTGCTGCTCATCGGCCTGGTGGCCGCGGGGTTGCTGGCGGCCACCGTGAATCTGGTGATGCGCCTGGCGCGGCGCGCTGCATCGCAGCAGGGACAGGGAGAAGCGGCATGAGCGGCGCTCCCATCGATCCCGTGAATCTGTCTGCAAGCGCTGCCGCGCCTGCGCCCAAGCCCAACGCGCTTGAAGCCATCGTGCAGGCCGCCGTGGAGCAGGGCATCCTGCCGCCCGGCGCTTCGGCGGCAGACGCACACCGTGCCGGCGGCACGGCACGCCCCTGGCCCGTGGTGCTGCTCACGGCGCTGGGCGCCTGGCTGGCCGCGCTGCCGCTGCTGGCCATGTTCGGCCTGTTCTTCGGCGAATGGATCGTGCGGGACGCGGGTGCCTACGTCATCGGCGCCGTGGTGCTTGCCGGTGCCACGGCCGCCCTGCGCAGCAAGGACCTGCCGATCTTCCTGGAGCAACTGGCGTTTCCGGCATTGCTGACGGGCGCGGGCCTGCTGGGCTTTGCCTTCGGGCGCGACATGGGCCTGCAGCCGGCGGCCGCCTTCATGCTGGTGGTGGCGCTGGGCGTGTCCGCGCTGGTGGCCTTGCCCTGGCTGCGTGTGCTGCTGGGGGCGGGCGCGGCGGCGCTGTTTGCTGTCCTCATCTGGCCCGGCTCCGATGGCCGCTGGGCCTTGTCGCCGCTGGTGCCCTGGAGCATGGTGCATGGCGTGCTCGCGGTGTGGGTGGGGCTGCTGCTGTGGCAGCGCCATGCGCTGGGCCGCGGTAGTGCCGGCAACTGGCTGGCAGCGCTGCTGGAGCCCCTGGCCTGCGGCTGGCTGCTGGTGCTGCTGTGGGGCATCTGCGGCCTGTCGGGCCAGACCTTCCTGGTGGGCGGTGCGTTCGGTGCCGGCATCGGCGGTGAGCTGGTGCGCGAGGTCGGCCGGGAGGTCGGGCCGCGCGCCTTTGCGCTGCAATGGCTGGTGCAGGCGGCCAGCGTGCTGCTGGCGCTGGTTGCCGCCGCCATCGCGCAGCGCGCCTGGCCGGTGCTGCGCCAGCCCCGCGCTGCCGTGGTGGCGTTGGTGCTGGCCCTGCTGTGCTGGTTCTCGCCCTTGCTCGGCAGCGCCCTACTGGCCCTGGCCATCGCCGGCACCACCCGCCGCTGGGGCCAGGCCACTGCGGCCGCCCTGGCCTGCACCTGGATCATGGGTGGTTTCTACTACCTGCTGGCCTGGCCCCTGACCACCAAGGCCATGGTGCTCGTGGGCTGCGGTGCGCTGCTGGGTGTGTTGGCCTGGAGTGCGTTGCGCACGCCACGCGCCGCTGCGATGGCCGGTGAAACTGGCCATGCCTCCCGCCACTGGGCCCACCGCATGGGCCCCTGGCTGCTGGCGCTGAGTGCGGTGGCCACCGTGGCCGTGGCCAACATCGGCATCGCCGACAAGGAAAACACGATTGCCAACGGCCAGAAGGTCTACGTGCCCCTGGCCCCGGTGGACCCGCGCTCGCTGATGCAGGGCGACTACATGCGCCTGCGGTTCACCCTGCCACCCATGGTCGATTTCGACCGGCGCGACGCGGGCGTGGAAGGCCTGCTGGGCAGCCGGCCCTATGCCGTGGGCCGGCTCGATGCACGCGGCGTGGTGGCCTGGGAGCGCGTCGAAAAGTACGATGCGCCCATCGCCCCCGGCGAGTTCCGCATCCAGCTCACGCCCAAGAACGGCGACTGGACGCTTGTGACGGACGGCTGGTACTTCGCCGAAGGCGATGCCAGCCGCTGGGAGCAGGCGCGCTTTGGCGAATTCCGTGTGCAGCCGGACGGCAAGGCCTTGCTGGTGGGCATGGCGGACGATCAGCTCGTGCCCATCGGCCGGTGATGCCGCAACAGCACCGGCCGGTCACTCGGCCGGCGGTGCCGCACGCCGCCATGCGGGCCGGCGCAGGAGCGTGAAGGCACGCAGCAGCCACTCCGCCGGCCCGTAGGCGTGCAGCGCCATCCAGCGGCGGCCCAGCGCGAGTTGGGTTGCATACAGCGCTATACAGCCCAGCAACACCGCCAGCGGTGAGACCCGCCCTACCAGCGCCAAGCCGTAGGCGGTGAACACCAGCGCCCCCACCAGGGATTGCAGCAGGTAGTTGGACAGCGCCATGCGGCCCGCAGGTTCCAGCCAGGCGCCCAGTCGGCGGCCTGCAGCTCCGCTCTGCAGGGCCCAGAGCAGTGCCGCGACATAGCTGAAGGTGAGGAAGGGCGCTGTCGCCAGGTCCAGCGCGAGCGTGGCGGCCGACACATGATCGGGTTGGCGGATGGTGCTGTTCTGCGCTGTGGCATAGACCCAGGCACCCAGGCCGCCCACCGGCAGGCAGCACAGCACCCAGCGGCGCAGGCGTGCCGGCTGCAGCGCAATGGTGGCCAGGTAGCCCGAGCGATGGGCTGCCAACCCCAGCAGGAACATGGCCAGCGCACAGGGCCCCTGCACGAACACCAGCACGAACCAGACGCCATCGGCCATGTCGCGCCCGCGCTGGGCAATGGCCTCGATAGCCCCGGAACGGTAGGCCTGTGCAGCCGGCTGTGCCTTGGCGTGGATCTCGGCCAGCGGCCAGTCCATCGGCGGCGCCAGCGACATCAGCCAGGCGAGCAGTCCCCAGCCCGCGGACACCAGCGCCAGCAGCGCCACGGCCATCACCACCGCAGTACCCGGCCGCAACTTGCACAGCGCCAGCAGCAACCAACCCAGCAGCGCATAGGTCACCAGGATGTCGCCCGAAAACAGCAGCCAGGCATGGGCCACCCCCAGCAGCAAAAGCCCCGCCAGGCGCCGCAGGAAGCGGGGCACGAAGGCGCTGCCTGAGCGCTGGGCCGAGTCCATCTGCAAGGCAAAGCTGTAGCCGAACAGCAGCGAGAACAAGAGGTAGAACTTGGTCTCGAAGACCAGGCTGATGAACCAGCGCACGGCGTGGTCCACGGGCCGCGAGAACGCGGGGTCGGCCACGCCGAGGCCAAAGTAGGTCGAGGCAAAGCTGCCCGCATTGACGACCAGGATGCCCAGCAGCGCGAAGCCGCGCAGCGCGTCAATGGCATGTTGGCGGCCGGGGCCGCTTTCTCGGGTGCCACAGGATGTGTCGTCGTCCTGGGGTATTGGGCTGGAGGAGGAGGGCAGGGGATGCAATCGTGGATCGGCGAAGCGGCCTATTGGAAGATCCCCATGGCGCGCTGTCAAATACGGCACTCCCACCCCTGCATGCGTGGGCGTATAAAGCAGGAACAACCAACAATACCCACCGGAGACAGGCACCATGGACATCAGCGCGACCCCCACCGACCCGCGTGCTTTCAAGAGCTTTGCGGAGTTTTACCCGTTCTACCTGACCGAGCACAGCAACCGCACCTGCCGGCGGCTGCATTTCGTGGGCTCGACCCTGTCCCTCCTGTGCGTGGCCTGGGCTGTGGCCACGCGGCAGCCGTCCTTCTTGCTGGTCGGCCTGCTGTGCGGCTATGGCTTTGCGTGGGTGGGGCACTTCGGCTTCGAGAAGAACAAGCCGGCCAGCTTCAAGCGGCCGCTGTACAGCTTCATGGGCGACTGGGCGATGTACCGGGACATCTGGCTGGGCCGGGTGCCGTTCTGATACGGATTTGCCTTCAACCCTCTAACTTCGTTGGTCCGCCTTGCCGTGCTACAGCACTGTCTGCGGCTTCCCGCCTAGTCATACGATTGAATGCAAATCCGTATGAGTCGCCGCAAGGCCTGGCAGCCCGTGGTGTCCTCGGCCGATTCGATCCGCAGGCCGTCTTCGGTCGTCAGTCCGCAGTTTCCCCGGAGTCCTTGATGATCCTGGCCCAGCGGATCATTTAGCCCTCTACGTATTTCTTGTGCTCCGCAGGCTCCAGGCGCGCGTCGGTCACGATGCGCACACCGAGTGCCTCCTCGCGCTGGATGAGTTCGGGGTCCTTGAGCGCTGCGCGGATGGCGGCATTCAGCCTGGCCAGCACGGCCGGTGGCGTGCCCTTGGGGGCGTACACGCATGCCACACCGACATCTCGAAGCCGGCCAGGCCTGCTTCGGCCAGCGTGGGCACCTGGGCAAGCGCTGGCAACGCCATGCGCTGCTTGCTGGTGACGCCAAAGACCTTGACCTTCTTCGCTTCGATCTGGGGCACGGCGTTGGTGGCCTGCTCGCACATCAGGTCCACCTGTCCACCCATCAGGTCGGTCATGGCAGGCGCCGTTCCCTTGTAGGGAACGAAGACCATCTTCGATTGCAGGGTGGCCTGCAGCACCAGTCCGCACAGGTGGGATGCCGAGCCCACGCCCGCATTCGCGAGGTTGACCTTTCCGTCATTGGCGCTGATCCATTTGCGAAGGTCCGCAAAGTTGCTGGCCGCCAGGCCTGGCTTGCCGATCAGGGTCGAAGGCGCTTCGTTGATGAGTCCGAGGTACTCGAAGTCTTCCAGCGTCTTGTAGGGCAGCTTCTTGTAGAGCGCTGGTGCGGTGGAGATGCCGATGTGGTGCACCAGCAGGGTATAGCCATCCGGTGACGCACGTGCGACGCGCGCCGCACCGATGGTGCCTCCAGCACCTGCCGTGTTGTCGACGATCACGGTCTGGGCCAAAGGCTTGCGCAGGGCCTCTGCCAGATCACGGGCAATTTTGTCGCTGGGGCCGCCAGCGGAAAAGGGGACGACCAAAGTAATTGGCTTGTCCGGAAATTCCGCCCGTGCGGTTGTGCTGATGCTGATCGCAACCAGTCCGATGGCTGCGGCTGCAGCCCCTTGCTTCAAAATGCCCATGGCTTGTCTCCTTCAGGTTCTGTTTTTGAGGGGGTGATCAGGCCGACAGTGCCTGCATCTGCGCGTACAGGTCGGCCTTGCCTTCGAAGCCGATGCCGGGCAGCTCGGGCAGCGTGACGTGGCCGTCTATCACCTGCACACCGTCCGGGAAGCCGCCGAAGGGCTGGAACAGGTCCGGGTAGGACTCGTTGCCGCCCAGGCCCAGGCCGGCCGCGATGTTCAGCGACATCTGGTGCCCGCCGTGCGGGATGCAGCGGCTTGCGGACCAGCCGTGTTCCTTGAGCATGTCCAGCGTGCGCAGGTACTCCACCAGGCCGTAGCTCAGTGCGCAGTCGAACTGCAGCCAGTCGCGGTCAGGGCGCATGCCGCCATAGCGGATCAGGTTGCGCGCGTCCTGCATGGAGAACAGGTCTTCGCCCGTGGCCATGGGGTTCTTGTAGTAGTTGCGCAAGGCTGCCTGCAACTCGAAATCGAGTGGGTCACCGGGTTCCTCGTACCAGAACAGGTCGTATTGCGAGAGCGCCTTGGCGTACTGGATGGCGGTGTCCAGGTCGAAGCGGCCATTGGCATCCACGCACAGCTTCTGGCCGTCCTGCAGCACTTCCATGATGGAGTCGATGCGGCGCAGGTCTTCGTCGAGCGAAGCGCCGCCGATCTTCTTCTTGACCACGGTGTAGCCGCGGTCGATGTAGCTCTTCATTTCGTCTTTGAGCTTGCCGTGGTCCTGGCCGGGGTAGTAGTAGCCGCCAGCGGCATAGACGAAGATCTTGCGATTGGGTGTACCGTTGCCATAGCGGTCGGCCAACAGCTGGAACAGCGGCTTGCCTTCGATCTTGGCCACCGCGTCCCACACAGCCATGTCGATTGTGCCGATGGCCACGGAGCGCTCGCCGTGGCCGCCCGGCTTCTCGTTGGTGAACATGGCGTTCCAGATCTTGTGCGGGTCTAGGTTCTTGCCGCTGTCGTCGATCAGTGATTCGGGGTTGGCTTCGAGCACGCGGGGGATGAAGCGCTCGCGCATGAGCTTGCCCTGGCCATAGCGGCCGTTGGAGTTGAAGCCGTAGCCCACCACTGGCTTGCCATCGCGGATCACGTCGGTGACTACCGCCACCAGGCTCAGCGTCATCTTGCTGAAGTCGATGTAGGCGTTGCGGATGGGCGAACTGATGGGGATGGTCTTCTCTCTGATCTCAACGATTTTCATGCGGTGCTCCGGGTGTCGAAACGGGGTGTCACAACGGGTGACGGGATGGGTATGATCCGCAACCGCGCGGTGTTTGACCAATGCCGTTTTTCTTCTCTTCAGTGCTTTCAGAGCACAGCGGGCTTGTTATGAACATCTCCTGGCTGGAGGATTTCCTGGTCCTTGCCGCCGTCGGAAATTTTTCCCGCGCCGCAGAAGATCGACACATGACGCAGCCTGCCTTCGGTCGCCGCGTGCGTGCCTTGGAGGAGTGGCTGGGGGTGGAGCTGTTCGACCGCAGCACGCAGCCGGTCAGGCTCACGGAGGCGGGGCAGTGGTTTCAGGGCGTTGCGCCCGAGCTGCTCGCCGAGGTGGCGCGCCTGCCCGGCGCAGCGCGTGCGGTGGCCGAGGCGAATTCGAAGAGCCTGCGCTTTGCCGCGACCCATGCGTTGTCGCTGACCTTCATGCCGGGGTGGCTGCGCAGCTACGGAGCGCACACCATTGCGGGGACCCTGCAGCTGGAGTCCGACATGCTGCACCGCTGCGAGGCGTTGCTGGCCCAGAGCAAGGTGCAGTTCGTGCTGTGCCATGCCCATGCGCAGGCCCCCGGCCTGTTGCACGCGCAGGCCTATCCATCGGTCTGCGTCGGTACCGATGTCTTGCGGCCAGTATGTGCCGTAGGGCCGGACGGTGCCGCCCTCTATGGCCTGGAGCGCTCCGGTGCGGTTGCGCCCTTGCTGGCCTACAGTGCGGAATCTGGGCTTGGCAATATCCTGCACAAGACCATCGACGGTGCGCTCGGAAAGCTCTCGACGCAGACGGTTTTCACGGCCCACCTGGCTTCCGTGCTGCGCACGATGGCACTCGAGGGCCGGGGCATTGCCTGGTTGCCCCAGAGTCTGGTGGGCGACGATCTGTCGGCGGGGCGGCTGGCCTGCGCTGCGGCCTCGCCGCAGTGGAGCATCGAGCTGGAGATCCGGGTGTACCGCTCCCACGTGCAGATGGGGCGCGCCGCCGAGGCGCTGTGGGATGCGGTAGCGCGCGAGGCTGCTGGCCCCTCACCTGCCACGTCTTGATCAGCGCAGCCGGAACACCGCCACGGCCTCCACCAACTGATGCGCCTGGCCGCTCAGGCTGCCGGCGGCGGCGGCGCTTTGCTCCACCAGCGCGGCGTTCTGCTGCGTGGCGTCGTCCATGCGCACGATGGCCTGGGTCACGCGCAGCATGTCGTTGGTCTGCTCGGCGCTGGCCTGGCTGATCTCTTCCATCAGCGTGCTCACGCCGCGGATGGACTGGACCACCTCGCCCATGGTGCTGCCGGCATTGCGTGCCAGGCTGGAGCCCGCTTCCACGCGCTCCACGCTGGTCTGGATCAGTGCCTTGATCTCGCGCGCGGCGCTGGCACTGCGCGTGGCCAGGCTGCGCACCTCGCTGGCCACCACGGCAAAGCCGCGGCCCTGTTCGCCCGCGCGTGCGGCTTCCACGGCGGCGTTGAGCGCAAGGATGTTGGTCTGGAAGGCGATGCCGTCGATGACGCCGATGATGTCGGCGATCTTGCGCGAGCTTTCCTGGATGCCCTGCACCACCTCGACCATCTGGCCCACCACCTGGCCGCCGCGCTCGGCGACCGAGGCGCCGCTCTTGGCCAGTTCGTTCGCCCGCTGGGCGTTCGCCGCGTTGTTCTGCACGGTCTGCTGCAACTGCTGCATGGAGGAGGAGGTTTCGTCCAGCGACGAGGCCTGGTCTTCGGTGCGCATGCTCAGGTCGGTGTTGCCCTGCGCGATCTCGGCGCTGGCGCTGGCCACGCCTTCGGCATTGGTACGAACGCCAGAAACCACGCGCTCCAGGTTTTCCTGCATGGCGGCCAGGGCCTGCAGCAGGCGCGCGGGTTCGTCATTGCCTTCTGTGACTATGGTGGTCGTCAGGTCGCCTGCGGCCACCTTGTTGGCCAGGGACACGGCCACGCGCAGCGGGCCCACCACCGAGCGCGTGAGCACCCAGCCGGCAAACACCCCCAGTGCGCTCACCAGCGCCAGCGCCACCAGGCTGCTGACCAAGGCGCGGCGCGCATCCTGCGCGGCCTGCTGCGCAATGGCAGCGCTGCTGTCGGCCACCTGGCGGCTCAGTTCGCCCAGCAGCTTGGCAGGGCCCTGGTCGATGTCGGCCACATCGGCATCGCCGGCCGAGGCCACGAAGCCGAGCGACTGGAAGGCTTCGAAGCCCTTGCGGTAGCCCTGGGCCATCTGCGTATGGGCATCGAAGAACTTCTGCAGCGCAGCGCGCTCGCTGCTGTCCACCAGCTGCGGTGCCAGGGCCTTGGCGTCGTCGGCCACGCGTTTTTCGCTGGCTTGGAAGGCGTTCCAGTGCAGTTCACGCTTGCGCGAATCCTCGCCGCGCAGCAGCGTGTTCTTCCACTCCATCACCTGGGTCTTGAACTCGCTCTCCATGCGCGTCACGGCGCGCTCCTGGGCCACGCGCTGCTGCACCGTGCTGTCGTAGGTACCCAGCGTGCTGTACAGCGCGGCAATGCCGAACAGCGCTGCGCCGATCATCAGCGCCAGCACCAGGCCCAATGCACCGGCCATGCGCGTGCCGATGGAGTAGCGGGACATTTTCATCAGGAGGTCCTAGGTGTCGGCAGCGGGTAGGCGGTGCGATGCAAGAGCCTCGCGAAGGGAGGGTCAGGCTTTGAGCTTGAGCAGGTAGACCATCACACGCGCGGTGGTCAGGTCCAGTTCCATGAACTCGGTCAGGTCCTTGCCGGTGAGCCAGGATGCATCCCACTTGTTGGTTTTCAGGGTGCGCACCCACGATTCATGCACGGTGGCGGCTTCCACGGCAGTCACCATCTCGGCCAGGCGGGCGGCAGAGACCCCCTTGCCCGTGAACACGCCGCGCCAGTTGGCCATGACAGCATCGATCCCCTGCTCGCGGAACGCGGGCAGGCCGAACACGCTGCGCCGGGCCGATACGCCGATGGCGCGCAGCTTGCCGGCGGCAATCGCTTCGCTGAACTCACTGTAGCCCGACAGGCCCAGGGCGGCCTTGCCGGTGACCAAGGCATCCACCACCTCATTGCCGCCCGCAAACGGGCGGTAGACCAGTGCCTCGGGGCTGGCCTTGGCGGCACGGGCCAGCACGCCCGCATAGATGTGGTCCACCCCGCCTGCAGAGCCGCCAGCCACCGGCAGGGCGGGCAGGTCGGCCTTCATGGCGGCGACCAGGTCCTTGGCCGTGCGGATCGGGGACGATGCGGGCACGGCGGCCACCAGGTAGTCGCTGGTCAGGCGCGCAATGGGCTGGATCTGCGTGAGGTCCACCGCCGGCTTTTGCAGCGCCACGGCGCCCACCATCACCATGCCGCCCATGAGCAGGGTGTTGGGGTCGTTGGCGTATTTTTCGGCGTAGCGGGCCAGGCCGATGGTGCCGCCCTTGCCGCCGACGTTCTCGTACTCCACCTGGTCCACGGCACCGGCCCCCACCAGGGCAGCGCCCAGCGCACGGCCGGTCTGGTCCCAGCCACCGCCGGCATTGGCGGGGATCACGATGCGCAGCGTGCCCGCCAGCTTGGCGACCTTGGCCGGGGGGCGGGCCTGGGCCAGCACCGTGCTGCCAAAGGGTGCTGCCAGCGCGGCAAGCGCAGCCGCGCGGATCAGCACCTGCCGGCGCCGTGTGTTCAGGGGGGTGTGGGCGGTCATGGGTTCCCTTGGTAAGCGAATGTATCCATCTGCAATGGTGTGCGCTGAAACTGTCATTCAGCTGTCCAGAGTATCAGGGTATACGCTGGAGCGGATGACATCTGTGGCCGCCACGCCACCATGAAAAACGCCCTGCGCCGCAGATGCGGGGCAGGGCGTCAGGACCGGAAAACCCCCGACAGGGGCTTTCACTGGCAGGCCGATTACAGCGAATCGATGAAGCTGCGCAGCTTGTCCGAGCGGCTGGGGTGCTTCAGCTTGCGCAGCGCCTTGGCTTCTATCTGGCGGATGCGTTCGCGCGTTACGTCGAACTGCTTGCCCACTTCTTCCAGCGTGTGGTCGGTGGACATCTCGATGCCGAAGCGCATGCGCAGCACCTTGGCTTCGCGTGGCGTGAGGCCGTCCAGGATGTCCTTGACCACGTCGCGCAGGCCGGCCTGCATGGCAGCATCGATGGGAGCGGTGTTGGCACCGTCCTCGATGAAGTCGCCCAGGTGGCTGTCGTCGTCGTCGCCGATGGGGGTTTCCATCGAGATCGGCTCCTTGGCGATCTTCATGATCTTGCGGATCTTCTCTTCCGGGATCTCCATCTTCGCCGCCAGGATGGACGCATCGGGCTCGAAGCCGAACTCCTGCAGATGCTGGCGGCTGATGCGGTTCATCTTGTTGATCGTCTCGATCATGTGCACCGGGATACGGATGGTGCGCGCCTGGTCGGCGATCGAGCGCGTGATGGCCTGGCGGATCCACCACGTGGCGTAGGTCGAGAACTTGTAGCCGCGGCGGTATTCGAACTTGTCCACGGCCTTCATCAGGCCGATGTTGCCCTCCTGGATCAGGTCCAGGAACTGCAGGCCGCGGTTCGTGTACTTCTTGGCGATGGAGATCACGAGGCGCAGGTTGGCCTCGATCATTTCCTTCTTGGCATCGCGCGAGGTGGCTTCACCCTCGTTCATGCGCTTGTTGATGTCCTTGAGCTCGGTCAGCGGCACGACCACGCGCGATTGCAGGTCCGTCAGCTTTTGCTGCAGTTCCTGGATGGGCGGGATGTTGCGCGCCATCACCGTGCTCCAGGGCTTGCCGGCGGCGGCCTGCTTTTCCACCCACTTCAGGTTCAGCAGGTTGGCCGGGAAGTCCTTGATGAAGGTCTCTTGCGGCATGCCGCACTTGTCCACGATGATGCGGCGCAGCTCGCGCTCCTTCTTGCGCACGTCGTCCACCTGGCCGCGCACCATGTCGCACAGCTTCTCGATGGTCTTGGCGGTGAAGCGGATGGTCATCAGCTCTTCCGACAGGGCGTGCTGCGCCTTCACGTACGCTGGCGTGCCGTAGCCTTCCTTGTCGTAGATCTTGTGGACCTTCTCGAACAGGTCGCGGAGCTTGTCGAAGCGCTCCAGCGCCTGCTTCTTGAGTTCTTCGAGCTTCTTGGTCAGCGCCTTGGAGCCGCCCTTGCCATCGTCGTCGTCGGCTTCGTCGAATTCGTCGAAGTCTTCTTCGGCCACATAGTCGTCGGCCTCGTTGGGGTTGGAGAAGCCGTCCACGATGGTGGAGATGACGACCTTGCCTTCGCGGATCTCCTCACCCATGTTGAGGATCTCGGCGATGGTGGCGGGCGATGCGCTGATCGCCTCCATCATGGCCATCAGACCGCCTTCGATGCGCTTGGCGATCTCGATTTCGCCTTCGCGGGTGAGCAGCTCCACCGTGCCCATTTCGCGCATGTACATGCGCACGGGGTCGGTGGTGCGGCCGAATTCGCTGTCCACGGTGGACAGGGCGGCTTCGGCGGCTTCTTCGGCTTCTTCTTCACTGGCGCCTGCGGGGGCGTTGTCGGTGATGATCAGCGCCTCGGCATCGGGCGTCTGCTCGTACACGGCAACGCCCAGGTCGTTCAGCGTGGTGATGACGGCTTCGAGCGTTTCGGCATCGACCAGCTTGTCGGGCAAGTGGTCGGAGATTTCGACGTGCGTGAGGTAGCCGCGCGTCTTGCCCAGCTTGATCAGGGTTTTCAGGCGCGAGCGGCGCTTGGCCAGGTCTTCTTCGGTCAGGACGGTTTCGTCCAGGCCGAATTCCTTCATCAGGGCGCGTTCCTTGGCCTTGCTGATCTTCATGCGCAGCGGCTTGACCTTCTCGGCCGTGGGCGTGGCTTCGGCCTCGACCTCGACTTCACCTTCCAGGTCGGATTCGATGTCCGACAGGTCGGCATCGTCGCTGCTTTCCGCGGCACCACCGGCAGCGGCCTTGGGCTTGCGGCCGCGTTTGGCCGGCACCTTGGCCTCGTCCGTGGCGGCACCTGCGACCTTGGCGGGGCGGCCAGGGCGCTTCTTGGGGGCCTCTTCACCGTCTGCGTCGACGGCAGCCTTGGCACGGGCTTTCTTGAGTTCTTCGGGGGCTTCCGTCTTCTCGGCAGACTTGTTCAAGGGCACAGTTTTCACTTTCTTGGCGACCGGGGCGGGCGCGGCAACTGTTTTGGAGGCAGTTGCCTTGGCCGGCACCTTGGCCGCGGTTTTTGAGACGGCCTTCGCGGCGGTCACTGGGGCTGACTTGGATGGCTTCGCGGACTTTTGAGCGGGCATGAACAACCTCAGAATCAAAAACGGACACAAAGAAAACGCAAGCGCCACAGATCCCGGCGCGGGTGGCACTGCAAAAGCGATGCTTTTGCAGCTTGAGGGGTATCCCTCAGGGGCAAGATGTCTGGGCGAACATTTGGTGTGCAGTCCTTGCGATGGGTGGGCGGTTGTGCGCGTTTGTCACGGTGGCCCGGCTCGGAGGTGCTGCTGTCGCTCTTGCCTAACCCTACATTATACCATTTGACGCAATTTCAAGCCACCTTGACGGTTGCGTTCAACAAAACCAGGCGTTTTTGCTCCAGCACACGGTAGCGCTCCAGGGCCGACGCGTCCTGCGCTGCCTGAAGGATCAGCACTTTCTGCTGTTCCTTGATGTCCTCGATGAGCATCCGGTTCAGTAGATCGCGCAGTTCCAGCCGGAGTTCCTGCGACTCGCCCTTGGTCTGGGCGTGGGCGCCGGTCATCACCTTCATCGCCAGGTCTTCGCATTCGTGCTCGCGCAGGCCCTCGCGCAGCACCTCCCAGGCCTGGGGACCGTGCTCGTGGAACTGGCCCTCCAGCCAAGTGAACAGCGGCCCGTGGGGCGAGGGCTGTGCGCACAGGGCGGCATGGTCGTCGTGTGTGAGTTCTTCCAGAAAGCCCATGTGCGACAGCAGCAGGCGCGCGGCGTGGTCTGCCCGGCCCATGGCGGGTGTGCGCGGCAGGCGCGGCTGGGGCCCCCAGGGGGAGTCCTTGTCCTTTTTCTTCCACTTGCCACCGGTGTTGACCCAGTCGCTGCCGCCGCCCTTGCGAAAGGGGGGCTTGCCATTGCCGGTTGCGCCATTTCCACCACCGCTGTAGCCGCCATGGCCGCCGTCGCTCGGGCCCTGGTACCCGCCTCCCACGTAATCGGGCTCATGCGGGGGGTGCCAGCCGTCGAGGTCGGGCGGGGCGCCGCCCCAGGGCGGCTCATCGGCATAGGGGTTGGCGGCTTCCTGCGTGCGTGCCGGGCGCTGCTGGGGGGCTGGCGCCGGGGCGGGAGCGCGGGCGCCGCCGGGGTTCCACAGCTCGGACAGGTCGCGCGCGTTCAACTGCGTCAGTTCGGCCAGTTCGCCCAGCAACTGGCGCTTGAGCACGCCGTCGGGCAGCGCCGTCCACAGCGGGCGGGCGTTGCTGGCCATGTGGGCGCGGCCCTCGGCCGTGGTCAGGTCGCAGCCATCGCTGGCCGACTCGACCAGGAAGCGGCTCAGCGGCACGGCCTCGCTCACGTGCTTGGCAAAGGCGTCGGTGCCGTTGGCGCGGATGAAGCTGTCGGGGTCGTGCTCGGCCGGCAGAAACAGAAACTTGATGTTGCGCGTGTCCGTGGCGTGGGGCAGGGCGCCGTCGAGCGCCTTGCGCGCGGCGCGGCGGCCGGCGTTGTCGCCGTCGAAGCTGAACACCACCGATTCGGTGAAGCGCAGCAGCTTTTGCACATGCTCGGGCGTGCAGGCCGTGCCCAGCGTGGCCACGGCGTTCGGAAAACCCAGCTGCGCCAGGGCCACCACGTCCATGTAACCCTCGGTGACCAGGGCGTAGCCGTGCTCGCGGATGGCGGTGCGTGCCTCGAACAGGCCATAGAGCTCGCGCCCCTTGTGGAACACCGGGGTTTCAGGCGAATTGAGGTATTTTGGCTTGTCGTCGCCCAGCACGCGCCCACCAAAGCCGATGCACTCGCCCTTGACGTTGCGGATGGGGAACATCACCCGGTCGCGAAAGCGGTCATAGCGCTTGTCCTGCCCGTCCTCGCCCACGATGACCAGGCCGCTTTCCTCCAGCAGCGGGTCGTCGTACTGCGGGAACACGCTGGCCAGGCTGCGCCAGCCCTCGGGTGCATAGCCCAGGCCGTAGCGCTTGGCCACCGCGCCCGACACGCCCCGGCCCTTGAAGTAGGCAATGGCGCGCTGCGACTCGCGCAACTGGCGGCGGTAGGCGTCGCCGGCCTTTTCCAGCACGTCGGTCAGCGTGGCCTGCTTCTGGCGGGCGGCGGCGGCGCGCTCCTTTTCCTGCTGGGAGATATCGTCGTCGGGCACCTGCAGGCCCACCTGCTGGGCCAGGTCCTGCACCGCCTCGACAAAGCCCATGCCCGCATGGTCCATGAGAAAGCCGATGGCATTGCCGTTCTTGCCGCAGCCAAAGCAGTGGTAGAACTGCTTGGAGGGGCTGACGCTGAAGGACGGCGACTTCTCCCCGTGGAAGGGGCACAGGCCCATGAAATTGGCCCCGCCTTTCTTCAACTGGACGTAGCGGCCCACAATCTCGACCACGTCGGTGCGGGCTAGCAGTTCCTGGATGAATGACTGGGGGATGGACACCGCTGCATTTTCCTCTATCCCTGGCCGGGCCCCGGGTTCGCCCGCAGATCCCCGCCAGAACCCTGCGTTGTAATAGGGCGGTTCATCGTCCCCGCGAAGGAAATCCCTGCCATGCCCCACATGTTCGACCAGCACCTGGACCGCAACCCGGCCAACTTCGCGCCCCTGTCGCCCCTCGGGTTTCTGGAGCGCACGGCCGAGGTCTACCCGGACCGCCTGGCCATCGTCCATGGTGAATTGCGCCAGACCTGGGGCCAGACCTATGCGCGTTGCCGCCAGTTGGCCAGCAGCCTGAACCGCGCCGGCATAGCCAAGAACCACACCGTGGCCGCACTGCTGCCCAACACCCCGCCCATGGTGGAAGCGCATTTCGGCGTACCGATGGCCGGCGCCGTGCTCAACGCCATCAACACCCGCCTCGATCCCGAGGCCATCGCCTTCATGCTCGACCACGGCGAGGCCCGTGCCATCATTGTCGACCCGGAGTTCACCGGCACCCTCGCCAAGGCCCTGGCATGGCGCAAGTCCACAGCGCCGCTGCTGGTGCTGGAAGTGCAGGACGCCGTGTACGGCCCGGCTGCCCAATCCCTGGGCGGCACCGACTACGACACCTTCGTGGCCGCAGGCGATGCGCAGCACGCCTGGGAACTGCCCGCTGACGAGTGGGACGCCATCGCCCTGAACTACACCAGCGGCACCACGGGCAACCCCAAGGGCGTGGTCTACCACCACCGGGGCGCGGCCACCAATGCCATCAGCAACGTGCTGGAGTGGGACATGCCCAAGCACGCGGTTTACCTGTGGACCTTGCCCATGTTCCATTGCAACGGCTGGTGCTTTCCCTGGACGGTGGCGGCGCGCGCGGGTGTCAACGTCTGCCTGCGCCGCGTGGAGGCGCAGGCCATCTTCGACGCCATGCGCCAGCACGGCGTCACGCACTACTGCGGCGCACCCATCGTGCACGGCATGCTGGTGAATGCGCCCGATGCGATGAAGGCCGGCGTGCCCGCCGGCATAAAGGCCATGGTGGCCGGCGCCGCGCCGCCTGCGTCGATGATCGAGGGCATGGAGAAGATGGGGTTCGACCTGACCCATGTCTATGGCCTGACCGAGGTGTATGGCCCCGCCACCGTGTGCGCCAAGCACGGGGCCTGGGATGACCTGGACATTGGCGAGCGCGCCCGCCTGAACGCCCGCCAGGGTGTGCGCTACCACCTGGAGCGCGATGTGCGCGTGCTCGACCCCGCAACCCTGCAGCCCGTGCCGCAGGACGGCGAGACCATGGGCGAGATCATGTTCAAGGGCAATATCGTGATGAAGGGCTACCTCAAGAACCCGAAGGCCACCGACGAGGCCTTTGCGGGCGGCTGGTTCCACAGCGGCGACCTGGCCGTGCAGTACCCCGACGGCTACATCAAGATCAAGGACCGCAGCAAGGACATCATCATCTCGGGCGGCGAGAACATCTCCTCCATCGAGGTGGAAGACGTGCTCTACCGCCACCCCGCCGTGCTGGCCGCAGCCGTGGTGGCCCGGCCCGACCCCAAGTGGGGCGAGACACCCTGCGCCTTCGTCGAGCTCAAGGCCGGCGCCACGCTCACGCCTGAGGACATCGTGGCCCACTGCAAGCAGCACCTGGCGGGCTTCAAGGTGCCGCGTGCCGTGGTGTTTGGCGAGCTGCCCAAGACCAGCACCGGCAAGATCCAGAAGTTCGAGCTGCGCAAGCAAGCGGGATCGGCCGAGGCCATCGACGTCTGAGCCTCAACCCAGGCCTGTGCTGCTTTCCAGTTGGCTCTGCAGCCATTGCGCAAAGCACTGCGCCTCGGGTGCTGCATCGGGCGCCAGGCCGTAGTAGTGGCGCGTGAGCGGCAGGCGCAGCGCGGGCAAGGGGCACAGCAGGCGGCCGGTGGCCAGGTCGTGCGCCACCAGCGAAGCCGGGGCCAGCGCAAAGCCCAGGCCACCCTGCGCGGCCTGCAGTACGAAGTGCAGGTGGTCGAACTGCAGCTGGCTTGCGGGCCGCAGGCGCGGCGCGCCCACCTGGCGCTTCCAGTGGTCCCAGTCGTCGGGGCGGGAGCGCGACCAGAGCAGCACATGCGCGCCCAGCGCACGCGGTTCGGCCACGGGGACGGTGGAGAACAGGGCCGGCGTGCCCACGATCAGTGCTTCATCCTGCAAGAAAGGCTGCACCGCGATGGACGCCGGCCAGCCCGCAAGGCCCCGGCGGATCGCCACGTCGAAATGCTCCGGGGCATGGTCGGGCGTGACCGTGCTGGTGACCACCTTGGGCTCGATACCGGGGAACTGCGCCACGAAGGCCGGCAGCCGTGGAATCACCCAGCGCACCGCGAACGAGGGCCGCACGTTGATGGTGACCGTGCGCGCGGGTGCATCGTCCATCAGCGCCCGGGCGGCCGCGCCGATCTGTTCCAGCGCCGGGGCCACCTCGGCAAAGAAGCGCTGCCCTTCGGGCGTGAGCGTGACCTGCCGCACCCGCCGCACGAACAGCGCCACGCCCAGGAACGCTTCGAGCGTCTTCACCTGCCGGCTGATGGCACCATGCGTGACGAACAGCTCGGCCGCCGCCAGCGTGAAGCTCTGGTGGCGCGCGGCAGCGGCAAAGGCGCGCACGGCGTTGAGCGGGGGCATGCGGGGTGTCATGTGTGTGATTTTCTCACGCATGGGCGGCCGTAAACTCGTTTGCCGCTGGCGCTGCCGCGCTGCACCATGGCGGCCATGACACCCGCAATCTTCGCCATCAACCCCTGGAACCTGACATGACCGCCACCGTTGTCGATACCGCCCATTCCATCGAGAGCATTGCCCAGCTCGAAGCCTTGTTCGGCACGCCCGGCGAGGCCTCGCGGTCCAAGGAGGTGCCCTTCGTGCACCCCTCGTACCGCGCGATGATCGAGGCATCGCCCTTCGCGGTGTTGGCCACCTCGGGCCAGGGCGGGCTCGATGCCTCGCCGCGCGGCGATGCGCCGGGCTTCGTGCAGGTGCTGGACGAGCGCACCCTGCTGCTGCCCGAACGGCGCGGCAACAACCGCGTGGACAGCCTGCGCAACATCGTGGCCGACCCGCGCGTGGCGCTGCTGTTCCTGATCCCCGGCGTGGGCGAGACGCTGCGGGTCAATGGCCGCGCCAGCATCACCACAGCACCCGATCTGATGGAGCGCTTCGTGGTCGGCGGCCAGCCGCCCAAGTGCGTGATTCGCATCGCGGTGGAGGCTGTGTACTTCCAGTGCGCACGCGCCATCCTGCGCTCGCGCTTGTGGGAGGCCACCGAGCCCGGTGCGCCCCGGCCCGTGCCCACGCCCGGTGCCATCCTGTCGGCCATCAGCCAGAGTTTCGATGGCGCGGCCTATGACCAGGCACTGCCCGAGCGGCAGCGCACGACCCTGTATTGAGCGGCTGGAGCGAGCGGGGCGCCCGCTCCAGGCCGATCACAGCGATCGCAGGAAGGCCAGCAGCGCTTCGCGGTCTGCCGTGGGCAGCGCCTCGAAGCGGCGGCGTGCGGCATCGGCCTCGCCACCATGCCAGAGCACCGCTTCGGTCAGCGAGCGGGCCCGGCCGTCGTGCAGGTAGCCCACCTTGGCGGCCTGGCCTGCGCCCATCACCGTCTCGGTATAGCCGATGCCCCACAGCGGCGCGGTGCGCCACAGGGCGCCCGTGGCCTGGCCCTGCGCGAAGTTGTCGGCCAGCTCGGCACCCATGTCGTGCAGCAGCAGGTCGGTGTAGGGGCGGATGGTCTGGTCGCGCAGCTCGGCGAACAGGTGGCCCGAGCCGGTCTTCATCTCGGCCGTGTGGCAGGCCACGCAGCGCAGGCTGTCGAACAGCCTGGCGCCCAGGGTGACCTGCTGCGGGTTCACGCGGTGCTCGTCCAGCGGCGCCACGCCCTTGGGGAAGCCGCTGGCCTGGCTGCGCTGGGCTGGCACGGCCACCAGGGCCAGGTAGTTGGAGATCGACGCCAGGTCTGCCTCGGTGATGCCGGGCTTGCGCGCGCCTGCTGCACAGGCGGTGGGGCCGTAGTTGCAATCACGCGAGGGGTAGACGGTGGAGGTGACCGACATGTCCTGCAGCAGCGCCGTGGAGGCCTGCTGGCGCAGCGTGGCCTTGGACGCCTTCCAGCCGAAGCGGCCCAGACGCACCACGCCGCTCTCGGGGTCGTACACATAGTTGGGCACGCCCTTCACGCCATCGGCATCCGGCACGGTGCGTGCGCGGGCCAGGATGTCGGCCTCGGGCACGGCTTCGAGCAGGCCCATGCCGATCATGGGGGGCGCGGCACGCAGCGAGTGGACGGCGGGCACGGGGCCGTCGAAGCCGAGCACGGGCTTGCGCAGCTCCACCACGCTGCCATCGGCCAGGCGCACATTGCGCGTCTCGAACCGGGCCACGCGCACGCTGTTGCCCCAGTCCTGCGCTTCGCCGGTGGCGGCGCGGGCGTTCATCTGCAGCACGCTGCCGTAGCGCGGGTGCGGTTGCTGTTGGCCGGCATCGCCCAGGCTGGCGGTCTGCAGCGACATGCTGTCCAGGCGCTGGTTGACCTGCATGGGCGCGGGGCTGCGGCCGTTGTTCACGTGGCAGGCCACGCAGGCCGACTGGTTGAAGTGCGTGCCCTGCAGCTTGGCGGCGGGCATGTACGGGTCGTTGCCCGGCTCGCTGTGGGCACCGGTGTCGAAGCTGGTGTGGATCAGCCGGCGCCCCTCGACGAAGCGCTGCATGTTCTGCATGCCCACGTTGTTGAACGGCTGCTGGAACATCGAGGCGCCGTTGTCCGAGTAGTTGTACGAGACCGAGCCGGTGCCGCCCGAGAGCGTGATCGCCGGCAGCGGCGCCGAGTTCAGCCGCGGCTGCACGCCATACCAGGGCACGAGGCCGGTGCCCACCACGTACAGCCACTCGGCCGAGTAGTAGCGGATGCCGCCGTTGTCGCCCTTGGAGGACATGGATTCGCGCGTGCTGAACATCGCGGGAGAGACCTCGATGGCGTCCCCGGCCACCAGTGCGCGCGAGGGCACGTTGGTGCCATTGGGCAGGCCATTGGCGCCCAGGCCGCCGTGGCCCGGGTAGTCCTTGATGCGCAGCGTGCAGGGGCCGTTGATTCCGTCGGGGCTGGCCAGGCGGCCATTGGCCGGGTAGGGCGTGGGTGCGCAGACCTTGACGTTGCGGTCCACCAGCTCGCCCGGGTTCATCCAGCCGTAGCCGGTGACGCCGGGCCGGTCGAACGCGCGGAAGAACGCCGTGTCGCCCGGCAAGAAGTCCACCGTGGTGTAGCGGTTGACCACCAGCGTTGGCTTGGTCACGCCCGCCACGCGGCTGTTGTCGAGGATCTCCATGCCCCAGGTGCGGTTCTGGAAATACTGGGTCACGAAGGTCAGGTGCGCGCCGGGGCCCTTGTCCACGGGCGCACCCGTGACAGAGTCCACCGTGTCGTTGGGGCCAAAGCCGATCTCGTTCCACTCTTCACCACGCTCGCGGCCATGGCGGCCCAGCGCGCGTGCGCCGAAGCGCGTCACCAGCGTGCCGTCGGCCAGGCGGAACTGGGTCAGCTCGGCGGCCTCGGGTGCGGCGGGCAAGGGCGCCAGCCCCTGGCCATTGGCCGGGTAGCGCCAGGCAGAGGTCGCGCCCACGCCCTGGGTGTTGTCGGTGCCCGGTGTCTTGAACTCCACCTCGAACAGCGAGTAGCCGTAGCCTCCGGCCCGTGCCACGCCCTGCAGGCGGATGTAGCGCGCGCTCATGCCCAGGTTCAGGAACTCCTCGGTGCCGCCCTTGCCGTTGGTGACGTAGCGGATCTGCGTCCAGGTGCTCCCATCTTGCGAGACCTGCAGCGCGTATTCCTTGCCGTAGGAGCGCTCCCAGACCAGCTTCATGTAGCCCACGTCGACCTTGGCGCCAAAGTCGAACTGGATCCAGGCATCGTCCACGAAGGTGCTGCCCCAGCGGCTGCCGAGATTGCCGTCGATGGCGGCCGTGGCCGCCATGCCGGGGTTTTCCACCGCCGATGAGGTCGCGGTCACGGGCTTGATGGCCACGCCCGGCTGGCTGGGCGCTGCAGCCGTTGCTTCGTAGGCGGACTTGTGCTGGACATAGACCACGTTGGACGAAGACTGCGACGCCTCCTGCCCACTGCCGCTGCTGTCCGTGCTGCCTCCACCGCAGGCGGCCAGGCCCAGCGCCAATGCGCCCAGGGCTCCCCAGCGCGCACCGTGGTGCACGCCCTTTTTCATCGTGTGTTCCATGCTTCTCCCACCCCGCATCCGTGTGCGTTCGTTGTGGGCAAATCATAGGCATGAAGACCATTTCACCGGCTACCGCTGTGGCGTGGCCGCAGCGGTTAATTTGCGTTAATTAATTGCAAAACGTGTGTAAACGTATCTTTGAAAGAGGCGTTTTGGGCCGTTGCCGGGTGGCGCAGTGCTTTCGCGCTGGGGTTCCCGCTTTTGGGGCAGTTGCATATGGATGCAATCGGCCCCGGATGGCTTGGGGCGATCGGGTTCCGCATCTCCCCGTGGCGCGGCCTGTTGATTTGCCGCCAGCAGGACTTGCACCATGCGTGAGAAGATGGCCAACCCAAGCGCCTTGCGGCGGCCTTTGTCATAAAAATGACCCTCAGGAACCCCGAATGACCCAGCAGCATCCCTTAATCGCACTCCACGATGGCCGCTCCATCCCCCAGCTCGGCCTGGGCGTGTGGCGCACCCCCGCCGATGCCACCGCACAGGCCGTGAAGGCGGCATTGGCCGCAGGCTACCGGCATATCGACACGGCCGCCATCTACGGCAACGAGTCGGGCGTGGGCGAGGGCCTGCGTGCCAGCGGCGTGGCGCGCGAAGAGGTCTTCATCACCACCAAGCTGTGGAACGCCGAGCAGGGCCTCGATTCCACGCTGCGCGCCTTCGATGCCAGCATGCAACTGCTGGGCCTCGACGTGCTCGACCTGTACCTGATCCACTGGCCGAACCCTTCGCGCGATCTGTACGTGGACACCTGGCGCGCCTTTGTCCGCCTGCAATCCGAAGGGCGGGTGCGGTCCATCGGTGTCTCCAACTTCGAGCCCGAGCACATCGACCGACTTGTGCAGGAGACCGGTGCCAAACCGGTGCTCAACCAGATCGAGCTGCACCCGCGCTTTCAACAGCGCCGGCTGCGTGAATACCATGCTGCAAATGGCATCGCCACGCAGGCCTGGAGCCCGCTGGGCCAGGGCCAGTTGCTGGAGGATGCGGGCATTAAGGCCATCGCCGCCAAACATGGCAAGACGCCGGCCCAGGTCGTCGTGCGCTGGCACATTGAGGTGGGCAACGTCGTGATCCCGAAGTCGGTCAACCCGGGCCGCATTGCCGAAAATGCCGATGTCTTCGACTTTGCGCTGGATGCACAGGACATGGCGGCCATCGCCCAGCTGGACCAGGCCGAAGGGCGTATCGGCCCGAATCCGCTCACGGCGGCGTTCTAAGCGCTGAAAACAAGCGCTTGCAAGAGGGCTTGTTTTTTCACGGAGTGATCGGACTCGAACCCACGCTCTCCCGCGCGGCGCCTGCCCCAGGTCAGGCTTGCTCTGCTGCAAAACCGGCCGCCGCATCGCGCAATGCCTGTGCCAGCAACGCCACCTCCGCATACTGCGCACCCTCGGAGCGCTGGAACAGCGTGATGGGCGGCAGCGTCCAGCCGAAGCGGTGCGGCACGATGGCCACGCCGGCAATGCGCACCAGCTCCTGCGCGATGTCGGCCGGCACGATGGAGACGGCGCGCTCGCTGGCCGCGATCAGCTCGCCGATCACCTTGGACGACAGGCTCTCCACATAGGCCTGTGGCGGGGCCACACCGGCACGCAGGAAGAAGTCGGTGATCTGCTCGCGCATGGGGGTCTGCCGTGCGCCCAGCACCCAGTCGAGTTCGGCCAGCTCGGGCCAGGACAGCGGGCGCCGCGCCAGCCGCGCCGACAGGCGGCGGTGGGCAATCAGGCGGGGCTCCTGGTGGTAGAGCACCTCGTGCATCAGTCCATCCATGTCGAGCACTGCGGAGGCGCGGCCGATCACGCAGTCGAGTTCGTGCGCGCGCAGGCGCTGCAGCAGGTGGTCGCTGGTGCCTTCGTGGATGCTGACGGTGGCGCGCAGGCCGCGCGGCCGCGTCTGGCCGATGGCGGCGGCCAGCAGGCGACCGGGCACGAAGGGGATCACACCGATCTGCAGATGCGCGGCGCGGCCGGCGCTGGCGGCTTCGATGTCCAGCGCCCAGTGGGTGAGGTCCTGCAGCATGGCGCGCGCACGGGCCAGCGCCAGGGTGCCGAGCGCGGTGGGCACCATGCCGCGCGCGGAGCGTTCGAACAGCGGCGCACCGAAGATCGACTCGATTTCGGCCAATGCATGCGTGATGGCCGGCTGGCTGGTGGCCATATGGTGCGCCACGCGGGTGAGCGTGCTGTGCGTTTCGATCTGCTGCAGCAGCACCAAGTGTCGCATCTTTAGGCGCGAGGCCAGGCGGGCCTGCAGGGCCTGGGCGGCATTGGTGTCATGGGATGGCATGGTGAATAGGGTATGCGGAAAATCGCATGGGTGAATAGTAATTGCTGATAGTTTGCTTATACGAACCGACCACAATCCGATGCAGGTGCTGGACGGGCAGGCACCGTACAACAAGGAAGAGGCAATGGATTCGGTATTCATCCTGGTGGCCCTGGGCGCAGTCGCCGCAGGCTTTGTGCAAGGGCTCTCGGGCTTTGGCTTTGGCCTGACGGCGATGTCGCTCTGGGCCTGGACGCTGGAGCCGCGCTTGGCCGCCGTGCTGGTGGTGGCCGGCTCGCTCACGGGCCAGGTGCTCGCGGTGTTCTCGGTGCGCCGGGGCTTCGACAGGCTGCGGCTGCTGCCCTTCGTGCTCGGTGGGCTGGCGGGCATCCCCATCGGTGTGGCGCTGCTGCCGCGGCTGGACATGGACGCCTTCAAGCTCGTGCTGGGCACGCTGCTGGTGCTGTGGTGCCCGGCCATGCTGATGGCCAGGCAGTTGCCGCGCCTGACGCGCGGCGGGCGGCTGGCCGATGCGGTGGTGGGCATGGCGGGCGGTGTGATGGGCGGCATCGGCGGCTTCACCGGCGTGCTGCCCACGCTGTGGTGCACGCTGCGCGGCTGGGACAAGGACGCGCAGCGCGCCGTGATCCAGAACTTCAACCTGGCCATGCTGCTCGTGACCATGCTCGCCTACCTGGCCACGGGCATGGTCACGGCGCCCATGCTGCCCTACCTGGCCGTGGCGCTGCCGGCCATGCTGGTGCCCGTGCTGCTGGGCGCGCGGCTGTACCACGGCATCAGCGAGGCGCGCTTTCGCCAGATCGTGCTGGGCATGCTCACGCTCTCGGGCGTGGCGATGCTGGCATCGGCGCTGCCCAAGCTGGTGGGATGACGGGGCCTTCAGATTCCTGACAACCTGCACGCAGGCTGGGCAGTCGGCCCTAATATCTCCACCGGCAGTGCGCCATGCGCTGCCGCGACAACAACACTGGAGACATATGACAAAAGCAATTTCTGCATGGGCTGCGTGCGCAACCATGGCCCTGTCCCTCGCTTCCACACCGGCCCTGGCCGACGTGTTCACCAAGGAGGAGCTCATCAAGGTCAACAAGGAGGCCGCCGGTGGTGGCAAGGGCACCTTGATTGGCGAATACGCCTTCACCCGCGACAAGGCCCTGAAAGACCAGGCCATCAAGGAAATCAGCTGGCTTACCCTCAAGCCTGGCGACTCCATTGGCTACCACAAGCACACCACGAATGAAGACACCTACATCATCATCTCGGGCCGAGGCACCTTCAAGGACAAGGATGGCAAGGACATCGCGGTGAAGGCTGGCGACGTGACCATCGTGCGCAAGAACGAATCGCACGGGCTTACGAATACGGGGACCGAGCCACTGGTCTTTGTGGATGTGATTGCGGAGCAGTAATTTCCCTGCATGCGTGTGCGACCTGTTTTGAACGGCATGCTTTAGCTGAGGGCGGAGGCCGGGTCTCGGCCCGGCGGCCGAGGTACTTGTTCTTTGCTTCGCCAAAGAGGGTGTAGAAGAAATCTATTTCAACCGACCCAACAGCATCCGAGCCTGCGCAAGCCACACCCACGCAGCCGCATAGAACGGCTTGCGGTCGTGGTGCATCACAAGC
>NZ_LMIH01000013.1:0-157552 GCF_001428645.1 Acidovorax sp. Root217
GATGGCCGCCGTCAGGGTCGTCTTGCCATGGTCCACGTGGCCGATCGTGCCCACGTTGACGTGGGGCTTGGTGCGTTCGAATTTACCTTTTGCCATTTTTCAATTCTCCAAAGAGCGATGCCTGTGTTGTGGTTTAACGTCTGCATCCGATTGCTGGTTCGCCCTGCACAGGCAACGGGGCGGCACCGGATCGCAGACTGCAAAAATCTTGCGTGGGGAGGGTGGTGCCGCCGGCACCTGAAACCAGGTGCTGGCGGCAGTCCCTGCGAACTGCTTACTTGGCGCGGGCAGCCATGATGGCTTCCGACACGTTGCGAGGCGCTTCGCTGTAGTGCTTGAATTCCATCGAGTACGTGGCGCGGCCTTGCGTGGCCGAGCGCAGCGTGGTCGAGTAGCCGAACATTTCCGACAGGGGCACTTCGGCGCGGATGGCCTTGCCACCGCCAGGAATGTCTTCCATGCCTTGCACCATGCCGCGACGCGAGGACAGATCGCCCATCACGTTGCCGGCGTAGTCTTCAGGCGTTTCCACTTCCACGGCCATCATGGGTTCCAGGATGACCGGGTTGGCCTTGCGGCAGCCTTCCTTGAAGCCGAAGATGGCAGCCATCTTGAACGCCAGTTCGTTCGAGTCCACATCGTGGTACGAACCGAAGTGCAGCGTGACCTTGACGTCCACCACGGGGTAGCCGGCCAGGACGCCTTGCGTCACGGCTTCGTTGATACCCTTTTCCACGGCCGGGATGAATTCGCGAGGAACCACACCGCCCTTGATGGCGTCGACGAACTCGATGCCCTTGCCCACTTCGTTGGGTTCGATCTTGAGCACGACGTGACCGTACTGGCCCTTGCCGCCGGACTGGCGCACGAACTTGCCTTCGGCCTCTTCCACCGTCTTGCGGATGGTTTCGCGGTAAGCCACCTGGGGCTTGCCCACGTTGGCTTCCACACCGAATTCACGCTTCATGCGGTCGACGATGATTTCCAGATGCAGCTCGCCCATGCCGGCGATCAGGGTCTGGCCCGACTCTTCGTCGGTCTTCACGCGGAACGATGGATCTTCGGCAGCCAGGCGTTGCAGGGCGATGCCCATCTTTTCCTGGTCGGCCTTGGTCTTGGGTTCCACAGCCTGCGTGATCACAGGCTCGGGGAACACCATGCGCTCCAGAATGATCTGGGAGTCGATGTCGCTCAGCGTTTCGCCGGTCGTCACGTCCTTCAGGCCCACGCAGGCAGCGATGTCGCCGGCGCGGATTTCTTCGACTTCCTGGCGCTCGTTGGCGTGCATCTGCACGATACGGCCAATGCGTTCCTTCTTGCCCTTGATGGGGTTGTAGACGGTGTCGCCCTTGGTGAGCACGCCGGAGTACACGCGCACGAAGGTCAACTGGCCGACGAACGGGTCGGTCATCAGCTTGAATGCCAGGGCCGAGAACTTCTCGCCGTCATCCGCCTTGCGGGTCACGGGGTTTTCGTCTTCATCGGTACCGGTCACGTCTGCGATGTCCGTAGGCGCGGGCAGGTAGTCGATCACGGCGTCGAGCATGCGCTGCACGCCCTTGTTCTTGAACGCGGTGCCGCACAGCATCGGATGGATTTCCGTGGCGATGGTACGGGTGCGCAGGCCGAACTTGATCTCGTCCTCGGTGAGGTCGCCCTCTTCCAGGTACTTGTTCATCAGCTCTTCAGAGGCTTCAGCCGCAGCTTCGACCATTTTTTCGCGCCATTCCTTGGCGGATGCCAGCAGCTCGGCAGGAATTTCTTCGTAGCTGAACTTCATGCCCTGGGACGCTTCGTCCCAGATGATGGCCTTCATCTTGAGCAGGTCGACCACGCCGGTGAATGTGTCTTCTGCGCCGATCGGGATCACCACGGGCACGGGGTTGGCCTTCAGGCGCAGCTTCATCTGGTCATAGACCTTGAAGAAGTTGGCACCGGTACGGTCCATCTTGTTCACAAAGGCCAGGCGTGGCACCTTGTACTTGTTGGCCTGGCGCCAGACGGTTTCCGACTGGGGCTGCACGCCGCCCACGGCGCAGTACACCATGCAGGCGCCGTCGAGCACGCGCATCGAACGTTCCACTTCGATGGTGAAGTCCACGTGGCCGGGGGTGTCGATGATGTTGAAACGGTGCTCGGGGTAGGAGTTGTCCATACCCTTCCAGAAGCAGGTCGTGGCAGCCGAGGTGATCGTGATGCCGCGCTCTTGCTCCTGTTCCATCCAGTCCATGGTGGCAGCGCCATCGTGCACTTCACCAATCTTGTGGCTCACGCCCGTGTAGAACAGGATGCGTTCGGTGGTCGTGGTCTTGCCAGCGTCAATGTGGGCCGAGATACCGATATTGCGGTAGCGCTCGATGGGAGTCTTGCGAGCCATGGTGGATCCTTGGATGGGTCGTGTTATTCAGGGGAGGGGCCCAGCATTGTGGCGCTGCAACCCGTCAATTTTGTGACCACCTCAATCGCCACAAGGCTGCAGGCAAAAATGCCGGCAGCCTTGCGATTGGCGACGAAAGCAGTTCGTCGATTTAGAAGCGGAAGTGGCTGAAAGCCTTGTTGGCTTCGGCCATGCGGTGAACTTCGTCACGCTTCTTCATGGCACCGCCACGGCCTTCGGTCGCTTCGAGCAGCTCGTTGGCCAGACGCTGGGCCATCGACTTCTCGCCGCGCTTGCGGGCCGCTTCCTTGATCCAGCGCATGGACAGGGCCAGGCGACGGACAGGGCGCACTTCGACTGGCACCTGGTAGTTGGCACCGCCCACACGGCGGGACTTCACTTCGACCATGGGCTTCACGTTGTTGATGGCAACGGTGAAGGCTTCCAGCGGGTCCTTGTCAGGGTGCTTCTTCTCGATCAGTTCCAGGGCACCGTAAATGATGCGCTCTGCAACAGCTTTCTTGCCGCCTTCCATGATCACGTTCATGAATTTGGACAGCTCTACATTGCCGAACTTGGGATCCGGCAGAATTTCACGTTTGGGGACTTCGCGACGACGTGGCATTTTTCACCTCATATTGCTTCAGTTGGCATCTTTTCAGACACCGCGAGATTCATTCAGAACCCCACTTACTCGACCCACACGGAACAATCCGCGCTTGGGGTCACTTCGTTTGACTGCGCCTGCCAGGCGAATCAAACACCGATGGAGACACAACCGCCAGGGCTTACTTGGCCTTTGGCTTCTTGGCGCCGTACTTGGAGCGCGACTGCTTGCGGTCTTTCACGCCTTGCAAGTCGAGCGAACCGCGCACGATGTGGTAACGCACACCGGGCAAGTCCTTGACACGACCGCCACGAACCAGCACCACGCTGTGTTCCTGCAGGTTGTGGCCTTCACCGCCGATGTAGGAAATGACTTCGAAGCCGTTGGTCAGGCGAACCTTGGCGACCTTGCGCAGAGCGGAGTTAGGCTTCTTTGGCGTCGTGGTGTACACACGGGTGCACACGCCGCGGCGCTGAGGAGAGTTTTCCATCGCAGGGCTCTTGGACTTGATCTTTTCGACCTCGCGCCCCTGACGGACTAGTTGATTGATGGTTGGCATGAATACGTCCCTAAACGTAAAAAACGAAAACGTGAAACCCTTCGGAATTTCCGAAAAGCCTTCTAATGTAGCAGCATGGGTCTCGGTGGGCAAGCAGCAGTCGACTTTGCCCCCAGGTTTCCCGGGGCCTGACACTCAAGCACCGCCACCAGCCATTGAAAGCGCGCGGCCCAGGCCAGTGCCGCCGTGCAAGGGCCGCCCCGCCGCAGGGGCGCCTTTCCCCTTCCAAGGGGTAGCCTTACTTTATCCAGAGGCGGATGGCATCCCAGGCGCGGCCCAGAATGCCGGCCTGCGCCACGCCATCGAGCGCCACCAGAGGCACCTCGGCCAGCGTCTGCTCGCCCAGCACCACCTTCAGCGAGCCCACCGCCTGGCCCTTGGCAAAGGGTGCCACCAGGGGGTCGGGGCGGGCGATCTCGGTCTTGATCTTGCCGCCGCTGCCCGAGGGCACGGCCACCACGATGGCCTCCGCACGGCCGATCTTGAGGGTGTTTTCCGTGCCCTTCCAGACAGCGGGGGTGGCCACGGGCTGGCCGGCGTCGAACAGCTTGACCGCCTCGAAGGCGGTGTAGCCCCAGTTCAGCAGCTTCTGGCTTTCATTGGCACGGGCATTCTCGCTGGCGGCGCCCAGCACGATGGACAGCAGTCGGCGCTGGCCGACATTGGGGAAGTCGCGCTTGGAGGTGGCCACCAGGCAGTACCCGGCGGCGGCGGTATGGCCGGTCTTGAGGCCATCCACCGTCGGGTCGCGGAACAGCAGGGAATTGCGGTTGTTGCCGTTGGAGACGGGTGTGCCCGGGTAGCTGTACTGCTTGGTGGCGTAGTAGTGCATGTACTCCGGGAAGTCCTTCATGAGCCGGCTGGCCAGCACACCCAGGTCGCGTGCGGTGGTGGTATGCCCGGGCTCGGTCAGGCCCTCGGGGTTCTTGTAGGCGGTGTTCTTCATGCCCAGGGCCTTGGCCTGGTCGTTCATCAGCTTTACGAAGTTCTCGGCCGTGCCGCCCACGCCTTCGGCCAGGGCCATGGTGGCGTCATTGCCCGACTGCACGATCATGCCCTTGATCAGGTCGTCCACCGGCACCTGCATCTTGGGATCGATGAACATGCGCGAGCCGGGCATCTTCCAGGCCAGCACGCTCACCGGCAGCTTCTGGTCGAGGGCGATCTTCTTGGCACGCAGGGCATCGAACACCAGGTAGCCGGTCATCAGCTTGGTCAGCGAAGCCTGCTCCACTGGCGCATCGATGTCCTTGGCTGCCAGCACCTGCCCAGCCGTGATATCAAGCAGCAGGTAGTTGCGCGCGGCGATCTCCGGTGGCTGAGGGGCCTGCACCTGCGCCCACAGGGCGGCTGGCGCGAGCACCGCAGCAAGGAGGACGGAGCGCAGCGTGTGCAATAAGGACTTCATGGAAACAAGCATTCGGGTGAGAAGAGGAAAGAAAACAGCAGAAGGCGGCGGGAGACGGCCCGAAGCGGCATGCAGCCGCGCGCAATGCGCGCGGTGGCCCGGGAAGCTCAGGCGCCAGCCAGCAGGTGGCGGGTCACCAGGTTTTTGAGAAGTGGCAATTGTCCGTGAAAGAAATGCCCCCCACCGGGGACGACTGTCACAGGGAGTATCTGGGGCCGCGCCCAGTCCATCACGGCGGCCAGGGGCACGGTGTCGTCCTGTTCTCCATGCACGACCAGGGTGCGTTCGTGCGCTTCGGGGGGCACGGGCGCCACGGCAAAGCGGCTGGCAGCCGTACCCACCAGCACCACCCGTTCGATGGCACGCTCGCCCCACAGGCGCGCCAGCGCGTGGCTGGTCACGAAAGCGCCGAACGAGAAGCCGGCCAGGGCCAACGGCCCCTCGGGCGCAGCCTGGCGCACCACCTCCAGGAAATCCTCGGCCTCGCCCCGGCCCTCGTCGTGCGTGCCGGCGCTGCCACCCACGCCGCGGAAGTTGAAGCGCACCGCCGTCCAGCCGCTGTGCACGAAGGCCCGCGCCAGGGTCTGCACCACCTTGTTGTCCATGGTGCCGCCAAACAGCGGGTGGGGGTGGGCAATGACGGCAATGCCGCGCGGGGCCGCGCCCTCGGGCAGCACGGCGGCGTCGCGCACCGCCTCGATGGCGCCGGCGGCGCCGGTGAGGGTCAGGCGTTCGGTCTGGGAATTCACGAAAATTTGCTACCAGGTCAATAGCAGTCTGCGCATACAAGGCAATGCAGGCAGCCTGGAATCAGGAAGGACAACAGCGCTCTGAATGCGAATCAGCGGCCGAGTTCCGGCGGCGTGCGCAAACGCTCCACCACCTGGCCATTCTTGAGGTGCGATTCGACGATCTCGTCGATGTCGGCGCTGTCCACGAAGGTGTACCAGACTGCCTCGGGGTAGACCACCGCGATTGGCCCGCCCGCACAGCGGTCCAGGCAGCCCGCCTTGTTCACACGCACCTTGCCGGCGCCGGACAGGCCGGCGGCCTTCACCTGCGACTTGCAGCGGTCGAAGGCGGCCTGCGCACCGTGGTGGGCGCAGCTGTCTTCGCCGTTGGTGCGGTCGTTCAGGCAAAAGAAGATGTGACGCTGGTAGTAGCCCGGCTGTGCCGCCGGTGCCGTTGTCGTGGAGGTGTCGGTCATGCCGCCATTCTAGAAGCGGCGCCCTGCACGGCCTATGCCCATAACCCCCAAAAGGCGTTCAGGCCGGGCCGTCGCGCCGGGCCACGCGCACAACCACATAGGCCAGTGCCGCATAGGGCCAGACCCAACCCAGCCACTGGCCCAGGCCGTAGAAGCGGATGAAGCGCCCCTGCTCCCAGGCCTGCAGGGTCTGGGCAAAATAGGCACTGGTCGGCGCCTGGTTGAGCAGCCCCAGGTGCCACACCAGCACCAGCAGCAGCACGGCCGCGCAGGCGCGCCGGGGCAAAGCCAGCAGCAAGACCGCAAGAGCAAGCGCGCTCCACACGCCCACGCGCACGGGCAGGCCCATCCATTCCCACGCATGGGCGGGGCCCCAACTCAGCGCCGCCGACAGCGCCGTGAGCACCACGCCCACCACCACCACAGCCAGAGCGAACAGCGCCCGGCGCGATGCCTGGCGGATCACGCAGTAGCCCAAAAGACAGGGAATCAGCAGACCCAGCGTCACGCACAGCAGCTCGCCGCCGGGGGACAGGGGATCAAGATCCGTGTCGCGCATGGGCAGCCAGTCCAGGAACGGGGTGTCGGCCAGTATCTCGACCAGGGCCCCCTCCAGCCGCTCGAGCACCTGCCCCAGGCCGAACGGCAAGGCGGCAGGGAACAGCAGGGCCAGCGGCCACAGCGCCAGCAGCACCAGCGCGCCCTGCGCGTCCTGCACGAACCAGCGGTCGCGGAAATCGCTCCAGCGGTCAATGGCCCCCAGGCGCTCCAGCGCCGCAGCCGTGAGCGCACCCACCAGCGTGCCTGCCGAGTTGAGCGCCAGGTCCATGTTGGAGGGCACGCGCCGGGGCAGGTAGATCTGCAGAAACTCCAGGCTGAGCGACAGCAGCACACCTGCAACCGTGGCCAGCACCCAGGCACCCCAGCGCCAGCGCATGCGCATCAATGCCAGCGCCAGCAGGAAACCCAGGGGCGCATAGCCGATGAAATTGGAGGTGACGTCAAACCCCGTCCAATACGGCGGTGGCATGCGGGCCACGAGAAACACCCAGGGATCGATGCCCTGCGCACGCCAGCCGTCGAACGGAAACAGGCTGGCAAAGACAATCAGCGCCGCATAGATCAGCGCGAGGGGGCCGGCCGAGCTTTTGTACACGGACGCTCTGATGCTGTCAGAAAGGCTTGACCACGACCAGCACCACGGCGGTCACCAGCAGCAGCACTGGCACCTCGTTGAACCAGCGGAACCACCGGTGGCTGCGGCGGCTGCTGCCATCGGCCAGCTTGCGCAGCAGCACGCCGCAGGCGTGGTGGTAGCCGATGACCAGCACCACCACGGCCAGCTTGGCATGCATCCAGCCGTTGCCCGGCCCGCGGCCGATGCCATAGCCCAGCCACAGCCAGAGGCCCAGGGCCAGCGCGGGCACCGCCAGGAAGGTGGTGAAGCGCAGCAGCTTGCGCGCCATGAGGATCAGGCGCTCCCGCTCGGCCACCGAGCCCGGTGCCACCATGGCCAGGTTCACGAAGATGCGCGGCAGGTAGAACAGGCCGGCGAACCAGCTGGCGATGAAGACGATGTGGAAGGCTTTGACCCAGAGCATGGCTGCAGTTTAAGGGAACGCTGAACAAGTCCTGGCGACGCGTACGCAGAGAAGGCAAGGCAGGCAAGCCCCAAAAAAAAGCCCGGCAAAAGCTGCCGGGCTTCGAAAGCCCTGCCCGCATTACGGCAGCCCAGGGCCCCGCTCAGGGAGGAAAAGCGGGGGACAGCAAGCTGCCCGCAACCAATTTAGCACCAGCCTGCGGGGCATACAAGCAGGGTTTGACAACTCCGGCAGCAGCCCTCTCGCAGCCTTGGTGGGCGCGCTTGAGGCACAATTTTCCCCATGCACCTCCCAAGCCCCGCCCCCTTTCCGCAAAACCGCCCGCGCCGCCTGCGCCGCGACGCCTTCACCCGCAACCTGGTGCGCGAGCACAGCGTCACCCCGCACGACCTGATCTACCCGGTGTTCGTGCACGAAGGCGAGAACCGGCGAGAGGCCGTGCTGTCCATGCCGGGGGTGGACCGCCTGAGCCTGGACCTGCTGCTGCCCGTGGCCGAGGACTGCGTGCAGCTGGGCATCCCGGTGCTGGCCCTGTTCCCGGCCATTGACGCGGCCCTGAAGACGCCCGATGGCAAGGAAGCCCTGAACCCCGACGGCCTGATCCCGCGCGTGGTGCGCGCCCTGAAGAAGGAATTCCCCACCCTGGGCGTGATGACCGATGTGGCGCTGGACCCCTACACCAGCCACGGGCAGGACGGCGTGCTGGACGACACCGGCTACATCATCAACGACGACACGGTGGAGATCCTCACCGGCCAGGCGCTCACGCATGCCGAAGCGGGTGTGGACATCGTCGCCCCCAGCGACATGATGGACGGGCGCATCGGCGCGATCCGCGAGGCGCTGGAGGTGCAGGGCCACATCCACACGCGCATCATGGCCTACAGCGCCAAGTACGCAAGCGCCTTCTACGGCCCCTTTCGCGATGCGGTGGGCACGCGCGGCGCCCTGGGCAAGGCGGACAAGAACGTCTACCAGATGGACCCCGGCAACACCGACGAGGCGCTGCGCGAGGTGGCCCAGGACATCGCCGAAGGCGCCGACATGGTGATGGTCAAGCCCGGCATGCCCTACCTGGACGTGGTGCGCCGCGTGAAGGACGAGTTCGGCGTGCCCACCTTCGCCTACCAGGTAAGCGGTGAATACGCCATGCTCAAGGCAGCCGCCGCCAATGGCTGGCTGGACCACGACGCGGTGATGATGGAAAGCCTGCTGGCCTTCAAGCGTGCGGGTGCCGATGGCGTGCTGACCTACTTTGCCCGAGACGCCGCCCGCTTGCTCCTCAAGCGATAGCACCCTGCGGCACCACCAGGGCGCCGCCACCTTTCACAGACATCCAAACACCGGGCATTGATGCGTATCTTCCATATCCAGAGCAGTGGGGTCCAGGAACTGGACGTCCTGCCCCATGCGCCGCCAGAGCAGGGCTTTTTCTGGATTGCCTGCGCGCGCCCGGCCTTCCAGGCGCAACTGGCCGAGGTCCAGGGTGCCCTGCAGCGGCTGACCGGCCTGCAGTTGGTGGATTTGCATGTCTCCGACCTGCTCAACGGGCAGTTGCCGTCGCACTACGACTACACCTCGCAATACGACCTGCTGGTGTTCCGCCGCCTGGCCACGGTGCCTTCGGAGGACAGCGCTGACACGGCGAAGGCCACGCACCGGCGCGGCGGCACGCCCGTGCTGCGGCGCATCGACACCAGCCCGGTGGGGTTCGCCGTGTTCGACCGGGTGCTGCTGACGGTGCATCCTGGCGACTGCAGCGTGCGCGACGCCTATGCGGCGCGCCTGCTGGCGCCAGCCCCCATGGACCCGCGCGAAGGCCGGGCCAATCCCACCGCCTCCGGTTCGCGCAAGCCCACCTCGCCGGCCGACCTGATGCTGCGCGTGGTGAACCTCATGGTGGATGGCTACCTGGACCTGCGCCGCGAACTCTCGCGCGAGCTCGATCACTGGCAGACCGAGCTGCTCAAGCCCCGGGCACGCAACGTCAACTGGAGTTCGCTGCTGGAGGCACGCCTGGCGCTGCACGCACTGGACGAGATCTGCGAAGACCAGCGCACCGCCGTGCAGGACTGGATCGACGCGCTGGAGACCTGGGAAACGCCCCAGACGCCCGCCGGCATGCGCGACCTGGACCTGCTCAAGGTGCGCAGCCGCGACGTGCTGGAGCACATTGAGCGCGTGGTGCACCATGTGCGGCGCATGGAGCAAAGCACCGAAACCACGGTGCAGATGCATTTTTCGATGCAGGGCAACCGCACCAACGACATCATGCGCACGCTGACGGCGCTCACGGCGGTGTTCCTGCCGCTGAACCTGATTGCCGGCATCTTCGGCATGAACTTCGAGTTCATCCCGCTGGTGCACAAGCAGGACGGCTTCTGGTGGGCCATGGGCTCCATGATCACCATCGCCACCCTCCTGATTGCGGTGTTCTGGCGCAAGCGCTACCTGGCCCGGACAGGCTCCTGAAAGCCCTTGCCGACACGCCCCGCGTTCGGGGCGGGGGGCAGGTCAGTTGGCGCCGGAGGACAGCAAGGCGTCCTTGAGCTGGCTGTCCACCGGCGCGGCCCCCAGCCAGATGCGCAGCACCATGCCGAAGTATTCGGCATCGCCCACCGGCGCGCCCTGGGCCTGGCCCTGGATGTAGAAGGTGGTGCCCTTGCCCGGCACGAACTCCATCGCGAAGGTGTCGCCCGATGCCAGCTTGGTGCGGCCCGAGAAGATCTCGACCAGGCGGTTGCTCGACGGCGTGTGGCGCCGGATCTGGTCGGGCGTGGCGTTGGCAGACAGGCCCTTGATGAAAGACAGCCCCAGGTCCGTGCCCGGAATGTCGCGTTGGGCGACAAAATCCAGCCGCATGGCGCCGGTGGTGGCCAGAATCTCCTCGGCCGTGCGGACCTTGCGCGGCAGGTACAGCGCCATGTCGTAGACCTTGAACACGGCGCGGTAGCGCGTGCCCGCGCCTTGCAGCACCAGCGGCGTGCCCTGCACGGTCTGGGTGGGCCCGAAGGCCGGGGCAGCCATGGCGGGTGCCAGTGTGCACAGACTGGCGGCAGCCAGGGCCAACGCACAGGCAATGTGCGTAGTTGGACGCGCGGGTTGGATCAACAGGGTTGTTATGGTTTTCAAGGACTTGTCTCCGCAATGCAGGCTGCGGCGCGCCAGGAAAGCCCTGGCCGCGCCACGCCGGCACGGAAATCATAGGCGACAGCGCGCCCCAAAGCCCTATTTGCGTGGCACGGGCACCCCGAACAGGGCAGCGCTGTTGCCAAACGCCACACCCTGCGCCACGGCTGGTGGCAGGCCACCCAGCCAGGTGCGGTAGCCCTTCATGAGGCCTTCGTAGTGCTGCCAGCGCTGGTTGACCCAGGTGTCCGACCCCACCACGAAGCGCGTGGGGTACTTGAGCAGCAAGGCGCGCCAGGCCGGGCACAGCTGGTTGTCGTCGCACACCAGGCCGGGGCGGTACGACAGCTCGCCCACCAGGCCCGGGTAGCGCGCCATGAGTGCGTCCACCCGCTCTACCGGCGCACCGCCGATGCCCGTGTGCGCCCAGACCAGGCGCAGCTTCTGGCCCTTGGACGGGGTGTTGGCCATGAGCAGGTCGATGGCGGCATCGTCCACATGCGCCAGCACCACCAGGTCGCGCTGCTCGGCCAGCACCATGAGCTTTTTGGCCACGGGGCCATCGGCATTGGCGCTGTCGTACAGGTGGAACTCGCCGATGCCCTTGTAGGGGCCGGAGGCCGTGCCCTTGGCCAGCTCGGCCAGCACCATCTCGTAGATGGTCTCGTCGCGGAACCAGTTGCTGTAGTCCTCGCGGTTGCGGTACAGGCGCACGAAGGGCACGACGGCGATGCCGGCCTCGCGCACCTCGCGTGAAGCGGCCAGGGCCTGCGAGCCGGTGTTGGGCCGCGAGTTGGCCACGATGGCGCGCACGCCCGATGCCTGCATGCGTGCCAGCACGTCGGCCGGTGGGTGCGGGCCGGCCGCACCGTTCCAGGCCTCCTCGTTGTAGTGCAGGTGCGAGTCGAACAAAGGGCCGGTGTAGTCGGCCGCCTGGGATGCGCAGGCCAACCCGCCCAGCGCCAACGCCACGAAACCGCGCAGGAAGCTGCAGGCCATGGCGTCAGCCCAGGTGCTTGTCGAAGAAAGCCAGCGTGCGGTCGCGCGCGGCCAGGGCCGAGGCCTCGTCGTAGCTGCCGCGCTGGTCGCAGTTGAAGCCGTGGTCGGCCTCGTAGATATGCACTTCCACCTCGGGGTGCGTGCGCGCGAAGGCCTGCACGCCGTCGATCAGGATGTGTTTGTCGCGCCGGCCGAAATGCGCCAGCACGGGGACCTGGGGCTGGCGCGCCATCTCGGTCTCGGTGGTGATGCCACCGCCGTAGTAGGGCACGGCGGCCGACAGGCCCTTGAGCAGGCAGGCCGAGCGCCAGGTCAGCAGGCCGCCCCAGCAAAAGCCCACGATGCCCACCTTGCGGCTGCTGCGCTCGGCCGCGTGATCGATGGCGGCCTGGATGTCGGGCAGCACGCCGGGGCTGGGCAGGCCTTCCACGGCCGCCTTGAGGGCTGCGCCAGCAGCAATGTCCTCGGGCGTGTAGCCCAGTTCCACGTCAGGCTGCACGCGGTGGAAGGTGGGAGGCGCCACGGCCACGTAGCCCCGCGCGGCAAAGCGGTCGGCCACGGCGCGGATGTGCGAGTTGACCCCGAAGATCTCCTGCAGCACGACCACGGCTCCGCGTGGTGCGGTATCGGGCTCGGCCACCCAGGCGGGAAAGACGAAGCCGTCGGCGGACTTCAGATCGAAAAATTGGCCCATGGTGCAACTCCTTGAAGACGAAAAAACCAGACAGATGGGGAATGGAAGGGGGCTAACCAGGCCCCGCAAAGGTTCCCGGCAATGCTGTAATGCCCCATTCTTGCAGGAGACGCCGATTTGGACAAAGTCGCATTGATTACCGGGGGCAGCCGGGGCATTGGCGCCGCCACCGCCGTGCTGGCCGCCCGCCAGGGCTGGGCCGTTGCCGTGAACTACCTGGCCAACCAGGCCGCCGCCGAGGCCGTGGTGCAGCAGATCCGCGCCCAAGGCGGCCAGGCCATCGCCGTGCAGGGCGATGTGTCCCATGAAGAGCAGGTGCTGGCCATGTTTGCAGCGGTCGATGCACAGCTCGGTCGCCTCACGGCCCTGGTGAACAACGCCGGGGTGGTGGACGTGACGGCCCGCGTGGACGAGATGGGCGTGGCGCGCCTGCGCCGCATGTTCGAAACGAATGTGATCGGCGCCATCGTCTGCGCCCGCGAGGCGGTGCGGCGCATGAGCACGCGCCATGGCGGCACGGGTGGCTCCATCGTCAATGTGTCCAGCGCCGCCTCGCGCCTGGGCTCGGCCCACCAGTATGTGGACTATGCGGCCAGCAAAGGCGCCATCGACAGCTTCACCATCGGCCTGGCGCGCGAGGTGGCGGCCGAGGGTATCCGGGTGAATGCCGTGCGACCGGGACTCATCGAGACCGACATCCACGCCAGCGGCGGCCTGCCCGACCGGGTGCAGGACCTGGCCCACCAGGTGCCCATGCAGCGCGGCGGCACGGCCGACGAGGTGGCCCAGGCCATCGTGTGGCTGATGTCCGATGCATCGCCCTACACCACCATGTCATTTTTAGACGTCTCTGGAGGCCGTTGATATGGACCTGAAACCCCTCATCACCTTGCTGGCCATCGTGAACCCGCTGGCCATCGTGCCCTTCTTCATCCACTACACGCAGGGGTTTTCGGCGGCGCAGCGGCGCGCCACGATCCGCACGGCGGCGTTTGCCTCGTTCTGCGTGATCGCGGCCTGTGCGCTGCTGGGCCTGCAGATCCTGGAGTTCTTCAACATCTCGCTGCAGAGCTTCCAGGTGGGCGGGGGCATGCTGCTGCTGATCAGCGCGATGAACATGCTCAACGCCCAGCCGGCCGAAGCCAAGCCCATGACCAATGAGTTGGAGGAAGGTGTGGAGAAGGCGGCCACGGGCTCCAGCATCGCGGTGGTGCCGCTGACCATTCCACTGCTCACGGGGCCGGCCAGCATGTCCACCGTGGTAATTTATGCCGACAGGGCACAGACCATCTGGCAGCAGCTGGCGCTGGTGGGCTACGGCGTGGTGATCGCCCTGGCCACGGCGGTGTGTTTTTCGCTGGCCGACCCGATCGCTCGCGTGCTGGGCAAGACCGGCATCAACGTGATGACGCGGCTCATGGGTCTGATCCTCGCAGCCCTGGCGGTGGAAGTGATGGCCGACGGCCTGGGCAAGCTGTTCCCGGTGCTGGTGGCGCGTTGATTTCGCTGCGCACCATGCCGGCACGCCTGCTGCTGCTGGAAGACGACCCGGCCATCGCGCGCACCGTGGCCTATGCGCTGGAGCGCGAAGGCCTGGCGGTGACGCACAGCCTGCTGGTGCACGATGCACGCCAGCAGATGCGCCAGCAGCCCTTCGACCTGCTGGTGCTGGACGTGGGCCTGCCCGACGGTAGCGGGCTGGACCTGCTGCGCGAGCTGCGTGGCGCGCCTGCCACCGCCACCCTGCCGGTGCTGGTGCTCAGCGCGCACGGTGAAGAAATCGACCGCGTGCTGGGCCTGGAGCTGGGGGCCGACGACTACCTCGCCAAGCCCTTCAGCCCGCGCGAGCTGGGGGCGCGTGTGAAGGCCCTGCTGCGCCGCGCCAGTGCACACACTGCCGCCATCGCCACGACAGCCCCTGCGCCGCTGTTCCATGACGACGAGCCCGGCCAGCGCATCAGCCTGCGCGGCCAGGCACTGGTGCTCACGCGGCGCGAGTACCGGCTGCTGGCCTGCCTGCTGCGCGGCGCGGGTCGCATCCATTCGCGCGACGCGCTGCTCAATGCCGCCTGGGGCGACGACAGCGAGAGCACCGACCGCACGGTGGACACGCACATCAAGACGCTGCGCGCCAAGCTGCGTGAGATCGATTCCAGCCGCGAATACATCAGCACACACCGCGGCATGGGCTACTGCCTGGACCTGTAGACAAGGACTGCCGCCTATGCGCCTGGGCATCCGCCTGCTGTTCGCCTTCTTCCTGATCAACGGCATCGCTGCCTTCTTCGTGCTGCGCGTGTTCACGGCCGAGATCAAGCCCAGTGTGCGCGAGGTGATGGAGGACATGATGGTGGACACCGCCAACATCCTGGCCGAGCTGGCCAGCGATGACCTGGTGGCCGGCCGGCTGGAGGATGGCGCGGCAGGCAGTGCCTTTGCCCAGCATGTGCGCCACTACGCCACCCGGCCCATCGATGCGGCGATCTGGGGCTTTTCCAAGCAGTCGCTGGACTACCGCATCTACGTGACCGACGCCACGGGCCGGGTGCTGTTCGATTCGGAAAACCGCGCGGTGGGGGCCGACTATTCGCAGTGGCGCGACGTCGCGCGCACCCTGCGCGGCGAGTACGGCGCGCGCTCCACCCGCGACGTGGAGGGCGACGACACCAGCGGGGTGATGCATGTGGCCGCCCCCATCTACGTGCCGGGCACGGCGGCCGAGGGCCGCCGCATCGCCGGCGTGCTCACCGTGGCCAAGCCCACGCGCACAGTGCAGCGCTTCATCGACCGGGCCGAGAACAAGGTGCTGGCCAGCGGCGTGCTGCTGCTGGTGCTGTCGGCCGCCGTCGGCGTGGCCGTGACACTGTGGATGGTGTGGAACGTGCGCCGCCTGCGCGACTATGCGCTGAGCGTGCAGGGCCCCGCTGCCGGTGACCACGATTCGCCCCCCACCACGGCACTGGCCGTGCCCGAGGTGCCGGGCGAGCTGGGCGACCTGGCCCGCGCCATGGACCGCATGCGCGCGCGGCTGGAGGGGCGCGACTACATCGAAGGCTATGTGCGCGCCCTCACCCACGAGCTCAAGAGCCCCGTGGCCGCCATCCGCGGCGCCGGCGAGCTGCTGCAGGACGATCTGCCCCCGGCCGACCGCGCCGAATTTGCCACCCAGGTGGTGCAGCAGGCCGAGCGTCTGCAGCGCATCATCGACCGACTGCTGGAGCTGAGCAAGCTTGAGCAACGCCACCATGCCGATGCGCCCGTGCCCGTGGCGCTGCAGGACTGCGCGCGCGCCGCCGTGGCCCACACGCAAGGGCGCGCGGGCCAGCGCGGCATCACCCTGGCCGTCACCGGCAGCGGTGCCAGCGGCCCTTGGGAGGCCGAGCTCGTGACCCTGGCCCTGACCAACCTGCTCGACAACGCCATCGACTTCGCCCCGGCCGGCAGCCGCGTGCAGGTGGAGCTGGCCGGCAGCACCGTGGCCGTGCAGGACAGCGGCCCGGGCGTGCCCGACTACGCCCTGCCGCGCCTGGGCGAGCGTTTCTTCAGCACCGCACGGCCCGGCGGCGAGCGCAGCGGATCGGGCCTAGGGCTGGCCATCGTGCGGCGCGTGATGGCACTGCACGGCGGGCAGATGGTGGTGCGCAATAAGGCGCCGGGGCTGCGGGTGGAGCTGGAGTTCCGCAGCGACTAGCCAGCGGTGGCAAGCCGTGGCTGGGCGTTCAGGAAGTGGACCAGATCGCCGATGGTGGTGACCCGGTCGTAGAAGGGATTGGCCTGCGGGCAAGAGAGGTCGCGGCCCGCGCGCTGGGCCATATTTACAAGGACATCGTCCAGGTCTTCAGAGTCCAGCAGCAGATCGTCCTTCAGACGGTCTGTCGCACGCAGCGGCAGCACCCACCTTGCCGAGTAATAGCGCTGAAGCTCCTCGTACACCGACCGAACGACCCAGGTGTCCACCTTCCGGCAGTCGATGGCCCGGGCAAATTGGCATATGGACTCTCCCGACCGCGCCTGCACCCATTGCACCAGACGCTTGTTCTGCTGCCGCCCCTCGATGGCCACCAGAGCCCAGAGCGCCGCGGCTATCGCGCACCCAGTGACGGGATAGGCCCACAAGAAGAGCAGCAGTGAGCACAGCAGTGCCAATGCAGCCACAGCCACGAAGATGCGGCCGAGCCAAGGCATGGCGGGGCGCTGGGCCTTGGGCATGAACCGGGAAGCTCTGCGCACGGTGATCCTCCTGCAGTGGCTGAAGAAAAGCCATTCTGCCACCGGCTCCACTTCACACTGCCCTCACAAACTTCATCGCCCCCTCACACCCGCCGCCAACACTGCCTCCACCTAATTCCATGTGGAGGATCTCTTGAAATACCCCTTGTTCACCAAACTGGGCGCACTCGCGGTCATCGTGCTGCTGCTGCTCATCGGGCTGGGCCTGATCGAGGACGTGGTGCGCGACCGGCAGCGCTACCGCAGCATGACGGCACAGAGCGTGGCCGACAGCCTGGCCGGGCCGCAAACGCTGATGGGCCCGATGATCCACAGCGCCTGTGTGGAAAGCTGGGACGTGGAGACCGGCAAGGGCGAGGAGCGCCGCACCGTGGAGCAGCGCCGCGAGTTTTTGCTCACGGCCATGCCCGAACAGCTCAAGGTGGTCACCGGTGCCGCAATGGAAGAGCGCGCGCGCGGCCTGCACAAGGTCAACACCTACAACCTCAAGTCGCACGTCACCGCGCAGTGGGGGGCGCTCACCAGCCTGCAACCGCAAAGCACCATGAAGGGCTCGCGCATGAACTGCGGCGCGCCCATCCTGATGGTGGCCGTGGGCGATGCGCGCGGCATCCGCACGGCGCGGGTCACGCTGGGCGAGCAGGCGCTGGTGCTCAAGCCCGGCACCTTCCACCCCACCTACACCCGTGGCCTGCATGCCGGCCTGCCCGAGTCGGTGCGCGGCCAGGCCACAGGCCTGACCGCCACGCTGGACCTGGAGCTGGTGGGCACGGAGCGCCTGGCCATCGTGCCGATCGGGGGCAACACCGAGGTGCAGATGAGCAGCAGTTGGCCCCACCCTTCGTTCTCGGGGCAGTTTCTTCCGTCCGAGCGCGAGGTGACCAAGGCAGGTTTCACCGCCCGCTGGCGCCTGTCCTCGCTGGCGACCACCGCGCAGAAAGACATTGCCGACGGCAAGCGGGTGTGCGTGAACAGCGGCGGCGGTGGCGACGACAGCAGTGAGTACGCCACGGGCAACGCCACCCCGCGCGAATGCGCCGAAAGCTTCAGCGTGGCCTTCGTGGACCCGGTCAACCCCTACACACTGGCCGATCGGGCCACCAAGTACGGCGTGCTGTTCATCGCCCTGACCTTCGTGGCCGTGGGCCTGTTCGAGTTGATGAAGAAGCTGCGCGTGCACCCGGTGCAGTACCTGCTGGTGGGCAGCGCGCTGTGCAGCTTCTTCCTGCTGCTGGTGAGCCTGTCGGAGCACCTGCCGTTCGGCATCTCCTACGGCGTTGCGGCAACCGCCTGCGTGCTGCTGCTGGCCTACTATGCAAGCCACATGCTGGGCAGCCTGGCGCGCGGCATACCGCTGGGTGCGGGGATCGCGCTACTGTACGGCCTGCTGTACGTGCTGCTGCAGCTGGAGCAGACGGCGCTGGCCGTGGGCTCCATCGCCCTGTTCCTGGTACTGGCCGCCGTGATGGTCCTGACCCGCAAGGTGAACTGGTATGGACTGACCTCACCCGCCGGCACGCCCCGCCCACCCCTGCCGCCACGGGAGCCACCCAGAGTGCCCCCGCCCCACTCGGGCCTGGCCACCCCCACCCAGCCAGGGCGTCCATGATGCACAGCACCGAGCAGCCCACCACCTCGCCCGCATTGGCCTGGGCACACCACCTCAGTGCCGAAGCCACCACCCACCCGGCACCGGACCTGTCGGACGCGGAGGCCCGGCGTGTGCAGCGCTACCGCGACCAGTTGCTGGCGGCCCTGCAGGCGCACGACCGTGCCGCGCTGCACAGCGCCAAGCAGGCCGTGCTGCGGGCAGCCTATGGCCCGCTAGGCACATCCGGGCCACCCGCCTCGGCGGCGCTGCGCTCGGCACTGCGGGATCTGTCTTGGCACATGGCGATTGTGCTGCTGCCACGCCATCCCACCAGTGCGCTGAGCCACTGAGGTCCGCGCCGTGCCAACGCTCAGGCTGGCACGGGCTGGGCCGAAGGCGAGCAGCTGGCACTGCCGCAGCCGTGCACCAGCCCCTGGGGCAAGGCCTCGGGGGCCTTCACCACACCGGTGGCCGCGTCGAACCCCACGCGGCGCAGGTGCAGCGCCAGGGCAGCATCCATGCTCTGCGCGTGCTGGGGAAACCACAGCGCCAGTTCGCCGGCCATCATGCGCAGCACCTGCAGCTCGCCCCGGGCGGCACGCTCAGCCCCTTCGCGCATGACCTGCAGCACCACCTTGTGCTGCATGCTGTGGCAGTTGCCCGCTGCAAAGCGCGTGCCGGCCATCCACTGGTCTTCCATGCCGAAATGCTGCTCGGTGTGGGCAATGAGCGCCTGCCAGCGCGCCAGCAGTTGCGCATCGTCCGAATGCTCCACCCGCGCCAGGAGCTCGACGAACTCCTCATGGGTCTCGTCCATCAGCGGCAGGTCCAGTGCCAGTGCGTCAGACCATTCCAGTGCTGCCATGTGCCGTTCCGTTCTTGCAAGCCAATTGAAGGGCCAGCTTAGAGGCGCAAGGCAAGGGCCGCTTTGATGCAGGTCAGACACCATGGCGCAGCTCCATGACAAAGCCCCGCACGGGGCGGGGCTCGGTGGAGCACCATCGGCCCTGAAGGCCGTGGTGCGGGGGCTGGCCCGAGATTTAGCTCTGGCCGTACATGCGCTTGGCGTCGTCCACACACTTGGACTTTGCATCACCGCTCATGGCGTCGCAACGCTCCTTGGCGGCCTTGTAGTTGGCTTCGTTCTTTTCGGCCGATGCGTCCTTGCGGGCTTCTGCGACCTGGGCGCCCTTCTCGGCGGCATTGTCGGCAGGCTTGGCTGCGGCCTTGGCCACCTTGGCGTTTTCCTTGGCGGTGGTGTGGGCTGCCTTGGCATCCTTCACGCACACGTCCTTGGCATTGCCCTTCAAGTCATCGCACTTTTCCTTGGCCACATCGTAGTCGGCGTCGGCACGTGCCATGCGGGCCTTGTTCGTGGCCTTGTCGGAAGGCTTGTGCTGGGCATCCAGTTCGGCCTTGGCCACGTTTTCGGCGCCCTTGGCTTCCTTGACGCAGATGTCCTTGGCGTTATCCTTCAGGGTGTCGCAATTGGTCTTGGCAGCCTTGTAGTCGGCAGAGATCTTGTCCTTGGCCGTCTTGTACTCGGCGTCGGTCATGGCCATCGCGGAAGTGGCCAGCAGGCCGGCGGCGATAGAGGCGATCAGGGTGCGTGCGAATTTCATGGTTTTCTCCTCGGGGTCTCAGGGGGTGTCTTGTAGGGGTGCTGAAAGAGCGTTGTGCATTCGGTAGCCCGCCAACTGCAGGGCCTTGGGCCCTGGAGGGTTCTGGCTACCGGTGCGCCAAGGCCATGTCAGTCGTTGAAGCGGAAGTCGGGATGGCGGGTTTGCCAGTCGCTGAGCTGCTTTTCGGCGGCGTCGCGGGCAATGCCCTGGCGCTCCTGCAGCTTGCCCAGGAACTGCTCGCGCTTGCCATCGATGACATCCAGGTCATCGTTGGTGAGCTTGCCCCACTGTTCGGTGATCTTGCCGGTGAACTGCTTCCAGTTGCCCTTGATGGTGTCTTCATTCATGGTGTGCATCCTCGAAAAATTCGCTTCAGCCATCCACTCGGATTGCGTGGAACACTTGCGTGATGCGATGGAGAGACTGTAAGAACGAGTCCGCCTGCGGCGCGTAGTCCGCACCGTGGAACCCACGTCGGCGCACGCCTACGGGCATGCCGGACAAGCACCCGCTAAAGCAGCCTGGGTGTTTCAATCGTTGAAAAAGCGGGTGTTGCTGCTGCGCATCGCGCCATGCGGCCCTCTCCTCTGTAAGAGGCCAGCGCGTTTCTTTTGGTAACGCTTACTGTCGGGTAGGGAATGCCACTTTTGTAGGAGGTTGCCTACACTTCTGTACAAATCTTCACAAAAGTCGCTATGACACACGCCCACGAAGCATCCGATGCAGCCTTGGCAGCACCGCTGCCCGCCCGCACAGCCTCCTCTTTGTCGCCGGCCGATGCAGCGCCAACAGCATCGGACTCCGCGGGCGCTCCCTGGCTCAAGCTGTCGGCGGCAGCCGCCGCCAGCGCGGCCCTCGCGGCCTGCGGCGGCGGCGAGGCCGAAGCCGAGGCCCCCCAGGCGCTCAAGCAGGCCGACAACGCGCCCCGCATGCCCCTGCTGGGCGACATGGGCGGCTCGGGCTCCTTCCGGTCGGACCAGGCGGCCAGCCGCACGCCCACACCCGACGAACTGATGGACTGGGCGGAGATGGTCTTCCCGCAGTACTTCGACTCGCACCAGGCCACAGTGACCAGCGGCACGCTCGTCTTCCGCTACTACGGGGGCACGCGCAACTACCTGGGTGTGTACCAGGGCAACGTTGTGGTGCTGGGCCCGCCCACCAACAACGCCGTGGTCAACGTCGGCGCGCTGGCCAGCTTTGGCGATGCGGTCTTCTCCAGCGGCCGGCCGCTCAACGACCAGGACGCTGCTCGCTTTCTGCTGCAGGCAGGGTTCGCCGCCACCACGCAGGACATCGCCACCGTCCGCTCCATCGGCTTCGACGCCTGGCTGAACTCGCAGTTCAACGCCCCCATCGGCATATCGGGCTGGGAGTGGCTCAACCAGCGCGGGTATGCGGCGGTCGACAATTCCACGGCCTACTACGACAACACCTATCCGGGCGACTGCATGATCTGGTCGCAGCTCATGACATCGCCCGATGGCCTGCGCAAGCGGGTCGCGCTGGCGCTGTCGGAGATCTTCGTGGTTTCGCTCTCGGGCCTGGACTTCAACTGGCGCAGCCACGCCATCGCGCACTACTGGGACACCCTGGTATTCCATTCGTTCGGCAACTTCCGCAACCTGCTGCAGGACGTGTCGCTCAACCCCGCGATGGGCTACTACCTCAACACCCGGGGCAACCAGAAGGAGAACACCGCCACGGGCCGCCAGCCGGATGAAAACTATGCGCGCGAGGTCATGCAGCTCATGTCCATCGGGCTGGTCATGCTCAACATCGACGGCACCGTGCGCCGCGACGGCGCGGGCCAGCCCATCGAAAGCTACAGCCAGTCCGACGTGACCAACCTGGCGCGCGTGTTCACGGGCTACGACTACAACCAGTCGCTGAACCAGCAGGGCACCGTGCCCGGCACGACACGCACGGTGCCCAACACGGCGTTCACGCGGCTGCCCATGTCTCTCAATGCCTCGCTGCACTCCAACCTGGCGGTCAACTTCCTGGGTGCCTCCATTCCGGCCAATACGCCCGGTGCCGCGGCCCTGGCCACGGCGATGGACACCTTGTTCTACCACGGCAACGTGGCGCCGTTCATCTGCAAGCAGCTGATCCAGCGGCTGGTTACCAGCAACCCCTCGCCGGCCTATGTGGCGCGCGTTGCCAGCGTGTTCAACAACAACGGTGCCAGCGTGCGCGGCGACATGAAGTCGGTGGTCCGCGCCATTCTGCTCGACGACGAAGCGCGTTCGTCCGCGGGACTCACACAACCGGGCTTCGGCAAGCTGCGCGAGCCCATGCTGCGCCTGGTGCAGTGGGGCCGCACCTTCAACATCAGCTCCACCTTCGGCAGCTGGAAGATCGGGGACACCAGCTCCGCCAGTTCGCGCCTGGGCCAGAGCCCGCTGCGCTCACCCTCGGTGTTCAACTTCTTTCGGCCCGGCTATGTGCCGCCGTCCACGGCCCTGGCCCAGAGCGGTGCCGTGGCGCCAGAGTTCCAACTGGTCAACGAAAGCAGCGTGGGCGGCTACCTGAACTACATCCAGGGCGTGATCCGCAATGGCATCTACGTGAACGCGCCCGACCTGCCCAACAACGGCAGCAATGCGAACAACGGCTATGACATCAAGGCGCTGTACACGCATGAGATGGTGCTGGTCGTCGACCCCGACGCCCTGGTCGCGCGCATCAACCTGCTGATGTGTGCGGGCCAGCTGTCGGCCGCCACCGTGAAACTGATTACCGATGCGATCAAGGCAACACCCGTCACGGCCGCGAGCACCGACGCCGTCAAGCTCAACCGCATCGCGTCGGCGATCTTCCTGGTCATGGCTTCGGCCGAGTACCTCATCCAGAAATAAGAGGACGCGCGCCATGCACCTGCTCCAACCCGAACTCCACACCCGCCGGGCCTTCCTGCGCCGCAGCGGCCAACTGGGCCTGGCCGGCACCGCCCTGCCCTTTGCGCTGAACCTGGCCGCCATGGGCGAGGCGGCCGCCTTCACCGCCACCGACTACAAGGCCCTGGTCTGCGTCTTCCTCTATGGTGGCAACGACTATGCCAACACCGTGGTCACCTACGACGACCCGAGCTACCTCAAGTACAGCGCCATCCGGGGCGGCAATGGCCTGGGTGGTGGCGGCATCGCCATCCCCAAGGCGGAGCTGGCGGCGACGCTGCTCAACCCCACGGCCGGCCTGCCCGGTGGGCGCCAGTACGCGCTGCACCCTGCCATGTCGGGCCTCACGGGCCTGTTCAACAACGGCAAAGCCGCCGTGCAGCTCAACGTGGGCCCGCTGGTGGTGCCGCTGACCAAGGCACAGTACAACGGCTCCAACCGCAGCCTGTACCCGCTGCCGCCCAAGCTGTTCTCGCACAACGACCAACAGTCGGTATGGCAGTCGTCCTCGCCCGAAGGCTCCACCATCGGCTGGGGCGGCAACATCGGCGATCTGGCCCTGTCGTCCAACGCCAATTCGCTGTTCACCTGCATCTCGGTCACGGGCAATGCGGTGTTCCTCTCGGGCGACTCGGCGCTGCAATACCAGGTGAGCACGAGTGGCGCGATCCCGATCAATGGCGTCAAGAGCAGCGTCTATGGCTCCACGGCCGTGCGCTCGGCGCTGACCAGCCTGATTCAGCAGACCAGCAGCCAGACGCTGGAGAACGAATACAACAAGGTGACCACGCGCGCCGTGACCTCCGAATCGCTGGTCACCACCGGCATTGCGGGCGTGAACCTGGCCACGCCCTTCCCCGCCAACAACGGCCTGGCGGACCAGCTCAAGATGGTGGCCCGCCTGATCGGCGCGCGCGGCACCATGGGCACCAAGCGCCAGGTGTTCATGGTCTCGATGGGCGGCTTCGACCTGCACGACAACCTCATCTCCCAGCAGCCCGGCCTGATGCAGCGCCTGAGCGATGCGATGACCGCCTTCCACAGCGCCACGGTGGAGCTGGGCATTGCCGACAAGGTGACGGCCTTCACCGCCTCGGACTTTGGCCGCACGCTCAACTCCAATGGCGATGGATCCGACCATGGCTGGGGCAGCCACCACCTCATGGTGGGCGGTGCCGTCAAGGGCAAGGCCTTCTACGGCTCGGCCCCCCCGGTCAGCAACACCAGCACCGCCGCACCCGATGACCAGTGGCACGTGGGCCAGGGCCGCCTGCTGCCCAGCACCTCGGTGGACCAGTACGCCGCCACGCTGGCCAAGTGGTTTGGCGTGAGCAGCACCGAGATCGCCAGTGTGTTGCCCAACCTGAGCCACTTCGGCGGTGCCGAATACCCCGTGGACCTCGGCTTCATGAACGCTTGAGCGGCCACGCCGTCACAACGCCCCGCACGCTGCAACGCCTGCGGGGCGTGCCTTTCCGGGACCCCACTGCAGACTGCCCATAATGCAGCCATGAGCAGCATTCCCAACACACCCATCCGCCCCCGGGTCGTCATCATCGGTTGCGGGTTCGGCGGGCTGGAGGCGGCGCGCGCGCTGCACGGCAGCGCCATCGACGTCACGGTGGTCGACAAGACCAACCACCACCTGTTCCAGCCACTGCTCTACCAGGTGGCCACGGCCGGGCTCTCGGCACCGGCCATTGCTGCGCCCATCCGCCACCTGTTTCGCAAACAACCCAACGTGACCACGCTGCTCGGCGAGGTGGAGCGCATCGACGTCGCGGCACGCAGCGTGCTGCTGCAGGGTGGCGATGCCCTGCCCTACGACCACCTGATCGTGGCTGCTGGCGCCACCCACAGCTACTTCGGCCGCGACGACTGGGCACCCTTCGCGCCCGGCCTCAAGACCCTGGACGACGCCTTCGAGATCCGCCGCCGCATCCTGCTGGCCTTCGAAGCCGCAGAGCGCGAGAGCGATGCAGTCCGGCGCGCCGCCTGGCTCAACTTCGTGGTGGTGGGCGGCGGGCCCACAGGGGTCGAGATGGCCGGCACTCTGGCCGAGATCGCGCGCCACACACTGCCCGGCGAGTTCCGGCACATCGACCCGGCCAGCGCGAAGATCATCCTGCTCGAAGGCGGCACGCGCGTGCTGCAGGCCATGCCCGAGGCCCTGAGCCAGCGCGCCAAGGAGCAACTGGAAAAGCTGGGCGTGGAAGTGCGCGTGAATGCGCGGGTGACGGCCATCGATGCCACCGGCCTCACGGTGGCAGGCCCCGCCCCGGGCGCTGACCCCACCGCCACCAGCTACACGATTCCCAGCCAGTGCATCGTCTGGGCTGCAGGCGTGGCGGCTTCGCCTTTGGGCCGGCTGCTGGCCGAGGCCACCGGCTGCACCACCGACCGCGCCGGCCGCGTGGTGGTCGACCCTGACCTCACGCTACCGGGCCATCCCGAGATCAGCGTGGTGGGCGACCTGGCCGCCGCCAAAAGCCATGTGCCCGGCCAGGAACCCACACCCGTGCCCGGGGTGTCCCCCGGCGCCAAGCAGATGGGCCGCGCCGCCGCCGCCAACGTGCTGCGCCGCCTGGCCCAGCAGCAGACCCAGCCGTTTCGCTACCGCGACTACGGCAACCTGGCCACCATCGGCCGCAACGCAGCGGTGGTGGACCTCACCTCACCGATCGGCCCGGTGCGCTTTTCAGGCTACTTCGCCTGGCTGTTCTGGCTCTTCGCCCACGTCTACTTCCTGATCGGCTTTCGCAACCGCCTGGTCGTGCTCATGGACTGGGGCTGGGCCTACTGGAGCTTTGCGCGCTATGCGCGTGTGGTGACGGGCATCGAGGGCGCAGCGAAAAGAGTCCGTGAATGACAAACGGGCCCCAAGGCCCGCTCATGCAAACCAGCCTCGCCAGGCGGTACCTTTGCGCAGGAGCCTACCCTGCGCTGGTCGACGCCGCCTGGCGATGCCGGAACCGGATGCTCAGTATCCGGCGCCGGTGGCCAGCGGCAGGAAAGTGTCCACCGCTCCCAGCACGGCAGGCGCGCCGCCCACCTGGGTGTAGCTCAGCTGGCCATTGCTGATCGACAGGATGGTGCCCGTGTCGCGGTAGAAACGGTAGTACTGGTTGCCGTAGGTCAGCGAAGGCGAGAACGAGGGCTTGAACAGCGTGGGGAAGGTGTCTTCCGCGTAGTTGAACAGCCGGTCTTCCGAACGCGTGACCACCGCCTTGAACGGCGCCAGGCCGCCAGCTTGCCCCAGGCCCGTGAAGTCCATCACGTAGCTGATGGAGCCGGTCGACGGATCGACCTTGAACAGCTTGGTGAATGCCGCGCCGTACAGGGTGTTGCTGTCGCCTTCGGCCAGGCCATAGACCGAGGTCGCCAGGCCGAAGCTGCCGACGTTGGCCGACTGCTGGTTGTTGCGCAGGTTGACGATGCCGAGCGAGTCGTTCTCGCCTGCAAAGAACAGACGGCCATTGAGGTAGGCCAGGTCACCCGCCGATTGTGCGGGCAGCGTGCCGACCACCGTGGCCTGCGCGGTGGCGGGGTTGACCTGGTAGAGGTTCTTGTTGACGGCGGACGCAGCGTACAGCTTGCCGCTGCCATCGAAGGTCAGTGCATTGGCGGTGCTGATGCCGTGCTTGCCGAGCAGCACGGCACTGCCATCGGCGGCCAGGCGGTACAGCGAATTGAAGGTCAGCACGTAGAGGGTGCCCGCCGCGTCGGTGGCGATGTCGGTGATGGAGCCATCGACCGTGGGGCGGGACACCAGGGTCAGGGATTTGGCGTCCACATCGACCAGCATGATCTTGCCACTGTCCTGCACGTAAAGCTTGTCACCAGCCCAGGCGGTGGTGGCAGTGGCGGCGAGGGCGATGGTGGCGGCACAGGCGGAGCGCAGCAGCGATGGCTTGAAGAACATACGGGAAATTACCTCGGTAATGAACGTGGATCGGAGCCCGCTGCGGGCCGCGATGGCGGCATGCCATCCGGCGCTCCACTCGCAGGCGAAGGGGAACACAAGGGCTGGAGGCGGTGGCGGGCGATGGGCTGGCCATGGCAGTGACCCACCGGGAGCCAGGCACCCAGGGAACGCATTGGCGGTCTGCGGGCCCCGTACCGGACAGCCTGCCTCGTTGCAGCCCGACAAGAGATTTGCGCAATCCCGAAGGCCGTCAACACGTTCAGGCACATTATGGAAGAGCACCGAAGGCTTCAACACCCTACCTGAGTAGGGGTGCTGCAACCATCCGTAACAAGACTGGCTTTGGGGGTGCGACGGTGCGGGTGCGAGTCCGGTTCCTGCGGCTCAGCGCCCCACCTGTTCTAGCCATTCGTCCAATTCGCGCGCCGCCTGGTTGGTGGCGTCGGCCAGTGCCCGGGTGCCGCCGGCCGCATCGGCCGTGGCAGCGGGGCGTTGCACGATGAAGACACGCTGGCCCACCAGGTTCTCGCCCAGATGCGTCGGCTCGGCAACGGTGGCACGCAGGCGCACCAGGCCGGCGCTTTCTGCGGCGCTGGTGAACACCTGGCTGAACTCTTCGAGCTCCAGGCGCAGCACGGTGGGCCGCTTGTTCGCCACACGGGCCTGCACGGCCGCGTCGCTGGTGCTCAGGATGGCCCGGCGCAGGCCCAGGTGCTCGCGGATGCGCTGCTGCACCAGCACGGCCGGGGGCTGGCTCCAGCGTGCTGCGGCATAGGGGCGTGGCTGCTGGGCATCGGAGTAGGCCAGCCGGTAGAGCACCGACGTGCTGCTTTCGGGCATACCGGTGGACTCCACATCCGCCAGGGCCAGCGGCGCCAGCGGGGCCCGGCGGTCGCTCGGGGCCGTTGCCATGGCACCGGGGCCGAAGTCGTACTGCACCGCCCGCGTGGGCGGGCCGGGCAGGGCCGAGCACCCGGCCAGCACGGCAGCGGCGCACACCAGGGCGGCGCCCCGGCGGGCCAGGCGCCCCGAGACAGTGCATTGGATATCCAGCATGGCGATGTACTCCTTGAATTCGTCGGACGGCGGCATCAGCGCGCGGCGCCTGGTGCGGCAAAGCCCTCTTCGCCCGGACCAGGCGGGATGCGGCCCGAGCCATAGATGAACGACTGCGGGTTGTCGCTGACGCTGTTGGCGGCCCGGCCGATCTGGCGCGCGGTGCGCGACAGTTCGTCGGCCGCACGGGTGACGCGCGGCAGCGTGTTGCTGCCCAGTGCATCGGCCGCGCGCGTGAGCGCCTGGGTGCCCTGGGTGATCTGGTCGATGGGGCCGCCTTCAACGGTGAGACGCTGGTTGGTGGCGTTGATGCCTGCGGCCATGTCCGACACACTGGTGCCGGCCTTCTGCAGCGACTGCAGCGTCTGGCGCGCATCGCCGGCCAGGGCCGGCAGCGACGCCAGCGCCGGGTCGAGCCGGGTCTGCACCGTGGTGTCCAGCCGCTTGGTAAGGGCGTTGACGCTGCCGGCCACCTGGCCGATGTTGCCGATGGCGTCGGTGAGCAGCTTCTGGTTGGTGTCGCCCAGCAACTGGTTGATGCGGCGCGTGGCCTCCTCCACCTGGCCCAGGATGGCCGGCGCCTGCTCGGCCAGGCGGCCAAACGGCGAAGGCTTGAGCGGCAGGCGCGGCAGGCCGCTCGGGCCCGGGGGCAGCTCGGGGTAGGGCGCTGCGGCATCGTCGAGCTGCACATGGGCCAGGCCGGTGACGCCCTGGTAGCCCAGCACGGCGAAGGTGTTGGGGCTGATGGGCGCCTGCTCATTCACGGCAATGCGGATCAGCACATTGCCACTGACCTGGGGATCGAAGCCGATGCGCGTGACCTTGCCCACGGCCACGCCCTTGTATCGCACCGTGGCCTGGGGCTGCAGGCCGCTCACACCGTCCTTGGTGGACAGCTCGTACTGCTCGTAGTTGGCGTTGTCGCGCGTGAGCCAGATGGCCAGCCCTGCCAGCATGGCGGCCACCACGATGACGAAGATGCCGGCGGCGAGTGCGTGTGATTTGTTTTCCATCAGGCGTCCTTGGAAGTCTGCGTTGGGGCCGCGGGCGGCTGCTCGGGCAAGCCCGCCAGGGGGGCCATGGCGCGCTGGCCACGTTCACCCATGAAGAATTGCTCGACGAAGGGGTGTTTGAAACGCGCCACTTCAGTCGGCGGGCCAGTGACGACAACCTTCTTGTCGGCCAGCACGGCCACGCGGGTGGACAGGGCAAACAGGGTGTCGAGGTCGTGCGTGACCATGACCATGGTGAGGCCCAGCGCCGCATGCAGCTCGCGCAGCAATGCGCAGAACTCGTCGGCACTGCTCGGGTCGAGCCCGGCGGTGGGCTCGTCGAGCAGCAGCAGCGGCGGGTCCATGATGAGGGCGCGCGCCAGGGCCACGCGCTTGACCATGCCACCGGACAGATCGGCCGGCATGCGGCTGGCGTGCTCGGGCTTGAGGCCCACCATCTGCAGCTTGACCAGCGCGGCATCGCGCACCAGATCGTCGGGCAGGGTGCCCTGCTCGCGCAGCGCGAAGGCCACGTTGTCGAGCACGTTGAAGGCCGAGAACAGCGCACCGTGCTGGAACAGCATGCCCACCCGGCTGGCAGCACCTTCGCGCCCCATCTCGGAGGCCGGGCGGCCGAGCACGGTGACCGTGCCACGCGCGGGCCGGGCCAGGCCCAGTATCTGGCGCAGCAGCACCGTCTTGCCCGTGCCCGAGCCCCCTACCAGCGACAGCATCTCGCCTCGCTGCACGGTGAATTCAAGGTCCTGGTGCACGGCGAAGGCTTCGCTGCCCTTGCCGAACACGCTCCACAGGCCCTTGACCTCAACCACGGGCGGTGTGCCCGAGGGCACGGCCAGCGCCTGGGGCGCGTTGCTGCCTGCGGCGTTTGGCGGGGTGGCGATGTCGGCGGTACTCACGGCGTCAGATCCCGATGCTCTTGAAGGCGATGGCAAACAGCGCATCCACGATGATGACCATGGTGATGGAAGTGACCACCGATGCGGTCGTGCCCTCGCCCAGGCTCTGCGTATTGGGCTTGACGCGCATGCCCCAATGGCAGCCGATGAGCGCGATGCAGGCACCGAACACCACCGACTTGGCCATGGCCAGGCCGAGGTTGCCCACCTTCACGGCAGACGGCAGGGCCTGCACAAAATACGCGGGAGAAATATCCATGGCCACATCGGCCGCGAGCATGCCCCCGGCCAGCGCCGCCAGCGTGGTCCACACGCTGATCAGCGGCATGGCCAGCGCCAGCGCCAGGGTGCGCGGCATCACCAGCCGAAAGCCGTGCGGGATGCCCATGACGCGCATGGCATCGAGCTCTTCGGTCACACGCATCACGCCGATCTGCGCGGTGATGGACGAGCCCGAGCGCCCCGCCACCAGGATGGCCGCGAGCATGGGGCCCAGCTCGCGGATGAGGGAGATGCCCAGGATGTTGACGATGAACGATTCGGCGCCGAACTGGCGCAGTTGCAGCGACATCAGGTAGGCCAGCACCACCCCGATGAGAAAGCCGACCAGGGCTGTGATGGGCAACGCCGTGGCGCCCATGCGGTACAGGTGGCCGGACACGTCGCGCCAGGGCCCGCGCTGGGGGGCACGCGCCAGGCGCAGCAGGTCGAGCACCAGCTGTCCCACCATTTGCAGCATGTGGCGCGCGTGGTCCACACCATGCAGCACCAGCAGGCCCAGGTGGTCCACTTCACGGGCTAGGCTCCAGGGCTCGGGCGGCGGCGGCTCGGCCACGGTGAACTCGGCCACGCGTTCCAGGATGTCACGCTGGATATCCGTGAGCGCGAGGCGCTTGGGCCACGCACGTCCCCAGTGGTTCCAGAGCAATTGGGCACCTACATGGTCCAGCCACTGCAGGTCGCGCAGATCCCACCCGACCTGGGCACTGGACTGCTGCGCCTGCAGCTGTGCGGACAGTGCCTTCCATTGCCGGCGCGTACCCAGCTCAGCCGCGCCCCAACGCCCATGCAGCAGCAGCTCCGGGCCTTCGGAGGTGTCGGTGCGGGCAATGCGCGGAGCAAGGTCGGTCATGAAACGGGCGGCGCAAGCCACCAGCAAGGAGGTAGGGGAAGCATGGTAGCGGAGCCCATGGCCCGCAGGTAGGACAAGCCCTTGCGTGCAAGCACGACACGGGCCCGAATGCTTGCAATTATTATCAAATTGCGTGCAATCGCAACCGCTGCAAGCCACACCAGCTACAAACTTGCTAGCAAGCCGCGTTTACCCCCTCGACACCACCACTGCGGTCCGCACAATGGCGCCGACCCTTCCGATCAACCCGCGACACCCTTCTGCCACACCGTTATTCCCATGAGCGACACCACGTTTGACCACATCATCATTGGCGGCGGCACAGCGGGCGCCCTGCTGTGCAACCGCCTGAGCGCCGATGGCCGCCGCCGCGTGTTGCTCATCGAAGCGGGTCGCAAGGATGATTACCACTGGATACACATTCCCGTGGGCTATCTGTATTGCATTGGCAACCCGCGCACCGATTGGCTCTACAACACCGAGCCCGACGCGGGCCTGAACGGCCGCACCCTGCGCTACCCGCGCGGCAAGACACTGGGCGGCTGCAGCAGCATCAACGGCATGATCTACATGCGCGGCCAGGCACGCGACTACGACCAGTGGGCCGAGCTGACCGGCGATGCCAGCTGGCGCTGGGACAACACCCTGCCCCACTTTCGCCGCCACGAGGACCACTGGCGCCTGGATCAGCCCGGCGACGTGAACGAAAACTTCAAACGCCTGCACGGCAACAAGTCCACCGGCAGCACCGGCGAGTGGCGCGTGGAGAAGCAGCGCCTGCGCTGGGATGTGCTGGACGCGTTCTCCAAGGCCGCGCAGCAGGCCGGTATCCCGGCCACCGAGGATTTCAATGGCGGCGACAACGAGGGCGTGGGCTACTTCGAGGTCAACCAGAAGAGCGGCTGGCGCTGGAACACGGCCAAGGCCTTTCTGCGGCCCACCTGCTACGGCCGGCCGAACTTCGAGATGTGGACCAACGCGCAGGCCACCCAGCTGATCCTCGAAACCCAGCCGGACGGCACACGCCGCTGCACCGGCGTGAAGGTCTGGGACGGGCACGAGATGGTGACCGCGCACGCCACCGGCGAGGTGATCCTGAGCGCCGGGGCCATCAACTCGCCCCAGCTGCTGCAGCTGTCGGGCATCGGCCCTGCGGCCTTGCTCCGGCAGCACGGCATCGATGTGGTGCACGACCTGCCGGGCGTGGGCGCCAACCTGCAGGACCACCTGCAGATCCGCGCGGTGTTCAAGGTCAACGGCGTTCCCACGCTCAACACCATGGCCAGCTCGCTTTGGGGCAAGGCCAAGATCGGGCTGGAATACGCGATGAAACGCAGCGGCCCGATGAGCATGGCCCCCTCGCAACTCGGCGCCTTCACGCGCAGCGACCCCGGCCAACCCTGGCCCAATATCGAGTACCACGTGCAGCCCCTGTCGCTCGATGCCTTCGGCGAGCCCCTGCACAGCTTCCCGGCCTTCACGGCCAGCGTCTGCAACCTCAACCCCACGAGCCGGGGCACGGTGCAGATCAAGAGCGCGGACTTCAATGCCGCGCCGGCCATTGCGCCCAACTACCTGAGCACCCCCGAAGACCGGCAGGTGGCCGCCGACAGCCTGCGCGTCACGCGCCGCATCGTCGCCCAGCCCGCCCTGGCCGCCTACCAGCCCGAGGAGTGGAAGCCCGGCGTGCAGTTCGAAAGCGATGAGGACCTGGCGCGCCTGGCGGGCGACATCGCCACCACCATCTTCCACCCCGTGGGCACGACGCGCATGGGCCGCGCAGATGACCCGATGGCGGTGCTTGATTCGCAACTGCGCGTGCGCGGCATTGCCGGCCTGCGCGTGGTGGATGCCGGCGCCATGCCCACCATCACCAGTGGCAACACCAACTCACCCACGCTGATGCTGGCCGAAAAGGCAGCCGAGTGGATCCTGGCGGCGCAGAAGGCGTGAGCCTTCGAGTTCAGCGGATGCCACCGACATAGCGGGGCACCTCGACCACCGGTGCAGGCACGAGGCGCTGGCGCACCGCCTGGCTGGCGGTCTCCAGCAAGGGGCGCCGTTGCGGTGCGGGGGCCGGTTCGTGCACGGCGCGGTCAAGCCGTTCGGCCCATTCGGCGAGTTCGGGCACGCCGTCTTCGACCGCGTGCTGGCGCGCGAAGCGCACGATCTCCATCGCGTACTCTGCGTTGGCTGCCATCCACTCGGTGTCGGTCACCCGGCCGGTCTTGCGGCGCAGCAGCACGTGCAGGTGCGCTGCGATGGCGAGTTTGTCGCTGTCCTGCATGATGGTGAACTCCTCAGAACATTGGGAGGCCTACTGACCCAGGCGTTCCCGGTGCTGTGCAATATCCAGGCCCGTCTGTTCGCTTTGCTCGTCCACGCGCAGGCCGAGCACGAGGTTGGTGATCCACAACAGCAGCGCGGTGCCCACCAGGCTGAATGCCATCACGGCCCCCACGCCGATGGCCTGGGTCCAGAGGCTGCCTGCGACACCACCGACCGTGCGGCTGGCCAGCACACCCGTGAGCAGCGAACCCACGATGCCGCCGATGCCATGCACGCCGAACACGTCCAGCGAATCGTCGGCTCGCAGCAGGCGCTTGAGCCCTGTCGCGCCCCAGTAGCAGGCCAGGCCCGCCACCAGCCCGATGACCACGGCCGAACGCAGGGTGACAAAGCCGGCGGCAGGCGTGATGGCCACCAGGCCGGCCACCAGGCCCGAGCACAGGCCCAGCAAGGAGGGGCGACCGCGCATGACCGCCTCGCCCAGCATCCAGGACAGCGCGCCTGCGGCGGCGGCCACATGGGTGACGGCCATGGCCAGCCCCGCCCGGCCATCGGCTGCCACGGCAGAGCCCGCGTTGAAGCCGAACCAGCCCACCCAGAGCATCCCCGCACCCACCATGGTCAGGCCCAGGTTGTAGGGCTCGAAGGGCTCGCGCCCATAGCCGCTGCGCCGCCCCAGGAACCAGGCGCACACCAGGCCGGCCACGCCGGCATTCACGTGCACCACGGAGCCCCCGGCAAAATCGAGCGCCCCCATCTGCGCCAGCCAGCCGCCCGGCTCCCAGACCCAGTGCGCCACGGGCGCATAGATGAACACCGTCCACAGGCTGATGAACAGCAGCATTGCGGAAAAGCGCATGCGCTCGACCACCGCCCCGACCAGCAGCGCCGCCGTGATGATGGCAAAGGTCAGCTGGAACATGGCGTAGACCGACTCGGGGATGGCCGGAGCCACGTGGCTCACCGACAGCTTGCCGGCCGCCAGCTGGAAGTCGAACCCGGCAAATGCCATGCGCTCGGTACCGCCCAGCCAGGCGCTGCCCGGCGTGAACGCCCAGGAGTAGCCGATCGCAAACCACAGCAGGCTCACCAGCGCGGCAATGGCGACCACGCTGGCCATGGTGTTGAGCACGTTCTTGCGGCGCACCATGCCGGCATAGAACAGGGCGATGCCCGGCAGCGTCATGAGCAGCACCAGCGCCGTCGAGGTCATCATCCAGGCGGTGTCCGCGGCATTGATGGCCTCCTTGGCCACGAGGCCGGGGCGCGTCAAGGGAGCGGGTGCCGGTGCGGCTGCCGTTGCGGCGGCCTCGGGGGCGGGCGCTTGCGCCCAGACCGTTGCGGTGCAAAGCCCGAGGCACAAGGCCACGACCGTGACGAACCCATGGATGACTGCCCGCATGTGGAAGCTCCCTTTTCGCAATTTGTTACAAGGCACAGTGCACAAGGCATGCCAAGCAAAAAATCGCATTTGGGGCAGTCAGGGCGTCTTTCGGCCCGTTTCGCCCCCCAAAAGGGGGCGGGAAACCCCCAATGCACCAAGCGGGTGCCGCCGTTACAGTACCGTCACTCGAAAGCGCGCCCTGGTGTGCTGGACGAGGGGCCGAGGAGACATCCCTACAAGCAACAACCCAATAAAGCACCCAACGAGGTGCACCCCCTTTTCAGGCGCTGGCAATCCCAGCGCCTTTTTTCTTTCCGCTCGGGGAATGCCTTCGCTACCAAAACTGTAGCTGGGTGGGTGCGAAAATAGGGGATGGAATGGATTTTCATCACCCTCGCCTCGCTGCTGGCAGGCTTCGTGGACGCGATTGTGGGCGGCGGCGGCCTGGTGATGGTGCCAGCACTGTTCGCCGCATTTCCCCTGGCACCTCCTGCCACGCTGCTGGGCACCAACAAGGCGGCGGGCGTCTGGGGCACGGCCATGGCCACCTGGCAGTACAGCCGCCGCGTGCAACTGCGCTGGAGCGCCCTGCTGCCGGCCGCAGCCGCCGGGTTTGCCGGCTCGTTCGCAGGGGCCTGGGCCGTCACAGTCATCTCGCCCGAGTTCCTGCGCCGGCTGCTCCCCCTGGTGCTGCTGGGCGTGCTGGCCTACACCCTGGCCAAAAAGGACATGGGGCGCCACCACACGCCGCGCTTCGCCGGGCGCGCTGAAATAGTGGCCGCCAGCCTGATCGGTCTGGCCATCGGCTTCTATGACGGTTTCTTCGGGCCGGGCACGGGCAGCTTCTTCGTGTTCCTGTTCGTGCGGCTGCTCGGGTACGACTTCCTCAATGCCTCGGCGTCGGCCAAGCTGCTCAATACGGCCACCAACGTGGCGGCCATCGCCCTGTTTGCCGCCAAGGGCCATGTCTGGTGGCATTTTGCGGTGACGCTGGCCGTGGCCAATGTGGTGGGCAGCCTGATCGGCACGCACATGGCGCTCAAGCACGGCACGGGCTTCGTGCGCGGCATCTTCATCGTGGTGGTGGGGGCGCTGATCCTCAAGACAGGCTACGACGCCTTTCTGCGCTGAGCGCGCGCTGCAAAGGGCGCCCGCGCGATTACCAGCACTTGGAAAAGTTCGGGAGCCTTCTCTAAAACCTGTTGTGAATTGGCCTACAACCGGCTTTTGTAGGGCGCCCCCTGTGGCGGCAGAAAAAGACCGCTCCTTATAATTGGTGACTATTTCGTGACGCCTGACATCGCCATCCGCGATGGCTGCGGACGCATTTCCCGAGCCTCCGGCCTGCCTACCCGCATGCCGGATTTTTTGTACCTGAAATACCCCGGACAGGACCCATCCCATGCAATTGTTCAAGGCTGTAGCCACCGCCCTCGCGCTCTGCGCCGCCTTCTCCGCCCAGGCCCGGACCCTGGACGAGGTGAAGAAGGACGGCAAGATCCTCATCGCGACCGAAGGACAGTTCGCCCCATTCAACTTCTTCAGCGGCACCACGCTGACCGGCTTCGAAGTGGAGACGGCCGAGCTCGTGGCCAAGAAGATGGGCCTCGCCATCCAGTGGAAGACCCTGGGCTTCGACGCCCTGCTCACGGGCCTGCGCCAGGACCGCTGGGACCTGGTGATCGCCTCCCACGGCATCACCGAAGAGCGCGCCAAAGCAGTGACCTTCACCGAACCCCATTACTGCTCGGGCGGCATGATCATCGCCATGGACCCGGCCATCAAGAGCGCCAAGGACCTGGCCGGCAAGGTGGTGGCCGTGCAGACCGGCACCAGCTACCTGGAGAACGTGCAGAAGGTCTCGTCGATCAAAGAAATGAAGAACTTCCCCACCGACGTGGATGCCCGCAGCGCGCTGAACTCGCGCCGCGTGGACGCCTGGGTGACCGACCGCTTCGTGGCCAAGGCTGTGGCCGAGAAGAACCCCGGCGCCGGCTTCAAGCTCGGCGACATGCTGTTCATCGAGCGCATCGCCGCCGCCGTTGCCAAGGGCAACAGCTCGCTGGCCGGCGGCTGGAACAAGGCGCTGGCCGAAGTGATGGCCGACGGCAGCTATGCCGCATTGTCCAAGAAGTACTTCAACGAAGACGTTCGCTGCACCAACTGAGCAAGCCCGCTTGTAATCACCAGGGGTTTTCATGCTCACTGCCCTTTGGCCCGAGCGCTGGTCTCGCCAGCAGCGCAGCAATGCCACGCTCGTCTCGGCCGTCGTCCTGATGGTCCTGGCGCTGGCGCTGCTGGGCCGGTTGCTCTCTTTCCTGCCCGAGCCCATCGGCCCCAACGCCCAGGCGTTCTCTGACGGCGCACGCACCACGCTGTGGCTCACCCTGGTGAGCGGCAGTGTGGGCCTGGTGCTGGGCACCGGCGCAGCCCTGGCCCGCACCTCGCGCCTGACGGCCGTGCGCTGGGTGGCCGGCTTCTACATCTGGGTCATCCGCGGCACGCCGCTCTTGGTGCAGATTCTGTTCGTCTACTTTGCGCTGCCGGTGCTGGTGCCGGGCCTGAACCTGCCCGACTTCGCGGCCGCCGTGCTGGCCTTGGGCCTGAACGTGGGGGCCTACAACGCCGAGGCCATCCGCGCCGGGCTGCTGGCGGTACCGCGCGGCCAGACCGAAGCCGCCAAGGCCCTGGGCCTGGGCCGCTTGCATGTTTTCCTGGACGTGGTGTTCCCGCAGGCCTTCAAGATCTCGCTGCCACCGCTGGTGAGCAATTTCGTGGCGCTGCTCAAGGATTCGTCGCTGGCCTATGCCATCGGCGTGGTGGAACTGACCAACGTGGGCAACCGCATCCAGTCGGCCACTTTCCAGCCCATCGCCACCCTGTCCACCGTGGCCATCACCTACCTGCTGCTGACCACCCTGGTCACGCAGATCTCGAACGCCGTGGAATACCGCTTCGACGTGGAAGGCCGCAACCAATGATCCGGCCCACGCCCTTCATCGTGGTGGACCGCGTCTGCAAGTCCTTTGGCACCCACCAGGTGCTGCGCGACGTGTCCACCGTGTTCAACACCGGCGAGGTCACCGTGATCATCGGGGCCTCGGGCTCGGGCAAGAGCACCCTGCTGCGCGCCATCAACCGGCTAGAGCCCCACGACTCGGGCCGCATCACCATCGACCGGGTGGAAGTGACCGATGACATGGCCACGCTGCAGCGCCAGCGCAGCGAGGTCGGCATGGTGTTCCAGCAGTTCAACCTGTTCGGCCACATGAGCGTGCTGGACAACGTGACGCTGGCGCCCCGGCGCATCCGCCACACACCACGCGCCCAGGCCAACGAGCAGGCCATGGTGCTGCTGCGCCGCGTGGGCATGCAGGACCATGCACACAAGTACCCGTGGCAGTTGTCGGGCGGCCAGCAGCAGCGGGTGGCCATTGCGCGGGCGCTGGCCATGCAGCCCAAGGTGATGCTGTTCGACGAGCCCACCTCGGCCCTCGATCCCGAGATGGTGCAGGAGGTGCTCGACGTGATGCGCGAGCTGGCCAGTGGCGGCATGACCATGATCGTGGTGACCCACGAGATGGGCTTTGCCCGCGAAGTGGCCGACCGCGTGATGTTCTTCGACCAGGGGCGCATCGCCCACGACGCGGCGCCCGCCGAATTCTTCAACAACCCCGCCAACGACCGCATCCGTGCCTTCATCGGCCGCATGAGCGCCTGAGATCCAGGCCCGTGCCATGCCATTACCAGCCCCTACCGGAGTGACCATGAAACTGAACCACACGTTCCTCGCCCTGCTGGCCGCCGGCCTGTGCAGCCTGCCCCCTGCGGCCTTCGCGCAGTCCGCCAAGGACTTCGAAGAAATGCGCAACGAGCTCAAGGCCCTGCGCGCCGAGCTCAACCAGCTCAAGGCCCAGCAGGCCCAGGCGCCCGCCGCCCCTGCGGCGTCGGCATCGGCCTGGAACGACCGCATCGAGGCCGTGGAACTCAAGCAGAAGGACGCCGTGGTGCTGGGCGACATTCCGGGCAGCTTCCGCCTGCCGGGCAGCGAGACCTCGATCCGCGTCTACGGCTTTGCCGAGGCCAACATGGTCAAGGATTTCAAGGGCACGGCCCCCGGCGACAATTTCACGAACCTGATGGAGCAGCCCCTGGGCGAATCGCGCCAGGGCAAGAGCAGCCTGACCGCGCAGACTTCGCGCTTTGGCTTCGAGACCTCCACGCCAACTTCCATCGGCACCTTCAACACCAAGATCGAGGCCGACTTCTACGCCTATTGCGGTGCCGAGTGCAACCGCAACCGCCTGCGCCTGCGCCACGCCTACGGCGAATACGCTGGCTGGCTGATCGGCCAGACCTGGTCAACCTTCATGGACACGGACAACCTGCCCGAGACCGTGGACTTCAACGGCCCGCCCGGCGCCACCTTCCGCCGCCCCGCGCAGATCCGCTACACCTACAACAACCCCGATCTGGCCAAGTTCCAGTTCGCGCTCGAAGAGCCCACCGATGGCGCCAAGGGCCTGAACTTCGTGGCCCGCGTGGACAAGGCCTTCGACTGGGGCAACGTGAACGCCCGCCTGCTCTCGCACGAGCAACGTGTCGACGGATTCAGCAAGCGCGGCCTGGGTGTGGGTATCGGCGCCGGCTACAAGATCACCGGCACCACCACGCTGATGGCCCAGTACACGCGCCTGGATGGCGATGGCGATGGCGCCTACCTGGTGGGCGCGAACTACCCCGTGCTTGACGGCAGCACCGTGCGCCTGGACCGCTCGCACGGCGTCGTGATCGGCCTGAGCAACGTCTTCAGCGAGAAGATGCGCGGCACCGTGTCGCTGGGCGCCGTGCGCTCGCGCCACCGCCTGGGCGACGACTACGTGAACGCCTACGGCGGCGAAGGCAACCACAAGCTCTACCAATGGCACGCCGGCATGTACTACCTGCCGATCAAGAACGTGGAACTGGGCAGCGAGCTGATCGGCGGCCGCCGCACCACCTTCGACGGCCAGAAGGGCGACATGCTGCGCCTGAATCTGCAGGCCCGCTACCTGTTCAATTGATCCACGGCGCCCCTTGCGCCCGACAGGCTGGCCGGAGACCCCGGCCAGCCTTTTTTCTTTTTGCCCATGCGATCTGAACGTTTTGGCCTGTTGGCCCTGCTGGCGGTGACCGCGGTGTGGGGCACCACCTTCCCCGCCATGAAGCTGCTGTCCGCCCAGCTCGATGCGCTGCAGATCATCTGGCTGCGCTTCGTGATTGCCCTGGCGGTGCTGGCACCGCTGTGGTGGGGCATGCTGCGCCATGAACGCCGCTGGGGCTGTGCGCTGGGCCTGCTGCTGTTTCTGGCGTTCTGGCTGCAGATCGAGGGGCTGGCGCGCACCAGCAGCAATCGCAACGCCTTCGTGACCGGCCTGAACGTTTTGGTGGTGCCGCTGATCGCCATGGCACTGATGGGCCGGCGCTATGGCTGGCGGCTGTGGGCCGCATGCGCCATGGCCTGCGCGGGCATGGCGCTGATGTTCCATGAGAACGACCCCTGGAACCTGGGCGATACGCTGACGCTGGCCAGCACCGTGTTCTATGCCCTCTACATCCTGGCGCTGGAGGAGTGCGCGCGGCGCACGGCCGACAACCCGCTGCGCGCCACGCGCATGGCAGCCGCGCAGGCTGGCGTGATGGCCCTGGCCTCCACCGTGCTGCTGCTCGCGCGCGAGGATGGCATGGGTTGGCTGGAATCTGCGGCCCGGCTGCCCGCAGAGGCCTGGGTGGCCGTGGTCTACCTGGGCCTGCTGGCCAGCGTGGTGGTGGTCACCCTGCAGGCCTGGGGCCAGCAGCGCGTGGATGCCATGCGCAGCGCCATCGTCTTCGGGCTGGAGCCGGTGTTCGCCGCCCTCACCGCCTGGGCTCTGCTCGGCGAGCAACTGGGCTGGGCGGGCCTGAGCGGTGCGGCACTGATCGTTACTGCGCTGGTGTTCAGCCAGTTGGCGCCGCCGGCCCGCAGCCCGGCAACCAGCGCCTGAAGAGCGATCAGGGCGCCGGGGGGCTGATCACCACGTCGGCCACCGCGCGCGGCTTGCCGATGGGCGCGGCGGCGATGCCCTTGCGCACTGCGGCAAGGTCTTCATCGTTCGGGTACTCGCCCTGGAGCCAGTAGTCGAACACACGCCGCGCAATCGGGCCGGCAGCCGCAGCGCCAAAGCCGGCGTTCTCGACGATGACGGCCAGTGCGATCTGGGGGTTCTCGGCCGGGGCAAAGGCCGCAAACAGCGAGTGGTCGCGCTGGTGCTCTTCGAGCAGCTTGGCGTTGTAGCGCACGTTCTGGCCCAGGCTCATGGCCTGCGCAGTGCCGGTCTTGCCGGCGGACGTGTAGGGCGCGCCTGCAAAGATGCGCGTGCCCGTGCCACCCTTGTTCACCGCCACCAGCGCGTTGCGCACGATCTCCACGTTCTTCGGCAGGTAGCCAAGGTTTTCTCCCGGAGGCTGAACCACCGGGGTCACGGTGCCGCTGACCGTGTCGCGCACGGCCTTGATGAGGTGGGGCGCATACTTGATGCCGCCGTTGGCCAGCGTGGCCTCGGCCTGCGCCAGCTGCAGGATGGTGAAGCTGTTGTAGCCCTGGCCGATGCCCAGGGACACGGTTTCGCCGGGGTGCCAGCGCTTCATCTCGGGGCGCTTGTAGGCATTGCGCTTCCAGGTGGTGCTGGGCAGCACGCCGCGCACCTCGCCGTTGAGATCGATCCCCGTGCTCTGGCCCAGGCCCAGCGGCTTCATGAAATCGTGGATGGCATCGACCCCCATCTCCACGGCCAGCGAGTAGAAATAGGTGTTGCTCGAGAACTGGATGGCGCGGTGCATGTCCACCCCGCCCAGGCCCCCTTCGTGGCTGCGGAAGGTGTGGCCGCCAAAGGTGTAGAAACCCGGGTCGTTGACCACCATGCTGGGCGCACGCTTGCCCAGCTGCAGCGCCGCGAGCGCCATGAAGGGCTTGTAGGTGGAGCCCGGCGGGTAGGTGCCGCGCAGCGCGCGGTTGAGCAGCGGCTTGTCGATCGACTCGTTGAGCGCCTGCCAGCTTTCGCTGTCGATGCCCTCGACGAACAGGTTCGGATCAAAGGTGGGTTTGCTCACCAGCGCCAGCACCTCGCCATTGCGCGGGTCGATGGCCACCAGGGCGCCGCGGCGGTCGCCGAACATGTCCTCGATGAGTTTTTGCAGCTTGATGTCCAGCGACAGCATCACCGTGTTGCCCGGCGTGGCCGGGTGGCTGGCCAGCCGCCGCACGGCGTGCCCGCCGGCCGAGGTCTCCATGCGCTCTACGCCGGTCAGGCCGTGCAGCATGTTCTCGAAACTCTGCTCCACGCCGAGCTTGCCGATGTACTCGGTCCCCCGGTAGTTGGCCTCGTCGTCCGAGTCCTGGATGCGCGCCTTTTCCGTCTGGTTGATGCGGCCGATGTAGCCGATGGCATGGGCGCCCGCGTCGCCCAGCGGGTAGTTGCGAAACAGCCGGGCCTTGATGTCCACGCCGGGAAAGCGGTAGCGCTGCGCGGAAAAGCGCGCCACTTCCTGGTCGGTCAGGCGCGTGCGGATGGGCAGGGATTCGAAGTTGCGCGACTCTTCCAGCAGGCGCTTGAAGCGCCGCCGGTCGCGCTGCTGAATATCCACCACCTTGGACAGGGCCTCGATGGTCTCCTCCAGCACGCCCACTCGCGAGGGGGTGATCTCCAGCGTGTAGGCCGCGTAGTTGGTGGCCAGCACCACGCCGTTGCGGTCCATGATCAGGCCGCGGTTGGGCACGATGGGAACCACCGCCGTGCGGTTGCTCTCGGCCTGGGCGGCCAGGTCCTCGTGGCGCACCACCTGCAAGAACACCAGGCGCGCGACCAGCAGTCCGAACGCCAGGAACACCACGAAGGCGACGGTGAAGATGCGGGCGCGAAAACGCGACGAGTCCGCTTCGGCATTGCGCAGTTCAGTCACGCTGCGCCCTCCCCACCACCGTGCGGCAAGCGCAGGCGGATCGTTGGAGGGTCCACACCAGGCTCATAGCGGTCGATTCTGATCGCGATCAGGCGGGCGGCGCTGGGGCGCCAGCAATACCCAACTGGCCAGTGGCCACAAAAGCGCTTCGAGCACTGGGGCCACGAAGACCCACAGCCCCGGGAAAATGCCGCCCGACACTACGCGCACCAGCAACTCGATGGAATGCGCAATGAGGAACAGCGGCAACACCTGCAGCGCCTGCGAAGGCACGCTGAACCACAGCAGACGGCGGTGGATGGCGATGGCGCCAAAAGCCAGTACCGAATACGACAGCGCATGCTGGCCCAGCAGCGAGGACTGCTGCACATCCATGCACAGGCCCAGCAGGAAGGCCGTGCCCATGCCGATGCGCAGCGGCTGGTGCACGCTCCAGAACACCAGCAGCAGCATCAGCAGGTCAGGCGTCCAGACCACACGCCCCAGAGGGATCATGTTGATGGCCAGGCCCGCCATCAGGCTCACGGCGATGAAGACGGGGTTGACGGGCAGCAGCAGCGGCTGGCCGCGCGGCATGATCATTTGTGGCGTCCCTTCTTGCCAGCGGTGGGCGGGGCGGCCGGCTCGGGCCGCTCGGGAATGTGTCCCGACAGGGGCTTGAGCACCATCACATGGCGTGCGCCTTGCACCTGGGCCAGCGGCTCGCAGTAGATGCGCGCAAAGGCCGAGTCGGCCCGGCGCTCCACGCGCACGATCTTGGCCACCGGCAGGCCGGGGGGGTACAGGCCGTCCACGCCACTGGTGGTCAACAGGTCGCCTTCGCGCACGTCGGCATTGGCGGGCATGAAACGCAGCTCCATGCCGCCGTTGTTGCCCGCCACGGGATCCCCGTAGGCCACGCCGCGCGCACCGGTACGGATATTGAGCACTGGAATGGCCTGGTCCCGGTCGACCAGCAGCGTCACTTCGCTGAGCATGGGGAACACCCGTGTGACCTGGCCCAGGATGCCCGCTTCGTCGAGCACGGGCGCACCGAGTTCCACCCCCGCCATCAGCCCCTTGTCCACCACCACGCGGCGGGTATAGGGGTCGGCGGTGTCATAGATCACTTCGGCCGCCTCGGCCGAAGTGGTCAGCCGCTCGCGCAGCGTGAGCAGCTTGCGCAGCCGCTCGTTCTCCAGTATCAGTTGGTCGGCCTGGCTCGCACGCTGCGACATCTGGGCCATCTTGCTGCGCGCGGCATCGGCGTCCTGCTGCGCGGTCTGCAGGTTCTGGAAGTAGCCGGCACCGCGCCCGGCAAACTCCACTGGCTGCAGCATCAGCCACTGCACCGGGTAGAGCACGGTGGACACGGCCTGGCGGAACGGGCCGGTCAGCTTGAAGCGCACGTCCGCCACCATGAGGAAAAGGGCCAACGCGCCGTAAAGCGCCAGCCGCGACAGGGCCGAGGGGCCTTGCTTGAAGAAGGGAGGCGCACTGCGCTCCAGGGTTCCCAGGGGCATGGCGCTCAGCGGTGGGCCTGCACGGCGCGCCAACGCGGCCAGGGGCACGGCTCAAAAAGCATCGGTGCGGTTGCGGTCATGCCATTTCAGCGCGATGGGTGCCTGCATGGCTGGCACGCAGGCACGGGGGACTTACTCGCTTGTAAAAATGCTGCCCTGGCGGTCCATGCGCTCCAGCGCAATGCCGCAGCCACGCACCACGCAGGTCAGCGGGTCTTCGGCCACCAGTACCGGCAGGCCGGTCTCCTCGGCCAGCAGGCGATCCAGGTCGCGCAGCAGCGCGCCGCCGCCGGTCAGCATCATGCCGCGGTCGGCAATGTCGGCGCCGAGCTCGGGCGGGGTCTGTTCCAGGGCGTTCTTGACGGCCGAGACGATCTGGTTGAGCGGATCGGTCAGCGCTTCCAGCACTTCGTTGCTGGAGATGGTGAAGCTGCGCGGCACGCCTTCGCTGAGGTTGCGGCCCTTGACTTCCATCTCGCGCACTTCGGAGCCGGGGAAGGCCGAGCCGATGTTCTTCTTGATGGATTCAGCCGTGGGCTCGCCGATCAGCATGCCGTAGTTGCGGCGGATGTAGCTGATGATGGCTTCGTCGAACTTGTCGCCGCCCACGCGCACACTGCCCTTGTAGACCATGCCGCCCAGCGAGATCACGCCCACCTCGGTGGTGCCGCCGCCGATGTCCACGACCATGGAGCCGCTGGCTTCCGAGACCGGAAGGCCCGCGCCGATGCCGGCGGCCATGGGTTCTTCGATCAGGTAGACGGCGGTGGCGCCGGCCGCCTCGGCTGCGTCCTTGATGGCGCGGCGCTCGACCTGGGTGGAACCGCAGGGCACGCAGATGATGATGCGAGGGCTGGGGGTGAACAGCGTGCGCGGGTGCACCATCTTGATGAACTGCTTGATCATCTGCTCGGTGATCACGAAGTCAGCGATCACACCGTCCTTCATGGGCCGGATGGCTTCGATGTTGCCGGGCACCTTGCCAAGCATGGCCTTGGCTTCATGGCCTACGGCCTGAATGACTTTCTTTCCATGGGGTCCGCCTTCGTGGCGGATGGCGACAACAGAGGGCTCATCGAGCACAATGCCTTTGTCGCGGGCGAATATCAGGGTGTTGGCTGTGCCAAGATCAATGGCCAGGTCGGTGGAGAAGTACCGACGGAAAGCTCCGAACATTCAAGAATCCTCTCAGGCATGGCGTGCGCATCGGCCTGCCATCGCCGGGTTTACGGGGTCAAATTTCGCTTTTTTCGCACAATGACCGGCATGAGGGAGGGTATTGCGGCAAAGCCGGGATAATACCCTATCCCCTGTGAATAACTCTCCTGGTCCCACCCCCCATTTCAGCTTTACATCTGGTTTCTCCCGAATTTTTCCCCTATGGCACTGACATCCCTGGACATCGACCGCATCGCCAATCTGGCGCGACTGGAATTGAGCGCGAGCGAAAGTGAGCGCATGCTCACACAACTCAACGGCTTTTTCGACATCGTGGAGAAGATGCGCGCTGTGGATACTGGGGACTTGACGCCCCTGGCACACCCCGTGGCAGCCATCCAGGAGATCGCCCTGCGCCTGCGCGACGACGTCGCCAGCGAGCCGAACCAGCGCGAGGCCAACCAGCGCAGCGCGCCGGCAGTGGAACGCGGCCTGTTCCTTGTGCCCAAAGTGATCGGTTGAGGCCAGCATGAACAAGCAAATTGCAGACCTGCACGATCTGACCGTCACCGCCCTGGCCGCGCAACTGCGCGAGCGCCAGGTCTCCGCCGTGGAAGCGGCCCAGCATTTCCTGGCCCGCGCCAAGAGCCACCAGTCGCTGGGCGCCTACGTGGCGGTCAATGAAGACGTCACGCTGGCCCAGGCGCGTGCGGCCGATGCCCGCATTGCCGCCGGTACGGCAGGCGCGCTGGAAGGCGTGCCCCTGGCCCACAAGGACATTTTCGTCACGCGCGACTTCCCCAGCACCGCCGGCTCGAAGATGCTGGCGGGCTACCAGTCCCCGTTTGACGCCACCGTGGTGCGCAAGCTGGCCGAGGCCGGCGCCGTGACCCTGGGCAAGCTCAACTGCGACGAGTTCGCCATGGGCTCGGCCAACGAAAATTCGGCCGTGGCCCCCGTGGGCTTCGACGCGCCCGCCCCGGTGCGCAACCCCTGGGATACTTCGCGCATCCCCGGTGGCTCCTCGGGCGGCAGCGCGGTGGCCGTGGCTGCGCGCCTGGCCCCGGCCGTGACCGGCACCGACACCGGCGGCTCCATCCGCCAGCCGGCCTCGTTCTGCGGCATCACCGGCATCAAGCCCACCTACGGCCGCGCCTCACGCTACGGCATGATCGCCTTTGCCTCCAGCCTGGACCAGGCCGGCCCCATGGCGCGCACGGCCGAGGACTGCGCGCTGCTGCTGTCCACCATGTGCGGCCCCGACCTAGACCGCGACTCCACCTCCATCGACATGCCCGCCGAGGACTTCGGCCGCTCGCTGAACGACTCCATCGACGGCCTGCGCATCGGCATCCCGGCCGAGTTCTTCGGGGACGGCCTGGCGCCCGACGTGCGCGCTGCGGTGGACGCTGCGCTCAAGGAATACGAGAAGCTTGGCGCCAGGCTGGTGCCCATCAGCTTGCCGCGCACCGAACTCTCGATCCCGGTGTACTACATCATCGCGCCGGCCGAGGCCTCGTCCAACCTGAGCCGCTTCGACGGCGTGAAGTTCGGCCACCGCGCCAAGGACTACGGTGACCTGGAGGACATGTACAAGAAGACCCGCGCCGAAGGCTTTGGCGACGAGGCCAAGCGCCGCATCATGATCGGTGCATACGTGCTCTCGCACGGCTACTACGACGCCTATTACCTCAAGGCCCAGAAGATCCGCCGCATGATTGCCGACGACTTCCAGCAGGCCTTCGCGCAGTGCGACGTGATCGCCGGCCCGGTGGCTCCCACCGTGGCCTGGAAGCTCGGCGAGCATGGCGCCGACCCGCTGGCCGACTACCTGGCCGACATCTTCACCCTGCCCGGCTCGCTGGCCGGCCTGCCCGGCATGAGCGTGCCGGCGGGCTTTGGCGAAGGCGGCATGCCCGTGGGCCTGCAGCTGATCGGCAACTACTTCCAGGAAGCGCGCCTGCTCAACGCAGCGCACCGGCTGCAGCAGGCCACCGACTTTCACCTCCGTCAACCCGGAGGTCTGTGACATGACGACGACGACAACCAGCAAATTGATCCGTGGCTACGAGGTCGTGATCGGCTTCGAGACCCACGCCCAGCTCGCCACCCAGAGCAAGATCTTCAGCCGCGCCTCCACGGCCTTCGGCGCCGAGCCCAACACCCAGGCCTGCGCCGTGGACCTGGCCCTGCCCGGCACGCTGCCGGTGATGAACCGCACCGCCGTGGAATGCGCCATCAAGCTCGGCCTGGCGCTGGGCTCGCACATCGCGCCCGAGAGCATCTTCGCGCGCAAGAACTACTTCTACCCCGACCTGCCCAAGGGCTACCAGATCAGCCAGTTCGAGATCCCCGTGGTGCAGGGCGGCGAGGTGCAGTTCTTTCTCGGCGACGAGAAGAAGACCGTGCGCCTGGTGCGCGCCCACCTCGAAGAAGATGCAGGCAAGTCGCTGCATGAGGACTTCATCGGCCAGAGCGGCATCGACCTGAACCGCGCCGGCACGCCGCTGCTGGAGATCGTGACCGAGCCCGACATGCGCTCCAGCGACGAGGCCGTGGCCTATGCGCGCGAGCTGCACAAGATCGTGACCTGGATCGGCATCTGCGACGGCAACATGCAGGAGGGCTCGTTCCGCTGCGATGCCAACGTCTCGGTGCGCAAGCCCGGCGCCCCCCTGGGCACGCGCCGCGAGATCAAGAACCTGAACAGCTTCAAGTTCATGCAGCAAGCCATCGACTACGAGATCCGCTGGCAGATCGAGGAGATCGAGGATGGCCGCGCCATCCAGCAGGCCACGGTGCTGTTCGACCCCGACACGGGCGAAACCGAGGCCATGCGAACCAAGGAAGACGCGGCCGACTACCGCTACTTCCCCGACCCGGACCTGCCGCCGCTGCAGATCTCGCGCCAGTGGGTGGACGAGCAGCGCGCACTGATGACGGAGCTGCCGCGCGCCATGGCCGCGCGCTTCGTGGCCGACTATGGCCTGCCCGAGTACGACGCGACCACGCTGACCCAGAGCAAGGCCATGGCCGCCTATTTCGAGACCGCAGCCCAGGCCAGCAAGCAGCCCAAGCTGGCCAGCAACTGGATCATGGGCGAGGTCTCGCGCCGCCTGAACGCCAACGACATGGCGCTGGATGCCTCGCCCGTGTCGGCCGCCCAACTGGGCACGCTGATCGGCCGCATTGCCGACGGCACGGTGTCGAACAACGCCGCCAAGCAGGTGTTCGAGGCGCTGTGGACCGGGGAATCACCCGACGTGGACGCCATCATCGAGGCCAAGGGCCTCAAGCAGATGAACGACACGGGTGCCCTGGAAGGCATCATTGACGACGTGATTGCGGCCAATGCCGACAATGTGGCCCAGTTCCGCGCCGGCAAGGACAAAGCCTTCAACGCACTCGTGGGCCAGATCATGAAGGCCAGCAAGGGCAAGGCCAACCCGCAACAGGTCAACGACCTGCTGCGCGCCAAGCTCGCTGTCTGATCACGCCCGGTGGATGCCGCCCCCTGCGTGGAGGGCATCCATCGCCGAGAACCCTGAATGGGCCCTGATCAGCGGGCACCGCCGGCGGACGCCGGGGGGGCGCTGCTCGCAGCACCAGGCACGCCAACGCCCCGCTGCTCATCCCACAGCTTGCGCAGTTGTGCGAGCTCCACGTCGAAGCGCTGGTGCACACGGCGCTTTTCGTCGTCCTGGCCGCCAATGAAGCGCTGCTGTTCGGCAATGCTGTCGTCGTTCTCGGCGATCTTGCGGCGCAGCGTCATCGGGGCCTTGTTGGGGTCCTTCTTGTAGAACTCCATCTCGGTGTCCATGGCCTGGCGTTGCTGGCGCAGCTCGACGATGCGCTTCTGGGCCGTGGCCGCCACGTCTTCCACCATCTGGATGGCGGCCTTGCGCTCCACGTCGTGCGCGGCCTTGTCGGGGTAGCGCGACGTCAGGGCACGCTCGCGGCGGCGTTCTTCCAGGGCGCGGCTGCGTTCCTCGGCTTCCTTGCGCTGGCGCACTTCGAGGGCGGCGCGCTCCTGCTCGGTCAGCGTGGGGCCAATCTGGCGCCGTACGATGCCAGAAGGGCCCAGCTCGCGCTGCTCGCGGTCCACGCATTCGGCAATGGGGCGGTCGGCCGTGAGCCGACGGCCATTGCGGTCCACGCAGGTGTAGATGCTGCCCACCGGTCCCGTCTGCTGCGCCCACGCGGACGCCGTGGCCAGGCCTGCCAATGCCAATTCGCCAATGAGCCACGCCGTCTTGTGCAACTAGTTACCCTTCGTTCACCCCGTACCGCTCGCGGTAGGCCGAAACCCGTTCGTGATGGGCGCGCATCTCCGCCCCCCCTGTTTGCGATAGGTACAGCAATAAGTCTGCCAGCCTGGCGATAGTACAAACCTTCATGCCAAGCTGCTGGCGCACATACTGCACTGCACTGTGCTCCACGTCCAGCCCATTCTCGGTGGCTTTCTCCTGGCGGTCCAGCGCAATGGCCACCGCATGGGGGGTGGCGCCTGCGGCCTGGATGAGGGCAATCGACTCGCGCGCCGCAGTGCCGGCCGACATCACGTCGTCCACGATCAGCACCCGGCCCTGGAGCGGAGCCCCTACCAGGGTGCCCCCCTCGCCATGGTCCTTGGCTTCCTTGCGGTTATAGGCAAAGGGCACATTGCGCCCCTGGCGTGCCAGCTCCACCGCCACGGTCGCGGCCAGCGGGATGCCCTTGTAGGCCGGCCCGAACACCATGTCGAACTCGATGCCGCTGGCGATCAGGGCTTTTGCATAGAATTCGGCCAGGCGCCCCATCTTGCTGCCGTCGTCGAACAGACCGGCATTGAAGAAGTAGGGGCTCAGGCGCCCGGCCTTGGTCTTGAACTCCCCGAAGCGCAGCACGCCCGATTCGACGGCAAACCGTACAAAGTCCTGCGCCAGCTGGCCCTCATCCGAGCCCTGCGCAACAACATCTACCATGGGAAATTCCTTGTTCAATTTGACCAGCCTCAACCTCAATGGCATCCGTTCGGCCACCACCAAGGGCGTGGAAAGCTGGATGGCTGCCACACGGCCGGATTGTATTTGCGTCCAGGAAGTCAAGGCGCAGGCCGCCGACGTGGCCACACGCTTCGAGCGCCTGGCCGAGATGGACGGGCACTTCCACTACGCGCAGAAGAAGGGCTATTCGGGCGTTGGCATCTACACCCGCCACCGGCCCAGCGACGTGATCGTGGGCTACGGCTCGAACGAGTTCGACGCCGAGGGCCGCTACCTCGAGCTGCGCTTCGACACCCCCGCGCGCAAGCTGTCCATCATCAGCGCCTACTTTCCCAGCGGTTCCTCGGGCGAGGAGCGCCAACTGGCCAAGTACCGCTTCCTTGCGGAATTCCATCCCCACCTCATGCAGCTCAAGCGGGAGCGAGAGTTCATCCTATGCGGCGACATCAACATCGCCCACCAGCAGATCGACCTGAAAAACTGGCGCAGCAACCAGAAGAACAGCGGCTTCCTTCCCGATGAACGCGCCTGGATGACAAAGTTGTTGCACACAACTGATGAAGGCGGCGGCCTGATCGACGTTTACCGTCAGTTACAACCGACCACCACCGACACCGCCTACACATGGTGGAGCAACCGCGGGCAGGCCTACGCCAACAACGTGGGCTGGCGGCTGGACTACCACCTGGCCACCCCTGCGCTGGCGGCCCTCGCGCGCACCGAGACCATCTACAAGGACGTGAAGTTTTCGGACCACGCGCCGATCACCATCGGCTACGACTTCAAGATGTGATACTGCAGAGATGCCTGCGTTCTGCTCAGCGCGGAAACCACAGCTCGAACCGGATCGTTCCCGATGCCGAGCACGAGGCCCGGACCTCGCCCCCATGCAGGTCCATGATGGCCTTCACGATCGCCAGGCCCAGACCGCTGGACTCGGCGGGGCGCTCATGGACGGCCTCGGCCCGGTAAAAGCGGTCGAACAGCCGCTCCATCTGCGCGGGCGGAATCGGCAGGCCCTTGTTCTCCACCACCATCGTTGACGCACCTTCCTCTTCGAATGCCGCCAAGCGCACCACGGTCCCGGGCGTGCTGTAGCGCACGGCGTTGACCACCAGGTTGTGCAGCGCACGCAGGGCAAGTGGCGGGTTCACCCGTGCGGTGCCGCTGGCCTGCACCGCAAAGCCCAGGCCCGCTTCGTCGGCAGGGCCCTCGAAGTAGTCGGCGATGCGCTGCAGTTCGGCCGCCATGTCCATGGGCGTGCGCTCGATCTGCAGCGTGGCATGGTCGGCCTGGGCGAGGAACAGGATGTCGTCGACGATGCGGCGCAGGCGGTTCAACTCCTCCAGGTTGGACTCGAGCACCTGCTGGTACTCCTCGGGGGTGCGGGTGCGGTTAAGCGCCACCTGCGTCTGCCCGATCACGGCACCGATCGGCGTGCGGATCTCGTGCGCCAGATCGGCCGAGAACTGCGACAGCCGGCCGTAGCCGGTGGCGATGCGGTCCAGCATGGCGTTGAAGGCCGCCACCATCTGCTGCAACTCCAGCGGCGCGTCGTGCTCGGGCAGGCGGATCGCGAGGTTGATCGGTTCGATCAGGGAGGCCTGCGCGGCCACCCGGTGCAAGGGCCTGAGGCCGTGGCGCAGCACCCAGTAGACCAGGAGCGAACTGGCGAGCACCGCCAGGAAGGTGCTGAACAGGACTTGGTCGCGGCTGCGCCGGATCATCTGCATCTCGCTGGCCAGGGCATGCCCGGCCAGGACCTCGACCATCTGCCCGTCGTGGCCAGCCCGGGCCTGCCCCGCGGCCCAGTGCATGCGGGGTAGGCCCGGGGCATCGCTGTGGCACACATCCCCCCGGGCCAGGGGCCTGTGGACGGCGGCGGGCACGGCACAGGCCGGCGGCACCACCTGGCCAGGATTCACCTCGACCAGCGGCGCCTCGCCCGCGCGGCGCACCACGAACACGTCCCCAGAACTGCCCGACAGCGCCTCGAGCAGCATGGCCTGGTTGCGTAGCTTCCGCACGGTGCGTGCATCGCCAAGCAGGCGGCGCAGCCGTTCCACCCGCACGATCAGTTGCTCGTCGGCATGCGCCAGGATGGCGCTGCGCGCGGCGAAGAAGTAATTGCCCCCCAGCATGCCGGTCACCCCGACGGCGATCAGCCCGCACAACAGGGTCACGCGCACCGCCAGCGAGCGTGGGAGCCAGCGCGCGCGCATCAGTCACCGCCTCCGGCCGCACCCGCCGGCGGGTCGCCCAAGGCATAGCCCACATTGCGCACGGTGTGGATCAGCGGCGTTGCAAACGGCTTGTCGACCTTGGCGCGCAGGCGCTTGACCGCGACGTCGACGACATTGGTGTCGCTGTCGAAGTTCATGTTCCAGACCTCGGAAGCGATCAGCGTCCTGGACAATGCCTCGCCCTGCCGCTTCACCAGCAGGTGCAGCAGCAAAAATTCCTTGTTCGTCAGCGCGATCTCCACGCCTTCACGGGTGACCTTGCGCCGCAGCGCGTCCAGGTGCAGGCCGGCCACCTCGTACACGTCGACCTCACGTGCCAGCCCGCGCCGCAGCAGGGTGCGGATGCGCAGCACCAGTTCGGTGAAGGAGAACGGCTTCACGAGGTAGTCGTCCGCCCCCAGTTCGAGCCCGCGGATGCGGTCGCTCAACTGGTCGCGCGCCGTGAGGAACAGCACGCGCATATCGCCCCTCTCGCGCAGCGCCGGCATGATCTGCCAGCCGTCGATACCCGGCAGGCTCACGTCCAGCACCACCAGGTCGTAGGCATGGGCCAGCGCCATGCGCAGCCCGTCGGTGCCCGTGCGCGACAGGTCCACGCTGTAGCCGCTCTCGCGCAGGCCCTTCTTCAGGTAGTCCCCCGTCTTGGGGTCGTCCTCGATGACCAGGATCTTCATGCCGCCGATTCTCGGGCAAAGCCGCGCTGCGGGCGGTGGATGACAGCTTTGTCATGCACTTGTCACCACTGGCCGTGGCGCGAAATCCTAGACTGCTCCATCAACAGCGCCCCATCACCACGAGACCCCTTCCCATGCCCAATCCCCTATCCACCCTTGGCATCGCCCACACCGCCATCAGCCTGCTGCCGCTGGGCGCGGCCATCTACAGCTTTGCCCGCCACGGCGCCATCGAACCGGGCACGCGCTCCGGCCGCGTCTACCTGGTGGGTATGGTGCTTTCGGTGCTGACGGCCTTCGGCCTGTCGAGCACCGGCGGGTTCAATGCCGGGCACGCGCTGGGCATCCTGGCACTGCTTGCTGTCTTCGGCGCCTGGCTGGCACCGAAGTTATCCTTCCTCGGGCGGGCCAGTGCCTACTTGGCCACGCTGGGATGGTCATTCAGCGTCTTTCTGCTGCTGGTGCCCGGCATCAACGAGACGCTGACGCGCCTGCCACCGTCCCAGCCTCTGGCCTCGGGGCCGGACTCCGCGCTCGTGCGCGGTGCGCTGCTGGCCTGGCTGGCATTGTTTGTCGTAGGCTATGCCATCCAGGTGATCATTCTCCGCTCGCGCCAACGGGCGCAGGCGCCGCGCCGCTGAACGGACGCACGGAAGCGGCCAGGGCAGCAACTCAGCGCCGGCCGCGTGTGCGGCCGCGCACGATCAGTGCGCACAGCACGATGCCGGCCGCCAGGCTGGTGTGGCCGCTGTAGCTCACCAACCCCATGCCCCAGCCCTGGGCCTGCACGATGATGGCCAGCGCCACGGCCAGGGCGCCCCAGCCCGCGATGCGCAACAGCCAGGTGGCGCGCGGTGCCAGCGCCTGGCCGAACAGCTCGTCCTGCGGGCGTTCCGTCCCTAGTGCCAGGGCTGCGAAGGCGGCCAGGCAGGTCACGAAGGTGAGCAGGTGGTGCATCACGCGCCCCCCTGGGGCATGGCAGAGCCGGTGGGCGCGGAGGGCGCTGGCGCCCGTGCCGCACGGCGCTTGGGCCCCTGGTGGCGCGCCGTGCGCACCGCCAGCCACACGTGCATGCCGGCCAGCACCCAGAGCATGAGCTCGAAGCCGACAAACACCCAATCCCCCTCGGCCAGGCTGCGCCACAGCGGCCGCTCGGTGGTCAACGCGCTGACCAGGGGCAGCAGGGCCAGCGCTGCCGCGCCGATCCAGAACTGCTCGATCCAGGCGCGGCGCGAGGGGCGCAGCATGGCATGCGCCAGCGTCAGGGCCCAGACGATGAAAAACACATGCACCTCCCATGCCGTGCGCTCGGCCATGCCTTGCGGCAGCAGGCGGTTGCCCCAGAGGAAGCCGGCCATGGCGATGGACAGGCCCGCGATGCTGGCGATATTGAGCTTTTCCACCAAGCGAAAGCCGAAGTGCGGCCGCGCCGGATCGCCCAGCTTGCGGCGGCGCTTGACGGTCCACATCACCAGGCCCGTGCCCACCATGGCCGTGCCCGCCAGACTCACGATGAAGTACAGCCAGCGCATGTGCAGGTCACTGAAGCGCCCCAGGTGCAGCGAATAAAGCACGCCACGCGTTTCGGCTGCGGGGCCTACGCTTTCCTTCACCTCCAGCAGCTTGCCGCTCACACCATCGAACAGCATGTACTGCGGGCTCATGGAGACCCGGCCCTCCTCGCCGCGCGTCACGCTCACACGCGCCGCGGAGTCGCCGGCATTCGTGGCGGTGAGGCGGCCCACGTTGCCCTCGCCCCAGCGCGCCTGGGCCTGGCGCACCATGTCGTCCACCGGCGCCAGCGGCGCCGGCTGGCCCGTGGCCTTGCCGGGCTGGATGAAGGCGCTGAGCTGGGAGGTCATCTCCTGCTCCTGCGCCGGTGTCGTGTACGCCGCCTGCTCGCCGAACGGCATGTACAGCGCCATCAGCGTGATCAGGCCGGTGTAGGTGATCATGAAGTGGAACGGCAGCCCGAACACCGACAGCGCGTTGTGCGCATCCAGCCACGAGCGCTGGCCCTTGCCCCAGCGGAAGGTGAAGAAGTCGGTGAAGATCTTCTTGTGCGTGATGACCCCGCTGACGATGGCCACCAGCATGAACATGGCGCAAAAGCCCGCCAGCCAGCGCCCCCACCGCACGGGCATGTAGTGGAACTGAAAGTGGAAGCGGTAGAAAAATTCGCCGCCCACCGTCTCGCGCGAGGCCACCTTCTCGCCGGTCAGCGGATCGAAGTTGGCACTGCCGAAGTTGCGCCCATTGGCAGCCGCCCCCTGCCCGGGTGCCAAGCGCCAGAAGCTGTCCACCGTGGTGTAGCGCTCGTCGGGCAGGCGCATGCTCCACTGCGGCGCATTCGGCACCAACTGCACGAGCTGGTTGGCGATGCGCTGGGCCGATTCGGCCGCATCGGGCACCACCGCGCGGTGCGGCAGCTCGGGCCGCATCCACTGCGATATCTCGTCCTTGAAGTAGCTCACGGTACCCGTGAGAAACATCGCATACAGGAACCAGCCACACAGCAGGCCGGCCCAGGTGTGCAGGTCCGACATGGTCTGGCGGATGCCCGGCGCCTTGGGCTCGTCCAACGGCACGTCGTCGTTGTTGTTCGTCGTCATTGGGAAGCTCCTGCAGAGGACCACACGGTCCATGCGGCCAGCAGCAGCGGCACGGCCGCCACCACCAGCCCGGCCCAGGCGCGCCAGGCGCTGCGCACCGCAAACACCCAGATCACCGCGCCCGTGTAGATGGCAAAGCTGGCCAGCATGCCCGTGATCACGGCCTGCGCCCGGGCCATGGGCAGGGCCAGCACCGCCACGCTGAACAGCGCCGCCAGCACATAGCCGCCGCCGATGGCCGCAACGATGCGCGACACCAGCGGCCCGGCGCGCCAGATACCGCGCAGCACGGGCATCATGGCAAGACTCCGGTCATGCCCATACCTCAGAAGTCCACTGCGGCCGACAGCATCAGCGTGCGGGGCGCGCCCACGGTCACGTAGTTGCTGATGACCCAGTAGTTCTTGTCGCTCACGTTCTCCAGGTTGGCGCGCAGCACCACGGGCTTGCCGGCCACCTTGGTGGCGTAGCGGGCACCGATGTCCAGGCGCGTCCAGGCAGGCACGCGCAGGCGGTTGGTGGCGTCGGCGTACATGCCGGAGGTATTGATCACGCGGCCGTTCACGCTCAGGCCCTGCAGCGGCGTATCCCAGTCCAGGCCCAGGTTGAAGGTGCGGTCCGGCACGCCGGCCGCGTCGTTGCCCTGGTTCACGCCACCGGCGGTGCGCGTGAGCTTGGCGGTGTTGAACGAGGCGCTGGCCATGGCACGCAGGCCACGCTGGACTTCGCCATAGGCCGTCAGCTCCAGGCCGCGGTTGCGCTGCTCGCCACCAAAGCTGTAGCGGTTGGTGGCCGGGTCGGTCAGGGCGCTGGGGCGCTTGATCTGGTAGATGGCGGCCTGGGTGGTCAGTTGGCCCCAGTCCACCTTGATGCCCACTTCGTTCTGCTTGGACTTCTGCGGCGCAAACGTCTCGCCCGCATTGGCCGTGCCGGGGCCGGCCGTGCCGCCACGGGTCAGGCCGGCGGTGTAGTTGGTGTAGACCGAGATGTTCTTCGTCGGCTTGATCACCAGGCCCGCCAGCGGTGTCACGGCACTGGCCTTGTAGTAGCCGGTGCCTGCGCCGGTGTTGACGTTGAAGCTGCCCTGCTCGATGGTCTGGTCGCGCACGCCCAGCGTCAGCAGGTAGCGGCCATTGTCGAACGACATGGTGTCGGCCAGCGCCAGGCTGTGCTGCTTGAGCTCGCTGCTCTTGCTGGGGTTGCCGCGCGGGAAGTTGATGGTCGGCAGTGGTGCGGGGTTGTAGATGTTGGACGGGGCGTAGGTGCTGGTCAGCTGGTAGAAGTAACCGATCTCCTGGTCCAGGTAGTTTGTGGCCAGGGCCACGGTGTGGCCGATGGCGCCGGTCTGGAACTTGGTGCGCAGGCCTGCGTCCATCGACGAGGTCTTGTTGTAGGCATCGTAGTAGCCGTTGGCCACCGTGAAGTTGCCCAGAGCGTCAACGCGCAGCCCGGCGGTCGGGAAGTGCTGCTCGTTGGTGTTGTGGGTGTAGCCCACGCCGCCGTACACGGTGGTGCTGTCGTTGATGTCGTACTCCAGGCGCGACATCACGGTGCGCATGTCGTCCGTCAGGTTGGCGCCGGGGTAGATGCTGGTGCGGTTGTCCGGCGCCGCAGGCATCTGCGTGACGCCGGCGCGGAAGGCCGTCTGGGGGCGGAACTGCCGGGTTTCGCCTTCGGTGGCGAAGGCGTCCAGCGACCAGCGCAGGCGGCTGCCGGCGTAGTCCACCCCAAGGGCCGCCACGTCGGCGCGCTGGCGGCCACCGTCGACATTGCCTTCGCCGTTGCGCACCAGCGCATTGGCGCGCACGCCCCACTGGTTGTCTTCACCAAAGCGGCGGCCCACGTCCAGGTGGGCACCGAACTGGGCCTTGCCCATGTAGCTGGTGGTCAGGCGCGTCAACGGCGTATCGGCCGCGCGCTTGGTCACCAGGTTGATGCTGCCGCCCACGCTGCCGCCGGGGCCCACGCCGTTGGTCAGGGCGCCAGGGCCCTTGAGCACTTCCACGCGCTCAATCATTTCCAGCGGGATGCGGGTGGACGGGCTCAGGCCGAACAAACCGTTCAGGCTCACGTCGGTGTTGGACACCGTGAGGCCGCGCACCTGGAAGTCATCGCCGTAGCCGCCACGCGCCTGCAGGCTGCGCACGGAGGCGTCGTTCATCACCACGTCGGCCACCGTCAGGGCCTGCTGGTTCTGGATCAGCTCGTTCGTGTAGTTGGTGGTGCTGAACGGCACGTTCATCTGGTCGGTGCGGCCCAGGATGCCCAGATCACCGCCGCGCGCGAACTGGCCGCCGTGGTAGGTCTTCTGCAGGCCGCCGATGGCCTCGGCCTGCTCGCGCACCTTCACCTCGTCGAGCGTGGTGCCGGAAGTGCTGGTCTGCGCAGCCACGCCCACGGCGGCAATGGCCAGCCCGGCGCCCAGGTATTGGCGGATCAGCAGGGGACGGGGAGCGAAGCGATGGAACGCGCGGACGGTCGAGGAATGCATGGTGGGTGGGGCCAGGAAACAAGAAAAAGACGAGCGAACCAAAACCGGCAGGGCCGGGTCGAATCCAGAAAAGGAGGTCATACAACCAGCGGCAGAGCCCTTGGCCTGCCGCCCTGGTTCTAGAAACAAATCAGAACGACAACTATTCGCATTTTAATTTAGCAATCTCTGAACGTGTTGGCCCTCCCCGGTAAAGCCCGCCAGAGGCCCATCCGTGCCGTGCCAGGAAAACCCCAATCCACCGCAATGCGTGGCCCGTTGCTACAAAATTCGCAGCAAAGTAGTTATCAATACGTTGCATCGTTGCAACGAAAATGGGCATTCCGGGGCATGCGACGCCGCCTGTCTGGGGGCAGTTGCACTCCGAGAATGAAGGTCGTATGGGTCCCCTCCACCCCGATTGGCCCCCAGAGGTAGGAGGACTGATCGACCGACTGCCGCAATCCCTGCCGGCGAGCCGACCCATCGATGGTGGAATGGAACCACGTACCGCCGCCCTGCGTCACACTGCCAACCATTCAAGGAGAAACGCGCCATGTCGCTGCTGCTGCCATTGCTGCACCCACCAAGCCCCGCCCGCCTTCTGGCTGCCGGCCTGCTCGCCGCCTGCGCCGCCATCACGGCGACCAGCGCGGCGGCGGGCACTGCCAGCGTCACGTTCACAGCGCCGGAGAAGTACACCGACGCCAGTTACGCCCACCCCGTGGCGAACGAATCCGACCGCGCCCAGGTGCTGCGCGACGTGGAGCAGCACCTGCAGCGCCTGGCCACGCGGGGCCTGGCACCCACCGACACCCTCAAGGTCGAGGTGCTGGACATCGACCTGGCCGGCCACTTCCCGCCCATGGGCGTGGGTGGCTCGGACGTGCGGGTGGTCACCGATGTCACGGGCCCGCGCATCAAGCTGCGCTACAGCCTGGTGCGCGATGACAGCGCCCCGGTTTCCGGCGGCGAAGAGGTGCTCAGCGACCTGAACTTCATGGTGCCCAGCAACAGGTATTCGAGCGGGGACCGGCTGCGGTACGAGAAGGCGTTGCTGGATCGGTGGTTCGAGAAGCGGTTTGGCACGCGGTAACAAGCAGGCGCTCACCTTGGGCGCACGCAGGTTCACGACCGATGTCTAATCTCGGCCAGGAAATCCATACCTGGTTGCTACTAACAAAGGGTGGTCATTACGTTAGCTCCAGCTAACGACTTTGTGGTCCTCTACATTTCCCATCAAAGTGCAAAGAGTGGTCATCGTCGCCATTTTTCGAGGCTTTTTAACAGAGTGTGGTCATCGCGGTCTAACTGATCAATCCGAGCATGCTTGCTGCCATGTCTATTCGAGAACTGCTGCCTTCTCCAACAGACGACGTCTTCGATTGATTCGCGTGTACACCTTCACCGCCACGGTTCTTCGCCGAGCGTCAAGGACGCGCTTTCGCTGTCTATGGTCTAACTCCGGCAGAAGGGATTGAACGATCCCTAAGGCACCACCTCTCTTTACAGCAACCCAATTTCCCTTGATTAGGAAATAGACAATCTTCATAGGCACCCCAAGCTGGTGTGCCCGCTTGCGAATCGTCTCGTCCACCTTGTATGGGTTCATGAATGTCCAGAGTGGAAAGTGCTTAGATAGCCCCACCGGCAGGGAGCTGTCCTCCTTAATACACGAGTGATAGAAGCTCGCGAGACCATAGACGGCCAGCACGGATTGAGGCGGTGTTCCTAGCGCAAGCGACTTTTTCAGCTCTCCTGGCGTGACGCCAATGCGTTCGCAAACTTTTTCCCAAGTCTTCACTCGCCAGAACTTCGCCATGACCTGACGTAGATCTATCCCATGCTCGATCGTCAGGTCAGAAAACCTGTCCAGAGCGATCTTCAACTGCTGCGGATGCACTTCAGGAGCGTTGCCCACAATCCCGCGCGCTATCATTTCCACATAGGCTTGGTAGCCGTCTGATCTATCACGGGTCATCGACCTTCCCGCCCTCGACCCGCAGCGTCGGCAGACATCAATAGGTCTGCGGGACCTTGCTTGGGTAGACCTGCTATCGAGCCCAGCACCGCAGTCACCGCAGGTTTCTTGCAACGAGCTGCCGTGCCCCGGACAGGTCCTAACGGTAGATATTTGGTGCACCGATCTTGCGAAAGCAAAGCCGCGGGCTTTCAAATCCTCTGAAACGCATTTCGGACACCGCCTGACAGTTGGCGCATCAAATCGCAGCATCAACGATGCCCTTCGCAGGGCGTCTGGAGGGGGCGATTTTGATGAAAGACCACTCAGAAGTTCCTGCCGCTCCTCCACATCCAAGGTCTCAAGTGCAATAGGCAAAGTCGAGTGCTCTAGTGCTATCTCGCCTGGAGTTCTGAGGTCACCAAACCGGGCATATGAAGAACTCGTCGAGCATTTGACTACGCATTTGTAGAAGATTCCGCCCGTAGAGCATTGAAGGAACTGCATGGCCCTTATCAGCGACGTGAAAGCGCATCCGCTAGGTGTTGTTGGAATCATCGCCGCACCGTCCAGTGCGAGGTTGCGCCCGCCAGCGCTGCATTTATTCGCACCCAATCGCGGACAGTTCCCGGCGTCACGCCGATTATTTTTGCGGCCTGGTTAGCATTCGCCGATCTCGTGCATGCGTGGAGAATCAATGAGGGCACATCGGCTGCATCGCCCCAGAACGATAGTTGGTGGCTTGACAGGTCCCGATCTCCGCTGAAGAAAACTTTGGCCGATGACCAAGAGCGCTCTTCAAAGTATGCGACCAAGAATGCCCAGCGCAGCGGACTTCTTTCCGACCGTCGGGATCGCAGGACATTTGTGATCCACATCGGGGGAAACGCGTTCGAGTCGGGGAACACGCGTTTGCACCATTGCGAAAGCGGTGAGCCTTGCCAGTCTGAATCCACTCTCTCTGGATCCAGGCGCTTGGCATCAAGCACCCCATAGGCTTCACTCACAACCGACTGAGCTCGCTCTCGCAACTCCTCGACCTCCAAGCCTCCGCTTTCAAATATGCAGACCGCAGCTTCGGCGGCCACGCTGAGGGACCGTATTTCTGATCTAGAGGCGACATCGATCTCGCGCACAGTGCCGTTGTCGGGCAAGCTCCAAAGTTGGCGTTGCTCCACCAATTCAATCAGCGGCCTTCCATGGTCCAGGCAGATGACTGCCCCTGGAAGCTGATGAGGCACGCGCCAAATTGCCATGCCCCAGAGGTTCTGATGTCGCTTTACACATCCACTGCAGTACCGCAGCCTCAGGGCGATACCCGTTTTTTCGCTCAGCACATGCGCAGGGTTCAAAGCTCCAGCCTCAATTCGATGCCGATCTGTATTCCGAGCCATCGCGAGAAACGATCCGACCGCAGTCCTTCGCCGCACGATATCTGCGGGTGAGCCAAGCAATCCCTTCGTCACAGTGCTGAAGTGGCCGAACGGATTGGGTGCGATACGCACTTTCGCGGCGCTGGGCACGCCGAACAATGCAAGGCCGGACACCCGAGTGCTATATAGGGTGAGGCGATGCCAACGGCAGCACCAAGAGTAAAGCGTCTCGTCGCCCGTCCAAGAAGGCGCGATAGGCAGCTCTGCGAGAGGCATGCCCGTAGCGCTCATGCTGGGGCCCTCATGCGCCTTTCTCGCGCCCATATCTCCTCAAGATATGCGACCGGCTGGTCGGTATAGCGCTGATTCAGAGCGTTGAGGTCCTTGTTCCTGTAAGCTTCAACGAGATCGTGCATTCCGCACATTGACGGGGACCAGAAGGCGGCGTCCATGTGCTTTACCGTGACCTGGCTTGCACGCGCTCTGAGTGCCTCGACCATGCACTCTCGGCGATAGAGGCTGAGCAGCGCAGGGATTCCTCCGGTACGCTCGTAAAGCACCTGCGCCAGATTTGGAACAGCTTCATCTGGGTGCGGGAGCAAGCTCCAACCCCACACACCCGGTACCAAGTCCTGTTCCCACTCTTCGTCCCGGTGGTCATACGCCGGCGTGAAGTCGAAAAGTCCCCCGCTGGTAAGCCGGCGCCGATCCTGGGTAAAGCTCATGATGTGGTCGAACGACAAAGGATTGCCCACCAGCACCAGCGGGATGCCTGCATTGAGAAATTTCAGAAATACATTGGCGAATTCGCTCCCCAGAATCTGGGCCTGAACGTTGCGCTCTTGGACTTCCTCAAGAACCAGCAAGGAACAACGGTGTACGGTCAGAAGCTTGAGTACCTCCACAAGCAGAACTTCCTGCGTCATCCGTGCAGTGATTCCTGATGCGTAGTCTGTGCCAAGCGCCTCGTCCAGCTTCCAGATGATGTTTATCAGCAATCCCTTCCTACTAGCATCCGAAGGCATTGGGACGCGCAGGTACACCAGCTGTTTGAGTGATATCCAGCCGCATTCGTCGTGGGGCCCGTGTTCGATGCACTGTGGAATCAGCCGCAGGAATGCATCGCAGGAGTGGGTCTTTGAACATCCAGTCGGCCCGCGCAGAATCATTCCCGAAGCGCCTTCACCGAGCCAAGGAATCTTGTTGATGTTCTTCGCATCGGCTTGGTCTGCGAACGTAGCAAGCTGGAAGAGGTATTTACGGTTGGCCGATACTCTCGGATCCCGTCGCCTGAGACTACCTATCATCATGGCGGAAAGATTCATCGCCAACGTGATGGCGCGTCGCGTGGTGATGAAAAGCTGGTCGATGTACTGAAAGTGACTTTCAGATATGAATTCCAGCGCTGGAATTATTCCGTCCCGCGGGTCGTAAGAAAGGCTCTCGCCCCACTCGACAAATGACCTCTCCGGTAGCAATGGCGCTAGGAGTGGGTTGCCTTCGTCGGATGAGAAAAGGTTTATTTGGGTACTCATAAGACCGAACCCTTTCGGCTACGCAGTTCCGCCATCAAATCGTTCGCAGCGCTGCGCGGTGGAGGCGATGACAGTGCTACGAATGAGGGCGCAGTGACGGGTTGCGCGGGCGCCCGTCGCTTGATATCCAACCCTTCGAGGTAAGCCCGTTCCAACTCCTTGTCACGGTTCTCCCGTTTGTCATAGCCTTTGGTCTTACCCTTTTTCGGACGGCTGGTCCCATTGGACAACGCGGCCTGCGCCGCCTTTTTGGCCCTTTTCGCCGACCTGTTCAATTCATCATTGCTCGCGAACGCCTGTGCATCGGAAGCTTCCAGAGCCTCTTGCATCCCATCCACCGTCTTCTTATCGCAGTCCGTCATATCCAGGTATTCGCACAGTGCTAGGCGACTAACCAATGGGTCCGTAGACTTGCGCCGCAGTTCATGCAGCTCGTCGTCCTTGTAGAGGTAGCAGACATCCAAATTCTGGGGATCAAGCTGAACTTCGCAACGGATGGATTTTTTGGCCGCCTTCTCACCCAACCCTGACGAAATCAACCACTTACCCGTATAAACCAAACCAGGGATCAACACCCGCTCATCTCGCGGATCGAAAATATGAAGGCCATTTCGATGCAGAACCGCTTTCAGCTTAGGCAGGCAATGGGCCTTAAGTGTTTCCAGAGCGAGTGGCTCGCTGGCTTCATAGTTCTGAGCGATGTTCCACTCGTAGATGGCGCGGCGCGTGGGTTCTACGCCATCACGGCGCATTTCGACCGAAAGCATGTGAGGCACTGGCTCCTCATTGTTGTGTCGCAGGATGGCTTTTATGACGTGCGGCATGTTTTGCTCGAAGGTTCTGCAAGCTTCTTCTTCCCTCGGCGCCTCTCCCCGCTCTTTTTTCTTCCCACGGGTTGAACCTGCGGAGTGGTGATCAGCTTGCCGGTGTATTTTCTTGTGGACAGCCTCCACAGGGCCCTTCATGTCGCCGCTGTATGACCGTACGAACTCGGCCGCTACCTCCATCAAACCGAGCGTTTTTATACCTTTTTCACTTTTTAGTTCGCCGTTATCTGCTCGAATGCGTTTGCACAATCGCGAATGCCATTCCCCGTCTTCAAGGACGATCCCATACTGCTGGCAGAAATCTGCTTTTGGCGATGCGCTGTTGAGGATGGCAAGGAGGCTCGTAAGGGTGCTGGGATACTCAAATCCACAGTAGAGGCCGAGGATGTACTCAGTGCACACGTCCATGCAGATTGTTCGATAGGTCGATGGCAAAACCCGGAGAGGATCGATGGAAGAAACAGGGGTTTGATCCTCGCTAGTGCTGTCAATCAAGCACACCTGCCCTACCGCGAAAACGCCGTCATTCGCATTGCCGGTTAGCGCGCGTTGCGTGAGCCGCCGAACGCGTTCGCCCATGTTGATACTTGAAGCAGAGAGCCGGCCCCGCACCTTTGCTGCTCGCCTGAATTGAGCGATGGTTGGGCGTTGGGAACGAGACGCGATGGAGTACTTCCGTTCTTGCTCATCCGCTTCAACCTCATTGCCTGGGAAGTATTTCACGCACATCCGCAGATAGGCGCACCGATCCGATACCCTCGGTTTCTTGAAGTAGTCCCATCCGTCGCACAACCGCCTACGATCGTTCTCAGTGACCACGTATTCGGATTCGGCATTTGGCTCCGCCCGACGCTTGCTAGGCCGCCCAGTTTTTACCCGACAGAATTTTTCAGTGCCCTTCGCGCCGATCTTTTCCCAATGTGGCAGCAGAGAATTCGGATGGCCACAGCCGAAGAGAAATCTGCGCATCGCCTGCACGATCTTTCGCTGACTTTCAGCATCTTGCTTCTCCGCAAGATCTTGAATCACATCGTTTAACAATCCAAGCTCTAGCAGCTCATAGGCACCGTAGGACGATGTGATTGGTGCAATCAGCGCCGCCCATTCTTCACGCTGCTCCAACCAACGCGGCAAGTCTCGGCGATTCTTGTCCAGACCCACGCCATGCCTCAACTGATCGTCGGTGAGATTCCATGTGCGAGGGACAACATAATCCACCAGTGTCACCTCGTATCCATCGCAAAGCAAGGCTATGTCTTTGCGTACAACTCGCCGAGGAGCCAGCAGCCTACGCCCTTTCTGAGAAGATTTTTCAGAGGGATCATTCGGAAATGGAATGTAGATGACGTCATCAGCATCTCTGCATTCATAAATTATTCGACCTAGGTCCTGGTGATTTTCGCCAACATGAATCCGGATCACCTTCCCCATTAGCACCTCAGACATTGTCTCCTCCAAACAATTTGACTCGCAGTGCATGCTTACGCTTTTTGGTATCAAAGCGTAAAGGTAAGCTCATAATCACGCGCTCGAAGGGATCGATGTCGATGTCTCCTCGCCAAGCACATGCACGAAACAGAGCGCGCGCCAATGCATCCTCTAACTTCATTCTTTCCGCCGCGTGTTTTATAGCCATTCTCACGGGCTCTCCCGAGGAACGCATAAACCAACCTGCAAATTCCGGCATGCGATCTTTGATATTTGGATTTACCCATTGAGATCGCAATGGACACAACCAATCCAAGTTTCCGATTAGCTGGGTCGTAAAATCAGTACCGTCAACTATCTTGTGGGTGATGCCAGTCGCTCGGCTGTAAGATCTCTCTAGCTCGATACGCTCCCATATCCGCTTCTTGTTGCGCGCCCCTTCTAGGACATCCTTCGGTTTGCAGCTCCAATGGACGAGCCTTGTTCCCCCTGGTAGACCGACTTCAAGCGTGAAGTCGATCGTGGCCACGTAGGGGATGCGCGTGCCCGGAAATACCCCGTGCTTGACGCCGATGTCTTTCGCCAAGCTCAGAAGACCCGGGGCGACGGGACTTGCAATAGAAGGGTGCCTGAGGCGACCCGTGCTTGGATGCGGATGAGGGTCCGGCCAAAGCGGATGCTGCTCTCTAAGCTCAAGGCATCCAAGCCAAAGAGCGACATTCGCTGCTGCAAACTCCAACCCGGAAAGTAGTTGCAGCGGCCGGCTATACAGCGGCGATGGAAGGCCATACAAATTCGACACCGGTGAGCTCAGTTTGCGCCGGATCCGTATCCAGGCCTTGTAGTCTTCATCTCGACCCATGCCGCAACCCTCGCCCGTCATCTTGTTCAGCCTGGCAAGTGTCATCACGCCTGTCATCGGCCTACCCCCGTCAAGGGCACTCCAGTATTGTGAGAAGCACCGCAGCCAGAATGCCAGGCAACTCGAATGCGCATGGCTCCGCCGCCGCGGCGGATACTTGACTGGTGAAATTTTTTTGCCCGTACTACCCGGTGCGCGCAAGCGTTGCAGATAGCGCGAAGTGTGCGTGGCCGAAACCCCGGGTTTAAAGGGCGAACGATCTCCGCACGGCACGCGCGGAGGATCAGCGGGAATACCTGCATAGGTAGCTCCTGTAGTGATGGAAAGATGACTGCCCAAGAATTAAGGCGAGTTGATCCAACCGACTCCGTCTCTTGACGAAGAACGTGGACCAGTCCATACTGCAGGCTTCCTTAGCCGGATAGAACGCAGTTGGACTGCACAGACAAGCCTGAGTTGACGCTCAGGCTTTTTTGTTGGCGAATTTAGGCGATAGGTTTTCCTCGGTTATTTTTTGACCTAGCAGGACCTTGTTCGTGCGCGCTGGATAGAAGGTCTTTCTGGTGCCGGACATTGCATTCCGCTTGCTCATGAGGCGAGTTCTTGGCGGACGCAGCTTGCGCTTCAGCAAGCTCAAGCAACTTCTTGCGAATCTCGAATGCTTCTCCTGACTTGCCCTTGACCCGCCCCAACAGCACGGAATAGACCAGGTCACGTGAGAAGCCGTTTTCTGACGCCCACACGCTGATCAAAGCTCCACGTTCGGCAAACCACTGCCGCGACAGATCAAAATTCATTTTGGACGGAATGCTCAGTTCTGCTCAGTTCTGCTCATCTACTCATATCTGCTCAGAGGATATCGAAGCACTCTTTGGGTGTCAAACGAACAAAATCAACTCAATAATCGTAACGACGCGATTTCAACAATTTCATTAAAAGCGGTGTCAATTCTCTGGATTCCTTGCATCTCAAAACTCTTGATCAAGCAAAAATCAATAGAGTTGACGCCAACTTACGCTGGCTACTAGAAATCTAGATTGCTGATTATTTTGGTGTCGCATCGACGAATAAGGCCGCCCTTACCGTGACTTCTAACAAGCGGCTTACTCGTTCTACTGGTGCCGACCACCCGCCCGAACACCGTGGGGCAACACCAGTTTTTATGAAGTCTGTGGTCCGGAAACTACAGCGCCCGTCCACCGCTGACCGGAATTGAAGGCCACGATTTGGGTCACGCAGATCGCTGAGCTCTAAGCGATGAGCTCCTGTACGAAAGCAACCATATCGCTGTCGAGAGCTTCGAGCCACAGCTTGAGCTCAATCACATCCAGTCGCCGCACGCCTGTTTCACACTTGCTCACCTCAGCCTGAGTCCATTCGAGGCGTTCGGCAAGATCAGCCTGGCTGAGGGCGGCGAGGACGCGCTTTTCCCTCAGCAACCTGAGCATGTGCTGGTATTGGCGACTGTAGAGCGTCTTTTGCATGGGCGAAAAGGAGCCCATGAGCTTCCATGCGATTTTGGAATATGCGAAAATCGCATTTTTTGCCGCAGTTTCGAAAGCGCTTCAGAGCAAAAAAGCAGCTTGTCGCTCACCAGCCCCCTCGGAGATTCCATGAGTCGGTTTGACCCCCAGGCACTGCCTGGAAATGCCTTGGGCAGCGCCGGCCCAATGGTCTTCTTGGCAAGCAACGCGCGGCTCGTGATGACGTTCGAGGACGGAGAGTCTCAACTTTGGTCGGCCGACATCCATGCTTCCAGGAGCGGTGGCGTGACCCGCGACTTCGCGAACGTGCTGTTCCTGGAGTCGGGCCCTAGAGCTAGCATCTATGGGATCGCGGTCGCTGACGAGTCGCGGAACATGCACGCCCCCGAGCTGGGGACACCCCAGGTGCAGTTCGTCCAATTCCTTCGCTTGGAGACTGCGCTGGATTTGGCCCTACTCGGACCGTTGAAAGCCCTATTTGGGAGCAGCCGTTACTCGTGTGAACTCAGGGTCACGACGGCATATCTCACACTGCGCAAATCGACTCTTCAAGCAGGCGTGGGGTTTCACGACGCCACGGGTGTCTATACCCTGAAGACAGTAGATCCCTTTGAGTGTTGACGGACGCGTCAACGAAACCCTCGATGAGGAAAATCCTGTATGTCCCGATGGAGACCGCCATGATCGAGCAGCACGACCCAAAGACTTCCCCCGTGGCTTGCCCTCGCTGCGACTGGCTGGGAAGCATTGACCAGGCAGGCGATGAATCAAGGTGCCCGGAGTGCGGGACCATTGTGTGTCCGCTGCGTCAAAAGGGCTTGGATAGCTTGCGAGCCCACCACCGTCAGCTGCTCAAAATGGGCTACAAGGTGGAGTGGACGCTGGAGCAGCGTGCCGCAGAGCAGGAACGAGTGGAGCGATTCTTCCAGCGCATTGGTCAGCCGCTGCGTGGCGATCAAAACCGTGACCGAGCCTGAACGAACCCCAGTCGGCTGTCATCACTGCGATTGCCTCAGAACTTTGAACGAGGTGGAAAACGTTGGAGCCTGCCCAGTTTTCCAACGAACGGGGAACCTGTTAAGGCAAAAGGGGTTGGAGAAGCTGCGCTCGCAATACATCTACCTTCGAATGGGGTGTTCGCCCAGGTGGATGCGCGAGCAGCTTGGACCCGAGATCGAAGGACTTTAGTATCTTTCACCCGCGATGGACCTAAACCATGAGCCTGGCTGACCTAGAAGCGAAATACCCTCTGATCTATACCCGCTGCCACCCCCGTGGGGGGCCAGGATGGATTGCTTTGCTTGATGTGTTGCTGGCGCAGCTTCAGGCGCGCGCGGACGCGGGTGGAATTCAGGCGAAGGCCCTTCACACGCGCGAGAAGTGGGGGCGTTTGAGCCTTCGCTTTCTTCCACTGGACCCTGCGGATCAAGCTATGGTCGATTACGTAACCGAGCTATCGATGCGCGTGTGCGATGTGTGTGGCGGACCGGGCGAGCACATTGTCGGTTGGCATCGCACTCGTTGCGAACTTCATAGTGATTTAAAACCCACGTGGCCAACTTCCGCTCAATGAGCCGCACCAGTTCCGACACTGTCAGACGTCTAACCTAGAGCTTCGAGCCAGCGCTCGAAGTCTTGAACGAACGCATAGCGGTTGAGGCCATCGCCGACCGGTTGGGCAGACCCCCGCAGGAAGCTCGCGAACTGGTCTTGGTAAGGCTGTGGTAGCGAATCGACCACGATATGGATCGAGTCGCGGTATCGATAGGTGCGAACGATGTCGCGGAGTCCAGCCACCGAGATCCGGGCCTCGGGCACTTTCACGTTTGTGTCGGACCGGCCCCGTCTCCAGACCTCCATGTCGTCGAATTCATTCGCGCATCCGGAGCAGACGATCCGATCCCCATGGCGCCTCACGCCATGGGCGTCACGCTCAACGACCTGGCGGTAACTGCTCGCCCCGCAAAGGCCACATCGATTTTGAGGTGCAGATTGATTGGCTTCCATCTCTAATTTGCTGTGTCGTAGCGCCGCCGCGATTTCCAGGAGGCAGGGAATGGAACATGGGCTGGGATGCCTGTGCGATATTCTCGTGGACACGCGGTTGAATTTAGCGCTTGAGCCGAGTCTCGCGAAAAGCAACGATTGATGCTACCTCCCGGCCGGCCGTATCATGCAGTCTCCCAAATTGAAAGCGAACATGCCCAGCTACAAGGAACTTCTCGCGCAGCGGCAAAACCTCGATGCACAGATAGAGGCTATGCGTAAATCGGAGTCTCAAGATGCGCTTGCAACCGTCCGCCAACTGATTTCCGAGTTCGGTCTCACCCAGGCTGATATCTTTCCTACTGGCCGAGCCAAGAGCCCGCTCAAGGGCAACACGGTCGCTCCCAAGTACCGTGACCCGGCCACAGGCTCCACCTGGACCGGACGTGGCAAGCCACCACTCTGGATTGCAAAACAAGACCGCGCCCAGTTCGAAATCAAGTAACTCATCTGACGGCAATGAAAACAGACCCGCAGCCAATTGAGCCTCATCTCACGCCAGAGGCATTTGCCCTCCGACGTAGGCTGAGCGAGCAGTTTGATCGCGCTGCGCACACTTTTGAAGAGTCGCTAGAGCACGCACGAGGGCTGATCGAAGAACTGAAGCGTGACCCCCGGTACAAACCCGTGCCGCCCTCCCATCTTGCCCGGGTAGGTCTTGGGGATGTGAATCAGGAGTAAGGGAACGGCGAATGGAAACCGCTGCACTTGGCGCTATCAGAAGCAAGGTCGGGGGTCAGCGTGCAGCCCGGTGAGCTCGTGCGGAACGCTGCGAACATCTGAGCAAGTGGGCAGGGGCATATATGTCGCCTGTCAATCGTGGCACGACTTAGAGCATGGCGGTTCGGGGGCAAGTGAGGGTACGACCAACTAGTTGGCTTAAGACAGATGCTGAATTCCAGCATGAGCCACAAACCTCGCGTGCGACTCCCATTGGCAAGCCTCAGAGAAGAACCTTCGGGCCTCTCTTCGTTGGTGCGCGGGCTTGCTGGCGCATTTGGGACAATCCCTTCATCCTTACCCCCCAACGATGAAGCACTTCCAATTCAAATGGGTCCTGCGCGACCAACAGTACGAGTTCTCGGCCCTGGCTCAGACCAGCCGCGGCCAGCAGCTAGAAGTCGAAGCAGAGCTGGTAGAAATTTGGACCTGGCTGCTGCGCCAGAAGCTGCGCCCAGGCCAGTTCGGCTGGGATGCAACCCGCAAGACCCTTACCAGCAAGATCGAGACTCTCTCCGTGAGGCAAGGCACTATCGATAGCGATGGTGAGACCATCTTCCATCCTCAGGAAACCCGTCTGGTGTTGACGTTGCCCGACACGGTTGCCGTCAACTTCCGATTCGAGTTCAACGTGGTGGACGATCGAGGGTAGAACTGCAGGCATGGAGTCATCTCAACCATCTCCCAGAAACTACGTAAGGGGCTGGTCATCCCATCTTGACGTGGGGCTGCTTGCGGTCGCGGAGTCTAGACTTTAGGACTCGACCACAAGCAATGACAACCACATCATCCATCGCCATGCTCACAATCATTCGTTCTGAAGAACCACGCGATGAACCCGCAATCGAGCTTGTCACCATCGAAGCATTCAAGCTTGCACCCCACACGGACCACACTGAACAGTTCATCGTCCGTGAATTGAGGTTGGCCAACGCACTCACGGTATCGCTCGTGGCCGAAGCCAACGAGCAGATCATCGGGCACGTGGCAATTTCACCCGTTCAGATCAGCAACGGAGCTGACTCATGGTTTGGGCTAGGACCCATCTCTGTGCTCCCCGCGCATCAGGGCCAAGGGATTGGCACACAACTCATGGAGGCGGCAATGCAGAAGCTCCATGCGAGATCGGCGAAGGGATGCGTTGTGCTGGGAGACCCCAACTACTACGGCCGATTTGGTTTTGTGCCCGTTGCAGGCCTGGTGCTCCCCGGCGTTCCTGCCGAGTACTTCCAAGCCGTGTTGTTGAACTCTGATACCCCGCAAGGCGAGGTCACGTATCACCTGGCATTTGAAGCAAAGCAGTGAAGCGTCGGCATGGCTCGGATAGAGTGAGCATCGGACGAGATGCACGTTCGTTTGGAGGCCTAAATTGCCACCAAATTGCGCTGCCAATTGTTCGGCAGCAGCTCGCCGATCTGACTGGCGCGCTGCATGGGCAGGCGTGCCATCACATCGCGCAGGTACGCGTAAGGGTCATGCCCGTTCATGCGCGCGGACTGAATCAGGCTCATGACCGCTGCTGCCCGCTGGCCCGCGCGCAGGCTGCCCGCGAAGAGCCAGTTGTTGCGGCCAATGGCAATCGGCCGGATCTGGTTCTCGATCCAGTTGTTGTCCAAGGGCAGTTGCCCGTCGCCCGCGAACCGGGTCAAGGCCTCCCAGCGCCGCAGGCTGTAGTCCAGCGCCTTGGCGCTTGCCGAACCCTCGGGCACCTTCTGGCGTTGCAGCACCATCCACTGGTTCAAGGCATCGAGCAGCGGCTTCGTTTGTTGTTGCCGGATGGCCCGGCGCTGATCTGCGCTGAGCTCCTTGACCTCGCGCTCAATCTCGTAGACCCGCGCGAACTGCTGCAGCGCGAACTCGGCGATCTGGCTCTGGTTCGCCGCGTGCAAGTCGAAGAACTTGCGCCGCGCGTGCGCCAGGCAACCTACCTCGGTCACGCCACTGGCGATCAAGGCCTTGTAGCCGCTGAAGTCGTCACAGGTGAGGCTGCCTCTCCAGTCGCCCAGGAAGCGCCGGGCATGTTCGCCCGAGCGTGATTCACAGAAGTCGTAGACGACCACCTTGGTGTTCTCGAAGGCGCCTGTGGCGTAGGCCCAGAGATAGGCGCGGTGCGTCTTGCCATTGCCCGGTTTGAGCATAGACACCGGCGTCTCGTCGGCATGCAGCACGCGGTGCTGCAGCAGTTCATTTCTCATGGCATCCACCAGCGGCTGCAATTGCACGCCACACGAGCCCACCCATTGAGCGAGTGTGGAGCGCGGGATGGCGAGACCAGAGCGACCAAAGATCGCTTCCTGGCGGTATAGCGGCAGGTGGTCGGCGTACTTGGCCACCAGCACCTGCGCCAGCAGCCCGGTGGTGGGGATGCCTTTGTCGATGATGTGCGGATCGACGGGTACCTGGTGAATGATCTCGAACTTCGCGCAGGCCCACTTGCCCCGGATGTGGCGATCCACCGTGAACACACCGGGCACGTAGTCCAACTTCTCGGCCACGTCCTCGCCGACGCGCTTCATCTGGCAGCCGCACTGGCACATGGTGGATTCGGGCTCATGGCGGATCTCGCGCCGCGGGAGGTTGGCTGGCAGCGGCGCACGCTTGGGAACCTTCTTCTCTTCAACCTTGGCGGGCGCCTGCGCTTCTTGTAGCGCATCGATCTCGGTGGCCACTGCCGCCAGGTCGGCCTCGATCTCGTCTTCGAGCAGGCTCTTCTGCTCGGGATTGAAGCGTTCGGATTGAGCCGCGAACTTCATGCGCTTCAAGAGCGCGTTCTCGTGGGTGAGTTTGTCCAGCAGTGCGCTCTGGTGGCGCAGTTGCGTCATGAGGCGCGTGGTCAGCTCACGCAGCTCTTCTGCGCTCAGGCTTTGCAGGGATTGAGGCTCGACCACCATGGGCATTCACTGTGCCAGCACTGGCGCACGCGCACCATTGGAGCATGCCCCAATTGGCAAACACCGGTCTGTGCGTATTTCGGGCTTCTTGGACATCAAGTTCGACATCGTTGACACCGTGTTCGGCACCGCAGTCAGCGAGCTTCTTTGAGCTCCCTCGAGAACTCCCAGGGGGCCATGCATTGTTGACAACTCACTGATTGGACTGAGTGGTGTCCTTGATCCTGCCAGGCGCCGCAGGCTTGCCTGCACCCCGTCGCTGGCCGCCCCAACCCTCTCTGCCCTTCCAAGCGCAAAGCCAGGCCTCTGCTCTGGCAGTGGTAGGAGTGAGCAGGTGCACTGATCCTCCAATGGCCTGCGCCACATCTACCCCTTTGTCCCCATACAGAACCCGTAGCAAAGCAGGCAGCAGACGGATTTCACCCTTGCGACCAGCAGCTTCCAGCTGTTGCGACCTGTGGGGCCTGTTGACAGTACCCGCGGGCGTCCCGGGGTTAGCGCAAGCCGGTCAAGGCTTAGGCCGCCAATGCTTGCCCAGGGGTGAAACGCGTGCGCACCGCGCCGTATTCCCCCGTCCGCCCAACATTCCGGCACGCAGCAGTCGGTGCCTTGTCGATGGCGTGACAGAAAAACTCTTTGCGTGCTCTGGAATAAACCACGTGCCGGCGCCGTCTGCCCTAGTGTCGGGACCTCTCGGACCCTTCATCCAGCACTCACCCAACCTGCATCGGAGCCCACCATGTTCAAGACTTTCGCTTTCGCCGCCACCGCCCTGACGCTCGCCGCCGGAAGCGTCTTCGCCGCCCCCAGCGACGACGCCCGCACGCACTTCCAGGCCATCGCCTCGGGCGACACCCAGATCGTGATGCGTGCCTATGCCGATCAGGCGCAGCTGAACTGGGTCGGTGGCCCGCTCGACGGCACCTACGCCACCACGGATGCCATCCGCGGCACCTGGGAGAAGTTCGGCAAGGCCGTCGGCCCGCTGAAACTGAACATCGGCTCGATCGAAGAGTCGGCCAACCCCAAGGGCGCCACCGTCTCGGCCAACGTCGTCTTCGAAGGCAAGATGCCCATCAAGGTGCGCTACGTGCTGACCTTCCGTGAAGGCAAGATCGTCAGCGAAACCTGGCAGATCGACCCCAAGCTGGCGGTGGCTGCGGCCTACTGATCGGCACGCAGCGCGGCCCCACGACCCTCAACTCACCGGTCATCACCATGAAGCACCTTCTCAACCTGGCCGCGCTGTCGATCGCCGCGGCTTCCTTCGCCGCGCCGCTCTCCAGCGCCATGGCCGCAGACGCCCCGGCCAAGCTCGTCAACGGCGCGCTGGTCGACGCCAAGGGCATGACGCTCTACACCTTCGACAAGGACGTGGCCGGCAGCGGCAAGAGCACCTGCAACGGCGGCTGCGCCGCGCTGTGGCCGCCAGCCATGGCCGGCGCAACCGACCAGCCCGCTGGTGCGCACACCATCGTCACGCGCGACGACGGCGCGCGTCAGTGGGCCTACAAGGGCAAGCCGGTCTACACCTACCAGGCCGACCAGAAGCCCGGCGACCGTGGCGGTGACAACTTCAAGGACGTCTGGCACATCATCGAGGAATGACATCCATTGGCGACCCACACCCAGTCCCACAGGCCACGACCCACCGATGCAAGACGACGCAAGCCTGCTGAGCTGGGTACCGCGCCTGCGCCGCTATTCGCGCGCGCTGGTGAACAACCGTGACGACGCCGACGACCTGGTGCAGGACACGCTGGAGCGGGCCTGGGCCAAGTCGAGCCTGTGGGGCGAGGTGGCTGACATGCGCGCTTGGCTCTTCAGCATCATGCACAACCTGCACGTCGATGGCGTGCGCCGGCCCAGGCTTCATACCGTGACCATGGACGACGACACGCCTGAAGTGCCGGTGGCGCCGACGCAAGGTGACCGCCTGGCGGTGATGGATCTGCAGGCCGCGCTGGACCTGATGCCCGCCGAGCAGAAGCAAGTGCTCCTGCTGGTGGCGCTGGAAGACATGGCCTATGCCGATGTGGCGCAGGCCCTGGGCATCCCCATCGGCACCGTGATGTCGCGCCTGTCGCGTGGCCGTGAGCGCCTGCGCAGCCTGATGGAAGGCAGGGAAGGCCGCGCCGAACCGGCGCGGCTGAAGGTCGTCAAATGAATGCATTGGAAAGCACCCCATGAATACCGACCGTCCGCCACCGTCCATTCCCCCGGTCACCGAGGCCGACCTGCATGCCTTCGTCGATGGCCGCCTGCCCGCTGAGCGCCAGGTCGAGATCGCCGCTTATCTGGCCGCACGCCCTGAAGACGCGCAGCGCCTGGAGGCCTACCGGGCGCAGAAGCGCGAACTGCACGCCTTGTTCGATCCCGTGCTGGATGAACAGCCGCCGCAGCGCCTGCTGAAATCGGCGCGCCCGCGCGCCGTGCCGCAGACGCCTTGGTACCTCCAGCGTCTGGCCGCTGGGATCGCCATCGCCGTCATCAGCGGCGCGACTGGCTGGGGCTTGCGGGGCGGCCTGCCCGCGGGGGGCGACGATGCCGGCCGCATGGCCGCCGCGGCACCGGCCGAGCGCGGCCTGACGCTGGTATCAGCGGGCGGCTTCGCGCAGCGCGCGGCGGTGGCCCACGCGGTGTACAGCCCCGACACGCGCCGCCCGGTCGAGGTGGACGCGGCGCACGAAGACCAGCTCGTGGCATGGCTGTCCAAGCGCATGGGCGCGCCGATGAAGCCGCCGCACCTGCAGGCCCAGGGTTACACGCTGGAAGGCGGGCGCCTGTTGCCGGGTGGCCAGGGGCCGGTTGCGCAGTTCATGTACCGCAACGAGCTCGGCAGCAAGCTGACGCTCTACGTATCCAACGATGTCGCCGACGTGGGCAGCGCAGCAGGCCCGGGCGCAGCCACCAAGCCAGGGGCGAAGAACACCGACACCGCCTTCCGCTTCGCGCGGGAAGGCACGGTCAATGTCTTCTACTGGGTCGACGGGCCTTTCGGCTACGCGCTCTCATCAGACGCCGACCGCAGCGTGCTGGCGCAGGTGTCGGCCGAGGTCTATCGGCAACTGGGCGCCCCGCGCTGAAGGCAGGGCGGCGTCAGCGCGACGCGCTGTCGGCAGGCGCCAGGGAATGAAACGGCCCGCGCCGCGCTCTTGATGTGAACCAAGCGCTGGGCTGCCGTGCCCGACTGTTCGTACGACTGCCCAGCGCACAGACATCTTCGGTCGATGCCGACAGCCTAGCCCGCGACACCACCGATCACCCCATCCCGACTACGAAAGCACCCATGACCACCCAACGCCGCGACATCCTCAAATTCTCACTGGCCGCCGCGGCAGCCAGCGCGCTGCCCGCAGCACAAGCCCAGGCACCGGCCGCCAGCACAAGCACCAGCACGACCGCGCCTGGCCCCGGCATCGACCCGCGCGACCGCGTCTTCATCACCAACGAAGACTCCAACACGCTCGTCGTCATCGATCCCAAGACCAACACCGTCGAGAGCACGATCAACCTGACCAGCTTCGACGAAGACCCGCGGCCGCCGTTCCGCTACGTCACCGCCGGCGTGGCGCCCACGCACGCGGCGATGATCCACAAGCCGCTGTACCACGGCTGCATCGACGCCCACGGCGCGGTGCCGTCGCCCGACGGCCGGCTGCTGGCCACCAGTGGGCGTGGCTCGAGCAACATCTATCTCATCGATACCGAACAGCGCCGCGTCATCGGCAACACGCCGAACCCGGCCGCCGGCCCCAGCACCAACCCCGAACGGTTGAGCAGCGGCCTGCTGCTGGGCCGCGAACCGCACGAGCCCACCTTCACGCGCAATGGCCGTGAACTGTGGGTCACGCTGCGCGGCGAAGACCGTATCGCCATCCTCGGCGTTGACCAGGCGGTGCGTCAGTTGAAAGGCGCCGACAGCCCGGGTTCAACCGCCATCCGCCAGTTCCTGCCGACGATCAACGGCCCGGCGCAAGTGTGGTTCAACCGCGAGGGAACACTCGCCTTCGTGGCCAGCCAGAAGGTGTCGCAGATCGACGTGTTCCGCGTCAACCCGGGCGCCGACGGCCACAGCCGGCCGCAGCGCGTGACAACCCTGGACATCAGCGCACAGGACAAGCCCGGCTTCACGCCCTTCATGAAGACCACGCCTGACGGCGCCGAGGTGTGGTTCTCGCACAAGCTGGCCGATGCGCTGTCGTGCCGCTCGACGCAGGGCGGCTTCGACCTGATCGACAGCGTGCCGCTGGGCATGGGCGCGCGGCCCAACCACGTCGAGTTCGTCAGCAATGCGCGCGGCAGCGTGGTCTATGCCAGCCTGGCGCGCATCGACGACGGCGGGCCCGGCGGCGTGGCGTCCAGCCCCATCGCCATCATCGACCGCAGCGCCCCCGGCGGCCAGCGCAAGGTGGTGGGTACCTTCTTCAGCCACGGGCGCGAGTCGCATGGGCTGTGGACCAACCCCGAAAACACACTGCTGTACGTGGCGCACGAGCAGGACGAGCTGCCTGGCACGCCCAACGCCGGCCAGACGGTGTGCAGCGCCTTCGACGTCAGCGACCCGCTGCGGCCTGCCTTCATCGCGCAGATCCCTCTGGGCAACCTGGCCCTGCCTTCAGGCGCGTTGCGCAACAAGAAGAGCATCAACCTGGTTTACGTGCGCGTGGGTGCGAAGGGGCAGACCGCATGAACGGCGGGGGAGCCAGCGCCTTCCAGCGCGAGATGGACGAATCGATGACGCGGATGATGCAAGACATGCACGGCACAGGCCACGTGGGCCATGCCGACATCGACTTCCTGGCGATGATGATTCCGCACCACGCCGGCGCCGTCGAGATGGCGCGGCTGGTGTTGCAGCATGGCCGCGACCCGGCCACGCGGCAACTGGCGGAGGAAATCATTGCCGGGCAGACCATCGAGATTGAAAGCATGACGCGGCGGCTGGCGGCTTTGCGGCAAGGGCGCAGCGGCGATGCGGCGGCCGAGTTCCCGTCGCTGGGCGGCACGCGCGGCCCCTAAGGGTCAGCCCTGAGGGTAACTACCAATGATCGGTATGGAATGAGCGGGCGCACCCAGCGCTCTTGATCAACATGCTCTTCCAGTCGGCCGAATCCCGCTACAACCAATGGGTGCGTGAGCACTACCGTTTCCTGCTGCGCAGCGCGTGGGCGTTGACCGGCTCGCGTGCGACGGCTGAAGACGTGGTGCAGGACTGCTTTGCCAACGCCTGGAAACATCGCGAGCAGTTGCGCGATGCAACGCTGGCTCGGGCCTGGCTGTTCCAGATCATGCGTCGCGCGGCCTTCCGCCAGGCTACGCCGGGCATGCAGTCGCTGGACGATGAAGAGCGTCCCGAGCAGGCCGCGCCCGACAGCGGGCTGGACGACAAGCTCGACGTCGTCAAGGCCCTGGCGCGTCTGGCGCCGATGCACCGCGAGGTGCTGGTGCTGTTTTATTTTGACGATATGCCCACCGCCCAGATGGCCGAGGCGCTGGAGATCGCGCCGGGCACCGTGCTGTCGCGCCTGGCGCGCGCGCGCGACGCGCTCAAGCGCGTGATGGGCGTGCCCGTGCAAGCACCCTCAGGCGCGCGCGTGACGCCGCTGAGAAAAACCTCAACATGAAGCTCCGAATCACCACCGAACCCGAGGACAGTGCATTCGACCTGCGCGCCCGCGCCGAGCTGGCGCTGGCCTTCGAAGCCACCGACCCACCGCCTCACCTGTACCGCAAGGCGCAGCCGATGCTGTCGCGACGCGGCTTCCAGCGGTCTGTGCTGGCCCTGCTGCTGGTCGGCAGCGGGACCGGCACCGTCTTGGCGATGCGCCCACCCGAGCTGGTGCGGGGTGCCATCGAGCATGAATATTTTGAGCGCACGCTGCGCGGCACCTTCATGGAACCTGCACCGCTGTTGCAGCACCTGGGGCTTGGCGGCAAACAAGTGGTCCCTGGCTTCCCGCAGTTGATGCGGCCTTGCGACATCGACGGCCACCTTGCCTATCACCTCACCACGTTCTTCGAGAAGGGCGGCATGGTCACCGTGTTTGCTTTCGACAAGGCCGTGGCGCTGAAGGAAGGCGGCGGCTGGTGGGGCAATGTCTACTGGAAAGTCATCACCTCGCGCGACGGCAAGCCGCTGGTGCTGGTTGCGCAAAAGAAACAAGCACTGGCCGTGGCGCAGAACCAGTTCGGCAAGACCAGTGAAACACCTACACCCACATCCACACCCACCACCACCCCCAAGGAGACACGATGAAACAGACCCTGAACTTCCTGCAGCGGCGCCAGTTGCTCGCCGGCAGCGCCAGCGCCGTGGCCGCTGCCGGACTAGCGACTTTTGCGCGCGGCGCCGCCGCTGCTGGCGAAACTCCTGTGGCCAGCGCCACGCTGAAGCCGCTGCCCGCCTACGTGAACTGGAAAGACCCGGCCAGCGTCATCGTGCACAGCAGCACCACCATCGAGACCAAGCGCACGGCCTTCGGCAGCGGTGTCATCACGCCGGCCGAGCAGCTCTACATCCGCAACAATCTGCCTGCGCCAGACGCATCCATCATTGCCGACCGCGACGCCTGGGAAGTGGCCATCGAAGGCGTGAAGGCCCCGCGCACACTGACGCTGCGCGAACTCAAGACCCTGGGCGTGGAGACCACCGCCATGGTGCTGCAATGCTCTGGCAATGGCCGTGGCTACTTCCCCAGCAAGCCCAGCGGCACGCCGTGGCAAGTGGGGGCAGCCGGCTGCGTGATCTGGAGTGGCGTGCCGGTGCGGGTAGTGGCCGAGGCGCTGGGCGGCATGGTGCCGGGCGCAGGCTTCATGACCGGCACCGGCGGCGAGAAGCTGCCCGAAGGGCTGGACCCGCTGAGCATCATCGTTGAGCGCTCGGTACCGGCCGCGGCGATGGCCGATGCGCTGCTGGCGTGGGAAATGAACGGTGTGCCTATCTCGCTGGCCCACGGCGGCCCGCTGCGCCTGATCGTGCCCGGCTACACCGGCGTGAACAACATCAAGTACATCAAGCGCTTGGCCTTCACGGCCAAGGAGACGGACGCGAAGATCATGTCGCACGGCTACCGCATCTCGCCGCCGGGCGGCAAGGGCGACCCCAGCCAACCTTCGGTGCAGGAGATGACGGTCAAGTCGTGGATCAACTCGCCTGGGCCCGACGCAGCCGGCGTGAAAGCCGGTCTGGTGCAGGTGCAGGGCGTTGCCTTTGGAGGGCTGAACGGTGTCAAGCGCGTCGAGGTGTCGCTGGACGGCGGCAAGACCTGGAGCGACGCGCGCTTCGTCGGCCCCGACCTCGGTCGCTATGCCTGGCGCCAGTTCGTGCTGGCTGCCAGGCTGCCCGCCGGCAGCCACACGCTGGCCAGCCGCGCCACCGACTCCGCAGGCAACGTGCAACCCGAGCAGCGGCAGGAAAACGCCGGCGGCTACAACAACACGAGCTGGTCCGACCACGCCGTGAAAGTGACGGTGGCCTGATCATGCGCAGCACCATTCAGCAGCACCCTGTGTTGCATGCCTTGAGAGTTGCGTCGATGCTTGGTGCCTGCCTGGCGCTGCCCGTTCTGCCCGCGCTGGCGGCCGACGACAGCGCGCAGTTCGCCCTGGGGAAGAAGCTGTTCCTGGAAGGCGTCGTGCCTTCGTGCGCGGTTTGCCACACCTTGCAGGCCGCGGGCGCCGAGGGCGCCGTCGGCCCGGTGCTGGACGAGTTGAAGCCCGACGCTGCGCGCGTGGCGAAGGCGCTGCGCAACGGGCTGGGCCAGATGCCTTCGTACAAGGAAAAGCTCACCGATGCAGAGATCGCGGCGCTGGCGCTGTATGTGTCCAAGGCCAGCGGGGGTGCCAAGTGAGACTCTGTGCGGGTGGAATCTGCGGGTTAGCCCGCACCGATGAACGCTCACCCGCGCGGGCCGCAAGAAACTGATCGACACCGAATCGCAGGGCATCTTCAGCGGTTGCCGCCGTCGAGGGCCTACCCGTCCTGGCAACCACGGGGTCACACCCCGCCAGGATTGAAGATGGCGTTGGTCGAGCCCTGCGTCTGCCCGGAATCAACAGGTGTCAAGCGAATGGGGCCCGCCTTCGCGGTCTAGGTCCGCTTCCCTGCAGTCTCGACGGTCGGCAACGGGTCGGGAGCTGCCGGTTACGCATAGAGAGAGGACGACTCTGCCCAGTCTTGACCGTTCAGTGGACAGCTCGGGGCGAACGACTGCTCGTGGCGATTGGTGAAGTCTAGCCGGCCGCGCACCTGCCCGCCTAACCAACATGGCGACTGGGCGCCGCAGCGTCGACGCCTACTGGCAGCACATTGTGCGTGTCCATGAGTGCCGAACTGGGTCCCATCTCCCGCCGTTCCCGCTGTCCAAGAGAAACCGAAATGAGTGTCCAGCAGCGACCGAAATACGCAGTCTGCGCTCCAGAGTCAGACCACGGTGATTACACCACCGTCGCCAAGGCGCTGCCAGGGCAGGCCCAGCACCAGCGCATCGAACTGTGCGCGGGTGAGCGCGGCGGTGCTTGCCGCATCACGCGGCCAGACGAACTTGCCGCTGTTCAGGCGCCGCGCTGCCAGCCACACCCCGATGCCGTCGTGCACCAGCACTTTCATGCGGTTGGCTCTTCTGTTGGCGAACAGATAGGCGTGGTGCGGGCGTGCAGCGCCAAAGACCGACACCACACGGGCCAGCGCCGTCTGGGTGCCCGCTCGCATGTCCAGCGGCTCGGTGGCCAGCCACAGGGCATCCACCCGGATCACTTGAGCAGCTCTCGCATCCATACTGCGCACTGATCGGCCGCCGCCAGGGGCCAGGTCACTGACACGCTGGTGGCACCACGGCGCAACTCGATGCGGATGTCCGGTGCAGATGCACACGCCGCTGGTGGCAGCGGCACTGGAACAAATGCGGGAGCCTGCAGGGCAGGCAGCGCCCTACATCCCTCTCGACGCCACTTGTGCACGACATTGGCGTTGATGCCGTGGGACAAGGCAATGCTGGCCACCGATGCACCCGGCTCGTCGCACTGAATGAGGATCTGCTGCTTGAGCTCGGCGTCGTATCGCCGGCGGGTCTTCTTCTTGGCTTCATTCATGGTGTCCACCTAACTTGTTTGGTGGACACCATCGTTGCCGCTTAGACCGTTCCCTTCAAGGGTGGGATGACCGCACGCTTACGAAACTACTGCGGCATCTGCCGGGCGACCAGCTACCGCAAGGTGATCGCGCGCGACGACAGCGGCGCCATGCGCACAACGGAGCGGCTGCGATGCACTGGCTGTGGGCGCGAGTTCCTGGATGTGCAGTCCTGGCGCCAGGGCTTGCCACGGATTGATGCGCCACCCGAGGACGACCAATGAGCGGTACCTACCTTGTGTCTGTGTACAAGGACAGGGACCGCGTCAATACGCTGGGTGCCCGCTGGGATCCGGCGCGCAAGCAGTGGTACGTCCCCGATCGCCTGGCGCTCACGCCGTTCGCCGAGTGGCTTCCCGCCGCCGGCGATGCGTCTCCATCCTCTTTACCGCATTCATCAGCCCAGAGCTGGACCAGGGCGGCTCCAGGAGCCTCTCAGCCTCACCACGGGGCATCCCCCTGTACTAGCTTGCTCATTGGTGTCGCCTCGGCCGTGGCATAGGCCTTCCGGGCCGGCGTATGGACCTTGGTCGAAGTCGCGGACGACACCCGCGTGCGCGGCGGCCACTTCTACCTAGAGGTCTCCGAGCGGGATGGCAATGGCGTCGTGGTGGCCAAGACCAGTACGGACATCTGGGCGAACACGGCCAGCCGCATCCTTCCCGAGTTCGAGAAGGCCACTGGCGTGTTGATTTCCATCCAGAAGGACCCTTTGCGGTTTAACGGGGGTGCGCCGGCACTAACAGCCCTCTCAACCATCCCCAGGAACTGCTGCAGCATCTTTCGCGTGACCAGCTACCGCAAGGTGATCGAGCGCGACGGCAGCGGCGCCATGCGCACAACGGAGCGGCTGCGCTGCACCGGCTGCGAGCGCGAGTTCCAGGACGTGCAGTCATGGCGCCAAGGCGTGCCACGGGTTGATGCGCCACCCGAGGTAAGCCAATGAGCGGTACCTACCTCGTCTCTTCGTACAAGGACAAGGACCGGGTCAAGAAGTTGCGTGCCCGCTGGAATCCAGCGCGCAAGCAGTGATAAGTCCCCGATGGCCTGGCGCTCACACCGTTCGCCGAGTGGCTTCCCGCCGGCAGCGATGCGCCTCCATCCGCTTTCGCCGCATCGATCAGCCCAGAGCTGGACCAGGGCAGCTCAAGGAGCCTCTCAGCCTCGCCTCGGAGCATCCCCATGTCCCAATTGCTCAGTGGTGCCGGCCAAAGCGCCGGCCGTCCCGGCCGGGGTCTGGACCCATGCTCGAGGTGGTAAACACCCGCGTGCGCGACAGCCCGTCCACGATCAGGTCGCCCGGGCCAGCAAGGCGGATCAGTGCGTGTGGCGTTTGTAAGCACCTACCAACAATGAACAAAGCTTGAAACTCATAAAACCCTGCAAAAAAAATGTTGACATTCCATTTAAACGGAATAGTATTCACCACATGCATATCATATAAACGATATTCCAAAGCATGATTGCAATGCTTTGGCCCCGGATCTGCCAGAGTGTGCGAGTCCTGACCATAAGACATTCGTATCAGAGGCATAGCTACACCAGAGGAAGTCATGGAAATTTATGATCTTGGACAGCTACGCAAGAGTGCTGGTCTAACCCAGGTACAGGTTGCGGAAGCGCTTTCGCTTTCGCAACCCCAAGTGTCAAGGTACGAAGCTGACCCTTCCGAGGCGTCAATGAAGTTGGTGAAGGCTTGGACGGAACTTTGCGGTGACGTAAGAAAGACTCGCGGGATAACTATTGAGCCCGACAATAAGCGCAAGAAACTTGAAGACGCTCTGCACGACCTTTATGGTTGGTTCAAGTTTGCCCCCCAGACCCAAGGCATACCCGATCTTCCTGACCTTCTGCAGATGCACGCGATGATTGCCAACATGGCGCGCAAGCCCCGCATGGCCGTCGCAGGTAAGTTCGACACTGGTAAGTCGACACTTCTTAACTATCTGCTTGGCGGCAAGCACCTTCCGACAGCCTATCAGCCAACAACATCTCTCGTGTGCCATATCAGGCATCTGGATGACAAGCCTAGTTGGCAAACGGAGCCAGTGTGGATCATGGGACAGGGCTACAACATGTCCTCACCGGATGACCAGCAGAATGCAGAGGCACATAAGCTGTTTGCGGGCGGATACGACACACTCAAAACCTATGCCCAGCATCCGGGGCGAGCAACAGAAGATTTCCGGCCCCCTGTTGCAATCGAAGGCGCAGTTGCCGCTTTGGTCTACATCAAGGCGCCCGTACTCGAGGCGGTGGATTTTATTGATCTGCCAGGCTACGAAAACGACGAATCAGACTCACAAAAGGCAGGCTTGGTTGGAGGGGTGTTTGACTCGCTAATTTATACCTCTACGGTATCTGGCTTTTTTGGCGGGCAGGATATGGTTTATCTCCGTGTACTGCTCGATCAGTTACCTGCACTCTATACAATTAAGTATGCAGCTCCATTGGCGAATCTTTTTGTGGTTTGTACACAGATTCATGCCATTACCGCAGACGCTGATGGACAGTCGCGCGCGCAGATTTTGCACGGAGTCTTTGAAAGTGCTGTAGTACGTTCGGAACATCAATTGGCGGAAGCCCTATTCGATGCTAGTAAGCGCTGGAATACAAATATCACCGCGGATACACTGCGAGCGCGCATGTTTGGATTTGCAGTCGATGACTCGACAAGCCAGATCACTGATGAGTTGCTAGTCGATCTGAAGCAATACATAGGAAGCACTGCTCCGCTGACCGCATATGAACGTATAAAACATTCCCTCGAAGACGGTAGGTCTTCTCAGACCGCCGCTCTTTCTGCCCTCGCAGGTCGCTTTGAGCAAGGCATCAGCGATCGAGAAAGTGCGCAGAAGCAGTATGACGAGTATTCAGCAAAAAAAGAATTGTCCAAGGCTAAGTTTTCGATTGAGAGCCAACGGCTCAATCGGATGATCGACGAGCACTTGGACACGACGCAAAAGATCGTCAAGAGTGTCTACAGCAAGTACATCCAGCTAGAGTTCATTGAGGCCGAGGTGCGTCAGAACTACAAAGACAAAAAAGACGCAGAAAAGTACTTGGGAGGATTCCTCATTGATAAAGTGCAGCGCGATATTAATCGACAGGTCTCTGTACTCAGCGACAACCTCAATGCGGAGCTGAGCCGAGTTCTCTCGTCTATGGAAAACTATCTGACTCCGGTGGGCTCTGTGATGAGATTCGATGCTCAAAGCGCATTTCTCTCAGCTCTGACCGGCGTGGGTGCAGCTGGGGCACTTGCCGGTTGGGCTGCCGCCGTTGCAGGGGGAAGCAATCTCGGAGGGTACATTCTGGCTGCGAAGATAGTTGGCTGGCTTTCCTCCATGGGAATCTCCGTAGGTGGTCCAGCCGCTGTGATGACTGTCATCTCTGCTCTCGGCGGTCCAGTAACTATAGCCATCGGTATCGGGGCTTTATTGGCTGCAGGTCTGTTCGCGCTTTTAGGAAGCGACTGGCAGAGGCGCATCGCAAAGAAGACAGTGGAGCAGTTCGAGAAGGAAAAGGTCGAAGATCAGATCGTTGTTTCCTTGAGGAAATATTGGAAGGACACAAAGGTTGCCCTAAATCACAGCATGGCTGGGACCCTGAATTCCTACGACGTTTACCTGGCGCAGTTGGAGCGCTCACTCGCTATGAGTAAAGAAGAATTGAACCATAGACTCGAGTCAATCAGGAACGTAGAGGCGTTTATTCGAACAATGCCCACTATTCCTGAAACTGTCTGAGCATTGACTTCTAACGCAGCGAGAAAATTTTATTTTCGCGGGGAAGAATCCGCGCAATATTTCAGCAACCGAAGGAGGGAAACATGGGCTATCGAAGCGACAAAGATATAGATTTCATCGGCGAACTCGCCTCTGAGGACTTGAATGACTTAGTCTATTGCCTCACACATGACAAAGATGGAGAAGTGCGATTCACAGAAAGCTTAACTGTCGATGCCAAGTACAAGCAGCACTACCCTGACCACCACGCCTACTGGACACTTATTGCAGCTGAAATCCAGTGCTTTGGCGCTAATAGCATAGCGACCATGCTCCGTCGCGGAGAAGGCGTACTTTACAAAGAAGTTCTGACTGATGTGTGTGACAAGCTCAGCGTAAATTATAACAAGAGCTCAGGCGTCGAAGTGATCGAAGGGAATCTTCTCATGAAGATTGCCACTGATGCCATTGAAAAAATGTCTGAAAGTGAAGTGCGCGAACTTGCACAGTCTATGGGTTTAAAAGATCTATCAGTGACGAAAGAAATAGTCCTCGGTTCTTTTCAAGCCATTTTTCGAGCTGGCGGATTCAAGTCATATCAACTAACGCTGATAATAGTCAATGCCGTTTTGAAAGCGCTTATTGGCAGAGGGCTTTCCCTTGCAGGGAATGTAATACTTACAAGAACCATGTCTATTCTAGCCGGTCCGATTGGCTGGGCCGTAACCGGCGTCTGGACTGCTGTGGATATTGCCAGTCCAGCATACAGAGTAACTGTGCCGGCGGTCATTCAAGTCGCATTTCTGCGACGGAAATACCTATACGCCGAAGTCGCGGAAGAGATCAATTTTTCATAACGTGGTCGACCAGGGTGGTGCAGCTTGGTATCCAGGTTGCACGACTAATAAATTATTCATGTAGCAATTGTTTCAGCCGGCAACCAACATAAAGTATTGAGCAATGATAATCATTTGTACCACACCCTTACGGCTTCTTACCTCATACTTACTTGTGACGGCAGTTTGCGCGGGACTTGCACTCATTGCCAAGGCTAATTGGGAGTCGAAGGCGGCAGCTAAATACGCCCAGCAATAATGGCAGCCTAGCGATGCTCTGATGGCGCAGTTGACGCCGATTCACACTCGCAAATTTACAGACGCCTGAAAGCAACTGAAAAGAGGAACCTTGATTTGATCAACAATCCAATTGACCAAAAATACTCGGCACTGAATTCAGAACTGCTTGCCATTCAATACCGCATCGACTCGCATCAAGCGGCTGTACAATGGTTCGATAGTTGCGATTTTGGTGATTCAAAAATGCAGGTCGCCCGAATTAACCAACGAATGGAAGAAGCAACCAAAGAAATAGATCGACTTGACCAAAAGATTCGCACTGATGAGCTCACTTGTTTGAATCTATCTCCTCAAGCAAGCCTGGGTTTTAATCCTCGTCACTGGTTCTCATCCGAGAGAGCCATGGCAAAGATGCAACTCTCCGAGCTAAGGGGCAACTTAAAACAATTCGCAGATCAAAAAGCACAGATTCAAAAGACGAAAGATGCACTGCGAGTGCGCTCCGAGAGGCTCCAGGAGGAATTAGCGAGATACAGATGCTTTGACAAGCTATCTGTACAAGCAGAGGTGCGATTTCTGTCTATGGAAATAGAAAAACTGAGACCTCAAATAACAAAATTGCTTGCAAAAAAGGAAAATCTTGACAAGCTAATTTTAGCTCCCATGAATCGGCTTTCTGATTTAGGAATTTTACGAAACAAGATCGATGCCGATATCAAACGAGCTACTGTTTTTGAGACGGAGCTTGGTAAGGCCGAAAATTCGTACGAACGTAAAAAAATCCACGATAGGTGCTCTCTCTATTTCTCCACGGGGAATCCTCGATCGATTATAAATGACCTGCGCCGCCAAGACAGATCTGCCGAAGCTGACATAAAAAAGCTCACCTCTCGCGTCAATGAAATCATCGCAGCATCCAATCGAGAAATAGATAGCATAATTATTGATGGAAACAATCTTTGCTACGAACAGGATAGGTTTATTGGCCTCTCAGCTCTCGACGCACTAATCCCTGTGATTTCCGAAAATTACGCTATTTCCATAATATTTGATCATGGCATTCGTGGACAAATGAGAATGAATGATAGGGACCTCCGATTGAGATTTCCGCACGCTAAAGTGCATGTGGTGGCCGAGAATCGGCGTGCCGACGAAACCATTTTGATGGGGGCGGAGATAGACAGTAAAATCTTCGTATTAAGCAATGACCGATTCGCTGATTTTCCGGAAAAGAAAGCTGTGTTTGGGAAGAGAATAATTCGACACGAAATTGTTTACAGCACGATTTACATTCACGACATGAACATCGCTATTCCGTTGAGCAATTCACACCAAATGTAAATTCTTGCGACCGAAAAAAGTCGCAGTGCGTTTCAAAAAAATTTATTAAAACAATAGCGCATTTGGGCGGTTGTAAAATGTTGCAAATTGTGTATAAGCTTGACTCAGTGCCATCAATCTAGGCGGCACTACCCTTGGGGCTTCGCAAGGCCTAAATTTCTACATTGACGATAAAAACGAGGATCGGATCATGGAAAAAGAGAGCAAAGCCGCACTGGCGAGCGCAGGAGGAGCCGCGACCGGAGGTGCAGGAGCTGTGGGTGCAGTTGCAGCCCTGGGTGTGCCAGGCCTCGGCGCCACAGGAATTACATCTGGGCTCGCGGCAGTGGGTACCGTGGTAGGGGGTGGTATGGGCGCGGGCTTGCTAATCACGGCTGCTGCTCCGCTGGCCGTAGGGGCTGCTGCCTACGGACTGTACAAGTGGCTTAAAGACTGAACAAAGGCAGTGCATCACTTTGCGCGATCATCTGCGCAAAGTGGCTGCATTACCGTGATCCGAAGCGACGTAAAGAACTACCGGTCCGAATGGAATTGCAGGGCAGCTCATAGGGGTGTGACCCTTCGCCACAACTAGACGACGTCGCTATGCGACATGGTCATCACAGGGGGGAGTTAACGCGCGATTGCGCTTCCCTTCATCGCGTCCACGTCCCACTGACGAGTTCTCTGAGACGAGACGCAAACAGCAAGCGTCCATGCGGCCTTAAGATCTGCCCCCTATTCAGCGAGCATGCGTCGTAGTTCTGGCGCGCTGGACAGCAATGATGAAAGACCAGATGGACCAAAAAAATCTCTCTCTACTTCTGCAGATACGGCTCGTAGTGGGTGTTCTGGGCGAGCGCAACCAGTTTGCATGGTGGCCTACCTCGTTCTATGACCAATCAAGCCGCTTATTTTTGGACCCTGTGTTCTCGAAGACTCACAGGCTCGCGCAATACCACGGGACATTAGAGGCAGCTAGGCGGCTTCACGACGAGCATCTGAACGCCGGTAGCTACCATCTTTTCCGTCTACCGGAAGAGGTCGAGCAAGATCTTCATACGCTTGTGCAGAGTGGCGTCGAGGACGGACTTATCAGCAGTGCGGGCAGCGACCAACTTTCTGCGTTGAATGAATTGAAAAAACTAGCCAAGGAACGCCCACAGCTTATCGAAGGGCCGATCGCCTTCGGGAGCGCTGTAGACATTGAGGCTGTTCCCGTTTTGAAAGAAATTGCAGGAGCCTACTTGTCTGCCTTTAAGCACAATACCAAAACTTACCCATACTTTGTGGGCTGATGTGAGCGAAAGAGCACTCTACACCACACAGCTGCAGGCAGGCCTTGGGTTGGTTGATGAAGCAAAGACGCTCCTTGAGCTATGGAGCCCTGGAATGTCGGCAAATCAGTTGCAACAAGTAGCATTGGGATCGGGCAGATTCCCAACAATCACTGCCCGAAGGCTGCGCAATGTAATTGTCGAATGTTTCGCACCTCGCTACTTAGTCGATGGTGGTGCACCCGCCAAACACCTGAAGCTGCTATCGCCCATCATCTCCTCCGGCGAGCTTGTGCAGCTACTTCTGCTGTTCACAAGTCGAGCCAACCCCATCCTTGGAGATTTCGTGCGCCAAGTTTATTGGTCACGATACTCAGCGGGCTACACGCACATTTCGAACGCGGATGCTCGCGCGTTTGTTGATCGAGCAATTGACGATGGAAAGACGATCAAACGCTGGTCGGATAGCACAGTCAGACGCGTCTCTGCATACCTGTCTGGGTGTTGCGCCGACTACGGCATGCTTGAGCGCGGAAGCAAGTCCACACGCCACATCCTGCCATTTCGGATGTACCCCAATGTGGCCGCGTACATTGCATACGAATTGCACTTTGCTGGCGTCGGTGACAACGCCCTGCTCACTCACGAAGACTGGCAACTTTTTGGACTCGCGCGTGAAGACGTGCTGGAAGAGATCAAGCGGCTCTCGCTGAAGAGTCTTCTCATCGCCCAATCAGCTGGTGATGTGGTCCGAATCAGCTGGAAGCAACCAGACATGGAGACACTCTGTAATGTCCTCACTAAAAGCTGATTTCGATGAACTGCGCGAGCGCATCCGGCATGGCCGAGAGCTGGGACATGCGAGTTTCGAGCCAATTTACTACCTTGTCTTCTCACCAGAGCAAATTCTGGAGGTGAAGCGGCAGACGCCAGCCTGGATGGCCAAGCTCCACCATGAAGGATGGAACGTCCACACTTTCTCCATTGCAGAACAGATCTGGGCTGTCCTTAAAGAAGACCCGTTTTGGTCACTCTGCGTAGCTGAAGACAAGTCTGCACCGCTCGATTGGCCCCGCACCAACAAGGCCTTGGCCGACATCCTCACTGCCGACAACGGCTTGTTGAGGCGACTAGAAGACGCTTTGCGACCGCTTGAGGGCCAGCACAGTGCGCTCCTCCTGGTGACAGATTTGGAGGCACTACACCCGTTTCTGCGCATTGGTGCTATTGAAAGCCAGCTTCAAGGCAAATTTCATGTGCCGACGATTTTTCTGTACCCCGGCATTCGGACCGGTAAAACGCGACTGAAGTTTCTCGGCTTTTATCCGGAAGACGGCAACTACCGCTCGGTTCACGTCGGCGGCTGATCAGATCAAAGAACACAGGGAACACCCCATGACCATTCGCTCACTTTTCGACCCCAGCAAGGACATCTACCGGACCATCGAAAAGGTCATCACCTACGGAGCCTCGCAAGAAGGCCGCCTCAAAGCTGAGATCTCGGAGTACGTGGTCACCGAGAGCATCGAGGAGCAGTTCCGCAAGCTTTTGGACCGCATGCAGCTCGCAATGGAGTCGGGCGGAGAAAACGAAGTCGGCGTATGGGTGTCCGGCTTCTACGGTTCCGGTAAGAGTTCGTTCACCAAGTACCTTGGCTTGGCCTTCGATGATCAGCGCAGCATCGACGGCACACCATTCATCAAGTATCTGCAAGATCGGCTACACAAGCCACAGACCAAGGCGCTTCTCAGTACTGTGGCACAGCGATTCCCGGCAGCAGTGGTGATGTTGGACTTGGCCAGCGAGATGCTTGCGGGTGCCACGATGGAAGATGTTTCCACGGTCCTCTACTTCAAAGTCCTCCAGTGGGCTGGTTACTCGCGCAACCTTAAGGTCGCTGCTTTCGAGCGAATGATCGAGAAGGATGGCCGCACGCCGGAGTTGCATGAGCGCATCGCAAAGGCGCTACCGGGCGCCACTTGGGCACGCGTTCAGAACAACCCCCTGGCCATTGACGGACTTATTCCGAAGATTGCGCACGAGATGTACCCAGCGCTCTTCCCGGAGGCCAAGTCATTCTCATCTAGCACCGACGGTTTCTTCCAGTTCGAAGACCAGCGCGTGCAGGAGATGATCGACATCGTCCGCGAGAAGAGTGGCAAGCAGAACATCATCTTCATCGTCGATGAGGTGGGCCAGTACGTCGCTTCGCGCGACAACCTGATCCTCAACCTCGACGGCCTGGCCAAAAACCTTAAGCGCCTGGGCGATGGCAAAGCCTGGATCATTTCTACTGCCCAACAGACTCTGACCGAAGACGACCCCCGTGCGGCGCTGAACTCAGACAAGCTCTACAAGCTGAAAGACCGCTTCCCCATCCAGATTGATCTCGAATCGAGCGACATCAAGGAGATTTGCTACCGACGTCTGTTGGGCAAGTCTCCTGCGGGCGAGACCGAACTGGGCAAGTTGTTCGAAGCCCACGGCCAAGCGTTGCGGCACAACACGAAGCTGCAAGACGCCAAGTACTACGACGCCGATTTCAGTAAAGCTAGCTTCACCAATCTGTACCCATTCCTGCCAGCGCACTTTGACATCCTGCTGCACCTGCTCGGCGCCTTGGCCAAGTCCACTGGCGGCATCGGCTTGCGGTCTGCGATCAAGGTGATTCAAGATGTTCTTAAGGGCGAGGGCGGTTCTAGGGCCATGGCCGATCAACCGGTGGGCTGGCTGGCCACCACGGTCACGCTCTACGATGAGCTGGAGAAGGACATTCGGCGTGCGTTTACGTCAATCCACCAGGCGGTTGGCAAAGTACAAATTCGCTTCCACGATTCTCAGCTCCACCAGGACATCGCAAAGTCTGTTGCCGTGCTGCAGATCCTTGGAAACTTGCCCGTGTCAGTGCAAAACGTCGCCAGCCTCATGCATCCGTCCATCACTGCGCCTTCGCAGCTGGAAACGGTGCGCAAGGCAGTCGAGGAAATGCTCGTTGACGTGCATGTCCCTCTCGGCGAGAAGGACGGCAACCTCGTCTTTCTGAGTGAAAAGTTGCGCGATATCGAGCAGGAGCGAGGTGCCATCGCATTGCGTACGGTAGACGTCAAGCGCATTTTCAACGACGCCCTGCGAGAATCCTTCGACCCGCTACCCCGTGTCAGCCTGCACGGCACCATGGCAGTAGCAACAGGATTGAAGGTCCAGTCGGGCAGCGCTATCACCAGCCTGGCGGGTGATCAAAGCGCCATCCAGACAGTGGTTGAATTGGTCGCATCCAGCGACTACGACGCGGCCAAAAACCGCATGCTCGACGACTCTCGCAGCCGCTCGGGCCGCAACACCCTCGGATTGCTGTCCCGGACGAACCCCGATCTCGACGATCTGGCCAACGAAATCTATCGCTGCCAGCGCATCGCCGAATTGCATCGCAACGAACCCGACCAAGAAGTCAAGGACTACTGTACCGGCCAACTCGACCGTGCCGCCAAGCTCGCGACCCAACTGCATAGCAAAATCAAACAGACCCTGCAGGCGGGCTCATTTGTCTTCCGGGGCCAGGCCACGGCGGTGTCGGCGTTGGACGGCGACCTGCTGGATGCAACCAAGAAGTTGCTCTCCGATGTGGCCGGCCAAGTTTTTGACCGCTACGTCGAAGCTCCTGTACGCGCAGGTACCGATACGGCGGAAAAGTTCTTGAAGGTGGCCAACCCCGCAGCCATCAGCAGTGCGCTGGACCCGCTCGGTTTGGTGCAAACGGTGGCTGGTCGCGCGTCGTTCAAGACTGATCACAAGGCCATGATCAGCATTCGAGACTACATCGACAAGCGCGGCACTGTTGACGGAAAACGCCTGCTGGACGACTTCAGCAGCGATCCGTTCGGCTGGTCGCCAGACACCACGCGCTACATCGTGGCCGCCATGTTGATGGCCGGCGAAATCAAGCTCAAGGTGTCCGGCCGCGAAGTCACAGCCGCGGGCCAGCAAGCCATCGATGCGCTGAAGACCAACAACTCGTTCAAACAAATCGGCGTTTCGCTGCGAGATGAGCGCCCCTCGATCGAAACGCTGGGTCGCGCTGCCGAGCGCCTTAGCGAGTTGGTGGGTGACATGGTCATCCCGCTGGAGCAGGAGATCAGCAAGGCAGCCGCCAAGCAATTTCCGCGCTTTCAGCATGATTACGGATCACTGGCTGAAAAGCTCAGTGGCCTCGGGCTGGCGGGTAGTGAGCGCATTCGCACCTTGAACCAGGACATTGCAGACGTATTGTTCACCGATGCCTCTGACGCTCCTCAGCGCATGGGCGCCGAAACCTCCGCTATTTACGACAACCTGAAGTGGGCGCTTGATGTAAAGCGCGTGCTCGACAACGGGCTCGACATAACACTGCGGGACCTTCAAGTGCATCGCCGCGACATCGAATCGTTGCCAAACACAGGGGTACCGGGCGAGTTGCGCCGCGAACTCGCCGATGACCTGGGCGCCTTGTCAGAGCGGCTCGGCAAAGAGGACTTCTTCAAGCACACACCCGACTTCAACTCTCAGCTCACTCACCTGAAGGGCAGGGTGCGCGATGCTGTCATCACACTCGCTGAACATCAAAAGTTGCGTTTGAAGGAAGGCGTTGAGGACTTGCAGCGCGTCTCGGAGTGGGAAGAACTTACCCAGGAAGAACGCGGCAACGCCGTGGACCGGCTGGATAGCCTCGCCCTGGCAACAACTCACGACTTGGCCGGACTCAAAAAACTCCTGGCCCGCGACTACGACATCAACAGCACCATTGAAGATCTCAAGCGCTTTATTCAACGCCAAGGCCAAGAACGCAAGCGTCACCGACTTGAGGAGATGCAAGCAAAAGAGGGAAATACCGGACCGTCCAAGCTGAGCAAGCGAGTGAAGGTGCCCAAAAAAATTGGAGCAACTATAGAACTTGACGTTCTCATTCAGCAGTTGCAGGAATTGAAATCAGACGCATCGCTGTACGCCGAGCTGGATATCAGCTTTGCCATAGACGCTGACTAGTCTATTGACTCATCAGGGAAAGAATGAAGTTATGAACCTGTCAGCAGTAGAACAGCAGCACGTCCTGAAAGTTGCGACCGATTCACTCAACATGCTGACTCGCGTGGCTGAAATAGCCCGTGGTCAAAGTGCGCACAAGGGTTTGGGAGCTGATGCGTTCGCTTCAGTGAATACGCTCAACACGGCTGGGGCTACCCGGGCGCTTGCTGATGTCAACCACGCCAACCAGGAAAGTGTCCAGGTGTTGATGCGAGAGCCTGCCATCGCCCGAGTGGTCGTTATCACAAACTCAGGCGATGAACGGGTGTACTTCATCTGCCGAGCAACTCCAGTGTCCGGTGCACCGGGGTTTTTAGCAAGTTACAAAGCGCCTGTCGGGCGCTTAGCCTCGCTGCTGGTCGGTGACAGATTTCATCTCCCGAATGGGGAAACGGTAGAGGTCGTTGAGCGCACCCGCCTTAGACCGGAAAAAAATGCAGGCGTATGGGACTCCAGAGAGTCTGTACTCGAGGGTGACAAATTTGGGCCGTTCACCATTGAGTCCCTTCGGGCGTTGCTGCAGGACAAGAAAGCACCCGAAGGGGTCAAAGACTTGCTAAGCCAGGTGCTGGCCAGCGACGCCGAAGAAATAGAAGTTTTCGAGGGCATTCGCAGAGAGCGAATCACAAAAATGGGCCTTAGGGACCAGCCTGTTCTGGACAAATACCAGGACGAGATATTTCGCCTTCCACTGAATCAACGCTTGCTACTTCTTGGGCCACCTGGCACCGGAAAAACCACAACGCTGATCCGGCGGCTGGGCCAAAAGATAGACATCACCGCGCCAGACAGCCTTTCGGCGGGAGAGCGTCAAACCATTGAGCGGGCATCACAAGGTGGCAGTGCCGCTCACCCTGATAGCTGGATGATGTTCACGCCCACCGAACTACTAAAGCAGTATCTAAAAGAAGCTTTTGCGCGTGAAGGCGTGCCAGCATCTGACAAGCGGTTGAAGACATGGATCGACTACCGCCGTGAGCTAGGTCGCAATGTGCTCGGCATCTTGCGCCTACCTGGAACTGGCGGCTTGTTCACGCTAAAAGAGCATGCCGCAATCCTGCATGCGAATGCACACAACAACCCCAGTGATTGGTTCGACGCGTTCAACATTTGGCAACGCCTTACCTTTGTTCAGGACATGCAAACCGGGGTTCTGACTCTGGTCAGCGCTGCCCATCCGCTAGCGGCACAGGTGGGCACGAAGATCTCGTCCGTTTTAACGGGGCAAGACTCCTCCAACATGGCCAGCCTTCTTATCGAACTTCAAGCTGAGTCCGTCAGTTTGCAGAGTTTGGTGACTGAACTCAAGGCCGCTTCTGACCAAAGGATTGACGATGCGCTCAATCTGGCACTCAACGGAAACAGTCTTTTTCTAGATGAGTTGGGACAATTCATAGACCAGCTTCAAGCCAGCGCTTCTGTCGATACCGAAGAAGAGGCTGAAACCGATGGAGACGAGGACGAAGACCCCACTGTGCCCAAAACAGGGCGTGGCCCAGCCATCAGTGCATTCCGCTCTGCGCTGAGGGCGCAAGCACGAACATCGGCGGCGAAACGAGTGGTCCCCAAGGGCAGCAAGAACGCTCAAATCATTGAATGGTTGGGCGAACGCTCACTGAAGCCGGAGCATCGCGCCAACGTGGGCACTCAACTGGTGTTGCTTTCTGCTGCACGGAGGTTTGTCAGCCCCGTCAAGCGCTATTTGGATGGCATTCCAAGGCGCTACCGCGCCTTCCGAAAAGCACAGCAAGAAGTAGGCACCTGGTATCGCTCTGAACCATTCCCGGCCACAGATATTCACCCGTTGGAGCTGGACATCGTCATCTTGACCAGTTTGCGCTCTGCTGGTGATTTGTTGCGCAACGCCACCATTGCTCGCCGTTTGAAAGACACGTATTGGAGTGCTTTGCAAACGGTGCAAGGCCTTCACAAGAACCAAATTCTGGTGGACGAAGCTACTGACTTCTCGCCGGTACAACTTGCCTGCATGGCGGCACTTGCCAACCCGCAGCTGCGATCGTTTTTTGCCTGCGGTGACTTCAATCAGCGCTTAACCACCTGGGGCAGCCAATCAGTTGAGGATTTGAAGTGGTTTTTCCCCGAAATTGAAGTCCGCCGTGTCAGTGTTTCGTACCGGCAAAGCCGTCAACTAAACGACCTGGCGCGTGCCATCATCCAAGAGCTGGGTGGTGATACGCAAGACGCATCCTTGCCGCCACACGTCAACAACGAAAGTGAACGGCCTGCCCTTCTAGAGTCAGCCGATTCAGATGAGACTAATGCTTGGCTGGCTGACCGAATTCGCCATATCGCCAGCTATCTGAAGCAGCTTCCATCTACGGCGATATTTGTCAACAGCGAATCAGATATTCAACCTCTCGCGGATTCGCTGAACGAAATTCTTGAAGATGAAAACATTCAAGTCGTAGCCTGCCCCAAAGGCCAAGTCATGGGCAACGACAACGACGTGCGCGTTTTTGACATCCAGCACATCAAAGGCCTTGAGTTCGAAGCAGTGTTTTTTGTAGGCATCGACGCACTCGCACAGCGGCACCCTGACCTCTTTGCCAAGTACCTGTACGTTGGCACGACACGGGCTGCAACGTACCTCGGCGTTACCTGCGCTGAGAGAATTCCGCAAGCCATGGAACCGCTCCGGCCCCAATTCACCTCCGTCTGGTAACCACGATGGCTTTTGACCAAACAACAAGAAACCGCCTGCAGCGCTTCGTCAACGACGCACGCCGCGTGCTGGAAGAAGAATTCACCCGCCAGCTTCAGAACGACTACGGCATGGACCCGAACGCGGGCACCGTGGCCGATCTGGCTAGCCTGCGCCATATCAACGACGCCCAGCGCGAAACGGCGCGCATTCTGCGTGACACCCTGGCGCACTACACCGCCAGTGGCGACATGAATTCCGCCCAGGGGCTGGACCGCATCGTCCGTGAGCAAGCTTTTACCGTGCTCAACCGTCTAGCAGCACTGCGCATGGCGGAGGCGCGTGGCCTGTTGGTTGAATCGGTCGGCAACGGCTTCCAGGCCAAGGGCTTTCAGCTCTATGCACGCTTGGCTGGCACCGGCTTGGGCGAAACCGGCGATGCCTACCGCGTATACCTGTTCAGCGTTTTCGACGAACTTGCCCAAGACCTGCCGGGCCTGTTCGACCGCTACTCGCCCCAGGGTCGCCTGTTTCCGCGCGAGGCCGCGTTGCTGCAAGTGCTGAACCTGATCAACGATGCCGAGATTGCCCCGCTGTGGGGCCAGGACGAAACCATCGGCTGGATCTACCAATATTTCAACTCCAAAGAAGAGCGCAAGGAGATGCGGGAGGCCAGTCAGGCGCCGCGCAACAGCCGCGAACTGGCCGTGCGCAACCAGTTTTTCACGCCGCGCTACGTGGTGGAGTTCCTGGTCGACAACACCTTGGGACGCCTTTGGTACGAAGCCACCCAGGGTACGACCGCTCTGCGCGATCGCTGCCAATACCTGCTCTGCACGCCACAGGACGTATTTCTGCGCCGGTTTGACACAGATGAACTTCGCCCAGGTTCGATCACGGCCCTCGTTCAGGCTGGCCGGTGGTCAGATCTTCCCACCTTCGACACTACCGAAGCTGGTGTCCAGGCCATGATCGAGTTTGCGCATTGCGTGAACACGTACGACCGCTACTCCAATGACACTTGGGGCGATTACTTTCAGCGTCTCGAACCCGCCTTGCGTCAGCAGCGCTTTGCAGACCTGCGCACGCAAGAATTGTGGGACGGCATATTTCTGGTTTGCCGGGCAGACCGGCATGGCGGTGATGGCAGCGTCTACCAAGAGCGCTGGTTTGTGGCCATCTGCCAGGAAATCGTTGAGCGTCTGGTGAGCGAAGAACCACAGCGCAAGGCCAAGGTCATTGCCCACCACCCGGTGCGCGACCCGCGCACGCTGAAACTGCTGGACCCTGCTTGCGGCTCGATGCACTTTGGCCTGTATGCCTTCGACCTGTTCGCCGAGATTTACCGCGAGGCCTGGGCCTGGGAGCAGCGGCACGGCCCCGGCTCGCTGCAGGTTCCGGCCGATGCCGCACGCACGGCAGAATATGCATCAAAAACGGCTCTAGGCCAATCGGGGAAAGCACGAGCAGCTATCAATACAGAGGCAAACAAACCAGTGCCTGGCGCTTGTGCGCCTCTGTGCCAAGCTTACGCCGACGAAGCAGCTTTGGTGCGCGATGTGCCGCGCCTGATCATCGAACACAATATCTACGGCGTGGACATCGACCCGCGCGCCGCACAGATTGCCTCCCTGGCGCTGTGGCTGCGGGCGCAGCGCGCTTGGCACGACGCTGGCGTCAAGGCCAAAGACCGACCGCTGGTGGGGCGCGGCCATGTGGTAGCCGCCATTGCGCCCCCGGCAGAGCCTGAGTTGCGCCAGCAGTTTGCCGCCACCCTGGACCACTTGGACGCCGAGCTTTTTGAGAAGACGCTGCAACTGCTGAAAGGCTTGCCCGAGCTGGGCGTACTGCTCCAGGTGGAGCAGGAGTTGCCAGATTTGATTAGGCAGGTTTTTGGTGAGCATGGCAGCCTGTTCAAAGAGGCGGACATGGAGCAGTGGCAAAAAGCCGAAGCCCGCTTGCGGGTTGCGCTGACCGAGTTTGCCCAGGCGGCCAAATCCACTTACCAAGGGCGGCTTTTTGCGCAGGATGCTTTGCAGGGGCTTCGGCTCATTGATTTGTGCCGGGAAGTTTTTGATGTGGTGGTGATGAATCCGCCATTTGGGGCGCTCTGTGTCGGCGTTAAGAACCAACTCACCAAGGCATATCCGATATCAAAGAATGATTTGGTGGCGATTTTTGTTGATCGTGCGCTGGAGCTTCTTCGGCCTGCTGGACGTGTAGGAGCAATTACGTCCAGGACTTGCTTCTTTCTATCTCGGTATCAGCCCTGGCGTGAGCAGGTCGTTCTTCAGATCGCCCGGCCAGAGGTGGTCGCCGACCTTGGACATGGAGTGATGGATGACGCGATGGTTGAGGCGGCCGCCTATGTACTGGAGAAAGTCTAATGACTCTATTTTTGCGATTGCTCGATACGGCAGATAAGGAAAACGCCTTGGCCAGCTCAATTGAGAAATTGAGAAATGGTGCGATTAGTCGTCTTGTGTTCTCACTCGCCCCAGAGTCTTTCCGGCGAGTACCAACATCACCATTTGCATACTGGGTTAGCGAACACGTTCGTGGCTCATTTAGCCGCTTCCCTGCACTGAATTCGTCCAGACGTGAGGCTTGGATGGGGCTTTCGACCGGCTCAAATTTTCAGTGGCTCCGGCTCTATTGGGAGGTTCCTTGCAATCTCTTACTGTCCAGACGGAGCGAGGGAGGCAAGAAATGGGCATACCTGGCGAAGGGTGGAGAATTCGCGTCTTTCTACCAGAAAGTTCATGTGGTCGTAGATTGGCACGGCGACGGCCAAAGCCTAGGCCAGTGGAAACTTGCTGAATTAGAGATGGGGAGAGCTTCAGAAAACAACTCAAAGTGCTGGAACCAAACAAAGTACTTTCGACCCGGCATCACATGGTCGGCAAGGAGCCAAAAGGGTGCCAGCTTCAGAGCTTTGCCGCCAAATTGTATTTTTGGAAGCAAAGGCCCGGCGATCCTGACAGGTGACAATGACCCCGAAGAACTATTGGCTCTTATTGCGATCACCAATAGTTCAGCATTTGAAATGCTCCTGAGTATTCAAATGGCTTTCGGTTCTTACGAAGTCGGTGTGATTCAGCGAACACCTGTCCCAGACTTATTGGCGGACCAACGAGCCAAGCTTGCATCAGCTGCGCGTCGAGCTTGGTCACTAAAGCGCGCATTGGATTCTATTGATGAAGTGTCCCTTGCATTCTCGCTGCCTGCGACACTGCGTGCCCGTTTAGGCGATTACGACACTCCCGCCATTGAATCTGAGTTGGTGCGCATCCAGAACGAAGTCGACGGTATTGCCACCAATCTTTATGGTTTTAGCGAAGCTGACCGTGCTGCCATGCAGGCCGGGCAAAGCGCGGTAAGCGAGGGCGAGACCAACGCCAGCACAGTAGACGAAGGGGATGAAGAAGACGACGCCGTGCCTGTCGATCAGACGGCTGGTTTATTGAGCTGGGCAGTCGGTGTAGCCTTTGGTCGCTTCGACTGGCGGTTGGCCACCGGCGAGCGCACCGCACTCAGCGAGCCGGAGCCCTTCGACCCGCTACCCGCCAAAAGCCCTGGCATGCTGCCCGATGGCGCAGCACCGTTTCACGACCACGCCGGCATCCTGCTGGACGACCCTGGTCACCCGCACGACCTGGCGCGTCTGGTCGAAGAAGTGCTGGCTCGTGTCGATGCACCCGTGCCCAGCGACGTGCGCCGCTGGATGCAGCGCGACTTCTTTGCCTTCCATTTGCAGCGCTACTCCAAGAGCCGCCGCAAAGCGCCCATTTACTGGCCGCTGGCCACGCAGTCCGGCAGTTACACGCTGTGGGTCTATTACCCCAGCCTGACCAGCCAGACGCTCTACACCGCCATCAATGACTTCGTCGAGCCCAAGCTCAAACAAGTCGATGCTGACGTGGCGGCTTTGCGCAACAAGGGTTCTGCCCGCACGCGTGACGATGAAAAGCAGTTCGAGACTTTGCAAACCTTCGAGCTGGAGTTAATTGAGCTGCGCGACACCTTACTCAAGCTCGCCCCCACCTACAAGCCTAACCACGATGACGGCGTGCAGATCGCCGCCGCGCCGCTGTGGTCGCTATTCCGCCACAAGCCCTGGCAGAAGGTGCTCAAAGAGACCTGGGCGAAGCTGGAAAAAGGCGACTACGAGTGGGCGCACCTGGCCATGAACTATTGGCCTGAGCGAGTGCGTGAGAAGTGCAAGACCGACAAATCTCTGGCCATTGCGCACGGTCTGAAGGATTTGTACGTCGAGCCTGAAGCAGCACCGAAGAAAACACGCGGTAGGAAGAAAGCAGGAGTAGGCGAATGAGCATCATGCAGCAGTCCAGCAAAGCCCAAGATAGAACCCTTGGCGTCTGGTTCCAAAATATCCAGCAAGGCATGATCAAGCTGCCGCGCTTTCAGCGTTTCGAGGCTTGGGATCGTGGCCGAATCGCGAGTTTTCTGAACACCATCATCAACAATCTGCCGGTTGGCGTGACGCTGGCACTTGAAGTGGCCGGGGCGGAGAAGTTTGAGTCGCGCTACATCGCTACATCTGACCCCGCCGGGCCAGGCACCGTGACGCAGCATTTGTTGGATGGGCAGCAGCGGCTTACGGCGTTTTGGCGGTCGATGCACAACAACTACGAGTGGGAGACGTTCTTTGTCTATCTGCCGGAGTTTGATCGCGGCGAGAGCAAGTCGGGGGCTGACGCTGAGATCCGCTGTATTCCGCGCTGGGTGAACAAGCACCAGCTTCGCATGCCGCGCTGGGCAGAGGAGCCTCCGCAGTGTTTTAAACGCGGATTGCTTCCCGTATCTTTGCTTCGACCCGGCGACATTTCGACCGAAATAGACCTCTGGCTCAACGATGCGACCAAGCCACTTGAGCCTGCGGACACGGACCCGGATGCGTTGTCCAAGTACAAGGCTTACACCGCCACTCGCGACAAGATAAAAGCAGAGATCACAACGCTGCGCGAGCGCGTTACTCATTTCAACTTGCCCTACCTGTCTCTGCCGGCCGATACCAGCAAGGATGTGGCGCTGCAGGTGTTTATCAACATGAACACCAACAGCAAGCCCCTATCTCTGTACGACATCATCGTGGCCGAAGTTGAAAGCGTTGCGGAGAAGTCGCTCCATGCCCTGGAGGCCAGTCTGAACGACAAGTGCCCAACGGCGCGGCGCTATGGCAATTTGTCGGACCTCATTTTGTCCACTTCGGCGTTGTTGCAGGAAAAGCTACCCAACACGCGCGGCATGATCGAGATGGACAAAAAGCAGCTACTGCAAAACTGGCCGAAGCTGGAGCGCGGGCTTGAGCGGATGGCGTCTTTCCTGGACAGCCAGCGTGTGTTCGATGAAGCCCGGTTGCCGACGAATGCGGTGCTTGCCGTTATCGCGGCTGCCTACGAGTTGATACCGGACCACGGTGACTTTTTGGCCAAGGCAGAGAAGCTGCTGCGCCGGTACTTGTGGTCGGCCTTTTTCACAGACCGCTATGAGAACACCGCAGCATCTCGGGCGTTTGCCGACTTCAAGGCGCTCAAGGCAATGCTGAAGAATCCCGGCTTTGCCGATGCCGAGTTGGCGACCGTGCCCGCGCTGAATCGTTCCGAATTCCCGCTGGCGGATGTGGATTCGCTGATGGCTGCTGGCTGGCCGAAGGCTGCGGGGATAGAAGCACGCGCCATCTTGGCGGTAACGACCTACCTGGGTGCAATCGACTTCGCAGACCACAAACCCGCAACCTACGACAGCATTCAAAAGCGTGAGTACCACCACGTGTTTCCAGATGCGTTGCTGTCAGAAGCTGAAGTTCCGAGCTACCTGGCGCTGAACTGCGCGCTCATCACTTGGAAGACCAACCGGATGATCGGCCGCAAAGATCCGCTGGACTACCTGAAAGAGCGTGTTCAATGGGCTGACGAAAGTGTTGTGCGAACGCGCTTGGAGTCCCATCTGATTTCATATGACCTGCTCTCCAAAGCGCACTATGCCGCTATTGACGGTGCGGCGTTTAAGCAGAAGTTAAGGGATGATTTCAACCGGTTTTTGCGTGGTCGGGCTATTCTGGTGGTCGCCGCGATGGGTGAGCTTGCCGCTGGAAACAGCCCCACACTCGACGCGTTGTGGTCGACTCATCTCGACAAGAGCACAGAGAGTACGGAGTCTGTTGCATGAGCATTGCCGAATTTATTCGAGAGAGCGTACTGCGCCCGCGCTTGAAGCAAGCTGGCGCACTGGTGGTGTACGACGCTGATAGGCGCTACCGCGAACAATGCTTCGATCTGGCTGCCGACAAGGTACGGGTCGTCGATGTATCTGAAAGCAGTATTGAAAGCCGCGAGGCGGCCCTGCTGGCACTGCGCGAGGTGGGGCAACCCAAGGCAACGCTGGAAGGCGTGTTGGTATATGTGCCAGCCAAGCGCCCCGAAACCGACGAGCAAAAGCAGATCGATCCGTTCGCCCTTTATGCGGCCTGCGGAGCAGTGTTTCCCAAGTTGGATGATGGGGATGATTACCTGAGTATCTGCTTGAAGGCACGCCCGGACCATGCCACCGAGATCAGGCAGGTGTTTGCAGGCTCTCCAACTGGCCCTTCCTTTGCAGTCATTGATGCAATCGGAGGCGGCGTAAGCTGGCCGCATTTGCGCGCGACGCTCAGGGTGGAGTCGGGGCGCGAGATTCTCGCCGCACTGTTGGCACCGAGCATCCACCAGGCGGATGCGTTGAAAGCCCAGGAGGGGTGGGCGCAAGAGGCTCGGGACTTCCTGCGGGCAACCCTTGCCGTGAACGTGAAGACGCGTGCCAAGAGCTGGTCCGCTCTTGCCGACGAGCTTTGGCGCTATGTGCTGTTCAGTGAGTTTGTTTTCGACCTACCGACGGCGCTGCCCGACAGCCTGAAAGGCGTTCCCCATGCACCAATGGAGGCGAGGCCCATCGTCGAGGATGTGTGCGAACGATTGCGCAACGACCCCAAGTCGCGTGCTGTTTACATCGAGCGGGCTGAAGCCATTGAAACCGAACTCAAACTGGTAGAGGTTTGTGGCTCCATTGACGATCTGGGTGTGCGTGATACCTTTCCATTTGAAGAGCGGACCTTTCTGCGCACGGCCATCAATGGCATCACCAACAACGATACGGATTCCACCCGCCGTGTGCTGGCGCGCTACAAGGGATCGGTGTGGCTTGGAAAGGGCGAAAGCCAAGCCCAGTGGGAACTGGTGCGTGCCGGGTTGAGTTTGGTGGAAGCCTGCGAAGACTACGAGCGTCAATTGCCCGACCACACTCGCTCGCAGGCAGACTTACTCGACTTTTACCTGGGCAGTCTGCGCGAGGCGGATCGCCTCCAGCGAGAGTTCGAACAGGCCGTCGGTGATTTTCTCGATCAACATGGTTTGATGCATGAGGTGGTCAGCCAAGCGCGGTCACGCTATCGCCGCCTGGCCGAAAGGGTGCAAGGCGTGTTCGTGAAGCATGTCGACACCGCCGGCTGGCCGCCAACCGGCCGCATGGCAAACGCCGACGTGTTTGATCGCTTGGTAGCAGGCCGCCTGAAAGAGAGTGGGCGCAAGGTCGCCTACCTGATGGTGGATGCACTGCGCTACGAGTTGGGGGTGGCGCTGGAGAAGCTTCTGGCTGAAGACGGCCCAGTTGAGCTGCAAGCGGCTTACGCACAGTTGCCAACCATCACATTGGTTGGGATGGCAAGCCTGCTGCCAGGGGCACGAACTGACTTGACCCTGGTGCTTGAGAACGACAACCTGGTACCAAAGCTGTCGGGATCTTCAGTTGCGAACGTGAGCCAGCGCATGGATGCATTCAAGAAGCGCCTCGGTGACCGATTTCACGAGATGGTGTTGAATGACTTTGTGCGTGGAAAGCCGCAGATCGCCGACACGGTTGATCTGCTGGTTCTGCGATCAACAGAGATTGACAGCCAACTGGAAAGCAACCCGGAGACGACGCTCGGGCTCATTCCGGGCACGCTGAAGCTGATTCGCGTGGCACTTCACAAGCTGCGCGGTATGGGCTTCAAAGATGCGGTGATTGTGACAGACCACGGTTTCTTTCTCAACGCACAGGCAGAGGCGGGTGATGTGTGTGTGAAGCCCCAGGGAAAATGGCCTGTAAACGCGCACGATCGCATCATGTTGGGCGACGGTACTGGGGACGGTCACAGCTTGGTCATCAACGCGGAGAAGGTTGGCATTCGAGGGGACTTCGCCCAAGTGGCCTTTCCCCGCAGCATGGCACCGTACCGCGCCGGACACTTGTACTTCCACGGCGGGGCATCACTGGCAGAGGCTGTCGTGCCAGTGCTGGTGGCGCGCCTGGACACGGCCTCGCACGCCGAGCAGCGCAAGGTGATGGTCGAGCTCACCTACAAGAACGGGGCAAAGCGCATCACGACGCGGTTGCCGGTCGTTGAAGTGATGCTGGCCTCTGACGATATGTTCTCGCAAGACGTGAGCCTGGAGATCTTGCTGGAGGCCCAGGACAGCCAGGGCAACGTCGTCGGCGAACCGCGCCCCGGTGGTGATGTGAACCCCGCCACCCGAGCAGTGACCTTGATGCCGGGTCAACGCAAGCAAATCGCGCTGCGCATGGACGACGAGTTCAGGGGCAAGTTCCGAGTCAAGGCGATCAACCCTACGACTCTGGCCCTGGCGTCAAAGGGCAGTGAACTGGCCCTAGAAACTGATTACACGGAGTGAGCCCGATGGACGAACTGGACAAGAAGCTGAACGAAATCTTCGACGGGAAGGTGCTGCGCAAGGACTTATTGCACCGGATCAAGAAAGGAACCAACGTCCCTACCTTTGTCTTGGAGTTTCTGCTCGCAAAGTATTGCGCCAGCAATGATCAGGCAGAGATGGACGCAGGAATGGAGGCGGTGCTATCGTCTCTGCAGGAAAACTATGTGCGGCCGGACGAGGCCAATGCCGCGCAGTCGAAAGTGGCGACCAAAGGCAAACATCGGTTCATTGACAAGGTCCACGTGCGCTATGTGGAGAAGGAAAAGCGTCACTGGGCATCTCTCGAGAATTTCAATTCGCAGCGCATTGCCATCGGCGAGAAGTTCTACAGAGACAATGATCGCCTGCTGGAAGGCGGCATTTGGGCAGAAGTCACGCTGGCGCACAACGATATTGACGAAGACGACTATGCCTTCTCGATTGAAGACCTGCGGCCCATCCAGCTCTCTCGATTCGACTTCGAACGCTACACGGAAGGGCGTGCGGCCTTTACACGCGACGAATGGATTTCCGCTGTGCTCAGGTCAGTTGGTCTGGAACCTAGCAAGCTATCGAAACGCGTGCAAATGCACTTCATTGCCAGGCTAGCGGCACTGGTTGAGCCGAATTACAACTACATAGAACTTGGACCGCGTGGGACCGGTAAATCCTACTTCTTCAGTGAGTTCTCTCCTTACGCCACATTGATCTCAGGTGGCCAGGCGACGAAAGCCACGCTTTTTTATAACAACGCTCGTCGCAAAGTAGGGTTGGTTGGGTACTGGGACACCGTAGCGTTTGACGAAGTCGGTGGAATAAAAGTGCGTGATCCCGACACGATCCAGATCATGAAGGACTTCATGGCCAACGGGCGCTTTTCGCGAGGCGCTGAGGTCATAGCTGACGCCAGCCTGAGTTTTGTGGGCAACATCGACCTCTCGGTTCAGCAAGTGGTGAACTCCAACGAGTTTGACCTTTTTCAGCCGCTACCAGCCGAACTTGACCTAGCAGTGATGGACCGATTTGCAGCCTACATCCCCGGCTGGGAAATGCCAAAGAACAGCAGCGAGTTCCTGACCAACAAATACGGATTCATCACCGACTATCTGGCCGAAGCATTCCACTATCAGTTCAAGCACACAAATCGGTACGAGGAGGTCAGCAAGCGAATTCGACTAGGCAAGGCTATTGAAGGACGCGACGAGAAGGGGATCAAAAAGACTGTGTGTGCGTTCCTAAAGATCCTGCACCCACATGCACCACCTACAGATCTCGAATTCGAGGAGTACGTGGCGTATGCGACAGAGTGCCGCCGCCGAGTCAAGGAACAGATGAACAAGCGCAAGCCTGATGACGAATTCGCACTCATTAACCTGTCCTTCTTCAGGTCAAGTGGCGAAGAGGTTGTTGTTTATTGCCCAGAGTCGAAAGACGCTTCGGCAACCCAGCAGCCTGCCCGGCGGCGGCTCAGCCATTCGGGAGATCTGTTGTCCGCTGCCACGGAAATTGCATCTGCGCCCCCTCTAGAGAGCGCTAAACCCAGTGCCAACGCCGCAGTCGTGGCTATGACCGCGCCGATCACGACGACGCCAACTCAGACACCGAGTGCCAGCGAACTTAAAGAGCAGCACTTCACCATTTTGTACGGTGACACTGGCCACAGCTATGAATCAATACTTGGCCGGTATCTTCAAGGAGCTAAGGCGGTTGTCATCGAAGATCCGTACATTCGTCTACAGCATCAGATCCAAAATTTCGTGCGCTTCTGCGAGACTGTTCTGAAAGCTAACACGGTGAAGAAGATTCATCTGATCACTGGATACGATGACAAAACGCAGCTTTCAGAGATCGCTGAGAAGCTCGATGAACTCAAGCAGAGTCTTCTGGAGCTTGATGTTGAATTGGAGGTGAAGCTCAATCCCAACATGCATGATCGCGAAATTCGCATAGACAACGGATGGGTTGTGAAAATTGGCCGAGGCCTGGATTTCTTCCAGAAACCGGGCGGATGGTTTGAAGTAGGCGCCAATGACCTGACCCTTCGAAAATGCCTAGAGACTAAAGTAGATATCTTTCGCACCGAAAGCGCTTAGCGTCTCGCGCCCACCCGACTCCCCAATGATCACCAGCAAGGTCCCATCATCGGTTGAGACCATAGAAGTAGACTCTGACACGAAAAGATGTGCGTATTTCGGTCACTGCTGAACAGTCGGGAGATTTCAGTTGGACGGCAGGAGCGGAGTGAACTGGACACATAGATCAACTCGCTTGGACATTCCCAGGTCGCAAACGATGAGCATCTGATCAATCGGACGAGGCTGTGTGGAAACTCTCAACGAGCATGCGGTCCAACCCCCTCCTGCGTCACTGATCCGCATCTTCCGCCAGCGCTGTTGTAGAGTTGGTTCGGGAGCACATGGGGTTTGTTGGCGCATTTCTGAGCCATTCTCGGCCTGTACATGGGCTTACGCCTTCAACATCCGCATCGCTAGCATCATCTGCGCGATGCCTATCACGCCCAAAGTCAGTCGCACCTCATCAAAGCCGGCCCAGAGCCTACACCTTGCACAAACCGTTTTTTGATGATGCAGGACCCCAATTGAGAAGGGCTTGTTGCCCAGCCGTGGACGTGCAGCCCATTGGATGTGGATCAAAGGGCTTGGACAGCTGGAAGGCAGTCCACTGCACAGTCCAATACCTTGCGGAATCCCGCGCTTTCTTGGAGCGTTCCGTCCTCGGAGGGCGCATCAGGGAATGTTGCAAGTTGCTCCTTTGGCGCGAAGGGAGGACCGGCGAGAGGTCGTTGGATCTCCTGACGATCTCGTGCTCGCCTCCATCATGATGCTGTTCTGTGAGGTGGTTGGTTCTAGCAGTCCGTTTGAGCAGGTACTTGCGGAATACTCCGATGGCAGAAGACGTGCGGACGTTTGCAGTACTCGTATAGGCCATGTGCGCGCAGTCTAGGTTCTGCGCGATTGAGTTAACCCGCCGTATGACAATTTGATGGAAGCTGCTGGCCTCGCCAAGTCTTTTTCGGCAACAACAAGCCACTCTCTGTTTGGAACTTGGCCACGCATTGTTTGCAAAAGCCACTCTCTGTTAGCAACAACCAATACCCACCCATGCTCCACTACCTCACCGTCCCCGTCACCGCCTTCCAGCAAAACTCCTCCATCCTCTGGTGCGACGCCACGAACAAGGCCACCATCGTCGACCCCGGCGGTGACCTCGACGTGCTGCTGGCCGAGGTGGAGCGCCTGGGCCTCACGCTCGACCAGATCTGGCTCACCCACGCCCACATTGACCATGCGGGCGGCACGGGCGAACTGGCCGAGCGCCTGTCGCTGCCCATCGTGGGGCCGCACCCCGGGGACCAGTTCTGGATCGATGCGCTGCCGGATCAAAGCGCGATGTTCGGGTTTCCGCCCGCGCAGCATTTCACGCCCACGCGCTGGCTGGCCGATGGCGACACCGTGCAGATCGGCAACGAGACGCTGCACGTGCGCCACTGCCCGGGGCACACGCCGGGCCACGTGGTGTTCCACGCGCCGCAGATCGACCGGGCCTTCGTGGGCGATGTGCTGTTTGCGGGCAGCATCGGGCGCACGGACTTCCCACAGGGCAACCACCAGGACCTGATCGACAGCATCACCGGGCGCCTGTGGCCCATGGGGGACCAGACGGTGTTCATTCCCGGCCACGGCCCGGAGAGCACTTTCGGCCGCGAGCGCAAGAGCAATCCCTACGTCGGCGGCACCTGAGTCCCTCCCTTTGCGGGTAACGTAGAACTGGGATGCTTTGCCCCGCCTGATCCGGCGATGCGCTGCATTGCAACTTTTTAAGATGTGACATTCTGTTAACAATCCCGGCGGTCGGAGGCGCGTGCCGGGCATCGTCCCGCCATGGCATCCCCTGCAAGCACCGTTCCCACCGCCCATCCTCCCCGCCCCTTCGCCATTCCACAGCGCGGCTCCAGCGTTGCTGGCAAGGCCTACTGGGCCATGGCGCAGCGGGTGGCGCTGACGGCCGCAGCCATTGACTGCGGCTACATCCTGCTCTTCCTCTGGCTGGGCTCGGTGCCGCTGGCGCTGGTCAACCTGGCCAGCATCGGCATGTACCTGGGCGCCTACGCGCTCATCAAGCGGCGGAGCAACACGGCGGGCATCTCGCTGATCTGGCTGGAGGTGATCTTCCACTCGGCACTGGGCTCGCTGCTGGTGGGCTGGGACAGCGGCTTTCACTACTACCTGCTGCTTTTCATTCCGGCTGTGGTCATTGCCAACTCGGGCCGCTACGCCGTACCGATCGTGCTGGCACTGCTGACCTACTACCTGGGCCTGCGCCTTGCCTGCGACCACTGGGGCGCCCTCGCTCCCCTGGCCGGCAAGGGCCAGCAGGTGGTCAACGCCATCCACGTGTGCATCGTCTTCGGCATGTTTGCGGCGCTGGCGGCGTTCTACCGCCGCACCATCCTCATCGCCGAAAACCGGCTGCTCAAGCAGGCCACGCTGGATGCGCTGACCGGGCTGAACAACCGCGCGCATTTCCACACCTTGGCCGGGCACACGCTGAACCGCACCCAGCGCACCGGCGAACCGGTGGCACTGCTGCTGTGCGACATCGACCATTTCAAGCAGGTCAACGACCGCCACGGCCATGCCATGGGTGACCGCGTGCTGGTGACCGTGGCCGGCGTGCTCGCGCGCAACCTGCGCGAGAGCGACGTGATCGCGCGCTGGGGCGGCGAGGAGTTCCTGGCGTTGATGCCGGCGAGCCCGCAGGCGTCCGCCATGGAAGTCGCCGAGCGCATCCGAATGGCGATGGAGCAGATCCAGATGGACTGCCAGGGCCAGCCGGTACCTTTGAGCATGTCCTTCGGGGTAGCGCAGGTGGCCCATGGCGACGACCTGCAGGCGGCCATAGCACGGGCCGACCAGGCGCTCTACCAAAGCAAGAACAACGGCCGCAACCGCGTCACGGCAGGCTGATCAGCCGTCAACCCTTGCGCGCAGCTTCGTAGAGCTTCTGCACCTTGGGCACGTTGAGCTCCAGCTGCTGGATGCGTGCCGGGCCCGAAGGGTGGGTGGACAAAAAGGCCAGGCCTCCCTGCTTGCTGCCCGTGGCGCTGCCCATCTTCTTCCACAGGCTCACCGACGCATCGGGCTGGTAGCCCGCGCGCGCGGCCAGCTCCAGGCCCACCAGGTCGGCATCGCTTTCGTCCGAGCGGCTGAACTGCAGTGTGAGCAGTTGCCCACCGAGGCTGGCGGCGGCATTGCCCAGGTCACCAAGGCCCAGCAGCTGCGAGCCCAGGCGCAGGCCAATGTTGGTGGCCTGGGTCTTGGCCAGGCGCTCGCGCGCATGCTCGCGCAGCGCGTGGGCCATTTCGTGGCCCATGATCATCGCGGCTTCGTCGTCGGTGAGCTTGAGCTGGTCGAGGATGCCGGTGTAGAAGGCGATCTTGCCACCGGGCATGCAGAAGGCGTTGATCTGTTTGCTGCCGATCAGGTTCACCTCCCAGCGCCACTGGCTTGCGCGCTCGTTCCAGGGCTTGGTGTGCGGGATCAGCCGCTGGGCGATCACGCGCAGGCGCTGCAGCTGTGGAAAGTCATCGGGCGCGAGCGCGCGCTTGGCGCGGGCCTGTTCCAGCATCTGCTGGTACTGCTGCGCGGCGGACCGCTCCAGCGTCTCGGCCGGTATCAGCTTGCGCAGGGTGGAGGAGGTGCCCACGTCCACCTGGGCGATGGCCGGGGCCATGGCGCCCGCCCCCGCCGCCAGTAGAAATGCGCGGCGCGCGGACCACATCGATGATGGCGCGGCGGAAGGAGAGGGGCAAAGCATGCACATGCAGGAATAATAGACAAAAACCCAGGTACCCATGTCAGACACCTCCCCTATCCCGACCGCTACGGCCGTATCTGCCGCGTCGACCGACGCCCCCCGGCCCACCTGGCTGCAGACGTTGCGCGTCTACCTGGAGCCTGCGAGCCTGCGCATGCTCACCCTTGGCTTCTCGGCCGGCCTGCCGCTGCTGCTGGTGCTGGGCACGCTGAGCTTTCGGCTGCGCGAAGCGGGCATCGACCGCAGCACCATCGGCTACCTGAGCTGGGTGGGCCTGGCCTATGGCTTCAAGTGGGTCTGGGCACCGCTGGTGGACCGCATGCCCCTGCCCCTGCTCACCCGCTGGCTGGGCCGCAGGCGCAGCTGGCTGCTGCTGTCGCAGGCCGTGGTGGTGGCCGGCCTGGTCGGCATGGCCCTGGCGGACCCGCGCGAGATGCTGGGCCCCATCGTCTGGTGCGCGCTGGCCGTGGCCTTCGGCTCGGCCACGCAGGACATTGCGCTCGACGCCTTTCGCATCGAGTCGGCCGACGCACGGCACCAGGCGGCCCTGGCCGCTTCGTACCAGACGGGCTACCGCCTGGCCATGATCTGGGCCGGCGCGGGCGTGCTGTGGATAGCCGCACGCGCCGAAGTGGCACCCGCCGTGGGCCAGGCCGTGGCACAGGGCGCGGCTGCCTACCAGAACGGCGCCTGGCAGGTGGCCTACCTGGCCATGGCGGCGTCGATGGCGGTGGGCATCGTCACGGTGCTGTTCTCGCGCGAGCCCGCGCAGGTCGTGCTGCCACCAGCAAAGAACGCGGCCGAGTGGATCAAGGGTGCGGTAGTGGACCCGTTCGCCGACTTCCTCACCCGCTATGGCTGGCATGCGGCGCTGATCCTGGCCCTGATCGCCGTGTACCGCATCAGCGATGTGGTGATGGGCATCATGGCCAACCCCTTTTACGTGGACATGGGCTTCACCAAGGACGAAGTCGCGGCCGTGACCAAGATCTACGGGGTGGTGATGACCTTGGTGGGCGCCTTCGTGGGCGGCGTGCTGTCCATGCGTTTCGGTGTCATGCGCATCCTGATGCTGGGCGCCGTGCTCAGCGCGGGCAGCAACCTGCTGTTTGCCTGGCTGGCGGGGCATGGGCACGATGTGACGGCGCTGATCGCCGTGGTCTCAGCCGACAACCTGGCCAGCGGCATCGCCTCGGCGGCCTTCATCGCCTACCTGTCGAGCCTGACCAACGTGAGCTACTCGGCCACGCAGTACGCGCTGTTCAGCTCGCTGATGCTGCTCTTGCCCAAGTTCATCGCAGGCTTCTCGGGCCGCTACGTGGATGGGTTCGGCTACGCGCACTTCTTCACGGCCACCGCGCTACTGGGTGTGCCCGTGCTGGTGCTGGTATGGCTGGCGTCTCGGGTCGAAATCGTGGGCACTAACCACAGATAGACGATTTTTTGCTATGCATTGCATAGCAATGCAGCCGATGGCACAGGCAGCAGGTTTACGGGAGCTTTACAGGCGCTTCAACACCTTGTGACGCCTTTGCGCGACCATGGGCAGGCCGCTACTACACTGACCCCATGAGCTCCCAACTGCTGATGATCGAAGACGACACCCGCCTCGCCGAGATGGTGGGCGAGTACCTGGGCCAGTCCGGCCTGGTGGTGACGCACCGCGCCGACGGCAAGAGCGGCCTGGCGCAACTCCAGGGGCCAGACGCCGCCGCCCTGCCCGACCTGGTGATCCTGGACCTGATGCTGCCCGACATGGACGGCCTGGAGGTGTGCCGCCGCATCCGCTCGCTGCAGGGCCCGGCTGCGCAGGTGCCGGTGCTGATGCTCACGGCCAAGGGCGACCCGATGGACCGCATCATCGGCCTGGAGCTGGGTGCCGACGACTACCTGCCCAAGCCGTTCGAGCCGCGCGAGCTGCTGGCGCGCATCCGCGCCATCCTGCGCCGGCGCACCGATGGCGGTACGCCGGTGGCCCAGGCCCTGCGCTTTGGCACACTGGAGATAGACCGCGATGCGCGCACCGTCACCGTGGCCGGCCAGCCGGCCGACCTGACCTCCTACCAGTTCGACCTGCTCGTGGCGCTGGCCGAGCGCGCGGGCCGCGTGCTCACGCGCGACCAGATCATGGAGGCCGTGCGCGGCCGCGAACTGGAGGCCTTCGACCGCTCCATCGACGTGCACATGGGCCGCATCCGCGCGGCCATCGAGGTCGATGCCAAGAACCCGCGCCGCATCCTCACCGTGCGCGGCGTGGGCTACGTGTTCGCCAAACAGCAGGATTGAAGCCCGGTGAGCCTTTCCAACCCCTTTGCCCGGCGCCTGTACCTGCGCATCTGGCTCGCCGTGGTCGGCGGCATCGCCGTGCTCACGCTGGTCGTGGGCTGGGCCTGGCGCATTGCCGAGGAGCAGAAGGCGAGCAACAACCAGCCCTTCGTACCGCCCTCGCGCGAAATGGTGCTGCGCGATGCCAAGGGCGATGTCGTCTTTCAGGGGCCTGCGACACGGCAGCCGTCGGAGCCCGGCGAGAACGTGGAGTTCCACATCGAATCCGACACCGGCCAGGCCTTTGTGCTGCAGATGGCACCGCGCCAGCCCCGCATCGGCGGGCGGCCCGGTAGCGGTCCCAACCAGGGCGACGCGGCCTTCTGGACCCGCCCGCCCTTTGGCTTCCTGTGGCTGCTGGGCATCGTGGGCCTGGCCGTGGCGGCGGGGGTGTACCCCATCATCCGGCGCCTGACCCTGCGGCTGGAGGCGCTGCAGCGCAGCGTCAAGCACTTTGGCGAAGGCGATCTCTCCGTGCGCGTGCCCGAGCAGGGCCAGGACGAAGTGGCCGACCTGGCGCGCCAGTTCAATGCCGCAGCGGAACGGGTGGAGACCCTGGTCAAGTCGCACAAATCGCTGCTGGCCAACGCCTCGCACGAGCTGCGCTCGCCGCTCACGCGCATCCGCATGGGCATGGAGCTCATGGGCGGGCAGCAGCCCTCGCCGACGTTCCGCGCCGAGATCCTGCGCAACATCGCCGAGCTCGACCAGTTGGTCGACGAGATCCTGCTGGCCAGCCGCCTGGACGCGCGCGAGGCCGATGTGGGCACGGTGGAGACAGTCGACCTGGTGGGCCTGGCGGCCGAGGAATGTGCGCGCGTGGACGCCGACCTGGACGTGGGCGCCAGCCCCGATGCGGTGGACGTGCGCGGCGTCTCCAAGCTGCTGCGCCGGGCCATCCGCAACCTGCTGGAGAACGCGCGGCGTTACAGCACAGGCGAGGTCAGCGTGGTCGTGCACCGGCGCCAGGGCCATGCCGAGGTGCGCGTGTGCGACCATGGCCCGGGCGTTCCACCCAACCAGCGCGAACGCATCTTCGAGCCCTTCTACCGCCTGCCGGGCGCCAGCGAGCGCGCGGGCGGCGTGGGCCTGGGCTTGTCGCTGGTGCGCTCGATCGCCGGGCGCCACAGTGGCATGGTGTTCTGCGAAGACCGGCCCGATGGCGCCAGCGGTGCGTGCTTCGTGCTGCGGCTACCGGTCACTTCTTCCAGCGCCACGCCATGAAGGCGTAGAGCGCGGCGCCCAGCACCAGCACCGAGCCCGCTACACCAAGCGCCCAGTCGAAACCCTGCGCCCGCGAGCCTGCCTGCGCCAGCAGCGCGGCCGCCATGGGCGGCCCAGCGATCTGGCCGATGCCATACAGCGCCGTGAGCAGCCCGGTGAAGCCCGCGCCCGCCTGTGGCCACTGGTGCCGCGCCTCCTGCAAGGCGAAGAAGGTGATGGCCGTGAACGGCACTCCCAGCAGCAGGCTGCCGAGGGCAAAGCCCGCCGGCCCCGGCCACAGCAGCCCCAGCGCAATGCCCACCGCCTGCAGCAGGTAGGCGCCGGCCAGCAGCCAGCGGCGGTCGCGGTGGGGTGCGATGCGCGTGGACAAAAAGGCGCCCAGGGCCACGCCGGCGCCGAACACCGGCCAGAACAGGTCGGGCCAGGCCGAGCCGGCCGGCAGCGCAGCACGCGCGATGACGGGCAGGAACGTGGCGGTGACGATGTAGCCCAGGCCCGCCAGGCCATACGCCAAGGCATGCAGTGCCCGCAACGCCGCCGGCGCAGGCACGGCGGCAGCGGCGGGTGCCCCCGCCGGATGGGCCTGCGCCTCGCCACCCCGCAATACCTGCCAGATCCCGGCGCACAGCAGCGCCGCCAGTGCGGCAAACGTGGCCCAGCCCGCCGCCGCGCTCCAGCCCGCAGCGACCATGGCACCGGTGGGCAGGCCGGTCACCACGATGCCTAGCCCCGGCCCGCAGAAGATCAGGCCGGCGAGCTGGGGCCGCCCCAACCGGGTGAGCTGGCCCATGCACCAGTTGGCAGTCCCCAGGAACACCAGGGCACTCGCGATACCCGCCAGAAAGCGCAGCAGGGGCCACGATGCGGGCCAGGGAAAGGCCAGCACCCCGGTCAGCAGCACGGTGGCCACCAGCCCGCCGCGCGCCAGGGCCGCATTGCCCGGGACTGCGCCCAGGCGACGGCCCAGCCACGGCAGGGCCATGTACAGCAACGCCCCGGCAAGGTAGCCGGCGTAGTTGGCCGTGGCCAGCCAACTGCCGGTGGCGATGTCCACCACGCCGTCGTGCAGCATCATGGGCAGCAGCGGGGTGAAGGCGAAGCGGCCGATGCCCATGGCGACCGCGAGGGCGACCATGCCGGCCAGAGCGACCCGCAAAGGCGCCATGTCAGCGCTGTGCACGCGGGCGGGGGAGGGGGAAGACACCTGGTCCATGCGGGAGATACCGGAAAGAGTTGCCACGGCAGATGCCGTTGCATATCATCTTACCAAGAGATTGAATTTTTGTAATTCATACTTTTTTAAGATGATTGAATTTTCTTCACCCTTGCTGGACCTTGCGGCCCTGGACATCTTTCGCACCGTGGCGGCCGAAGGCAGCGTCACGCGCGCGGCCGATCGGCTGGGACGCGTGCAGTCCAACGTGACCACCCGGGTGCGCCAGTTGGAGGCGGACCTGGGCACCCCCCTGTTCCTGCGCGAAGGCAAGCGCATGGCGCTCACGCCCGAGGGCCAGGTGCTGCTGGGCTATACCGACCGGCTGCTGACGCTGGCCGAGGAAGCGCGCCAGGCAGTGCGTCCAGGCCCACCCGGCGGGCGCCTGCGCCTGGGTTCGATGGAGAGCACGGCGGCGAGCCGCCTGCCTGTGCCGCTGGCACGCCTGCACAGCCAGTGGCCGGGCGTGGCGCTGGAGCTGTCGACCGCACCCACGCGCGAGCTGGTGGAGCGGCTGCGCGCACACGCGCTCGATGCGGTACTGGTGGCGTGGCCGCCGGGCCAGGCCCCGGACCCGGCGCTCGAAACCCGGCCTGTGTTCACCGAAGACCTGTTGCTGGTGCTGCCCGCCGGCCACCCTGTCGTTGCCGGCCCCCAGGATGTACAGCCCGGCACGCTCGCGGTCTTCGAGCCGGGTTGCACCTACCGCCGCATCGGGCAGGACTGGTTCGCTCCCCGGCCGCAGCCCATGCAGGTGCTGGAGCTGGGCTCGTACCACGCCATTCTGGCCTGCGTGGCCGCCGGCAGCTGCGCGGGCATCGTGCCGCGCTCGGTGCTGGCCATGACGCCCCACGCCGGGCTGCTGAGCCACCAGCCGATCACCCGTATCGACACCCTGCTCACCTGGCGCAAGGGCTACCGCTCCAGCGCGCTCGATGCCCTGCAGCAGGCGCTGCTTTCCGCAGCCTGACCGCTTTTCAATTCCCCCAAGGAGTCCGCCATGACCGACCGCAGCCTTCGCACCGCCCTTTCACTGCGCCTGCCCATCATCCAGGGCCCCATGACCGGCTCCGACACCCCGGCCCTGGCGGCTGCCGTCTCCGCGGCTGGCGGCCTGGGCTCGCTGGGCTGTGGCATGCGTTCACCTGCAGCCATGGCCGAGGCGGCTGCCGAGGTGCGCAGGCGCACCGACCGGCCGTTCTGCATGAACCTCTTCGTGCAGGACACGCCCGCGCCCGACGCGGCCACGGTGGACACCGCCGTGGCGCGGCTCGCCCCGCTGTACGCCGAGTTCGGCCAACAGCCGGCCGTACCCGCGCGCTGGTGCGAGGACTTCGCGGCGCAGTTCGACACACTGATCGCCGCACGCCCGGCGGTAGCGAGCTTCACCTTCGGCATCCTCAGTGCCGCGCAGGTGGAACGCCTGCACGCTGCAGGCTGCTATGTGATCGGCACCGCGACCACGGTCGCCGAGGCCGTGGCCTGGGCCGACGTGGGGGCGGACGCCGTCTGCGCCTCGGGCATGGAGTCGGGTGGTCACCGGGGTACCTTTCTCGGGGACTTCGCCTCTTCGATGATCGGCACCATGGCCCTGGTGCCGCGCTGCGTGGATGCGCTGCAGCCGCGCGGCGTGGCAGTGGTCGCGGCCGGCGGCATCATGGACGGACGCGGCATCGCCGCCGCACAGGCGCTGGGGGCCGAAGCGGTGCAGATGGGCACGGCCTTTTTGTCCTGCGACGAATCGGGCATCGGCGCCCCCTACCGCCAGGCGCTGGCCAGCGCCAAGGGCACCGACACGCGCACCACGCGCGCCCTGACAGGGCGCCACGCACGTGGCATCGTCAACGCGCTGATGGACCGGCTGCAGACCGATGAGGCGGCCGTGCCGCCCTACCCCGTGCAGAACGCCTTCACGGGCGCCCTGCGCAAGGCGTCGAACGAGGCCGGCCGGGCCGACTACCTGTCGCTGTGGGCTGGCCAGGGCGTGGAGGCGGTTCGGCCCATGGCCGCCGCTGCGCTGATGGCGTTGCTCGAAGAGGAATGGAAGCAGGCCTGCGCGCGCGTGGGCGCTACGCACTGAAGCAAGAAGCTCAGCGCGTCCAGGGTAGGTCGCGGGCCGTGCCTTGGATAACGGGGTGCTCGCGGTGCAGCACCTCGCCGGCCAGCACGCGCTCGTAGTAGCGCAGGTAGCCGCGTGCCATGGCCTCGGCGCTGAAGTGCTGCTGCACATGGGCGTGGCAGGCGCGCGGGTCGGCCTTGTGGGCACGCACGGCCTCGGCCAGTTCGCTGGCGCTGGCCGACAGGCTGCCGCACTCGGCAGGAACCAGTTCGGGCAGCGCGCCGTAGGGCGTGCTGAACACCGGGCAGCCGAAGTACAGGCTTTCGATCACCGCCAGGCCAAAGGGCTCGTGCCAGCGCACGGGGAAAATCAGGCCGCGCGAGGCGTTAAGCAGCTCGTTCTTCTGCTGGCCGCCGACCATGCCGAAGAAATGGATCCGGCGGGACAGCGTCCAGCGAAAACCGCGCTTGAAGTTGATGCGGTTGCCGCCGAGCACGTCGAGTTCCACGCCCGCCAGCTTGGCGACCTTGATGGCACCGGCCACGTTCTTCACGCCCCAGGCCGCCTTGCCCAGGAAATGGTAGTGCGAGCGCGGGCGCTCGAAATCCACCGGGCCATAGGCCGACCAATCGAGGCCGTTGTAGACGAACTCGGTCGACCCATAGCGCGCGGCATGGTTGCGCGAGAGGAACACCGTGTTCAGCGGCAGCGGCTTGGGCTTGCGCGCGTTGCCGTGCTCGGTGACGAGGTAGGGGCGCGAGGGTTCGCTGCGCGGGTTGAACTGGAAGTGGGTGATGTCCACGTCGGCCGGGATCTGGCTGTCCCAGGGCTGATCAGGCTTGATCGGCAGCACCTGGGCGAAGTCGCAGCTCGAGCCCTCGGGCACCAGGTAGCTCACGCGGTGGCCCAACTGCACCAGAGTCTTGCCCAAGTCCCAGATCACGCGCTCGGTACCGCCGTAGCCGTACACCGGGATGGAGGAGTTGTTGACCAGCAGGATGTGCATGGAATGGAGGATACCTGTCGTCAGAAGGGGCGGCCGCAGCCGATGCGGGCGCGCCGCTCATGCAGGGCCGCCAGCACCAGCGGGCACATGAAGAGGTAGAACATGTTGCCGCTGTTGTGCGCCAAGAAGACCTGGGTCAGGCCGAAGCCGATGTACGACAGCGGCAGCATCACGCCCACCAGGCACAGCGAGAGCGATTCGCGGTCCATCTTGCCCGCACCGTCGCGGATGCGCCGGGCCGTGGGCCAGAACATGACCAGCGGAATGCCGTAGAACGCCAGCAGCAGCAGCACGCCAGGGAGGCCGCGCTTGGCGAACAGGTCCAGCGCCTCGTTGTGCGCGTGGCCGAATTCGAGCACCACGGGGTGCGCCAGGCCAGCGGCGACGCGGCGCGCCTTCTCCTGCTCGTAGCCGGCCCGACCCCAGCCGGTGAACGGCCGGTCCCAGCCCATCTGCCAGGCCAAGTGCCAATGGGCCAGGCGCTGGCCCACGGAGCTGCGGCCATCACCGCGCTGCTGGTAGGTCTGCACCTCCTGGCGCGCTTCGTCCACGCGCTGCTCGACGGCCGGCACCTGCGACAGGGCCGCAGCGGCCAGCGCCAGGGCACACAGGCCCCAGTACACACGGCGCTGGCCCGTGGTGCGCACCAGCAGCCAGGCGCACACGGGCAACAGCAACACCAGCGCCAGCCAGCCGCCGCGCGACTGCGACAGGACCGAGCCCACCGCGCCGAGCACGATGGCGGCCGTGAGCAGCAGCCGCTGCCAGGCCACCCAGCGCTTCCACTGCACCACCAGCAGCAGGCCGCTCATCACGGCCAGCAGCATGCTCAGGTTGCCGTACTGGATGGCATTGGTGAAGCCACTGGCGCGCGGCAGCGCCTGCACGCCAATCTGGTAGATGGCCACCAGGCCGCTGCCGACGGCGCCCACCGCCACGCCCATCCACAGCCAGGAGGCGCGCGGCTCGAACGTCATGAGGTAGAAGATGCACGGCAGCGCCAGCAGGTACTTGACCGGGCGGTCCATGCTGCCCCAGCCCCAGGTGGCGCCCACGTCAAGCAGCCACAGGGCGGCCATGCACGAAAAGGCGGCCAGCAGCCACCAGGCGGCGCGGGGGGCGGGGCGCTTCCACCACACTGGCGCGCTGGCCAGCGCCGCCAGCAGCAGCAGCGCCGCGCCATAGGAATAGCCCGAGGGCAGCCACAGGGCCAGGCCAGGCACCATGAATGCGCCGATGCTCGCGCAGCGCCCGAACCAGCGGTAGGACCTGACCATCACCGTATCACCCGGCCGGTGAGGCTGTCGCGGTCGTAGTGCAGGGCGGCATACCGAAAGAAGCCCTCCAGCGCCACGAACAGGCAGTACAGGAAGCCCGCGCCCCCACACAGGAAGCCCAGGCGGAACACATACAGACGCAGGAACATCGAGCCGCCCGAGGCCAAGCCGCGCAGCACGCCACCGCGCTTGCCCGCCTCGGCCCGCTTGGCGGCGCCCAGCATCACATACTGGGTGAGCTTTTCGAGGCTGGTGCGCACCGAGTTGCGGGTGTAGTGCAGCAAGCGGGCGCGTACCAGATGGCGCGGCACGGCCACACCACCAGGTTCGGGGTGCAGCTGCGCCTGCTCGTGCACCACGCCCGTGAACTCACGGACCATGGAGCGCACGAACAATCGCTCGATGCGCGACTGCGACAGAAAATAGCGCAGCTCCTGGCCAAAGGCCACCATGCGCCAGCGGATGGTCCACACGCCGCGTGCGCCCGAGCGCACGATGGCCTGCAGCTCCTGCTGGAAGGCCGGGGTCATGATCTCGTCGGCATCGAGGAAGAACACGTAGTCACCCCGCGAATGGGCGAGCAGGCGGTTGCGCTGCACGGCAAAGCCCTGCCAGTCGGGGTAGGAATGGACCTCTGCACCCAGGCCCTGGGCCAGGGCGACGGTGTTGTCCGTGCTGCCGCTGTCAACCACCAGCACCTGGTGGGCAAAAGCGGCGCTGCGTAGGCAGGCTTCTATACGGTGCGCTTCGTTGTGCGTGAGCACCGCCACCGTGAGCGTGGGCGACACCTTCGCGTCGCCAGCGGCCGCCGACATCCGTCAGTGGCCAGCGTGCACGTGCTCGCCCGCCTTGAGGCGGTACACCGTGCCGCAGTAGGGGCACTTGGCCTCTCCGCTGCGGGCCACGTCCAGATAGACCTTGGGGTGGTTGTTCCAGATTTTCATGTCCGCCTTGGGGCTCGGGCAGAAGACCCCGCCCTGGGCGTTCAAGTCCTTGGCCAGCAGTTCGATCGCAGCTTGGGACATGGTTCAGACCTTTGCCAGCCAGTGGGCGTATTGGGGATTGCGGCCGTTGACGATGTCAAAGAAGGCGCTCTGGATCTTCTCGGTGATCGGGCCTCGGCTGCCGCTGCCGAGCTCGATGCGGTCGAGCTCGCGGATCGGCGTGACTTCGGCGGCCGTGCCGGTGAAGAAGGCTTCGTCGGCAATGTAGACCTCGTCGCGCGTGATGCGCTTTTGCACGATCTCCAGGCCCAGGTCCTTGGCGATGTGGAACACGGTGTTGCGGGTGATGCCGTTCAGGGCGCCGGCCGACAGGTCGGGCGTGTAGATCACACCGTTCTTGATCACGAAGATGTTCTCGCCCGCGCCTTCGCTCACGAAACCGCTGCTGTCCAGCAGCAAGGCTTCGTCGTAGCCGTCGTCCAGCGCTTCCATGTTGGCCAGGATGGAGTTGGTGTAGTTGCTCACCGCCTTGGCCTGGGTCATCGTGATGTTCACGTGGTGGCGGGTGTAGCTGCTGGTCTTGACGCGGATGCCGCGCTGCATGCCCTCTTCGCCCAGGTAGGCGCCCCAGGCCCAGGCGGCCACCATCAGGTGGATCTGGTTGCCCTTGGGCGAAACGCCGAGCTTTTGCGAGCCGATCCAGGTCAATGGGCGCAGATAGCCCGACTCCAGGTTGTTTTCGCGCACTACGGCCTTCTGCGCCTCGTTCACTTCTTCCTTGCTGAAGGGGATCTTCATGCGCAGGATCTTGGCACTGTTGAACAGGCGGTCGGTGTGCTCTTCGAGGCGGAAGATGGCCGTGCCGTCGGCGGTCTTGTAGGCGCGCACGCCTTCGAACGCGCCGCAGCCGTAGTGCAGGGTGTGGCTCAGCACGTGGATCTTGGCGTCGCGCCAATCCACCATCTGGCCGTCCATCCAGATCTTGCCGTCACGGTCGGCCATTGAGGGAACTACGGGGCTCATGGGTGTCCTTTGAATTGCTGTGGGTCGCAAAAGAGCGATTTTACGGGGCTGGCGGCACCTCGGCCACTGGGGCAACTGCGGGCGGCACCTCTTCCTCCTGCGCCGGGCGCACGAGCTCCCACTTCACGAGCTTGCCGTTCTTGAACTCGCAGGTCACGAACGAGCGGCTGCCGTCCGTCCAGCGGTACAGCTCAGGCTGGGCGCCATCGTCCGACAACAGCTGTCCCAGCGAGCGCGTCATGGCCACCACATGCATCAGGTTCACCCCGGCCCGCAGCTTGGCGTTGAGCATGACGGCGCTGCCCACGTGACCGATAGGCCTGTCTGCCGCTTTTTTCAGCACAGTCATCAGGCGCGTGAAGTGCAGCAGCGCCCACATCAGGAGCCCGCCCCCCACAGCGGCCACGCCGGGCCACCCATAGGACACAAAACCGAACACCAGGGCACCCACGGCAGCGAGCGGAACAAACATATTGCGCAAATTCATGGGCGGTATTGTCATATGGCCAGCGCGTGCCGCCGTACGTGAAGACCGCAGGTCTTGCGGGTACTGCCCGCCGATGGGCGCCCAAAACCCGCGCAGGCCGCACCAGCATGGCCCGGGCTGCAGATTCGTTGTGCAAACGCTACATCAAATGCATACGGATGGCTGGCGTATGGCGCAACCGTGCGCTGCGGTTTACCCTCGCCAGTTGATACAACCTGATACGCCGGGTGACGCCTGCGCAAGCACAAGCCATGAAACTGGACAACATACGCCTTTCCCCCAAGCTCTGGGGGTCTATCGTGGGCCTGCTGGGTGCCATGCTGCTGGTCTCCCTCTGGTCGCAATACCAGGCCTCGCAGGTCATGGCGCAGACGCTGGCGTCGCTGGAGGCGTTCGAACAGCGCATCTCCCTGGCCCAGCAATGGAAAGGCGCGACCGAAACCACGGGCGAGCGCGTGCTGGCCAGCAATTCCACGCCCGATGCGGAGCTGACCACGCTGTTCGACGCACGCGTGAAGGCAGGCGTGACCGGCATCTCCGGCATCCAGTCCAAGGTGGTGGAACTGGCCACCAGCCCCGCCGACAAAGCTGCGCTGGAGCGCGTGGCCAGCGAACGCACCAATGTGCTGGCGCTGAACAAGCAGGCCCGCGAGATCAAGCTGGCCGGCGATGCTGCCGCTTTCAAGACCTTCGTGGAGTCGAAATACCTGGGCGCCATCGGCCGCTACGTGGATTCGCTGGAAGCCTTCGTGCAGCTGCAGCAGTCGCAGCGCGACACGGCCAAGCAGGAGGCTGCAGGCGCCATGGCCCGTGCCCGCGCGCTGGCCTGGACCATCCAGGCCGTGGTGTTCCTGCTGGGACTGGCACTTTCCTTCCTGCTGGTGCGCTCGATCTCCCGGCCGCTGAACGATGCGGTGCAGCTGACCGACGCCATTGCCGGTGGCAACCTCACCGTGCAGTCCTCGGATGACCGCCAGGACGAGTTCGGCCACCTGCTGCGCTCGGTCTCGCAAATGGCGGCCAAGCTGCGCGGCCTGGTGTCGGAAGTGCGCAGCGGCGTGGATTCGATGTCCAACGCCTCGGTGGAGATCGCCACCGGCAACCACGACCTCTCGTCGCGCACCGAGCAGACCGCCGCCAACCTGGAAGAAACCGCCGCCAGCATGGAGGAGCTGACCGCCACCGTGACCCAGTCGGCGGACACCGCACGCCAGGCCAACCAGCTGGCCAGCACGGCCGCGCAGGCCGCCGGTCGGGGTGGCGAGGTGGTGGCCCAGGTGGTGACCAGCATGCAGACCATCACCCACAGCTCGCGCAAGATCGCCGACATCATCGGCACCATCGACGGCATCGCTTTCCAGACCAATATCCTGGCGCTCAATGCCGCCGTGGAAGCGGCCCGGGCCGGCGAACAGGGCCGGGGCTTTGCCGTGGTGGCCAGCGAGGTGCGCGGCCTGGCGCAGCGCAGCGCCGAGGCGGCCAAGGAGATCAAGGGCCTGATCACGGCGTCGGTGGAATCGGTGGAGACCGGATCCGAGCAGGTCACCCAGGCCGGCCAGGCCATGGACGAGATCGTCAGCAGCGTGCGCCGCGTTTCGGACCTGATCGGCGAGATCACCGCCTCCTCGTCCGAACAGCGTGACGGCATTGCCCAGGTGAACGTGGCCGTGACCCAACTCGACCAGATGACGCAGCAGAACGCCGCGCTGGTCGAGGAATCCGCCGCCGCCGCCTCGTCGCTGCGCGATCAGGCCCAGCGCCTGGCCGAGGTGGTGTCGGTGTTCAATGTGGGCTACCAGGCACCGGCACCCAAGCCGGCACCTGCGCGTGCTCCGGCGGCAGCCCGCCCTGCCCCGGCGCCGGAAGCCAGGAAGGTCGCGGGCACCACGGCAGCTTCTGCGCCGCGCAAGCTGCAGGCACCCGCTGCAACTGCGGCACCCAAGCCCCGTGCAGCACCCGCACCCGCTCCCAAGCAAGCCAAGGGTTCGGACGACGACTGGGAATCCTTCTGAACGCAGGCCGGTAACGGCCGCGCGCGAAGGCAGGGCGTGAGCCCCGCCTGGCTGCCTCTCAGCCCATTTCGCGCACAACGTTCATCGCCTCTTCCACGCGCTCCACCGCGTGGATGGTGAGCCCCTCGATAGGCTTCTTGGGCGCATTCGCCTTGGGTACCACGGCCACGCTGAAGCCGAGCTTGGCGGCTTCCTTGAGCCGCTCCTGCCCGCGCGGTGCGGGCCGCACCTCGCCCGCCAGGCCCACCTCGCCAAACGCGAGGAAGCCGCGCGGCAGCGCCTTGCCGCGAAGGCTGGAGGTGATGGACAGCATCACGGCCAGATCGGCCGCCGGCTCGCTGATGCGCACGCCGCCCACCGCGTTCACGAACACGTCCTGGTCCATGCAGGCCACGCCCGCGTGGCGGTGCAGCACGGCCAGCAGCATGGCCAGCCGGTCCTTGTCCAGGCCCACCGACAGGCGCCGGGGGCTGGGGCCGCCGCTGTCCACCAGCGCCTGGATCTCCACCAGCAGCGGGCGAGTGCCCTCCAGCGTCACCATCACACAGCTGCCCGGCACGGGCTCGCTGTGCTGGCTCAGAAAGATGGCGCTGGGGTTGCTCACGCCCTTGAGGCCCTTCTCGGTCATGGCAAACACGCCGATCTCGTTGACCGCGCCGAAGCGGTTCTTGATGGCGCGCACCAGGCGGAACTGGCTGTGCGTGTCGCCCTCGAAGTAGAGCACCGTATCCACCATGTGCTCGAGCACGCGCGGGCCGGCAAGCGCTCCTTCCTTGGTGACGTGGCCGACGAGCACGATGGCCACGCCCGAGGACTTGGCCGCGCGCGTGAGGTGGGCCGCGCATTCGCGCACCTGGGCCACCGAGCCCGGGGCCGAGGTGAGCTGGTCGGAGTACACCGTCTGGATGGAATCGATCACGGCCACGGCGGGCTGCATGGATTCGATGGTGGCCAGGATCTTTTCGAGCTGAATCTCGGCCAGCACATTGACCTGGCTGTGGTCCAGCCCGAGCCGGCGCGAGCGCAGCGCCACCTGGGCACCGCTTTCCTCGCCGGTCACGTACAGCGTGGGCAGGCCCGCGCGCTGCAGCGCATCGAGCGCCTGCAACAGCAAGGTGGATTTGCCGATGCCTGGGTCGCCGCCGATCAGTACCACGCCCCCCTCGACGATGCCGCCGCCCAGCACCCGGTCAAGCTCGTCGATGCCGCTGGGCGTGCGCTCCACGTCGCTGGCCTCGATGGCCGACAGCGGCATCACCGCCTGCGCCTGGTTCAGGCCCGCGAACTGCGCGCCGCTGTAGCGGTTCTTGCCCGGCCCGGCCTCGGCCACCTGCTCGATCAGCGTGTTCCAGGCGCCGCAGGCGGGGCACTTGCCCAGCCAGCGCGGGCTGGTGCCGCCGCATTCGGTGCAGGTGAAAACGGTTTTTTCTTTGGCCATGGCGTGGGAAATGGGGACAAACAGAAGGCAGGCTGGTGACTATACCGGCCAGCCCCGCCAAGGCGCATTGCCGGGGCAATTGGCGCACGCCCGCCGCAGGGTGTGCACAACCCGTACGATGGCGGCCTTGCACCAGAGCCAGAAAGAGACGCACGCATGCAAACCCCCATCAACCCCTTCAAGCAGGCCATGGCCCAAGGCCGCGCGCAGATCGGCCTGTGGCTGGCCCTGGCCGATGCCTACAGCACCGAGATCCTCGCCGGCACGGGCTACGACTGGCTGTTGCTCGATGGCGAGCACGCGCCCAACGACCTGCGCTCGCAGCTGCACCTGCTGCAGGCCATGGCCAGCGCCACCAGTGCGCTACCCGCTGGCGCGCAACCACCCCACGCGATTGCGCGCGTGCCCGTAGGCGACACGGCGCTGATCAAGCAATACCTCGACATTGGAGCCACCACCCTGCTGGTACCCATGGTGGACACCGCCGAGCAGGCCCGCGACCTGGTGCGCGCCACGCGCTATGCGCCCGAGGGCGTGCGCGGCATGGGCAGCGCCCTGGCGCGCTCCTCGCGCTGGCAGGCCTACCCGAACTACGTGCACGAGGCCAATGCCCAGGTGTGCCTGCTGGTGCAGGCCGAGACGGTGCAGGCCATGGACAACCTGGATGCCATCGCCGCCGTAACCGGCGTGGATGGGGTCTTCATCGGCCCGGCGGACCTGTCCGCATCGATGGGCCACCCGGGCAACCCCGGCCACCCCGACGTGCAGGCCGCGATCACCGAGGGCATTGCGCGCATCCTGCGCGCGGGCAAGGCGCCGGGCATCCTGGCCACCAACGAAGCACAGGCGCGCCAGTGGCTGGCAGCGGGCGCGCTGTTCGTGGCCGTGGGGGTCGATACCATGCTGCTGGCCAGTGCGGCCCGGCAGTTGCTGGCGCGCTTTCGCGCGGACGCCCCAGCCGCAATGCCCAACGGATACTGAACACCCTTCGATATGGAAAGCAATGCAACGATGAAAGCATGTATCTACGGCGCCGGCGCCATTGGCGGCTGGATCGGGCTGGCCCTGGCGCAAGCGGGAAGCGAGGTCAGCATGGTGGCGCGCGGCGCCACGCTGGCGGCCCTTGAGAAACACGGCCTGCGCTTGCGCCGCCCCGATGACAGTGTGGTGCACGCCTCCGTGCGCGCCAGCGACAGCACGGCCGCATTGGGCGTGCAGGACCTGGTGGTGGTGGCCGTGAAGGCGCCGGGCCTGCCCGAGGTGGCGCGCGCCATGGCCCCGCTGATCGGCCCCCAGACGGTCGTGCTGACCGCGATGAACGGCGTGCCCTGGTGGTTCCTGGGTGGCTGCAGCGGCGCGGCGCAAGGCCGCACGCTGGAATCGGTGGACCCCGGCGGTGCCATCGCCCGTTCCATCCCCGCAGGCCAGGTGCTGGGCAGCGTGGTGCACACCAGTTGCTCGCTGGAGGCACCGGGCTTCGTCAAGCAGCACTTCGGCAACCGGCTGATCGTGGGCGAGCCCGATGGCAGTGCCAGTACGCGGCTGCAGGCCCTGGCCGACGCGCTGCAGCGCGGCGGCATCGACGTGGAGGTCTCCACGAACATCCAGAAGGACATCTGGTTCAAGCTCTGGGGCAACCTCACGGTGAACCCGATCAGCGCCCTCACCGGCGCCACCACCGACCGCATCCTGGACGACGAGCTGGTGCGCGGCTTCGTCTCGGCCGTGATGCTGGAGGCCAAGGCCATCGGCGAAAAGCTGGGCCTGCCCATCGACCAGCAGCCCGAGGACCGCCACGCCGTGACGCGCAAACTCGGCGCCTTCAAGACGTCCATGCTGCAGGACGTGGAGGCCGGCAAGCCCGTGGAGATCGACGCCCTGGTGGGCGCGGTGCATGAGCTGGGCCAGATCACCGATACACCGACCCCGCACACCGCCGCCCTGCTGGGCCTGGCACGCCTGATGGCCCGCACCCGCGGTTTGTACTGATTTACTACTTCACCACGCAACCATGCTCAAACTCTATTCCGCCCCCGGTACCTGCTCCCTGGCCGCGCACATTGCCCTGCAGGAGGCCGACGCCGGCCATGAATTGGTGACACTGGACTTTGCCAATCAGCAGCAGCGCAGCCCCGAGTACCTGGCCATCAACCCCAAGGGCCGCGTGCCCACGCTGGTGACGGAGCAGGGTGTGCTCTCCGAGACGACCGCGCTGCTGCTCTACATCGCCCAGCGTTTCCCGGCCGCGAAGCTCGCCCCTCTGGACGATCCGTTCGCGCTGGCGCGCATGCAGGAGTTCAACAGCTACCTGGCCTCCACCGTGCACGTGAATCACGCCCATGGGCGGCGCGCCGGGCGCTGGGCCGATGAGGCCGGCTCCATCGCCGATATGCAGCGCAAGGTGCCGCAGACCATGTCCGAGGCCTTCTCCGTCATCGAGAACCACTACCTGCAAGGCCCGTGGGTACTGGGCGAGGCGTATTCGGTGGCCGATGCCTACCTGTTCACCATTGCCTCGTGGCTCAAGTCGGATGGCGTGGACATTGCGCTGTTTCCCAAGGTGGCTGCGCACACCGCGCGCATGCTGGAGCGCCCCGCCGTCCAACGCGCGCTGGCCTGATCTCTCTGATCAACAAAAAAGCCCTCGCAGCCAGAACGGCTGCGAGGGCTTTTTTCGCGAGTGAGCCCGGTGCCCACGGCTTTGGATTCGACCGGATAGGCAGGCGGGAAGCCGCAGACAGTGCTGTAGCACGGCAAGGCTGCCCAACGACGCTAGCCGGTTGAAGGCAAAGCTGTCAGTTGACCTTGAGAATGCGCCAATCGACGCGGTTGTCCGCACGGTGCACGATGTCCACTTTCTGAGTGGCCGCCCAGGGGATGATCTGGTTGTACAGCGGAATGTGCGAGATCAACTCGTGGTCGGCGATCAGGGCCTTTTCGATCAGGCCGTTGCGCGTGGCGGTGTCGGTCTCCTTCTTGATGCGCTCGATCAACGCGTCCTGTTGCGGGTTGGAGAAGCGCCCCAGGTTGAAGTTGCCGTCGCCGCCGGCACCGCTGGAACGGACCAGCGACTGCAGCGAGTAGAAGGCGTCGAAGGTCGGCACGCCCCAGCCCAGCAGGTAGATGCTGGCCTCGTTGCGCTGGATCATCGGGAAGTAAGTGGCAAACGGCAGCGAACGCAGCTTGGCCTTGACGCCGATCCTGGCCCACTGGGCCGTGATGGCCTGGCACAGCTGCTCGTCATTGATATAGCGGCCCGCGCTGCAGGCAAAGTCGACCTCGAAGCCCTGCGGGTAGCCGGCCTCGGCCAGCAGCTTCTGCGCGGCAGAGGGGTCATAGGGCCAGCGTGCGTCGGCCTTGGGCGTCCAGCCGTTGACCTGGCGCGCGATGATGGCGCCCGTGGGTTGGGCCAGGCCGCGCAGCACCACGCGCTGGATGGCGCTGATGTCGATGGCCTGGTAGAGCGCCTTGCGCACGCGCACGTCCTTGAGCGGGTTCTTGCCCTTCACGTCGGAGCCCGGCAGCTCCTCGCGGAACTGGTCCAGGCCGAGGAAGATGGTGCGGTTCTCGGCCCCGTCGAGGACCTTGAGGTTGGGCGTCTGGCGCACGCGCGGCAGGTCCTGCAGGCCCGGGTCGAGCACGAAGTCGAGTTCGCCCGAGAGCAGCGCGGCTGTGCGCGTGGCGTCGGACTTGATCGGCGTGTAGACAATCTGCGTCACGTTGCCCGTGTACTTGCCCTTGCCCCACCAGGTGGGGTTGGCCTTGAGCACCAGGCGCTGGTCGGGCGTCCACGACTCGAGCGTGAAGGGACCAGTGCCCAACGCGTTGCGGTGCGAGAAGGGTTCGTCCTTGGTCTTGATGTCCTTGGGCGCCGTGGCATTGTTCTTCTCGGCCCAGGCCTTGCTCAGGATGCGCAGCTCGGTGAGCTGGTTCACGAGCACGGGGTTGGGCACCTCCGAGAAGATGTCGATGGTGTGGGAATCGACCTTTTCCACGCGGTCGATGCCTTGGGTGTAGACCGCGAAGTTGGAGGTCTTGGCCTTGGCGCGTTCGAGCGAGAACTTGGCGTCGTCGGCGGTGAACTCGCTGCCGTCGCTGAATTTGACCCCCTTGCGCAGGGTCAGGCGCAGTTGCGTGGGGCTCACGCGCTTCCACTCGGTGGCCAGCGAGGGCTCGGGCTTGAAGGTCTTGCTGTTGTATTCGACCAGGGTGTCATACACCGCTGCATGCAGCGTGTTGTTCACGCCCACGTTCTGGGCATGGATGTCCCAGGAGGACAGGTCGGTGGAACGCGACCAGCGGAAGGTGTTGGCATGGCTGGCCAGGGGCAGCGCACCGGCCAGCGCAGCCGCCAGCAAGAGGGATTGGAATCGCATGAAAGGTAGGCCTGTACAGAAAGTCTTAGTGCGCTGCACTATGGACCGGGCCGCCCTCCAAGCGAACGAATTTCTCGTTGTAACCTTATGCGCTCCCCTGTGATCCCGTCCAGCGCGGGCTTCAATGCAGGATCAACCCTGCGGCGAGTACCAGCATCATGGCCGTCACCAGGCCATCGAGCACACGCCAGGCATGGGGCGACGCGAACAGCGGCGCCAGCCAGCGAGCCCCCCAACCCAGCGCGGCGAACCACACCAAGCTTGCCAGGCTGGCGCCTGCCGCGAAACCCATGCGCAGCGATGGAGGGTAGGGGCTGGCGATCGCCCCCAGCAGCAGCACCGTGTCCAGGTACACATGGGGGTTGAGCCAAGTGAAGGCCATGGCGGTAAGGACCACGGGCTGCCAGCCGGCTGGCGCCGTACCGTCGGTTGCTACCTGCATCGCGGCAGGCTTGCAGGCGCGCAACAAGGCGCGCGCCGCATAGGCCAGCAGAAAGGCCGCCCCCAGCCAGCGCGCGGCCACGAGCAGTGCGGGGTGGGACTGCACGGCCGAACCCAGCCCCCACACGCCGGCCTGCACCAGGATGGCGTCGGACAGCGCGCACACGGCCACCACGGGCAACACATGCTCACGCCGCAGGCCCTGGCGCAGCACGAAGGCGTTCTGCGCGCCAATGGCGATGATCAGGATGGCGGTCGAGGAAAAGCCGTTGGCAAAGGCCGAATAAAGGTTCATGGACCCGATGGTGCCCAGCCGTGGAGCGAAAGAAAAGCTATACTTTTTTGCTACCCGTAAGCAAAACTGAATGCACCTCGACACCGCCCAACTGGCCGCGCTGGCCGCCGTGCTGGAGCAAGGCAGCTTCGAGCGCGCAGCACTGGCCTTGCACGTCACGCGCTCGGCCGTGTCCCAGCGCGTCAAGCTGCTCGAAGAGCGCGTGGGCCAGGTGCTGGTCCGCCGCGCCTCGCCCTGCACCCCGACCGAGGCCGGCCAGGCCCTGTTGCGCCACGCCCAGCAGATGGCGCTGAGCGAGGCCGACGCCTTGCGCAGCATTGCGGGCAGCAGCGCCGGCCTGGCGCCGGTGCGGCTGGCGCTGGGGGTGAATGCCGATTCGCTGGCCTCCTGGTTCGTGGACGCCATGGCCCGGGCCGCAGAGCCGGGCGAAGGCAGGGCCCCGCCCATCACTTTCGACATCCACGTCGAGGACCAGGACCATTCTTCCGAGCTGCTGCGCCAGGGCCGTGTGATGGCCGCCGTGACCGCCGAGCCGCAACCCGTGCAGGGCTGCCAGGTGGTGCGCCTGGGCACCATGCGCTACCGGGCGCTGGCCAGCCCCGCGTTCATGGCACGCCACTTTGCCCAGGGTGTGACCGCCGCAGCGCTGGCCCAGGCACCCGTGCTGGTCTTCAACCGCAAGGACGCCCTGCAGGAGCGCTTCATGCGCCGCATCGCCCGGCGCGCGCTGGCGCCACCAGTGCACTGGCTGCCCTCGTCCCAAGGCTTCGTAGCAGCCACCCTGGCCGGGCTGGGCTGGGGCATGAGCCCCGAGCAACTGGCACGCGAGGCCATCGACGCCGGCCACCTGGTCGAACTGGTACCCGGCAAGCCAGTGGACGTGGCACTGCACTGGCAGTTCTGGCGCCTGAACGTACAGGCACTGCAGCGCATGACCGAGGCGGTGCAGCAGGCTGCGGCCACCGCCTTGCTGCCTTAGGCTGCGGGATCAGGCAGGAAGATCCTCGTGGTGGTCGGCCACGCCTTTCTTCCAGTAGGCCGCGATGCGCATGCGCTTGGGGTTCACGCCCGGCTTGGCCAGCACCACCTTGCGCAGGGCTGCCATGTCGGCGTGTTCGCCAGCCGCCCAGACATAGCCATCGCCTTCGGGGATCGCCAGCGCCTGGGCCGCCTCGGGCAGTGAGGCCACCCACTGCAGATCCAGCTTCGCGGCGCTGGCCAGGGGCCGCTGGTCGGCGGGGTTGCGCACCTGGATGCGCACCGTCGCGGCGGCTTCGGCCGGCAGCTCGGCCAGGCGGCGCACGATGGCGGGCACGGCGGTCTCGTCGCCCAGCAGCCAGTGCCAGGCAAAGGCCGTGGGCACCACCATGCTGCCGCGCGGGCCGGCCACGCCCACCCAGTGGCCCACGGCCGCGGCGGCAGCCCAGTCCGACGCGGGGCCGGCGTCGTGCAGGGCCACTTCGATGTCCAACTCTCCCTTGGCGGTGTCGTAGTGCGCCGGTGTGTAGTCGCGCAGCACCGGGCGCGGCTCGGACATCACCGGGCGGCCATCCTGTACCGTCGGCAGCGAGGCGCGCTCTTGCCCTGGGTGCGGCAGGATGAGCTTGATGTGGTCGTCAAAGCCCGCGCTCACGAAGTCGGCGAGATCCGGCCCGCCCAGCGTGAGCCGTACGAAGCCGGGGCTGACCTCGGTGCGGCGCAGCACCTGTGCATGGCGGGCCTTGAGGGTGTGGCGCACGCGGGTGATGGCCAGAGGATCGTTGGAGGCAAGGGGGTTGGAGGCGTCAGTGCTCATGATTTAAAATGTTGACTTAATCAACCAGATCATCCGCCAACAAGTTGACTTTGTCAACCGGTTGGCTTTGCCATGCACCGCAACCGCCCCCCTGCCGATGTCTTTGAAGCGATGCACGACCTGATGCACGTGTACCGCGCGCACATGGTGCGGGCCATGGCGGCCATCCACCCCGGTCTGACGATGAACGAGGTACGCGCCCTGGGCTTCATCGGTCGCCACCCCGGGGCCACCCAGAAAGACCTGGTGCGCCACAGCGGCGCCGACAAGGCCCAGGTGGCGCGCATGGTGGCCCAGCTGGCCGAGCGCGGCTGGATCACCAGCCACCCCAACCCCGAGGACGGCCGCAGCCGCATCCTGGCCCTGAGCGCGGAAGGCCAGGCCCTGCAGGACACGGTGCGCGGCCTGCGCCAGACGCTGTCGGCCCGGTTGCTGGAAGGCTGCGATGCAGGCACCCAAGCGCAGTTGCTTGCGCTGCTGGGACAGCTGCGTGGCGAGCTGGACGCCTTGCCGGCGTGCGGCCAGCGGGGCTGACACAGGCACCACGCCCACCTGGCGCCGGCCCCATGCAGAATTTGCCTGTGGCGGAGCTGCCGCTTCGGGGCCACAATTGCACCAGTCCGTAAAACTTTACGTGCAATCGTTAAAATTTGCGTGTAACTTCGAGTTTCCGCGGCCCTGCGCCGCCAGGCAGCGCCTGCCCGGGTGGGCGGCAAGAAAGGTGTGGCAAGTGGGAGCGTCAACGGCGAAGCAGCAGCAGGCCCTCGCGTTGCGTCCTGCGACGGAGCAGGATGCCGCGTTCCTGTGCGCCGTGTACCGCTCGGTGCGCGAGCCGGAACTCCAGGCCATCGGTTGGCCGGACGCCCAGATCGATGCTTTCTGCGAAATGCAGCACCGGTTTCGCACGGCGGGGTACGGGCAGTACCTGCCCCCCGTGGAAACGACCCTGGTGCTGTGGGAAGGAAACCCTGCGGGAATGCTCGCGGTGTGCCGCAGTGCGGAACGCTGGGTGCTGGTGAACATCGAGCTCCTTCCCGCCGCACGGGGCAAGGGCATAGGATCCGAACTGATTGCCCGGCTCCAGCAGGACGCCGTGTCCGCTGGCGTGGGTCTGCGGCTGCAGGCCGCCAGCGCGAGCCCCGTGGTGCGCCTGTACGAGCGCTGCGGCTTTGAGAGCGTGACCGATGACGGCATGGTGCGGCAGATGGAGTGGCCGCACGGCAAGCCACGGCGAGCTTCCCCGAGGAAGCCAGGCAGCCGTGGTACCGACAAACAGACAGTGGACTGATTGAACCAGGAACCAAGACCCATGGAATTCGAAGACACCGCGCCTTTGGCCCGCCCAGCGCTGGAATCGGAAAGCCGTCGCCGTTTTGTCGCACAGACCGGTATGGTGGCGACCGCCATCGCACTGGGCGGCACCGGCCTGGCCGGCGCCGCCCAATCAAAGCTCACGAGCGGCCGCGCACTGCGCGTGGGGCTGCTATTGCCGGACGCAAGGGCATACCCGCTGATGGGAGCACAGCTCCTGGCCGGCGCACAGTCCTTTGCCGCGCAGGCGAACAGCGGCACGCCTGTGCATTTCACCCCGGTGGTGTACGGCAGCCACCCCCAACAGGCAGAGCGGGCCATGCAACAGATGCTGTCCGCCGGACAGGTGGATGTGCTCGCCGGTTTTGTCTGCGCCAACGCGGCCACGCAATGGGCCCCCCAGCTGGCCGCACACCAGGTACCCCTGCTCGTGGGCGATGCCGGGGCCAATGCGCTGGTGCCTGGGGCCCAGTCCCCATGGGTGCTGCGCAACAGCCTGGGCTACTGGCAGACGGCCTGGGCCGCTGGCCGTTGGGCAGCCCAAAACCTCGGGCCCCGCGCCATCGTGGCCGTGGGCCCGGCGGACAGTGGCTTCGACCATCTGCCGGCTTTTGAGCGCGGCTTTGCCTCGGGCGGCGGCAAGGTGCAAACCACGGTCTTCACGCGGTCGCCCGATGGAACCAGCCAACTGGATGCCCTCGCCCAACTAGTGCGCCAGACGCGGCCGGACCTGGTCTATGCGCTGGACTCCGGCATGCGGGCCGACGCATTCCAGCGGTTCTGGTCCCGCTCAGAAGCAGCCCGACAGGTGCCCCTGGTGGCTGGTGGCATGTTGGGTGAAGCCATGGCCACCGCCGCCCTGGCACAGCGGCCCGCCCAGGGCGCGCGCATCTGGGCTACGCGGTCCTGGCAGCAGGGAGCAGGCGATGCCGGCATGGCTGCTTCATCGAGCGCCGGCAACCCCACCCCGTTTCATCTGCTGGGCCACGAAATGGCGCAGCGCGTGCACGCCGCCGCTGCGGCATCCGGTGCACGTGGCCTGCCGCTGGCCCAGGCCATGGCAGCAGCGGTGCTGCAGACACCCCGTGGAGAAGTGCGCCTGGATGCGGGCACCGGTGAAACGATGGCGCCAGCCTATCTGCAGGGCCTTCACCTGGATCAGGCCAGCTCGGTAGTGGCGCTGCAATCCGTGCGTGCCGGCAGTTGTCAGGGGCTGTGTGAAATCCTGGGCAGCCGCATCGCTGGGACGTACCTTGCTGCATGACGGCATCAACGACAACAACTGAAAGCGATTGACGATGTCAGACCCTTACCTTGGCGAGGTCCGCATATTTGGCGGCAACTTTGCTCCGCGAGACTGGATGTTTTGCCGTGGACAACTGTTGTCCATTTCACAGAACTCCGCACTGTTTTCACTGCTGGGAACCACCTATGGAGGCGATGGGCAGAATACCTTCGGCCTACCCAACCTGCAGGGGCGTGCGCCCGTGCACCAAGGCCAGGGCCCTGGGCTGACCAACCGCACCATAGGAGAAGTTTCAGGTTCGGAGAGCGTAACCCTGACCGCCCTGCAGATTCCGCAGCATTCCCATGGTCTGGCACATGGAGGCGTGGGTGACCAGGCATCGCCTCAGAATGGCCTGCTGGGCACCACGTCCGCTCGCGATTTCCGATACACCAATGTGGCTGCATCAGCGAACCTGGCGGCCGACACGCTGACCATGTCTGGCAGCAGTATGCCGCACGAAAACCGCTCGCCCTATATGGCGGTCAATTTCATCATTTGCGTGGCCGGAATCTTTCCGTCACGCAACTGACAGGAGAAAAAACATGGATCCATTCCTCGGGGAAATCCGTTTGCTCGGCTGCAACTTCGCCCCGTCTGGCTGGGCGATCTGCGCAGGACAGCTGATGCCGATTCAGCAAAACACCGCCTTGTTTTCGCTGTTGGGCACCACGTATGGCGGCAACGGGACCACCACCTTTGCACTACCCGACCTCCGGGGGAACACCCCCATAGGGTTCGGCCAAGGTGCAGGCTTGTCGGACTACGCGCTGGGAGAGGTGGGCGGCGCGGCAGACGTGACACTCCTGGCAGCGGATATTCCTGCACACACCCATACCGTGGCCGCAGTGGCAGCGGTAGGCACCTTGAACACACCTGCGGCGGGCCTGCTAGCGCAGTCCAGCATCCGCTCCAACCTCTACGAGACCACGGCCGCTAACACCACGATGGCGCCCACTGCGGTCACATCGACAGGCGGGAACCAGGCCCACAACAACATGCCGCCCTACTTGGCCCTCAATTTCTGCATTGCCCTCCAGGGGATTTTCCCCTCCCGCAACTAACTGAGTGTCTGCTGCCCCCTGACCGGAACATCCTATGGCCACCCCTTTTCTCGGCGAAATCAGCCTGTGCGCATTCAGTTTCCCCCCCAGAGGCTGGGCTCTTTGCAATGGGCAGCAGTTGCCCATTGCACAGAACTCCGCACTTTTTTCCCTGCTGGGGACCACCTACGGTGGCAACGGACAAACCACCTTCGCTCTGCCGGACCTGCGGGGACGACGCCCTATAGGTACCGGGACCAGTACACAGGGGGTCAACTACGTCTGGGGCCAGCAGGGGGGAGAAGAAACCCACATTCTGACCCTCGCCGAAATGCCCACGCACAACCATTTGCTGCGCGTAGCTAGCGGGGTCGGCACCAGCAGCTCTCCGCAGAACGCCTACCTCGCAGCGTCAGCCGTTGATGCGCCCTATACAGACGCGGTCACAGCAGGCGTCAACAACGATCTGCTCACAAGCGCTGGCGGATCGCAGCCGCACAACAATCTTCCGCCGTACTTGGTGATGAACTTCGTTATTGCGCTGCAGGGCATTTTTCCGTCCCGCAACTGATCCACACAAGAACCCACTAGGCGCCCTGGCGCTGCAAGGCCTAAGGGCCGACCGAGGAGCAGATTTCATGCAACGATGGATCCAAACCCTGAAGCCGACCTGGTGGTCCGGGCTGGGCATGCTGGTTCTGGCCCTGGGGGCCAGCGGCCATGCCATGGCTGCCACCATCACGGTGGATACGCTGGGGGATGGCAACACGGGATGCACCCTGCGCAGGGCCCTTTCCAACGCCAACGCGGCCAACCAGGGAGCAGCGGAGTGCACTCGGGGGGATGCCAGCGGCAACGAAATTCGCTTCAATGCAGCGGCCCAGACAATCGTACTGACCGCGGGCAATGGCCCTCTGGTCATTCAGCGCAACCTCACCATCACGGGCAACGGCGCGGCCTCCACGAGCATTTCAGGTGGCGGCCAAGTTCGCGTGCTGGACATTCCTATCGGCAGCAGCGTGACACTGGCCCTGACCGGGCTCACCGTACAAAGCGGCAAGGCGCTGGCCAGCAGCACCATGAGCAATGCGGGCGGGCTGTTCATCCCCACAGGCTCCACCGCCAACCTGAGCAACTGCGCCTTCCGCAACAACGACGCCCAGTCCAGCGGCGGTGCCATCGAAAACCGCGGCGCGCTGACCATCAACGCCTGTACCTTCACCGGCAACACGGCAGCCGGTGAAGGCGGAGCCATCCGCAACATCGGCACGATGACGGTGGACGGATCCCTCTTCAACAGCAACACGGCCGACCGCGGCGGCGCGGTGTGGGTCAACCGCACGGCGGTAACCACTATCGACCTGCTCAATTCCAAGTTCGGTGCCAACACCGGTAGCAGCACAGGGGGCTCTGTCGTTCCTCTGGGTGTGGCCGTGATGAATGCCACGGGCAGCAGCGCCACCTTGACCACCACGGGCAGCGTGTCGCAAGGACAAGCCTATCCAGAGAGCCCTCCGACCATCACGGTCCAACCTACCACACCGGTCACCGTGGGCAGCGCTGCCACCCTGTCGGTGACACTGACCGGCGGCACCACCCCCACGGGCACGGTGAGCCTGCTGTCCGGCGTGGATGCCATTGCCGGTTGCTCCAATATCGCCTTGACCAATGGCACTGCGAGCTGCAGCCCGGCTACCCTGGTCGTGGGTGTGCACACCATCACGGCCCAGTATCCCGGCGACAGCAACTACCTGGCCGGCACTTCTGCAGGCGTGGCCCAGGTCATCAATAGCTCTACGAACCAGGACACCAAGCAGGTCACGGTGAGCGGCCCGCAAAATGCCGAGGTGTGGGTGGACAGTGCCAACAAGGGCACCATCAATGCCAGCGGCAAGCTGACCGTCACGCTCGATACTCCGGCCCCGGATGGAAACAAGAATTTCCTGGTCGAAACCAAGACCGCGGGCGGTGGGGCCACCTTGGTCACCGGCACGCTCACGATCACGCGCGACGGAACGCCGCCGGTGTTCTCCAACATCCTGCCGGCCGATAGTGGCTTCCTGGGTGCCAGCAGCACGATCGGCTACACGCTGAGCGAAGACGTGGTGGCCGGCGCCACCATCGTGTTCACGCGCACTGGCGGCGCCGCCGACCCGACACCGCATACCTGCACACTTCAAGGCACTGCGCTGGTTTCGGGCACCCACCAGATCGCCTATGCCGCCAATGCCAACGGCTGCGCCACGGCACTGAACCTGGTCAGCAATGCCATCTACAGCATCGCCTTCAGTGGGACGGACAAGGCGGGCAACCCATCGGCCACCGCCCCAGTCACCGGTGTCACTTACGACACCACGGCCCCAACGGCCAGCCTGACCCTGCCCGCCACGTCCACCAGCCGCACGATCACCGTAGCGGCCGGTGCGTTCAGCGGCAGCGATGCAGGATCCGGCATTGCCGCTGCAGGCTACTGCCTGCAGGAGAGCAACGTGTCGGCCAGCTGCGCCTGGGGTACGGTGCCCACAAGCTATCCGTTTGCATCGGATGGCAACAAGACGCTGTACGGCTTCGTCAAGGACAATGCCGGCAACGTCTCTGCCATCGCGCCCGCTGCCACTGCCAGCGTGTTGGTGGACTCCAGCGTGCCGGTGGCTCCCACCTTGGCCACGACGCCCACCTACGCCATCGGCAACTCCACCGCGCTGACCATCCAGAGCGCCGAGAATGGGCTGCAGGTCTGGCTCGGCAATAGCAACACCGGCCAGGTCATCGCGGGCGGTACCGCCAGCATCAGCATCGACACCAGCGGCATTGCCAATGGCCAGCAAGCCACCTTCCGGATCACGCTGCGCGATGCTGCAGGCAATGTGAGCGCGGAACTGGTGCTGCCCCTGACGCGCGATACCAACGCCCCGGCGTTCAGTGCGACGACCCCGGCGAACAACGCAGCCATCAAGGCCAATTCCACGCTGGGCTTCACGCTCAGCAAGGCTGTGGCCAGCGCGCTCATCACCGCCACCCAGACGGGCGGCACGGCCGACGGCGCCTCCCCCCACACCTGCAACCTGCAGGGCACCGCCCTCAATGCGGGCGCCCATGGTGTGGCGCTGACCGCCGACGCCAATGGCTGCACGGCTCCCCTGGGTCTGGTCGATGGTGCGATCTACACCTTCGCATTCGACGCGACCGATGCGGCCAGCAACCCCGCAGTCACCGCATCGATCACGGGGGTCAAGTACGACACCAGCGCTCCGGCAGCCCCGGCAGTGACCACACCAGCCAATAACGCATCGGCCGAAGGCAGCTCGGTGGTCATCAGCGGCACGGCAGAAGCCGGCAGCCGGGTGGATGTGTACGAAGGCGCGACCCTGCTGGGCAGCGGCACGGCAACGGGCGGCAACTTCTCGGTCACGGTATCCGGCCTGACCTTCGTGGTGCACAACTTCACACTCAAGGCCACGGACGCTGCAGGCAACGAGAGCGCCAGCAGCCCCGTGCTGACCTACACGGCCCAGGTGCCCAGTGGTGGTGGCTCGACTCCACCCACGGTGGTGACGCAAGGCAGCGTGGCAGTGACGCCAGGCGCGCCGGTCATCGTCGGCGGCAATGTGCAGGTCACGGCATCCCCAGGCAGCACGATCACGCTCAACCCCCAATCGGGCGGATCCACCATCACCCTGCCCCCCGCAGGCAGTGGCGGTACCCCGGCGCCGGTGACCCTGGTGATCGGCGGCCAGACCTTCAGCATCCAGCCCCAGCCCGACACGGCCACGGTGCTCAGCGTGGTCACGCTGATCGGCGCCAATGGCCAGCCCCAGGTGGCGCTGGTGCTCAACCCGTCGACCTCGGGTGACTCCCAAGTCACGCTCAGCGGTACGGTGAGCCAGGGCACGGTGGTGGCCCTGCTGTCCACCACCACGGGCAACCTGCCACTGACTGCACTGGGCGATGGCGTGGTGTCGGTCACGCTCATCACCACCCCACGCGCTGCCGCTGGCACGCCGCAGTCGTGGAGCGTGTTCGTGCGCACAGGCCGGGTGGCACTGCCACCGGCTGCCAATGGGGCTGCCGCCGTGACGGTGTACAGCGGCGAAGTGGCTCGGCTCGATGGCGCGGGCAAGGTACAGAGCGTGCGCCTGGGCACCGTGGCCGGCACCGGCCTGGGCGACCCCGTGCAGCGCAGTGACCTGCCTGCGGGCATCAACGCCAACGTGGGCTTCGTGCGCCTTGCGGGCGTGCCCACCCGCACGGGCGGCAGCACGCCGTTGGAAACCCTGGTCAACAACGGCCTGCGCACCGTTGGCATCACCAGCGCGGCGCAGGCTGCGGATGGCAGCGTCACCTGGACCCTGGGCGGCGTGAGCTTCCCCGTGGTGCCGCTGGAAGTGCGTGTGGTGCCCGGCCGCGCCGATGGCGCGACCGTGGCGGACGATGGCAGCATCGAGGTGGCCACAGCAGGCCTGGTGACCCGCTTCGGACCGGTCCTGCAGTCCCTGCCCGCCATGGGCCAGGCCCTCACGGCCCTGGGCGCCACGACGGTACTGCAGCCCAATGGGGCCCTGCGCGTCTCCCTGGGCAGCACCGTCTTCCACCTGCGCGCGCAATGGTTGCCGATGGGCCGCACGGGCAATGCCCCGGGCTTCGTCTTCCACAGCACGACCGGCCTGGTCTTCACGGATGCGAATGGCGTGAGCCAGGCGCTGCAGGGCGACGTAGCCGACTACGACGGGCTCACCAGCTTGCTGCAATCGCTCCTGGGCACGGCCACCGTCCTGCGCACCGGCCTCGACCTGCAGACCGAGCTGATCGTGGCCGGCCAGCGCTTTCAGCTGGTGCCCGACCTGGCTCTGCTGCCTGCGGGCACGGGGCCTGCCGACAGCAACTGGTGGTTTGAAGGCAGCAAGCTATTCGTACGCTACACCGGTGGCCTGGTACAGGGCTTTGCTGTGACGGCACGCTGAGCACAACAGCAAGGACCCAGTCCAGCCGCACAAAGCGGGGGGCGCCCAAGGCGCCTCCCGCTTTTTTTGGGGTGGCCGGAATGATGCCAGGTGGACGGCCCGAACCTGTACTGGTGTGGTTGAGCATGCGCCCGACCAGCGCAGGGTTCAGCGTGCCTTCATGCCGGACTGTATGGCCCGCACCGCCTCGGGCAGCGAATTCACATGGGGCAGGAAATGGTCGATGGTGGCGCCCAGCGCCACGGCGCACACCACGGCGCCAAGCATGGGCTTCCAGGTAAGGCGCACGGCGGCGCTGAGCCAGCCCTCGCGTTCCACGCCCATGGCGGCGCGTGCCGTCACCACGGAAAAGGCCAGCTCCACCGCCACGGTGAGCAGTACGTCCCAGCCGAAGAACAGCATGGCCAGGGCGCCCGCGCCGAAGACGATGGCGGCCCCGATCAGGAAGATGGCGACGATGGGGATGACCACCACCGCGCCTTCGTCAGCGCCCGACACCGCATCGGCCGCACCGCTGGCCAGGTCGCCCAGGCCGGAGCCCGCGTCCGAGAGCCCCGAGCCGAAGTCGCCTGAGCCACTGCCGGTGTGCACGCTGCTCCCACCGGATCGGGGCATGGGCATGCGCGGCCCGCCACCACCGCGCCAGGTCACGGCATCGATCGCCATGTCCGCCACATCCGTCGCGGCCTCGGCCGCATCGCCCGCGCCGCTGCCAGAATCGCCGTCCTCGTCTATCAAGCGGGCGGCCCACATGCGCAGCACCAGCAGGTAGCCCACATAGCCGACCGAGAGGGTGACCAGGTAACGCAGCGCCAGCGTCTCCATGCCCAGCAGCATCTGCACGTGCGATGTGCACCACATGATGAGCAGCGTGAAGCCGCCGATCAGAAAGCCGTGCAGGCGCAGGCTGTAGCGCTGCTGCAGGCTGTCCGCCAGCTGGTGCTGGGGCTGCATGCGCACGGAGCGCCAGTTCGAGGTCTTTTTACGGGAACTGCTGCGCTTGTTGTCGGCCATGGGCGGCACTCCTGTCAGAGCGGATGGTCAGGCGCGCAGCGTACCCGATCCAGCCGTGTTTCACGGAATTGCCCGCGGGGCACACCGTGAAGAAATCCTCATTCCACGGCGACGGGCACGCGCTGCGCCAGCGCGCACATGAGCTCCCAGGACACGGTACCCGCCGGCTGGGCCACTTCATCGATGGTCAGCACGGCGCCGTTGCCGGCCCGGCCCCAGAGCGTGACCTCGCTGCCAAAACCGACATCCGTGCCCAGCGCCATGCCCGACTGCAGCAGCGGCGTCAGGTCCACGGTGACCATGTCCATGCTCACCCGGCCCACGATGCGCGTGCGCACGCCATTGACCAGCACCGGCGTGCCGGTGGGGCAGTGGCGCGGGTAGCCGTCGCCGTAGCCGCAGGCAGCCACACCGATGGTGAGCGGCCCCTCGGCGGTGAAGCTCGAACCATAGCCCACGGTGTCGCCCGCCTGCAATTGCTGCACGGCCAGCAGCTTGGTGGACAGCGTCATCGTGGGCTCCAGCCCCCAGTGGCCGGCCGAGTTCTCCGGGTGATCGGGCGCGTTGCCGTACAGCACGATGCCCGCGCGCACCCAGTCGGCGCGCACAGCCGCGTCAGCGCTGTGGCGCAGGGTGGCAGCGCTGTTGGAGAGTGTGCGCTCACCCGGCAGGTCGGCGGCGGCGGTGTTGAACGCGGCCATCTGGTGGGCAATGCCGCGCGGGCCGTCGGCATCGCTGAAATGGGTCATGAACGAGATCTCGTCCACCTGCGGCAGCGCGTTGAGCCGGGCCCAGGCAGCGCGGTAGCGTTGGGGCGTGAAGCCCAGGCGGTTCATGCCCGAGTTCATCTTCAGGAACACGCGGTGCGGCACCTGCGTCTTGTGGGTGGCCAGCATATCGATCTGCTCGTCGCAGTGCACGGCATGCCACAGGTTAAGGCGCGAGCACAGCTCCAGGTCGCGCAGCTCAAACACGCCTTCGAGCAGCAGGATCGGGCCGCGCCAGCCCAATTGGCGCACGCGCTCGGCCTCGGCCAGGTCCAGCAGGGCAAAGCCGTCGGCCCCGCGCAAGCCCTCATAGGCACGCTCGATGCCATGGCCGTAGGCATTGGACTTGACCACGGCCCAGACCTTGGCGTCTGGCGTGCTGCGGCGCACGCGCTCCAGGTTGTGGTGCAGGGCGGCGGTGTGGATGGTGGCTTGTATCGGGCGTGGCATGGGGTTTGACCGGGTGGGATGTCCAGGATTCTGGCACCGTGACCGTTTACCCACGTGATATAACCATCCGTCGGCCAACAGGCTCCCCATATTTAACAGGGCATCAGTCCAACTGATGCAGCACCAGCCATTCGATGAAGCGCGGTTTCTACACCATCATGTCGGCGCAGTTCTTCAGCTCGCTGGCCGACAATGCGCTGTTCGTGGCCGCTGTCGAACTCCTCCGTTCAGAAGGTGCTCCCGAGTGGCAGCGCGCCGCCCTGGTGCCCATGTTCGCGCTGTTCTACGTGGTGCTGGCGCCCTTCGTGGGCGCTTTTGCCGACGCCTTGCCCAAGGGCAAGGTGATGTTCGTGAGCAATGCCATCAAGGTGGTGGGCTGCCTCATGATGCTGTTCGGCTCACACCCCCTCATTGCCTATGCGGTGGTGGGGCTGGGCGCTGCGGCCTACTCGCCCGCCAAGTACGGCATCCTGACCGAACTGCTGCCCGCCTCCCAACTGGTCAAGGCCAATGGCTGGATCGAAGGGCTCACCATCGCCTCCATCATTCTCGGGGTGCTGCTGGGCGGCCAGCTCGTCGGGCACAACGTCTCGGGCATGATGCTGAGCTTCGACTTTCCGATGATCGACACCGGCGTGGACACGCCTGCCGAAGCAGCCATCGCCGGGCTGATCTTCATCTACATCCTCGCAGCCTGGTTCAACACCCGCATCCCGCACACGGGTGTGGAGATGCGCCCCATGCGATCCGACCCCTCGCGCAGCATCCTGGCCAACACCATGGCGCTGCTGCCCGACTTCTGGGCCTGCAACAACCGCCTGTGGCGCGACAAGCTGGGCCAGATCTCGCTGGCCACCACCACCCTGTTCTGGGGGGCGGGCGGCAATCTCAAGTTCATCGTGCTGGCCTGGGCCGGCGTGGCCCTGGGCTACAACACCACGCAGGCCTCGGCCCTTACCGGCGTGGTGGCCATCGGTACCGCCGTGGGCGCCGTGGTGGCCTCCATGCGCATGCGGCTGGATATGGCCACCCGGGTCATCCCGCTCGGTATCGCCATGGGCCTGCTGCTGATATTGATGGTCTTCATCAAGAACATCTGGCTGGCCATTCCCTTTTTGATCCTGCTGGGCGGCCTGGGCGGCTACCTGGTCGTGCCCATGAATGCGCTGCTGCAGCACCGCGGCCACAACCTCATGGGCGCCGGCCGCTCCATCGCCGTGCAGAACTTCAACGAGCAAGCCTGCATCCTGGCGCTGGGCGCGTTCTACAGCCTGTCGCTCAAGTTCGGCCTGTCGGTGTTCGGCGCCATCACCATCTTCGGCCTGGTGGTGGCAGCCATCATGTGGATCATCCGCCGCTGGCACCAGCGCAACTGCGTGAACCACCGTGAAGAGGTGGAGCACCTGCTGCATATCGCGCGCCAGGACGCACATCACTAAGGCATCCCCCTGAGGCGCTGACGCGCCTTCCCCCTTCTCTCGAATTGCTGCGCAATTCGGGAAGGGGGACACCGCCAGCGCGGCGGGGCGGCCCTTGCGCGGCGGTCACTGGCTTGGGCCGCGCGCCTTGCACAGGCCGCAGCGATACCGGTGCGGGCAAATACATCGTACAGCGGCTACCATGGGCCCTTCAGCCACCGAGGAGCCCCCATGCCCGACAGCATCTACGATTTCGAAGCCCAGCAGATGAATGGCCAGAGCGTGCCGCTCTCGCAGTACCAGGGAAAGGTGATGCTCATCGTCAACACGGCCAGCGCCTGCGGGTTCACACCGCAGTTCGGCGGGCTCGAAGAGTTGCACAAGGCGTACGGCGACAAGGGGCTGGTGGTGCTGGGCTTTCCCTGCAACCAGTTCGGCAGCCAGGACCCGGGCAGCAACGACGAGATCGCGAGTTTCTGCCAGCTCAACTACGGCGTGAGCTTTCCGATGATGGCCAAGATCGACGTCAACGGTGCCAACGCCTCGCCGCTCTACCAATGGCTCAGCGCAGAGGCCCCGGGCCTTCTGGGCAGCAAGGCCATCAAGTGGAATTTCACCAAGTTCCTGGTGGGCAAGGACGGCAAGGTGATCCGCCGCTATGCGCCGCAGGATGCGCCCAAGAAGCTGGCCGGCGACATCGAGGCAGCGCTGGCCTGAAGCCCAGGTCCTACGCCTGCCAGCGGCACAGCACGCGCTCACGCCCTGTGATCGGGTGGCGGTCGTGCCCGTGCTCCTGCAGGCCGCAGCGCGCATAGAAGCGGCGCGCCCGCAGGTTGCTGCTGGCCACATGCAGCGACCAGCCCTGCGGGCAGAGCGCACACACATGGGCCACCAGGGCAGCGCCGATGCCGGTCCCTTGCGCGCCGGGGTCGACGAACAGCTGGTGCAGATGGGCCGCCTCCACGTCCAGCACCATGAACGCCACGGCGGTTCCGTCGTGCACCCCCACCAGCGTGAGGCAGGGCGGGCCGAACTCGGCATGGACTCGCTCCAGCCAATGCGCCAGGGGCGCCACCTCGGCCACCAACGGATTGGCCGAGGCCCAGGCCCGGCGCCACAGGGCTGCCAGCATCGGGGCATCGGTCCCGGTAGCGGGCCGCAGCGCTGAGAGTCCGGCAACGTTCGGTGGGGTGGATTCCATGGATTTCGGAGTGGCCAGGCGGCCAGTATCGCGCCATCACGGCATCTGCGGCGAACCCAGCGAAGGCCCTGCCGCCCGTGGTCGCACGCCCTTGGCTCCTCGCGGCAACCCGAACAGCGGCCGCAGCCACCGCACCCGTCGCACCACCGCCGTCAGGGCCCAGCACACCAGCACCGTGCCGGCCAGCAGGGCCAGCGGCTCCAGCACCGGGCCGAGCTGCCAGCGTGCCAGTGCCACCGCCAGCACGATGATGGCGGTCTGGTGCAGCAGATACCAGGGGTAGACCGCCTCCTGCGCCCAGCGCAGCCAGGGCCATGGCCGGTTGAGCCGGTGGTGGGCCCAGCCCAGGATGGCCAGCAGCGTGCTCCACAGGTACAGGTCGGCCAGCACGCGCATGGCAGTGCGCGCCAGCCAGCCGCCCTGCTGCACGGCCACACCGCGCAGCGCCGTGAACAGCACCAGCAGTGCCAGTGCCGCGACCAGGGCGCGCCAGCGCAGGCGCACCAGCTCGGCCCACAGGCCGGCGTCAAGACCGATCCAGTAGCCATACAGGAAGAGCGTGAAGTACACCGCATGCAGCCAGGCGTCGTGAATGAGGTCGTGGGTGGGCGGAAAATGCCGCCACAGCAGCACCGAATACAGCACCAGCGGCAGCACGGGCCAGGCAAAGAGCGCCAGGCCACGCAGGCCGGTGAACGCCCGGCGCAGCCGCTGGCCCGGTGCGGACTCCAGCCAGGGCAGCAGCACGGCCAGCACCACGGTGTAGGCCCACAGGTAGGCCAGGTACCACAGGTGGTTCCAGGTCACGCGGGCCTCCCAGCCATCGAAGGCGCCGGCCGGCCAGGGGCCCCCGCCGTAGTAGCGCAACAGGAAGGCGCCGAAGCCCGGAGTGATCAGGCCATTGGCCACGCCCTGCACATAGGGCTGGTAGGGCACTACCACCGCCATGCCAAAGGCCAGCGGCAGCAGCAGGCGCCCACTGCGCAGCCGGACCAGCCCCGCTACCGTCCGCCCCCGGCGCATCAGGCCGAGCGCCAGGCCGGAGACCAGGAACACCAGGTCCATGCGCCAGAGATTCAGTGCCCGCATGGGCATCTGCAGCCACTCTGCGGCGTGCGGGCTCTTGATGTGCCAATGCCAGTCGGCCACGTAGTACATGGCGACGTGGTAGACGATGACCAGGGCGAAGGCCAGGGCACGCAGGGCATCGATGTCGTGGCGGCGGGAAATGGCGTGCGATGGAGCAGTCATGGCCCCATGCTCGGGCGCTCCGACGGCGCGGCGGGCCTGCTTGGGACCGGAGTGATCCCTTTTGGGACGAGCGGTGGCCGAATGGGACGGGGCGGAGGGCGGATTTACCAAGGTGCTGTGCGCCATGCCTACACTGGCGGCATGTCCCGACCCGCCCTGCCCTGGCCCGAACGCTATCGTCCCTTGCGCCGCCGTGCAGAAGTGGCGTTCTGGGCCGTCCTGCTGCTGGTGCAGGCGGCCTTCAACAGCGTGGTGACGCTGATCGACCTGCGTTCTGCCGGCCGGCCCGTGGCCGCCTGGGAGCCGGCACTGTGGGAACTGTCCAGTGTGCTCGTGGTCGGGCTGCTGATCCCGGCCATCGTGGCCTTCGAGCGGCGCTTTCCGCTGCACTGGGACACGCTGCGCCGCCACCTGCCCTGGCACCTGGTGGGCAGCGTGGCCTACTGCAGCATCCACCTGGCAGGGATGATGGCCCTGCGGCACCTGGCCTATGCCTCCATGGGCGCCGAGTACCGGCTGAACGGCCCCTGGTGGGCCCAGTGGGGCTACGAGTACCTCAAGGACGTACGCACCTATGCACTCATCGTCAGCAGCCTGGTAGGCTACCGCTTTTTGCTGCTACGGCTGCAGGGCGAGGCCCGGGTGCTGGACACGCCCGAATCCCCCGCCATTCCCGAACCATCACCCGCCACCGGACCGGCGGCGCCTGAACTGGCCCCGTCCCTGCCCGTGCAGCGCCCCGAACGCTTCCTGGTGCGCAAGCTGCGCCGCGAATTCCTGATCGCCGCCACCGACATCGCCTGGCTGCAGGCCGAGGCCAACTACGTGGGCCTGCATGTGAACGGGCACGACTACCTGGTGCGCTCCACCCTGGCGGATTTCCTCACACAGCTGGACCCGGCGCGCTTCGTGCGCGTGCACCGCAGCTATGCCGTCAACCTGGATGCGGTGGCCGAGATCGAGCCGCTGGACAGCGGCGATGCCCGCCTGTTGATGAAGGATGGCAGCACCGTGCCTTGCAGCCGCCGGTACCGCAGTGCGCTGGCCCAGCAGGGCACAGCGAGCTGATCAGCCGCAGGAGGGAGCGCTGCGCACCCGCTTGAAGTGCTGCGTCAGCACGCCATTCGGATAGGCCTGGTGCGCCTGCAGCGTCCAGTGCTGCGGCGCCATTGTCTGCGGCACGCCCCACAGCGGCAGGCCCGCCCCCAGCGTGACCGGAATGGTGGCCAGCATCAGGTGGTCCACGAGCCCGGCACGCAGGAACTGCCCCGCCAGCTGGCCGCCGCCCACCAGCCAGACCTGCCGGAGGTCTCGATCCATCCATTGCGCCACCAGTTCGTGCGGTTGCGCAGCACCCCAGAACACACTGGGCGGCAAGCTTCCATCGGTGGGTGCGTCCTGGTGGCTCAATACCCAAGCCGGCCGCTCGCCGTAAGGCCAGTCGCCAAAGGAGCGGGCCACGGCATAGGTTGTGCGTCCCATGACCAGGGCATCGACCCCGGCCCTGAAGTCCGCCAGGCCATAGTCGGTACCGGCCTGCTCGAAGGGGTGCAGCCAGTCGAGTTCGCCGCTGGGGCCGGCGATAAAGCCATCCAGCGTGGCAGCCACGTAGTAGGTGACCTCGGTCATGCGCAAGGGGCCTCGTCGCTCAGGGATGGGGGGCGCGAGGCCATCTCGGCCTCCACCTGGCGCAGCATGTCGGCCAGGGTCTTGCCGGGCTCCTGGCGGAACTGCTCGGGCAGCACCGTGAGCTCGGCGATGCGGTCGATGCGAAAGCCCCGGAAGTCTTCGCGCAATTCGCACCAGGCCGACAGCGTCCAGACCTTGCCCCAGTAGAAGCAGCCCAGGGGCCGCAATCTGCGCACGCTGGGCCGGCCCTGCACGTCCGCATAGTCGATCTGCACCACGTGGCGGCTGTGCACCGCCTCGCGCAGGGTCTGCAGGGTGGCCTGGGCACGCGGGCCCAGGCCCACCGAGGGGGCGTAGAGCGCCTGCGACTCGGCGGCCACGCGCGCCTCGGGTGGCAGCACCGAGAGGATCTTGCCCAGCGCCCCTTCCACCTCGCGCGCCAGCCCTGCATCGAGCCAGGCCTGCGCCAGCCGCGCGGCGGCCACCAGGGCATTCGCCTCGCCCTGGCTGAACATCAGCGGCGGCAGGTCAAAGCCCGCGCCCAGGCGGTAGCCCACCCCCGCCTCACCCTCGATGGGCACGCCCTGGTGCTGCAGGTCGGCCACGTCGCGGTAGATGGTGCGCTGCGACACCTCCAGCCGCTCGGCCAGAAAGGCGGAGGTGGACAGGCGCCGCCCGCGGATGAGCTGGACGATCTGAAACAGGCGGTCGGCACGGCGCATGGCTGGTGAGAAGGAACAGGCCTAGACGCCGATGTGGATGGCCACGCGATCAGGGCCCGCATAGGCCTCGAAGTCGGTGGTGAAGCGGCGCTGGATCTGCGGGTTCTCATCAAAGTAGCGCCACACCTCGCCCCAGGCGTCGATCACCATCTGCGGCATGCTGCCCTGACCGTGGAACACCAGGTAGTCGCCGGCCTCGATGGCAATGGTCGATGCACCGCCCACGACCTCCGAGCCTTCGGGAGCAGCCACGCCGGCCGTGACATCGAAGGCGCCATGCTCGTTGGACTCATAGGCGCTGTAGACGCCGAAGATGCGGCCGTCCGCCCCGGGCCGAGGCAGCTTGTGCTCCCAGCTTTCGCTGAAGAAACGGTCCCACAGGCCTCCGATGCGGGAGGTTTCGGGGTTCATCTCGTCACTGTTGCGGGTGCGCACGGCAATGCCGGCAACGCGGAAGGCGGGAATCTTTTCAGAAACGGGTGGCATGCGGTTTCCTCTCTCTTTTGGTTGGTCTGGAGTAGCCATGGTGCTGCCCTGCTGCTGACAACCTGGTGTCAGCAGGATGGCGCGGCAATCCACAATTTGCAACCGAAAGTGAGAGGTAACGCCACTGCATGGTCCGCATGCACGCTGCTGCCAACGCAGTGTCAGCAGGGAACCATTGCACCACGCACAGCCTGCAGCGCGGGCGCGACCGGACTGCCACCGGGCAAGGCCCGGTGCCGGTGACAGGTCAGTCGGCGGCAGGGACCGCCGCAGAGGGAGCAGCAGCAGCGGCAGCCACCAGGCCACGGTAGCGCCGTGCGCGCTCCAGCGTCTGGCCCACGGCGCGCGGCGCCATGCCATACATGTCGGCAAACGCCTCCAGGGCCTGGCCGCTGGCATCGAAGGCGCGCAGCAGCGCCTCGTCCTTGGCGTTGCGCACGGACCATTCGGCAAAGGCCTCTTCGAGCAGGGCGTTGGCCTCCTCGTCACGGCCGGCCACGAGCTCGGTGTAGGCCTCGCGCGTCAGGCCCGAGGCCTCGAAGGCCTGGACCATGCGGTTGCGCAGCTTGGGCAGCAGGTCCTCGCTGGCGCGGGCCTTGTTGTTCTTTCTGCGGCGGTAGACCTCCAGCAGGGCGTGGTGCACATGCTCGGGGGCCATGGCCTCCACGGGCTGACCGGCCAAGTCGTGGCGCTTCTCGCCGGCCGCCACGCTTTGCAGGTAGCGGGTGGAGCGGGTATGCAGCCCCAGGGCCACCTTGAGTGCATCGCGCTCGAACTGCTCGGGGTGCGCGGCCAGGATGTCCTGGAAGATGCCGCGCTTGAGCGGGCGGAACACCGCGCCGAACAGCTGCGGGTACAGGCCGGCCAGTTGCTCTAGTGCGGGATGGGTGCGCTGCGGCGCACGGGCGCCTGCTGGCGCGGCCGCAGCGGGCTGGCCTGCAGCCGGGGCGCCGGCCTCGCCACGCGGACGGCCGTCGCGGCGATTGTTGTTGCGGCCACCGCGGCCGCCCCGGCCCTCACGGTGGGGGGCCGCAGGAGCGGCAGCCGCCGCAGCACCCTCCCCGGCATCGCCTGGAGCCACGGCGGGGGCCGATGCAGCGTCTGCCGCCGTAGGGGCAGCGGCGGCGGGCGCGGCGGTCTGTTCTTGTTCTGGCACGTTGTCGGTCATGGCGTAGCGAAGGAAGGGGGCAACAAAACCCTCAATCATGCCAGTCTTGGCGCCGGGCACCTAATTCAGGGCCTCCGGCCGGCCCCTCGCACGACGGTGCAGCATCCATCCGGACGGAGACACACGCCCTTACTGCGCAGCGGTCAAGGCCTCGTCCAGCACCTCGATCCAGTGGCGCACAGGCGTCGCGGTGCCGCTTTGCAGGTGCGTGATGCAGCCGATGTTGGCCGACAGGATGGCATCCGGCGGCTGCTCACCAAACGCCTCGCCCAGCGCGCCGACCTTGCGGTCGCGCAACTGGTGGGACAGGCCGGGGTTGAGCACCGAGTAGGTGCCCGCCGAGCCGCAGCACAGGTGCGATTCATTGCGCGCCACCCGGAGCTTGAAGCCCAGCCTGCCCAGGTGCGTTTCCACCCCGCCGCGCAGCTTTTGCCCGTGCTGCAGCGTGCAGGGGGGGTGGTAGGCGAACAGCGTGTCAGGCGGGGGCTGCACACGGCCGGCCAGGCGCTGGGCAAGTTCGGGCAGCAGGTCCGGCAGCAACTCGGACAGGTCGCGGGTGAGCGCGCTGATGCGCGCGGCCTTGGCGGCGTACTGCGCATCGTTCTGCAGGATGTGGCCGTACTCCTTCACCGTGACGCCGCAGCCCGAGGCGTTCATGACGATGCACTCCACGCCACCCGCTTCGACCAGCGGCCACCAGGCGTCGATATTGGCGCGCATCTCGGCCTTGCCGCCGTCCTGGTCGTTGAGGTGGAACTTGACCGCGCCGCAGCAGCCGGCCTTGGGCGCTACCAGGGTCTCTATGCCTGCGGCGTCGAGCACGCGCGCCGTGGCGGTGTTGATACCGGGCATCATCGCGGGCTGCACGCAGCCGGCCAGCATGAGCACCTTGCGCGCATGCGCCCCCGTGGGCCAGGCGCCCGGATCGCGTGGCGTCGGCACCTTGGCCTGTAGGGACTCGGGCAGCAGGCCGCGCACCATCTGCCCGGCCTTCATCGCCGGGGCGAACAACGCCGAAGGCAGGCCTTCCTTGAGCGCCCAGCGCAGGGCCTTCTCGCCCAGGGGGCGCGGCACCTTCTCGTCCACGATCTTGCGGCCGATGTCCACCAGGTGGCCATACTGCACGCCGCTGGGGCAGGTGGTCTCACAGTTGCGGCAGGTCAGGCAGCGGTCCAGGTGCATCTGGGTGGCGCGCGTGGGCGCCTGGCCTTCGAGCACCTGCTTGATCAGGTAGATGCGGCCGCGCGGGCCATCGAGCTCATCGCCCAGCAGCTGGTAGGTCGGGCAGGTGGCGGTACAGAAGCCGCAGTGCACGCACTTGCGCAGGATGGCCTCTGCCTCGAGGCCGTCGGCGCGGGCGCGGTATTCAGGGGAGAGTTGGGTTTGCATGGTGCATGCCTGGACAGTGAATGGTTGTGCCGCGCAGTGGCGGTGCGGATGGACCGCCTACCAGCCCGGCGCCATGCGCCCGGGATTGAAGATGCCGGCCGGATCAAAGCTGTGCTTCAGGCGTGCATGGATCTGCTCCAGCGCGCGCGACGGCAGGGCCGCATGGCCCGCCCCGCCCGGCTCGCGCGCCAGGGGTGCCCGGAACATCGCCGCGCTGCCACCTGCGGCCCGGGCCGCCTCGCGCAGCGCATCGCCTGCGGATTCAGGCGCCTGCACCCAGCGCAGCGCGCCATGCCATTCGACCAGCTGCTGGGCGCCACCGGGCAGGGCCATCACGGGTGCCGTGGCTGGCAGCGACAGTCGCCACAAGGCGTGCCCGGGTGGGCGCGCGGCGAACCAGGGCAGGGCCTGGTCACGGCAGGCGCTCCAGTCAGCGGCTACCACGGCGGGGTCCAGGCGCTCGCCGCCCATGGTGCGGCAGGCCGCCTCCACCGCGGCCACGGCGCCGCGCAAGCGCACCTGCAGCGTGCCCGTGTGGGCGTCGCCGGCCCAGCGGCTGGCGTTGAGCGGCAGGGGCTGGCCGCCCCAGGCATGCAGGCGGCGCAGTGCATCGGCCTGGTTGCATTCGAAGCGCAGCGTGGCCTCGCCCGGGGCCACGGGCAGCACCTTGAGGCTGACCTCGGTGAGCAGGCCCAGCGTACCCCAGGCGCCCGCCATGAGGCGCGACACGTCGTAGCCTGCCACGTTCTTCATGACCTGGCCGCCAAAGGTCAGCAGCTCGGCACGGCCGTTGAGCAGCACCACGCCCAGCAGGTAGTCGCGCACGGCGCCCACGCTGGTACGCGCCGGGCCCGAGAGACCGGCCGCCACCATACCGCCGACCGTGGTGGCCTGCGGCTGCGCACCGAAGTGCGGGGGCTCGAAGGGCAGGCACTGCCCCTGGGCGGCCAGGGCGGCCTCCAGCTCGGCCAGCGGTGTGCCGGTGCGCACGGTGACGACCAGCTCGCTGGGCTCGTAGTCCACGATACCCCGGAGCACCCGGGTGTCGAGCACCTCGCCATGCAAGGCCAGGCCGTGGAAGTCCTTGCTGCCCCCACCGCGGATGCGCAAAGGGGTCTGGTCGGCTGCGGCGGCGCGCACGCGTTCGGTGATCTGGGCAAGGGCTGAGTCCATGCCTTGGATCGTAGCGGCTGCACCCCGCCCAGGCCCCGCCTGCCGCCGTGAATTTTTTGAACGGCCGGCGTGAGGCCGGCGATGGACCCCGCGCAGCCCTGCAATGAAAAACCCGCCGAAAGGCGGGTTGGTCAAAAAGAAGCCCGCCAGGGCGGCGGGCAAAGGGATCCGAGGAGGATTCCGAGGAGACTCTCGCAGAAAAACAGGAATCAGAAAATCAGGACCGGGCGGGCTGCGGCACCACCAGACACCGCAGCCTCCGGCCCATCCATCAACGGTTGTAAGCCGTTTCGCCGTGGGACGTGATGTCCAGGCCTTCGCGTTCGGCTTCTTCCGAGACACGCAGGCCCACCAGCAGGTCAGCGATCTTGTAGGAGATGAAGGCCACGACGCCGGACCACACGATGGTGAACAGCACGCTCTTGACCTGGATCCACACCTGTGCGCCCATGGCGAAGGTGTCAGGCGTCAGGCCGCCCGTACCACCCAGGCCCTTGGAGGCGAACACACCGGTCAGGATGGCACCCAGAATACCGCCCACACCGTGCACGCCGAACACGTCGAATGCGTCGTCCACGTTGAGCATGCGCTTCAGGCCACCCACACCCCACAGGCAGACGATACCGGCGATCAGGCCCAGCACGATGGAACCCATGGGGCCCACGAAGCCGGCAGCAGGCGTCACCGCCACCAGACCGGCCACAGCGCCCGAGGCAGCACCCAGCATGGAAGCCTTGCCCTTGTGCAGCGCTTCACCGGCGATCCAGCTCAGCGTGGCAGCGGCAGTGGCCAGCACGGTGTTCACGAAGGCCAGGCCCGCATTGGCGTTGGCGGCACCGGCGGAACCAGCGTTGAAGCCGAACCAGCCCACCCACAGCAGCGAGGCACCCACCATCGTCAGCGTCAGGCTGTGGGGCGTCAGAGCCTCCTTGCCGTAGCCGATGCGCTTGCCCACCATGTAGGCACCCACCAGGCCGGCGACACCGGCGTTGATGTGCACCACGGTACCGCCAGCGAAGTCCAGCGCGCCGTCAGCACCCAGCAGGCCGCCGCCCCACACGATGTGGGCCATGGGCACGTAGCTGAAGGTGAACCACAGCACCGAGAAGATCAGCACGGCAGAGAACTTGATGCGCTCGGCAAAGGAGCCGACGATCAGCGCCACGGTGATGGCCGCGAACGTACCCTGGAAGGCGATGAACACGTACTCGGGGATGGTGATCAGGGCACCGAAGGTCTCCTGGTTCACGCCCTTGAGGAAGATCTTGTCCAGGCCGCCGAAGAACTTGCCTTCACCCGAGAACGCCAGGCTGTAGCCGTAGATGGCCCACAGCAGGGAGATCAGCGAGAAGACCACGAAGACCTGCATCAGCACGGACAGCATGTTCTTGGAACGGCCCAGGCCGCCGTAGAACAGCGCCAGGCCGGGGATGGTCATCAGGATGACCAGCAGCGTGGAGGTCAGCATCCAGGCGGTATCGCCGGAGTCGATCTTGGGTACGGGAGCGGCAGGGGCAGCCTCGGAGGCGGCCGCAGCAGGTGCCGGTGCAGCCGCAGGGGCAGCAGCCGCAGCAGCGGGCGCGGCTTCTGCCGGCGCCGATGCGGCTGCATCGGCGGCAGGTGCCTGGGCCAGCGACAGTCCACCGACGGACAGCAGGCTCAGCCCCAGAATGAAGGAAGCAAGCAATTTTTTCATGGCATTTGTCTTTCGTGTTGTGCGGCGGGCCCTTTAAAGGGCTTCCTTGCCGGTTTCGCCGGTGCGAATGCGTACCACCTGCTCCAGGTGGGTCACGAAAATCTTGCCGTCGCCGATCTTGCCGGTGCGTGCAGCGGCTTCGATGGCCTCGATCACCCGGTCCACCAGTTCGTCCGCCACGGCGGCTTCGATCTTGACCTTGGGCAGGAAGTCGACCACGTACTCTGCACCACGGTACAGCTCCGTGTGGCCCTTCTGGCGTCCGAAGCCCTTGACCTCGGTCACCGTAATCCCCTGCACCCCGATGTCCGACAGGGCTTCACGCACCTCGTCGAGCTTGAAGGGTTTGATGATGGCTGTCACCATTTTCATTTTTGATTCCTCCAGGAAGGGGCGCACGGGGCGCCCCTGAAAGATTTACAGGGTTTTGGTCAGCGTGACGATCACGCGCGACTTGTTGACGGG
>NZ_LMIH01000013.1:157611-157720 GCF_001428645.1 Acidovorax sp. Root217
GGCACCCAGCGACAGGCCCGAGCCGAAGTCATAGGCACCGCCGACGCTGTAGTCGATGTAGTTGGGGGCCACGATGTCACCGCCGAAGCGCGTGTAGCCCACAGCGGCC
>NZ_LMIH01000013.1:157819-201128 GCF_001428645.1 Acidovorax sp. Root217
TTCGATGGAGTTGCCCGAGAGCCAGTCGACGCTGGAGTTCCAGTTGCCGACGTAGAAGCCGGACTCGCCGAAGGCGTAGTCGAAGCCGCCCTGGATCGCGGGCTTGACGGCCTTGACCTTGGAGGCATCCTGGTCCTGGCCACGGAACTTGTAGTTGGTGGTCAGGCTGACGTTGCCGGTGAGCTGGGCACTGGCCAGCAGGGGCAGGGTTGCAACAAGGGCAGCGCCCAGGAACTTGATGGATGCGCGGGTCATGTTTCCTCCGGTTGGACAAAGTAGGGACAAGCGCTTTAAGCATGGACCGTGCCATGCGCCGCCAACGAGCCGTGGCACCTGCGGGCGAGATAGATGGGGATTCCCTATTAAAGTGAGGGTTGAGGGGACTTTGCGACCGCACCACCATGGTGCAACCGTGAAGCAGTTCACGCCAGTCCACCATAAAACGCACCCATCTGGGGAGAAAGTCGTCCATGAGTCTTGCTTTGGTGCAAAGCCGCGCCCTTCTGGGGCTACAGGCACCGGCCGTCACCGTTGAAGTGCACCTGGCCAATGGTCTGCCCAGCTTCACCCTGGTGGGCCTGGCCGAGGTGGAGGTGAAGGAAGCACGCGAGCGCGTGCGCTCGGCGCTGCAGAACGCCGGGCTGGAGTTTCCGCACAACAAGCGCATCACCGTGAACCTGGCGCCAGCAGACTTGCCCAAGGATTCGGGGCGCTTTGACCTGCCCATTGCCCTGGGTATCCTGGCCGCCAGTGGGCAGATCGATGGCAGCCGCCTGGCCGGGTACGAGTTCGCCGGCGAGCTGTCTCTATCGGGCGAACTGCGCCCGGTGCGCGGCGCGCTGGCCACCAGCCTGGCGCTGCAGTCGCAGCAGATCGCCGTGCAACTGGTGCTGCCGCCCGGCAGCGCCGAGGAAGCCGCCCTGGTGCCCGATGCCCAGGTGGTGCGTGCCCGCCACCTGCTGGACGTGGTGCGCGCCTTTCTGCCGCCGGGCAGCCCGCCGCCCGATGCGGACGACGACGGCTTCACCCGCCTGCAGCCCACGCCCATGGTCGCGGAGCTGCAGGGCCCCGACATGGCCGACGTGAAGGGCCAGGCCGTGGCCAAGCGCGCGCTGGAGATTGCAGCGGCAGGAGGCCACAGTGCACTGATGGCCGGACCGCCCGGCTCGGGCAAGTCGATGCTGGCGCTGCGCTTTGCCGGCCTGCTGCCGGCAATGACGGTGCAGGAGGCCCTGGAGAGCGCCGCCATCTCCAGCCTGGCCGGGCGCTTCAGCCCGGAGCGCTGGGGTTTGCGCCCCACGGGCCAGCCGCACCACACCGCCAGCGCCGTCGCACTGGTGGGCGGTGGCTCGCCACCCCGGCCTGGCGAGATCTCGCTGGCGCATCATGGGGTTCTCTTTCTCGACGAGTTGCCTGAATTCACGCGGGCCGCGCTGGAGGCGCTGCGCGAACCCCTGGAGACCGGCCACATCACCATCTCGCGGGCGGCGCAGCGTGCGGAATTTCCGGCACGCTTCCAGAAGTCTGCCCACTTAGTATGAACCTGCCAGCCTCCGTTGTTGAGCTGCCACATTCTCTAGAACAGGGTAAAACTGCAGTATTTATCTAGAGTAATGCAACAATCTCTAGCAATGGATTACTTACCCTAGACAATAGATATCTAGCCATTTGCAATCCAGTTTCCATTTCGCTATACTGCTGCTGCTTCTTACCTCATTGAAATCAGAAATCAATCTCTAGTGATCTCTTTTCTCAAAATTTCCCGGCAGATCACGCGATAAGTTCTTGATTTGAAAGGAAATTTCGGTGATGCATCTAGTCTACGAATATGACTCCAGTAATCTCTTGGGTTACAGTGGAATCAGTTATTTTTTGTTTTTGAGAAAGGAATAATATTGAAAGCTACTAAGATATGTACCAACTGCAAGTCAACCTTTTCTCCAGCCAGATCAGATCAGCTTTATTGCTCTAGAGTTTGCAATCAGAAAATGCAGGCGGCTAGGAGGAAGAAGCAGGCATCTAAACTGTCTGTCAGCAAAAGAGTTGCACGAAAGCTCTCTAATCTACAGAAATCGGCCTTTGGCTTCTGGCTCTTCACCTCTATACGTCGATCCGGAACGGTTCAGGTGCTTCAAGGAATGAGCGCATCAGACCTTATAGAGCTGCATAGGCTCAAGGACTCTTGCTCTAGGCTATCTGGATTCAAACTTGGCATTCCCACGGGTTGCTACCATTTAAGTCACATTTACGCGGCAAGAGGTTCTTCAGAACGTATTGGATTGCTTACTCCCCAAAATCTGGTCGTCTGCCCCGATTGGTACAACAGATCACGCAGGAACTTTGACGAGACTATTGAGGGTACGGGGCAAAGCATTCCTCGGTCTGAGTTGAAATCTCGCTTCAGTTGCAACACAAGTACCACGACCAGTGAACTGGTTAAAAAAATCCGGAATCTTTTAGGCAAGGAGTTTGACGAATTTCTATTAAGGGATCAGTTTTCCCCTGGAATGAAAGCGCAGCTTTTAAAGCTTGCCAGTGCGTATGAACGGGTTAATGATTCAACGCCTATTGAAGACCTAAAGCAAATTCTCCAAAAGAATGGCATAAAGCTGTACGAACCTGACGGTGAGCCCGCACAGTTAGGTGAAGTTCTATACCTAGAGATGAAGAGGTGCGGATTTCAGCACCTTCCTTCTTTTCACTATGTGGCTGCACAGTCGTTAACGGGAGTTATCGAATCAAAAACAGTCGCATCATTAGAGCCTGTCGCGGATCAAACGGAGAAAATTATATTTGAGCAAATCCTAGACGTCCTACACCAGATGACTGTTCCAGATATAGCAAATGAAGAACAGATTTTCGATCACTTTGTACTTCCGAGACGCTACATGGCGAAAAGAAACTGCGAGGAGCTTTCATCACCTGTAGATTTCTACTGCATAGCTCACCATAGATTTGCAGCTCCGAAACCTCGCCATAGATCGCAACCATCAAGGTTTGATCGCATGCATTCCGTTCGCAAAACAAGTGGAATTCGCTCAAAAGTCCTAGTTCCTACTCCGAGAATTCCACCTATTAGCGATTTATGCTCGCAGCCTGCCTAGTCTAGTATCTTTTGTTTATTGGACTCAGCTATATAGCCTGCCAGTCTCTCAACTCTCTTTCGTAGATCTAGAATGGAAAAATCCGGTTCAAAATTACGAATTATGTACTTAGCCACCTCAACCTTGGATGCTTGGAATTCTCTTTCATTTATTCTTATTTTTAGACAGTTAGAGTATTTTCCATAGCCTCCAAGATGCGTATACTTTTTATGCAGTGAAGAGATGGCAGACTGGATTTGTTCAGGTGGAAGATAGTTTTCTATTTCTCTCCCCTCCGTTATCCATGCCAAACCTTGAGACACTGAAAAGCCCTCTTCCAATCGTTTTGTGGTCTTCTTGAACGGCTTTCGAGGCCCTGCTCTATCGCTATCCATTAATATCACCCCCCGCTGGTTGAGCCTTCGCAAAGAGATAAACTCTTCAATATCTTCATCTATATCCTCGTATGCAAGGTGAGATGCAAGTATGCCGCCGTAAAACATGATGCTGTAATGCAGCCCCTCAACAAAGGCTGGGCGCATCTTTTTTAGCCAGTGATTTAGATAAATCCGATCTGATGGCCCTTCAACCCAAATCACGCAGTTCGTTTGAATCAGATCAGAGGGGTGGTATCCCAGGTCTTCACATATCGCCCATCTTTGACTATTGGATGTGACCCTGCTAACTATGGAGGCTCCTTCACTCTGTCTAACATGATAGATCTCCGCCCCCTCTGTATCCATCAGTGCGGCGGAATGCGTAGCAATAAAATACTGATTATTTGTTTTTTCCGCCAAATACTTTATGAGTTTCTTCTGAAGAACTGGGTTAAGATGAACCTCGGGCTCTTCTATGCATACAACAGTTTCGTCAAGCACTGTCGCAGCGGCGGCGAGTATGATTACCTGATGAATACCCGACCCCAAAGATGTAAATGGAAGCGCCTTTCCATTCATGTGCACAACTATAGTGTCTCGGCTATACGGAATTTCAATAGTGGCCTCGGGACTATTTAGCACGCTTTGAACAAAGGCAGTGATTTTTTTGAATCCCACACGCTGGAAATCCGTTACATCGTCAGGATTCTGTAGCTTAGCAAGCCGTTGAATCAAGCCCCGCCCGTCAAACTTGGAAGCACCATCCATTTCGCCACCAATTATCTGCCTTGCTGCGGGTATTAGCTCAACTGGCAGAGGGGCTGGTTGGATAGACATTCGCCTAGCAACGTTATCAACCCAAATTCGTGGATCACCTCCACTCTGCCCAGTTAACAACCCAGAGATTTCTTGCAGCTCAGATTTATTCATCGTGTTCAAGGCCGCCAACCATGATTCATGAGGTCTTTCCGGCTCAAGTACATTGCTGATACTCCAAGGCTTTGAAGTGCCGTCAATCCCTGCTTTGAAAGCAGTTAAATTTCTTAGTCCGAACTGAAGAACGTTATATCGATGCCTATCCTGCTCAAACGGCACAAGGAGACGATGTAGGCCGGGCAAGTCGTTGGTTGGTTTGTCATAGCCTATCTCCTCTATGAATCCTTTCAGCATAGGAGGAGATTTGGGCTTATGCCTTGCCAGAGGTACGTCTCTCAGTTTTTGTGCACCATCAGAACTTCCAAGCACCTCCTTGATAAAATTCAGAACGTTTGATTTTCCCGAATTATTCTGACCGATGAAAAGGTTTACTTTGGAGAATTTCTCAAAATATTGAATATTCTCGCCAAAGCTTCGATATCCCGCCATGGCGAGATTTGGCAAAATTATTGTCATACTGCTACCTAGCCTCAATTACTTTCTTTTTTGCCATATCAAACTCTTCCTTGTTGATTGCCCCAGACTTCAATAAATCATGGAGTTTGGACAGCTCATCTGAAATTGAATTAGTTTCATGAGCTTTTCCATTGTGGGCCTGCATAGCGACCACTGCAGATGAAAGAAGAATCCTCAATTGCCCTGGATCAATAGCTGAGGAATGAAGATAAGTTTCAGAGTCTGTGCAAAGAATCCTCAGGAAGGTGTTTGTGGTGCTTCTTTTTGTTATAGCGTTTATTGTTGCCGCTACGACCACACCTTTTAAAAAGCCTTCCAGACCAAACCCCCCACCGGAGATGCCTGCATCTGTCGTTTCAGTTCCGGGTCCAGTGATTTCGAGTGCAGAGAGCTTGCTATAAGGGAGTACGTATTTTTCTGTCGTCCCACTTACCGTCACAATAAGACTATCAGAAAGCCTTACCAACAGCACCTCTGAATTCTCTTTGATTTGAAGGCCACTTCCGCCCAGGTACGTGCATGTAATTGGCTTGTGTCCACTGAGCGTTTGCAGCTCTGAGAGAAGATTGCCTTCCTCACTCGGAATAAACATTGGCTTCACCGCAACTGTAGCCAATTTGCCTCTCAATTGGTTTCCTTCAACTGGAGTATTCTTGCTACCGAAGGCGAGTTTGACAAAAAGGGCTAAACATGCAAGCCACAGAGCAAATGGCAAAATCCCACCAAAAATGCTCATACTCCCCATACGAATTTTTTCAAGCAGGTCGGGTAGCAAAATGCCAAGTGCAATTGTGCCGAATCCTGATGCTACGAGGCCCATTGCCTTCACTCTACGCGGTATGTACATGCATGCCTCAAATAAAAAAACAATCTGTTGCATGCTATCGCTTAGCACCGGAACACGCCAGATGGCTTGAAAGGTGTAGGTTTCGAGCTATGCCGTTTAATGGCAAAAAATTAGGCTCAAAACATAGTTGATTTCTTTTTGAGCTAGGCGCATAATTGAGATCAATCTTTTGATCTAACCTATATGTCGCAGCGAATTTCCTACTATCGAGTGAGCACGCAGGACCAGACCATTGAGAGCCAGCGGCACGCACTGGGGGGCTCGTTTGATGCGGAGTATTCTGACGTCGGGGTGTCGGGTACGGTTCCGGCAATGGAGCGCCCTGCCTTTGGTGAACTCTTTTCCTACATCCGCAAAGGCGATGTGCTCCACGTCTATGCGATTGATCGACTGGGAAGAGATGCAATCGACGTCCAGGCTACTGTCAGAGCCCTACTTGCAAAAGGCGTAGCGCTGGAAGTCCATGGGCTTGGACGTATTGCGGCCGGGGTGGGAGAACTCATTCTTGCAGTCTTGGCCCAGGTGGCAGATATGGAGCGGCAAAGGATCGTTGAGCGCACCAGCGCGGGCCGTGAACGCGCTAAAGAACTGATTGCATCCACTGGTAGGACACAGAACGGAAAGACTAGCCTAGGCAGGCCAGAGGCTGCTAACCCTCAGGATGTACGGGAGTGGCGTACTTCCACCCATGCCAGCATCGCACAGACTGCAACGCACTTCGCCATCAGCACTGCCACCGTGAAACGCTACTGCGCCGAAGGATAGATATTTTGAAATTCCTAAGCTTTTCCCTCAAGGGCTCATTCCCGCTCACCAAGCCTAGACTCCAACTTTCGGAACAATCGCTCAATTGATAGAGCTGACAGAGGATTGTCTACACCTCGTTCAATCGCGAAATACACCATGCCCGTATCGGGGCTCTCGCAACTGACAAAGTAGCAAAGGTACTTCTGAGCGCGCCTTAACAGCGTGTAGGTAAAGCCATCATAGGTTGACAGGGCTTCCTTCCCCTTGATCTTGATTTCGATGTATCTCTTAAGCAAGAAAGCGATTTCATAGGCGGGGCGCGAAGTAAGCTCGTCTACAGTTGCCTTCAATTGCTCTTGTATTGGGCCTCCCCTTTGGCGACTTTGATATGCATCGGCGGCAATGCTTGCGTCCTGCTTAGACTGAGACAACAAACTTGCACGTAGCAGCTCCGCTTTATTCTCAAATTCTTCAATTTTTGACCTGTAATCAATCACTAGGTCGAGATGTGCTTTTTCACCAGATGCCATATAGAGCGACGATGCACGCTCATGCTTGATTCTGAGCACGCCGATGGAGGCCGTGTAGCTTTCCAAATCTTTGCTTCTGGTATCTTCAGCAATACCCATGGCAATGTCGTAGAGAGCTTCCACTGCGACTTGCCTATAGATAAATTCCAACGCCTCGTATGGCCATGTTGACTTATTCTTACATGTGCCCTTTTGAAGGTAAGTCTTGCAGTTTGCATAAAGAATGACAGGCTTCTTTGCATACTCTTCAGACCCCAAGGGGGCATTGATCGTGGGCTTGGGCTTCTGTCGTCGAATCTGAAACCTCCCACCACACTCAGCGCACCAAACCATTCCACTCATGAGATATTTATCAGCAGGGGCTGGCTTTGTCGCTCTTCTTTTTAGCTCCACTTGAAGTTCCAAATAGGTGCTTTCGTCTATAAGTGGATCAAATACACCTGCGATTGGATCACCCTTGTTTTCCCATTCACCAATGAGCGCTTTACTACTAAACCAGCGTTTGATGGTCCTAGGATGCAGTTCTGAAAGCTCAGCATGCATACCCGAGAGCTTCCGCGCAATCTCTCTAGTGCCCTTGCCGCCCAAATACATCGCGATTGCACCACGCACGATCACTGCAGGATCGTCTCTCCAAGTTCCATCAGTATTTAGCCAAAAGGGCGTATGGAGGCGAATATCCTTTCCCGCTCTTGCATCTTTCCGTTTCCGCTCATAGGCAGCACTAATACGTGTGCCCAACCGCTTGCTGTAGTCATGAGCAGCCTGGATTTTTGCAACCAACATGTAGACGTCAGCGTTATTCACGCTTTCGTGTGTGTAGGTCTTTCTGTCTTCCAGGGTCACAACTGACACACCAGCCACCAGTAGTTGTTGGAGCACAGCGAGCATGCTGAAGAAGTCGGAACGCCCCAAGCGATCTATTGCCTCCACCACAACAGCGTCCCCAGACTTGATCTGCCCAGCCTCAATGCACATGAGCAAGTCGTGGAGGCCCCTCCCCTTTTCGAGGTTAGCCCTTGTGTACCCAGAGACCCCCTTATCCGTGCGCGAGAGGGTGGATTCGATGTACTGGGTGTGCTGCCCTAGCCATAGGTCGAAAGCCTCCTTCTGCCGCTCTACAGAGCTTCCCTTGGCCTGAGAGCCACTGCTAAATCGAATGTAGGAGACAGCTTGCGGCATCACTGTATGATTCATGGTATGAGTGCATTGTCTCAGATGATCGCGGCGATGAACCCCTGCCCCTGCGGCTTTCTCGGCTCCACCCAGCGCGCCTGCCGCTGCACGCCCGACCAGGTCTCGCGCTACCAGGGCAAGCTCAGCGGCCCGCTGCTGGACCGCATCGACCTGCATGTGGAGGTGCCTGCTGTGCCCTCGGAGCAGTTGCTCAAGACACCGCCTGGCGAATCCAGCGCCGCGATCCGCGAGCGTGTGATGCAGGCCCGGGCCCGGGCGCTGGCACGCCAGGGCAAGACCAACCAGGCGCTGCAGGGCCAGGAGATCGACGAACACCTGCACCTCGACGATGCGGCCGCCAAGTTCCTCAACACGGCAGGCGCGCGCCTGGGCTGGTCGGCCCGCAGCACGCACCGCGCGCTCAAGGTGGCGCGCACCATCGCCGATCTGGCGGGTTCGCAGACCACTGCCGTGGGCCATGTGGCCGAGGCCGTCCAGTACCGCCGCGTGCTGCGCAGCCCGGCCTGAGCCCCCGCCCATCGCTATAGTCTCGCCACTTCCAGCAGCATCACTCCATGGCCAGCGCTTCACTCCCAACCATCACCCCCACCGCCACCGACGTGGTCGACAACAGCTACCTGCGCACGCTGGTGGGCTACAACGCGCGCCGGGCCTCGCTGTCCATCATCGAGGTGTTCATGGAGCGCATGGCGGTCTATGGGCTCAAGGTGGTGGATTTCTCGGTGCTCTCGCTGGTGGCGCACAACCCCGGCATCACCTCGCGCCAACTGTGCGCCACGCTGGGCGTGCTGCCGCCCAACCTGGTGGGCCTGATCGCGGCGCTGGACCGGCGCGGCCTGATCGAGCGCCGCCCGCACCCGAGCGACGGGCGCGCCATGGGCCTGCACCTGACGCCCGCCGGCGAAGACCTGTGCGCCCAGGCCGAGCAGACTGCGGCCACGCTGGAGATCGACGCCACCGCGCGCCTGACCGCCACCGAGCGCAAGACGCTGATCCGGCTTCTGCAAAAAGTCTACGACTGACGGGCCCGCACCGGCCCGCCTGGATCAGATTGCCGCAGGCGTGGCCTTGGCCGCCTTGTCCAGCCCCAGCAGACGCACCGCATTGCCCTTGAGGATGCCGGGCATCACCTCGGGCTTGAAGCCGGCCTCCTGGAAGTCCTTCATCCAGCGCTCGGGCGTGATCAGCGGGTAATCGCTGCCGAACAGGATACGGTCCTTGAGCAGGGTGTTGGCGTACTGCACCAGCTGCTTGGGGAAGTATTTCGGGCTCCAGCCCGACAGGTCGATCCAGACGTTGGGCTTGTGCGTGGCGACCGAGAGCGCCTCGTCCTGCCAGGGGAAGCTCGGGTGCGCCATGACGATCTGCATGTCCGGGAAGTCGATGGCCACGTCATCCAGGTGCATGGGGTTGCTGTACTCCAGGCGCAAGCCGCCGCCGCAGCGCATGCCGCTGCCGATGCCGCTGTGGCCGGTGTGGAAGATGGCCGGCATGCCGTACTCGGCGATCACCTCGTAGATCGGCCAGGCCATCTGGTCGTAGGGGTGGTAGCCCTGCACGGTGGGGTGGAACTTGAAGCCTTTGACGCCATGCTCCTCGATCAGGCGGCGCGCCTCGCGCGCGCCCATCTTGCCCTTGTGCGGGTCGATGCTGGCAAAGGCCATCATCATGTCGCTGTTGGCCTTGGCGGCCTCGGCGATCTCCTCGTTGGGGATGCGCCGGCGGCCCATCTTGGACTCGGCGTCCACGGTGAACATCACCAGCCCGATCTTCTGCTCGCGGTAGTAGGCCACCGTCTCGGCGATGGTGGGTCGGCGGCCGTTCTTGAAGTATTTGTCGGCGGCGCGGTCGTATTCCTCGCCGTAGTTGTCGAACGGGTTCCAGCAGCTCACCTCGGCGTGCGTGTGGATGTCGATGGCAATCAGGTTCTCGTGGTCCATATCTGTCTCCTATGGTGGCCGGTCTTTCACGGTGTCCCTGTCAGCATGCACCACGGCACGTGACGCAGATCAAGGGTAACTACTGATGAAAAACCGGTCTGGCTTGCTTGAATTGGTTATTAACTATAACCACAATTCACCTATCAAGAAAGCCACCATGACCCATCCAGACATCCATTTCGAGCTTGCCGGCGACGAGCAGGAAGTTGCCGTGATCCGCCTCACGCGCAGCGCCAAGCGCAATGCGCTGAACGACGGCCTGATCCTGGCCCTGCGCGACCTGTTCGAGAAAATGCCCGCCGGCGTGCGCGCTGCCGTGATCGACGGCGAAGGCCCGCACTTCTGCGCCGGGCTCGACCTGTCCGAGCTCAAGGAGCGCGATGCGGGCCAGGGCCTGTACCACTCGCGCATGTGGCACGCCGCGCTGGAGCGCGTGCAGTACGGCCCCGTGCCCGTGATTGCCGCGCTGCACGGCGCCGTGGTGGGCGGCGGGCTGGAGCTGGCGAGCGCCTGTCACATCCGCGTGGCCGATGAATCCACCTTCTACGCGCTGCCCGAGGGCTCGCGCGGCATCTTCGTGGGCGGCGGCGGCGCCGTGCGCATCCCCAAACTGATCGGCGCTGCGCGCATGGCGGACATGATGCTCACCGGCCGCGTCTACAACGCGCAGGACGGCGAAAAGGTCGGCTTTGCCCAGTACCTGGTGCCCGAAGGCCAGGCCTTCGACAAGGCACTGGAGCTGGCCAAGCGCGTGGCGCAGAACGCGCCGCTGACCAACTACGCGCTGATGCACGCCCTGCCGCGCATTGCCGAGCAACCGGCCGACCAAGGCTTCTTCACCGAAGCCATGATGGCCGCGATTGCCCAGAGCGCACCCGAGGCCAAGTCGCGCCTGGCGGACTTCCTGGAAGGCCGCGCCGCCAAAGTGCGCAAAGACTGAGCCCCGCATTTCCACACCGCCGGACCTCCACCCATGAGCGATCTCTCCACCCCCCTGGCCCCGCCGCGCTACCGCCCGGTGCCCTTTGGCGTCACCCGCGTCAACCTGCGCGAGGGCGCACCCGGCGTGCGCTACCTGCAAGCCGACCTGCCCCTGGGCGCATACGCGCGCCGGGTCACGGACTACCTGGTGCACTGGGCGGAGGTAGAGCCCGAGCGCAGCTTTCTCGCGCGCCGGGTGCAGCATGCCGACGGCAGCACCGGCAATACCGGCGATTGGCAGCACGTGACGTATGCCCAGGCGCTGGACGCCGCGCGCAGCATCGGCCAGGCGCTGCTGGACCGGGGGCTGAACGCCGAACGCCCGGTGGTGGTGCTCAGCGAAAACAGCCTGGAGCATGCGCTGATGGCACTGGGCTGCATGTATGCGGGCGTGCCTTACTGCCCCGTGTCGCCCGCCTACGCCACCGTGAGCCAGGACTACGACAAGCTGCGCCACGTGCTGGACACGCTGACGCCCGGCCTGGTGTTCGCGGCCGATGGCGCGCGCTTCGGCCGCGCCATCAAGGCCACCGTGGCGGCGGACGTGGAGGTCGTGCTGGCCCAGGGCGCCATCGAAGGCCGCCCGGCCAGCACCTTCCAGAGCCTGCGCAATACCTTGGCCACGCCGGCAGTGGACGCGGCCATGCATGCCACGGGGCCGGGCACCATCGTGAAGTTCTTGTTCACCAGCGGCTCCACCAAGATGCCAAAGCCGGTGATCAACACCCAGCGCATGTGGTGCGCCAACCTGCAGCAGATCACCCTGTCGCTGCCGGTGCTGGCCGAAGCCCCGCCCATCCTGGTGGACTGGCTGCCGTGGAACCACACCTTCGGCAGCAACCACAACTTCGGTCTCACGCTGCAGCACGGCGGCACGCTTTACATCGATGACGGCAAGCCCACGGCAGCGCTGATCGGCGAGACCCTGCGCAACCTGCGCGAGATCGCGCCCACGGTGTACTTCAACGTGCCCACCGGCTTCGAGATGATCGCCGACGCGATGAAGACCGATGCCGTGCTGCGCCGCACCTTGCTGTCGCGGGTGCGCATGTTCTTCTACTCGGGCGCCGGCCTGGCCCAGCCTATCTGGGACAGCCTGCATGCCACGCAGGAGGCCGAGCTCGGCGAGCGCATCGTCATGTCCACGGGCCTGGGGATGACCGAGTCGGCCCCTTCGGCCATGTTCTGCAACAGCCCCGACGTGCGCTCCGGCCACATCGGCGCGCCCGTGCCGGGCATGACGCTCAAGCTGGTGGACGTGGACGGCAAGACCGAGGTGCGCTACCGCGGCCCCAACGTGACGCCCGGCTACTGGCGCTCGGACGCCGCCACGCGCGAGGCCTTCGACGACGAGGGCTACCTGTGCACCGGCGATGCCGTGCTGTGGATCGACGACAACGACATCCACCGCGGCCTGCGCTTCGACGGGCGCATCGCCGAAGACTTCAAGCTCTCCACCGGCACCTTCGTGAGCGTGGGCCCCATGCGCGCCAAGATCGTCGTGGCCGGCGCCCCCTACATCCAGGACGCGGTGCTCACCGGCCTGAACCGCAAGGAAGTGGGCGCCCTGCTGTTCCTCTCGCCCGCCTGCCGCGAGGTGAGCGGGCTGGCTGCCGATGCCCCCTGGGCCGAGGTGATCGCCAGCACCGGTGTGCGCCAGCGCATCCAGGCTGTCATCGACCACCTGGCGCGCGAATCCACGGGCAGCGCCAGCCGTGTGGCACGCGCACTGCTGATGGCCGAGCCGCCCTCGCTCGACAAGGGCGAGATCACCGACAAGGGCTCGATCAACCAACGCGCCGTGCTTAAGCACCGCGACGACCTGGTGCAGGCCCTGCACGATGGCGCCGCCCCCGACACCATCGTGCCTGCGGCCTGAAACGCACTACCCAAGGAGCCATCCATGCAGATCCAAGGACAGACCGCCCTCGTCACCGGCGCCGCATCGGGCCTGGGCGAAGCCACCGCACGCGAACTGGCCCGCCTGGGCGCCAAGGTCGCGGTGCTCGACGTGAACACTGCCCTCGCCACCCAGGTGGCCGAGAGCATCAACGCACAGCATGGCGCCGGAACGGCTGTGGCCTGCACCTGCGACATCACCCAGACCGAGAGCGTGGCCGCCGCCCTGGCCCACGCCGAGGCGGCCCTGGGCCCGGCGCGCATCCTCATGAACGTGGCCGGCATCGGCAGCGCCAAGCGCGTGGTGCAGCGCGACGGCAGCGCGGCGCCGCTGGAAGATTTTGCGCGCGTGGTGGGCATCAACCTCATCGGCAGCTACAACATCAGCCGGCTGTTCGCAGCCGCCTGCGCCAAGCTGGAGCCGCTCGACAACGGCGAGCGGGGCGTGATGATGTTCACCGCTTCGGTGGCCGCCTTCGACGGCCAGGTGGGCCAGCAGGCCTACAGCGCCTCCAAGGGCGGGCTGGTGGGCATGACGCTGCCCATGGCGCGCGACCTGGCGCAGCATGGCATCCGCGTGTGCACCGTGGCACCCGGCCTGTTCGCCACGCCGCTGATGAAGGAGCTGCCCGAAGCCGTGCAGCAGTCGCTGGCCGCGAGCATCCCCTTCCCCCCGCGCCTGGGCAAGCCCGAGGAGTTTGCCGAGCTGGCGGCCCACATCGTGACCAACGGACACCTCAACGGGGAGGTGATCCGGCTCGATGGTGCCCTGCGCATGGCACCCCGATAGCCCCCGTTCCCCGCCCCGTCAACACACCATACCTATACCGGAGACAACCATGACGACGACACGACGCCACTTTGTTCACACCCTGGGCAGCGCCGCCGCCCTCGCAGCGCTCTATCCCCTGTCTTCCTTCGCGCAGGCGCTGGACCAGGTCAAGATCATGTACGGCTTTCCGGCCGGCAGCGCGGGCGACAGCGTGGCCCGCCGCGTGGCCGAGAAGCTGGGCGGCACGGCTTACAGCAAGAACCCGGGCTTCGTCGAGAACAAGCCGGGCGCCGGTGGCCGCATTGCGGTGGAAACGCTGAAGAACGCGCCCGCCGATGGCTCGGTGCTCACCCTGGCACCGGTATCGGCCCTGTCGGTGTATCCGCACATCTACCCCAAGCTCAGCTACAAGCCCGACGACGTGGTGCCCGTCTCCATCGGCGCGATCATGCACCACGGCCTGGCCGTGGGCCCGGCCGTGCCGGCCGAGGTGAAGACGCTCAAGGACTTCCTGGCCTGGGCCAAGGCGAATCCGGACAAGGCCAGCTACGGCTCGCCCGGCGCGGGCTCCATGCCCCACCTGCTGGGCGCGCTGCTGGGCATCCGTGCGGCAGTGGATCTCAAGCACGTGCCCTACCGTGGCACCGTGCCCAGCATCACCGACCTGGTGGGCGGCCAGATCGCTGCCGCCATGAACCCCAGCGGCGACTACCTGCAGTACATGAAGACCGGCCGCGTGCGCGTGCTGGCCACCTCGGGCAAGAAGCGCTCGCCCTACCTGCCCGATGTGCCCACCTTCATCGAACTGGGCTACCCCGACGTGACGTCCGAGGAATGGTTCGGCTTCTACGCCCCGGCCAAGACGCCCGCCGCCACGCTGGCCAGCGCCAATGCCGCCATCACCGGCGCGCTCAAGGACAAGACCGTGATCGACGCGCTGGGCGTCGTTGGCCTGGTGGCCCACGGCAGCACGCAGCAGGAGATGCTGGCCGACCAGAAGGCCGAGTTCGAGCGCTGGGGCCCGCTGGTCAAACAGATCGGGTTCACTTCAGAGTCTTGATCTCCGCGACAGCCCTGCCGCTACCGGCCCGAGCCGGCCGGTAGCGGCCCTTTGTTTCCCTTTCCACGGCCCACACCATGCAAGCCCAGACCGCCCTTGGCGACATCACCCACCTGCTGCATGAGGTGCTCCAGGCCCCTGCGCAGTGGCAGGCGCTGGCGCCGTTTGCCGACACCGATGGCGGGCTGGCGGCACAGGTGCTGGAGGAGGCCGCCAAGTTCGTCGACAGCGCCATTGCCCCGCTGCAGCGCACCGGCGACGAAGAGGGCTGCCACTTCGAGGCCGGCACCGTCACTACGCCCGCCGGCTTTCGCGCGGCCTACCAGGCCTTCTGGCAGGCCGGCTGGCCCTCGCTGGCCTGCGCGCCCGAAGACGGTGGCCAGGGCCTGCCCGCCGTGCTCGAATGCGTGCTGTTCGAATGGCTGGCCGGTGCCAACCACGGCTGGACCATGGCGCCCGGCCTGCTGCACGGCGCCTACGAGTGCCTGCGCCACCATGGCAGCGACGCGCTGAAAGCGCAGTACCTGCCCAGGATCGCCAGCGGCGAGTGGCTGGCCACGATGTGCCTGACCGAGGCCCATGCGGGCAGCGACCTGGGCCTGGTGCGCACGCGAGGCGTGCCGCAGGCCGACGGCAGCGTGCGCGTCAACGGCAGCAAGATCTTCATCTCGGGCGGCGAGCACGACCTGACCGACAACATCGTGCACCTGGTGCTGGCGCGCCTGCCCGATGCACCGGCGGGCCCCAAGGGGCTGTCGCTGTTCCTCGTGCCCAAGCGGCTGCCGGGCGGCGAGCGCAATGCCGTGGTGTGCGAGCGCATCGAAGAGAAGATGGGCCTGCACGGCAGCCCCACCTGCGTGATGCGCTTCGACGATGCCACGGGCTGGCTGGTGGGCGAGCCCCACAAGGGCCTGGCCGCCATGTTCGTGATGATGAATGCTGCGCGCCTGCACGTGGGCCTGCAGGGCCTGGGCCTGCTCGAGGCGGCCTGGCAGAAGGCCAGCGCCTATGCGCACGAGCGCCGGCAGATGCGCGCTCCCAGGCCCATGGGCACAACGGCATCGCCGGGCCCTGATCCGATTGCCGAACACCCGGCCATGCGCCGCATCCTGCAGACACAGCGCGCCTGGATCGACGGCGGGCGCGTGCTGGCCTACCACACGGCCCTGCAGCTTGACGTGGCGCGCCACCACCCCGACGCGACCGAGCGCGCCGTGGCCCATCGCTGGTGCGCGCTGGTCACGCCCGTGCTCAAGGCCGCTCTGACCGACCAGGCCTTCCACGGCGCCAGCGCCTGCCTGCAGGTCTTCGGCGGCCACGGCTACGTGCGCGAATGGGGCATCGAGCAGATCGTGCGCGATGCGCGCGTGGCCATGATCTACGAGGGCACCAACGAGATCCAGGCCATCGACCTGCTGGGCCGCAAGGTGCTGGCCGATGGCGGCCAGGGCCTGTGTGCACTGCTCGCATCCCTGCGTGCCGGCCTGCCCCCCGACGAAGCCGCCAACACCCGGCGCAATGCCCTGGCCGACACCACGCGCGCGCTGGCCGCCGCAGCCGCCACCCACCCCGAGCTGCCCTACTGGGTGGCCGACGACTACCTGCGGGCCGTGGCCCTGGTGCTGCTCGAGTGGGCCTGGGCGCGTGTCGCAGCGGCACCCGCCAGCCATGGGCCGCGCTGGACTGAACCGGCGCAGGCATGCAAGACCTGGGTGCTGCCCGAATTCGACATGCGCCTGGCCATCATTCGCCAGCGCCTGTCCACCGCTGCTGCCGACGTTCACCGACATACTGCGCCCGCCATGGCTGCCGCCTGACGGTCCACGCCTTTTCTCTCTTTGCTTTCCCCATCCCACAGCGCTTCGAGGCCGCGCTGCGGGTCTGCCTGCCTGCGCCTTGAGACAACACACGAGGAGACAACACCATGAAGACGAATGAGGGTATCTGGAGAATGCACCGTGGCCTGGGCCGCCCCCTGGCACTGGCCGCCCTGCCCGCCGCGGTATCGCTGCTGCTGGCCGGCTGCGGCGGATCCGACGGGCTGCGGCAGCTCTCGGCGGCCTCGCCAGGCACGCTGCAGTCCTGCGCGAACCTGGCCACCACGCTGGCCCTGCCCAATACGCGCATCGCCTCCGCCGTGCCCGTGGCCGAGGGCGAACTCAAGGCCACCGGCGTGAACACCCCCATCCCGGCGCACTGCCTGGTCAAGGGGGCCATGAACCAGCGCACCAGCGCGGTCGATGGCGCGAGCTATGCCATCGGCTTCGAGATGCGCATGCCCGTGGCCTGGAACGGCCGCTTCCTCTACCAGGCCAACGGCGGGCTCGATGGCAGCGTGGTCACGGCCCTGGGCGCGACCAGCGGCGCGGCACCCGTCGCGCCGGCGCTGAGCCAGGGCTTCGCGGTGCTCAGCTCCGACGCGGGCCACAGCGCGCCCACGCCCTTCTTCGGCGTGGACCCGCAGGCCCGGCTGGACTATGGCTACCAGGCCGTGGGCAGCCTCACGCCCATGGCCAAGGACCTTATCAAGAGCGCCTACGGCAAGGCACCCGACCGCTCGTATTTTGCGGGCTGCTCCAACGGCGGGCGCCACGCCATGGTGGCGGCATCACGCTATGCGGACCAGTACGACGGCATCCTGGCCGGGAACCCGGGCTTTCACCTGCCCAAGGCCGCCACCACGCAGCTGTGGAAGGCCCAGCAGTACGCCAAGGTCTCCACCCCAGACGCCAGCGGCCAGCCCGACCTGAACACGTCTGTGACAGCGGCCGAATACAAGCTGCTGGGCAACCGCATCCTCGCCAAGTGCGATGCGCTGGACGGTGTCACCGACGGGCAGGTGAACGACGTGGCGGCCTGCCAGGGCGCCTTCAACCTGCAGACCGACGTGCCCAGCTGCAGCGCCGGGAGCGCGCGGGACGGAACCTGCCTGACGCCAGCCCAGAAGAATGTGCTGGCCGAGATCTTCGCCGGCCCGAAGAACAGCAAGGGCGAGGCGCTGTACACCGGCACCTGGTTCGACCCGGGCGTGGGCGGCGTCAACTTCGCACAGTGGCACCTGGGCTCGCCCGCCACGCGCGATGCCGGCGCCGTGGCCTTCATCTTCACGTCGCCGCCCTCCCCCGTGGCGGCCTTCGGTGCCACCACGGGCCTGCAGTACGCGCTGAACTTCAGCATGGAGACCGACTACCCGAAGATGTTCGCCACCAGCGCGCTCTACCCCGAGTCGCCCTGGTCCTTCATGACGCCACCCAACGAGGCCGATCTGGGCGCCTTGAAGGAACGCGGTGCCAAGATGATGGTCTACCACGGCGTGGCCGACGGCGTGTTCTCGCCCGTGGACACCGCCAACTGGATGGACCGGCTGCAGGCCAACCACAAGGGCGATGCCGCCAGCTTTGCACGCCTGTACATGGTGCCCGGCATGAACCACTGCTCGGGTGGCCCCGCCACCGACCAGTTCGACATGCTGGCGCCGCTGGTGCAGTGGGTGGAACAGGGCAAGGCGCCCGATACCGTGCTGGCCCAGGCCCGCGGCGCCGGTGCCAATGTGGTCAACACCGAATTGCCCGCCAGTTGGTCGGCCAACCGCACCCGCCCGCTGTGCGTCTACCCCAAGGTGGCGCGCTACAACGGCACGGGAGATGTGGAGAGCGCTAGCAGCTTCAGCTGCCGGTGATGTAACTTGCCAATAGCCGGGCTATTGGCAAGCTGTGCGACAAGGCAGGCACCGCATGCCGGGGCCAGCCCGAAGGGAAAGCCTGCAGCGCGGGGGTGAAATGAATAATGACACGCCCTGGCGCCCTCAGACCAGCATGAAGCGGTGGATGCTCCGCCCCTGTGAGTCCACCGCCACGGTCACCGGAAAGTCCACCACCTCGAACTCATGGATGGCCTCCATGCCCAGGTCGGCGAAGGCCAGCACGCGTGCCTTGCGGATGGAGCGCGACAGCAGGTAGGCCGCGCCGCCCGTCGCCGCCAGGTAGGCACCCCCATGACGGCGAATGGAGGCAATGGCCTCGGGCCCGCGCTCAGCCTTGCCCACCATGGCCAGCAACCCGGTCTGCGCCAGCAGCGGCTCCACGAAGCGGTCCATGCGCGTGGCGGTGGTCGGGCCGGCCGGGCCCACGGCTTCGCCCGCCACGGCATCCACCGGGCCCACGTAGTAGATGGTGCGGCCGCGCAGGTCCACCGGCAACGGCTCGCCACGCTGCAGCAGGTCCACCAAGCGCTTGTGCGCCGCGTCGCGCGCGGTGAGCAGGGTGCCCGTGAGCAACAGGGTCTGGCCGACCTTCCATTGGCCGACCTCGGCGCGGTCCAGCGCATCGAGGTCCACGCGCACCGCGTCTTGCACCGTGAAGCTATCGGGAATGCCGTCCCACGCATCGAGCGACAGCTCCGGCAGGGGTGCCGGCCCCGTGCCATCGAGCGTGAGGCGCAGGTAGCGCGTGGCGGCGCAGTTGGGGATCAGCGCCACGGGAATCGTGGCCGCATGGCAGGGCGCGGTGCGTACCTTCACGTCGAGCACGGCCGACAGGCCGCCGAGCCCCTGGGCGCCGATGCCCAGGGCATTGCTGCGCGCATGCAAGTCCAATCGCAGCGCCTCCTCGGGCGTGGCCGCGCCGCGCGTGCGCAGTTCGTCGATGTCGATGGCATCGAACAGCGACAGCTTGGCCAGCAGCATGGCCTGCTCGGGGCTGCCACCGATGCCGATGCCCAGTACGCCCGGTGGGCACCAGCCCGCGCCCATGCCGGGCAGTTGCGCCAGAACCCAGTCGGCCACGCTGTCGCTGGGGTTCAGCGTGGCAAAGCGCGCCTTGACGTCGCCACCGCCGCCCTTGGCCACCACCAGCAGCTCCAGCGCATCGCCCTCCACGAGTTCGCAATGCACGATGGCGGGCGTGTTGTCGCGCGTGTTGGTGCGTGCGCCCAGCGGGTCGGCCACCATGGTGGCGCGCAGCGGGTTCGTGGGGTCGCCATAGGCGGTGCGCACTGCTTCGTCCACCACGGCCTGCAGGCGGCGCAGCGGCGCGCCGTCGTGCCGGATGAAAGCCACGCCGGCACCCAGGCGCAGGAACACCTGGGCCACGCCCGTGTCCTGGCACAGCGGGCGGCGGCCCAGCGCCGCCATGCGGCTGTTGACCAGCAACTGGCCCATGGCCGCACGCGCCGGGGCATGGGTTTCGGCCGCATGGGCGCGCCGCAGCGCGCGCACGAAGTCGGGCGGATGCCGGTGGCTGATGAACTGCAGCGCCTGGGCGATGCTGGTGGCCAGGTCTTCCTGCGCGATGCGGTTCATGGCTCAGTCGATCTGGATCTTGGCGTCGGTCGCCACCTTGCGCCATTTCTCCACCTCGGCTGCCGTGTGTTTGGCAAAGGCCTCGGGCGCGTACTGCGCCTCGGGCAGCAGGTGGATGCCCTGCGCCACCATGCGCGCCGTCCAGGGCTTGTCGGCCAGGGCCTTGAGGTAGGCCTGGTGGAGCTTTTGCACCACCTCCTTGGACACCCCCTTGGGAGCATACAGGCCGTACCAGGTGGCGGCCTCGAAGCCGGGCAGGGTCTTGTCGGCCAGCGGCGCGACGTTGGGGTACTGCTGCGGCATGGGCGTGAGCGAGGTCAGCGCAATCGCATTGAGCCGCCCGCCCGTGACCTGGGGCAGCGCCGTGTTGCTCTGGTCGAACATGGCCTCCACCTGCCCGCCCACCAGGTCGTTCATGGCCGGGGCCGCGCCCTTGTACGAGATAGACGTGACCTCGATGCCTGCACGCGACTCAAACAGTGCGGCGATCAGGTGCGAGGTGGAACCCACGCCCGCATTGCCGAAGTTGATCTTGCGCGGATTGGCCTTGGCCGCTGCAATCAGCTCGCCGGCCGTCTTGTAGGGCGAACTCTTGGGCACCAGCAGCACCAACGGCGTATCGGGAAAGCGGAACACCGCGTCGAAGTCCTTCACCGGGTCGTAGGCCAGCTTTTTGTAGAGCGAAGGCGCCGCGCCCATGTAGCCCATGTGGCCGACCAGGAAGGTGTAGCCGTCGGGTGCCGACTTGGCAGCCTTGGCGGCGCCGATGGTGCCGCCCGCGCCCGCCGCGTTCTCGATGACGATGGACTGGCCAATCTGGCGGCCCACCTTGTCGGCGATGTCGCGCGCCATGGCGTCGGTGGGGCCGCCCGCTGCGAACGGAACCACCCAGGTGAGTGGCTTGGCGGGCCAGGCCTGCGCGTGGGCGAAGGTGGCGGCGCACAGCAATGCGGCGGCGGCACCAAGGGTCTTGGCGGTGTTCATGGACTTGTCTCCTGCAATGGTTGTGGGATGGAACGGAAAGCGCAAGCGGGGAATCAGGCGGGGCTCAGTGGTCGAGCGCCGCCGAGGCGGCCAGGGCGCGGTCCACCATGGCGGGCGCCAGGCCCAGGTAGTTGGCGGGGTCGGTGAGTCGGTCGATGGTGGCGCGGTCGACGTGGCGCATGACCTCGGGCAGCGCGGCCAGCGCCTCGGCCAGCGTTCCGCCATGTTCGTTGACGGTGCGGCAGGCGTCGTAGACCACGTCGTGCGCCTGCTGGCGGCCCATGGCCGGGGCCAGGCCCATCATCACGGCCTCGGCCACGATCAGGCCCCGGCTGATGCCGAGGTTGTTGCGCATGCGCGCCTCGTCCACGATCAGGCCGCCGAGCGCGAACTTCGCCTGGTGCAGCGCGCCGGCGGTGAGGATGAAGCTCTCGGGCAGCGCCAGCCACTCGGCATGCCAGGGGCCGGTGGCGCGCTCGAAGTCCTGCACCATGGCATCGACCATCAGCCCCGCGTGCTGGCGCACGGCCTTCGAGGCCGCCAGCATCAGCTCGCTGGAGATCGGGTTGCGCTTTTGCGGCATGGTGCTGCTGGCGCCCCGGCCCTTCACGAAGGGCTCGTAGACCTCGCCGAACTCGGTGGAGGCCATGATCATGATGTCCAGCGCGATCTTGCCCAGCGAACCCGTGACCAGGGCCAGCAGATTGACGGCCTCGGCGAAGCCGTCACGCGCCACGTGCCAGGTGGTCACGGGCACGGCCAGGCCCAGTTCGTCGGCCAGCGCGGCCTGCACTTCGAAGCCCTTGTCGCCCAGCGATGCCAGTGTGCCTGCGGCCCCGGCGAACTGCACCACCAGCACGCGCTTGCGCAGCTCGGCCAGGCGCTCCTGGTGTCGGTCGAACATGGCCAGCCAGATCGCCACCTTGTAGCCGAAGGTCACGGGCAGCGCCTGTTGCAGGTGGGTGCGGCCGGCCATGGGCGTGTCACGGTGCTTCGCGGCCAGCGCGGCGAGGATGCCGCGCAGCACGCGGATGTCGGCCTCCACCAGCGCCAGGCCATCGCGCAACTGCAGCACGTTGGCCGTGTCCATGATGTCCTGGGTGGTGGCACCCCAGTGCACATAGCGCCCGGCCTCGCCGCACATCTGCACGAGCTGGTGCACCAGCGGCAGGATGGGGTAGCCGACGATGTCGGTCTCGTGGCGCATGTGGTCGAAGTCCACGCGGTCCAGACGCGATTCGCGCGCGATGGCCTCGGCCGCCTCGGCCGGGACCACGCCGCAGCGCGCCTCGGCCCGCGCCAGCGCCACCTCCACCTCGATGTAGCGGGCGATCAGGGTGTGGTCGGAGAACACCTCGCGCATGCGGGGCGTGCCGAAGGCGTCGCGGAACAGCACCGAGTCGAGCACCGTGCTGGCAGGGGAAAACGAGGAGGAGGACATGGCGGCCTGGATATGTTGATAAAATACGAACATATATAAATGTTCGAACAAATAGACTGTAAATATGTTCGAACAAAACTCGATTTGGGGTTTTCCCTGAGCAGGAGCCTGTCCGCATGACCGCCGCCAAAAACACCGACCTCGCCCGCGACCTGTCCGAGGGCATTGCCTCGGGCCGCTTCGCCGTGGGCACGTTGCTGCCCACCGAGTTCGAGCTGTGCGACCAGTACGGCCTGAGCCGCTATGCCGTGCGCAAGGCGCTCGACGAATTGCAGGAGCTGGGCCTGATCTCGCGGCGCAAGAACGTGGGCACACGCGTGGAGGCCACGCGGCCGCGTGCCGGCTTCACGCAGTCCATCGCCACGGTGGAAGAACTGGCACGTTTCGGTGCCGAGCATGTGCGCACGGTGCAGTCGATCAACACGGTGGTCGCGGACCTGGCGCTCGCCAAGCACCTGGCCTGCCCCGGCGGCACGCGCTGGCTGCACATCGCCTGCCTGCGCATGGAAGGAGGCTGCACACGGGCACGCCCGATCTGCTGGCTGGACCTGTACATCGACCCGGCGTATTCCGACATCGGCCCCATCGTGCGTGATTCGCCCGAGACGCTGGCCAGCTCCATCATCGAGGAGCGCTACGGCCGGCGCATCGCCCGCATCCGCCAGGACATCGAGGCCGTGCTGGTGCCACGCGAGCATGCCGAGGCCCTGCGCGCCGAGGCAGGTGCGCCGGCCCTGAAGATCACGCGGCACTACATCGACCCGGCCGACCAGGTGTTCGAGATCTCGGTCTCGCTGCACCCGGCGGACCGGTTCAAGTTTTCGATGGAAATGAACCGCGCCAGGGAATGAGGGCACTGCTGCAAGCCTGCTGACAAACCGCTGTCAGCAGCAGGTCATCACCATCGGGGCTTCTTCACACACACAAGGAGTCCTTCATGAAAAACGCCATCAGCTGGTTCGAAATCCCCACCACCCAACTGGACCGTGCCCAGGCTTTCTACGAGGCCGTGCTGGGCCACGCCATGCGCCGCGAGTCCATGGGCCCGAGCGAAGGCGCGGTGTTCTCGTATGACCCGGAATCCGACGGAGCGGGTGGTGCGCTGATGATGGGGCCGACCGCGCCGCAGCTGGCAGCAGGCGCTGGCACCCTCGTCTACCTCGATGCTTCGCCTTCGCTCGATGCGGCCCTGGAGCGGGTGGTGGCGCAAGGCGGCAAGGTAGCCCTGCCGCGCCAGGCACTGCCGCCGGGCATGGGCTTCTTCGCGCACATCCATGACCTGGATGGCAACCGCGTCGGTCTGCACGCCGAGGCCTGAGGAGCATGGGCATGGCGGCAGCAAGCGCCTTGGCTCAGCCGACCCTGTGGGCCGACGCACCACAGCCCGCCATGGCCGCGCCACGCGGCAACTGGATCGCCGTGGCCAGCGCCAACCACGCGCGCCGCGGCTGCGTCGAGCCCGAAGCCGGCTACATGCAGGTGTGCCACGGCAAGGTCGCCCCGCTGCGGCGTGTGAAGCCCGGCGACAGGGTCGCGTACTACGCGCCCACGGTCACCATGGGCGGCAGCGACAAGCTGCAGGCCTTCGTCTCGCTGGGGCTGGTGAAGCCCGGCGAGCCCTATGCCTTCGACATGGGCGGCGGGTTCGTGCCGTTTCGCAAGGGCGTGGACTACGTGCCGGCCCGCGAGGCGGCCATCGCACCGCTGCTCGATCACTTCGAGTTCGTGCAGGACCGCGCGCGCTGGGGCTATGCGTTCCGTTTCGGGCTGTTCGCCGTCAGCGACCACGACATGCGGCTGATTGCCGATGCCATGGGTGCCAGCGCGGATTCACTGCATCTCTAACGCTATGGATGCGCCGGCCCTGCGCGCACGCGCGCCAGGGCGGCGGGCACATCGTTCCATGCCGGGCGGCCCGGCGCATAGCGCTGGCGCATGTAGCCCGCGAGTTCGGCGATCTGCGCATCGCTGAGCGCATCGCCAAAGCCGGGCATGAAACCCAGTTCGCGCGAAGCGGGCTCGCGGATGCCGTGGACGATGACCTGCAGCAGGTTGTCCGGCCGGTCGCTGTGCAGGTTGCTGTTGAGCGCCAGCGGCACGTTGGCGCCCAGCAGCTTTGGTCCGTCGCCATCGTGGTGGCAGGCGGCGCAGGCGCCATTGAACAGGCGCTGGGCCTGGCCGGGCCGGGGCGCCAGGGCAGCCGCCTGCGCGACAGCGGCCCGGGTCGTGGCCTGCACCGCGTCGGCAGCAGGTTCAGTGGTCGCGCTGAACGAGGCCAGGTAGATGGCCATGGCACGGATGTCCTCGTCGGGCAGTTGCGCAAGCTCCTGCACCACGGGCGCCATGGGGCCGGAGGCACTGCCATGCTCCGGGCTGTGGCCCTTGCGCAGGTAGCTGTACAAGGCGTCGGCGCTCCAGGGCACGGGCGCCTTCGACAGGCCGGTGAGCGCGGGCGCCTCCCAGCCATCGACCAGCGCACCCGAAAGGAAGGCCGCGCCGCCCATCTCGGCCCCCAGCGCGTTGCGGGGCGTGTGGCAGGCACCGCAGTGGCCGGCGCCCTGCACCAGGTAGGCGCCGCGGTTCCATTCGGGCGGGCGCGCGGGGTCGGGCTTCCAGGGCGTGGCATCGTGGAACAGCGCGTTCCAGCCCGCCATGAGCGGGCGCACGCTGAACGGAAAGGCCAGCTGCGTGGCCGGCACCTCGGAGCGCACCGGCGGCTGGGCCATGAGCCAGGCGTACAGCGCGGTCAGGTCGTCGTCGTCCATCTTCGCGAAGGACGTGTAGGGAAAGGCCGGGTACAGGTGCTTGCCGTCGCGCGAGATGCCCTCGCGCATGGCGCGCTGGAAGGCGCTGAAGGACCACTGGCCCAGGCCGGTCGCTGCATCGGGCGTGAGGTTGGTGGTGTAGACCGTGCCGAAGGGCGTGTCCATGGCCCGCCCGCCGGCATTCGGCGTGCCGCCCGGTGCGGTATGGCAGACCACGCAGTCGCCGGCGGCCGCCACCAGGCGGCCGCGCTCGATGGTGGCGGCGTTGTAGACCGATGCACCGCCCGCCGCCTGCGCCACGGGGGCGATGGCCGGGCGCCAGCCCAGCAGCGCCGCGCCCATGGCCAGGCCACCCGCGGCCAGGGCCAGTGCGCGCGCCCAGGGGCTGCGCCGGCGCGGCCAGGTGGCGCTGGTGGGCACCGCCGGGGCTGGCAGCTCCAGCGTGGGCAGCACGTCGGCCGGCTCTGCCGCAGACCCTGCGGTGGCATTCCCCCCCTGCCCTGGTGCACCGGCCAACGGGTTGAGCCCGGCGCGCACCACCTCGGGGGTGAACGGCGGCGCGCGAAAGCGCACGCCCGTGGCGTCGAAGATGGCGTTGGCAATGGCCGCCGTGCCAGGCACCGACGAGGACTCGCCCGAGCCCAGCGGTGCCTCGTCCTGCCGGGGCATGTGCATCACCTCGATGACCGGCACCTCGCGAAAGCTCAGGATGGGGTAGCTGCCCCACTCGCGTGTGTCCACGGCCTGCGTGACCGGGTCGAAACGCACCTGCTCCTTGAGGGCCCGGCTGGTGGTCTGCACCACGTTGCCATGCACCTGGTGCTGCACCCCCGCAGGGTTGACCATCATGCCCGCATCGTGCCCCACGACCACGCGGCGCACATGCACCTCGCCGGTCTTTCGGTTCACGTCCACGTCGGCCACCCAGGCGGCCCAGGCCGCGCCAAAGCCCGGCCACTTGCTGTGGATGTAGCGCGCGTAGGCAAAGCCCTGGCCCTGCACCCAGTCGCCCTCGGCCCCCTGCAGTGCGCCGGGGCCGGGTACGCGCGGGCCGGTGTGCGGTTGCCAGCCGGCCTTCTCGGCCGTGGCCTTGACGAGTTCGGCCGCGCGTGGGTCGCTGAGCAGCTGCAGGCGGAACTCGACCGGGTCCACGCCGGCCGCGGTGGCCAGCTCGTCCACATAGGACTCGTGCGCGAAGGAATTGGGCAGGGCCGAGACGCCGCGCAGCCAGGAGGCGCGCACGATGGGCGCCATGTCGTTCACGGCCACGCGCAGGTTGTCGTAGTCGTAGGGCGGGCGCGCCGTGCGGTCGCCCATCTCGTAGGCCTGGGCCACGGGCTCGATGGTGCGGGTGAGCAGCAGGGCCAGCGTGGGCGCGCCGTTGGAGGGGTAGGACGTCTCGAAGTCGTAGGCGGCTACCGAGCCATCGGCATTGAGCCCGCCGCGCACGTGCATGAGCTGGGCCGTGCCCTTGGGCTCCCACAGGTGCTCCTGCTCGCGCGTGAGCTGCACGCGCACCGGCGCGCCCACGGCACGCGAGAGCAGCGCGGCATCCGCCGCCACGTCGTCGGCGCCATTGCGGCCGTAGCAACCCGCGGCCTCCATGCGCACCAGGTCGATGTCCACGTCGGCCAGGCCCATGAGGCGCGCCAGGTCGGCGCGCAGCACATGGGGGTTCTGCGTGCCGGCCCAGACGGCCATGCGCGCGCGGCCGCAGGCATCGTCGTGGTGCCACTCCGCCACCGCACACGAGGGGCCGATGGAGCCGTGCAGTTGGTACGGCCAGACATAGGTGCGCGGCATGGACTGCGCGGCTGCGGCCAGCGCGGCGTCCACGTCGCCCTCGTCCACCAGGCGGCGTTGCGTGGAGGGGTTGGCGCGGATGGCCTGGGCCAGGGCGTCCGGGCTGTCCTGCCGCGGGAAGCCGGGCCAGGGCTTCCAGTGCACGCGCAGCGCACGCATCGCCTCCTCGGCCTGTTCCTCGCGCTCGGCAACGATGCCCACGAAATCGCGCACCACCACCACCGCGCGGATGCCCGGGATGTGCGCGATGGACGACTGGTCCACCGATTCGAGCGTGTTGCCGATGAAGTCGCCATGGTCGGCCCCGGCATAGGGCGGGCGCACCACGCGGCCGTGCAGCATGCCGGGCACGCGCATGTCGTGCACGAAGACCAGCTCGCCGCTGACCTTGGCCGGTATGTCCACGCGCGGCACCGACTGGCCGACCACGGTGTAGTCGGCCGTTGGCTTGGTGGGCGTGGCCTCGGCGAGCTCCAGCGCGGTGTGCGCGCCAGCCAGCAGTTCGCCATAGGCCACCCGGCGGGCTGGGTCGGCCGCCACCTGCACCACGCCGGCCTGCACCTGCAGCGCATCGGTCGCCACGCCCAGGCGCTCGGCGGCCTGGGCCACCAGCCAGTGGCGCGCCTGCGCTGCGGCGGTGCGCAGGGGTTTGGCGTGTATCTGGATCGAGGCGCTGGCAATGGTCGCGCCCTGGTTGGGCGCGCGCGTGGTATCGCCCAGCACCATGTTCACGCGCTCAAGGGGAACGTCCAGCTCCTCGGCCACGATCTGCGCAAGCGCCGTGCGGATGCCGGTGCCCAGGTCGACGTGGCCATTGAGGGCGGTCACGCTGCCATCGTCCCACACGGCCAGCAGGATCTCCACGCCCTCGGCCGGGTTGCCGGCCACCAGCGCGGGCTGGCCCTTCACAGGCGGGGGTGCGGGCGGCGGGTTGCGCACGACCAGCAGCCCCCCCTGTGCGGCATGGAAGTCGGCGCGTGTGAGCGGGCTGTGCGCGCGCAGCGGTACCAGGGGCGCGTTCATGCGGCCACCCCGCGCACCAGCACCGCCGCGCGCTGCACGGCGCGGATGATTTCCACATGCGTGCCGCAGCGGCACAGGTTGCCCGAAAGCTCGCGGCGGATGGCGGCCTCGTCGGGGTCGGGGTTGCGTTCAAGCAGGGCCACCGCCATCATCACCATGCCGTTGAGGCAGTAGCCGCACTGGGCCGCCTGCTCGTCCACGAAGGCCTGCTGTACCGGATGCAGCCCTCCCTCACAGCTGCCGCCATGGCGGCGCGCGGGCAGGCCCTCCAGCGTCGTCACCTCCCGCCCCGCCACGCCGTGCGCAGGGATCACGCAGGCGCGTGCCGCCACCCCGTCCACCAGCACCGTGCAGGCGCCGCACTGGCCCAGGCCGCAGCCGTACTTGGGGCCGTTGAGCGAGAGGTCGTTGCGCAGCACATGCAGCAGCGTGGCGCCCGCGCCCGGGGCACCTGCTGGCAGCTCACATGGCTGGCCATTGACGGAAAGGGTGAGAACGGTGGCTGGGGTCTGCATGGATCCTGAATGAAACGTCAGCGGCGCAGGCTGCCGGTGCGGGTGTACATCTCCAGGTCCACGAAGTTGGACCCATTGTGGTTGTTCGGACCGTACTGCACCGGGAAATCGCCGAACTTGGTGGTACCCATGTCTTCCATGGCCTTGATGAAGGCCTCGCGCGTGAGGTTGCGCCCCGCGCGCCTGAGGCCTTCGACGAACACGCGCGCGGCGATATAGCCTTCGAGCATGGTGTAGCTGTCGATCTTGGCACCGGCATCGGTGCGGTCCTTGCGGTAGTCGACCACGATGGGCAGGCGGCTGGCCTGCGGCGAGGGCACGATGCTGGCCGTGACCAGGCCCTCGATGCCGCCATTGAGGCGCTGGGCCGAGCCCGGCGCATCGGTGATGCCCACCGAGATGGTGTACAGCGGCGCGGCGCCGCCACCGGCACGGTAGTCGCGCAGGAACACCTCGACCATCTTGCCGGCCATGATCATCACCACCGCGCCGGGCTGGGCCTTGGTGAGCTGGGCCACCTGGGCCTTGGCGTCGGTGGCGGCAATCTCCAGAGGCACCGACTCGACCACCTTGACCTTCAGGCCCTGGGCGATCTGCAGGCAGGTCTCAAGGTTGGACTTGCCGAACGCGCTGTTCTGGTAGGCGACCGCGATGTTGGTGATGCCCAGCGTGGCCAGATGACCGACGATCTTGCGCAGCTCGGTCTCGTAGCTGGCGCGCACGTGGAACAGGTAGCGGTTGTGCGTGGTGCGGAACGAGGTAGTGCCTACCAGCGGCGCGAACATGGGCACGCCGGCCTTCTCGGCCAGCGGCATGGCGGCGATCAGGTTGCCCGTGGCCACGTAGCCGATCAGGGCGAAAACCTTTTCCTCGTCGATCAGGCGCGCCGTGTTCTCGGCGGTCTTCTTGGGCTCGTAGGCGTCGTCGAGCGAGACCAGTTCGAGCTTGCGCTCGAACACCCCGCCGGCCTTGTTGGTGCGGTCGAAGTACAGGGAGATGCCGGCCTTGTAGTCCACGCCGAAGTCCTTGGCGGGCCCGGTGAAAACAGCGGACTGCCCCACTTTGATGCCCTTGTCCGTCACCCCGGTCTCTGCCGCCATGGCCGTCGTCGCCGAACTGCCCAGGGCCGTCGCCGCCATGGCCATCAGCACGGCCCTGCGGTCGGTGCGCCCATCCCTCATCCCACGGTACTTCATGAAACGCTCCTTACATCAAAGGTGGCAGTTTCCCCGCAACACGAGGGACTGTGCAACCATTTACAGGGGGTGTTGCGAAACCGTCAAAGACGGATTCCCACGCTGCCGGCCAGGCGGCAGCCCCTGGTCTTTTGCAAGTCCCGTGCCCATGGCTCATGAGGATTTGGATTCAATCGGATAACTAGGCGGGGAGCTGCAGACAGTGCTTTAGCACGGCAAGGCGACCCAACGACGTTAAACGTTTGAAGGCAAATCCGTATCAGGCGACGTCGAGGTCGCTCGACTGGATGCGCTTGACCCCCTTGGCCTTCATCTGCTTCCAGGCCGCCTCCAGCGAGCCGTTGAGGTCGATGGCGCGGCAGGCGTCTTCCACCACATAGGTTTCGAAGCCCAGGCGCTTGGCGTCCAGGGCCGTCCAGGCCACGCAGAAGTCGGTGGCCAGGCCGGTCACGAACACCGTCTTGATGCCGCGCTGCTTGAGGTACCCGGCCAGGCCCGTGGAGGTCTTGCGGTCCGCCTCCTCGAAGGCCGAGTAGCTGTCCACATGCTCATGGAAGCCCTTGCGCAGGATCACCTGGGCCTGGGGCAGTTTCAAATCCTTGTGCAGGGCCGCATCGTCGGTGCCGCGCACGCAGTGGTCGGGCCACAGCACCTGCTGGCCGTAGCTGAGCTTGGTGGTCTCGAAGGGCTTCTTGCCGGCATGCGTGCTGGCGAACGAGGCGTGGCCCGGTGTATGCCAGTCCTGCGTCACGACCACGTTCTCGAACGCGGTGGCGATGCGGTTGATGACCGGCACCACCTCGTCGCCCTTGGCCACGGGCAGCGTGCCACCGGGCACGAAGCAGTTCTGCACGTCCACGACGATCAGCGCTGCGCGTTCGCCGGGCTTGATCTTGCCCGCTGCAAAGGCCAGGGGCATGCCGGCCCCCGCGAGGGTGAGGGCGGCGGCGGATTGGAGGAAGAAACGGCGCTGGGCAGGGATCATCATGGCGGACACTCCGGTTGGGAACGCACTGGCAGATCGGTACGGGCCCAACAGGCCCGCGCCGGGAAAATCCTTCAAACGCTCAGGTAGGACCTGCGCACCTCGTCGTTGGCGGCCAGTTCGGCCATGGACGCCTGGTAGCGGATCTGGCCCTTTTCGAGCACGTAGGCACGGTCGGACACGAGCTCGGCGAAATGCATGTTCTGTTCGGACAGCAGAATGCTCACGCCCTGGGCCTTGAGCTCCAGGATCATCTGCGCCATCTGCTCGACGATGACCGGGGCCACGCCTTCGGAGGGTTCGTCGAGCAGCACCAGGTAGGGGTTGCCCATCAGCGTTCGCGCCACGGTCAGCATCTGCTGCTCGCCTCCGCTCATGCGGCCGCCGGGGCGCTGGGGCATCTCGCCCAGGTTCGGGAACAGCTTGAACAGGGCCTCGGGCGTCCACAGCGGCGCTGCCGTGCCGTCAGGCCAGTGGCGCGCGGGCTGGCGGCCCACGGCCAGGTTCTCCATCACCGTGAGGTCGGTGAACACGCGGCGGTCCTCGGGCACGAAGCCCAGGCCCAGGCGCGCCGCATCGTGCGGATCGCTTTTGGAAATGTCCTTGCCCATGAAGCGGATCTGGCCCTTGCGTTTGGCCAGCATGCCCATCAGCGTCTTGAGCGTGGTGGACTTGCCCGCGCCGTTGCGGCCCATCAGCGCCACGACCTCGCCGCGGCGCACGTTGAGGTCCACGTCGTACAGGATCTGCGCAGCGCCGTACCAGGCCTGCAGGCCTTTGGCCTCCAGCAACACGTCCTTGGAATCAATCGTCGTCGTCATCATGCGGTCTCCGCAGGCGCAGCAGCAATCGCTGCACCGGCCGTCTTTTTCTCGAAGGTCTTGCCGGTGCCGAAGTACACCTCCTGCACCTTGGGGTGGTCGCGCAGCTCCAGGGGCTTGCCCTCGGCGATCAGGCGCCCGCGCGCCAGCACGATCATGCGGTCGGCGTACGCGAACACCACGTCCATGCTGTGCTCGGTGAACAGCACGGCCATGCCGCGGTCGATCACCAGCTGCTTGGTCAGCGCCATGAGTTCGTTGCGCTCCTTGGGCGCCATGCCGGCCGTGGGTTCGTCCATGAGCAGCAGCTTGGGCGCGTTGGCCATGGCGATGGCCAGCTCCACGCGCTTCACGTCGCCATAGGCCAGCACGCTGCAGGGGCGGTCGGCCTGGGCCTTCATGCCCACCTGCTCAAGCAGGGCCAGGGCCTCATCACGCTTGTGCTCCGAGGCCTTGCGGAACATCGAGAACAGGCGGCTGTCGTTGGAGATCAGCGCCATCTGCACGTTTTCCACCACGGTCAGCGAGGAGAAGGTCTCGGCGATCTGGAAGGTGCGGCCCACGCCCATGCGCCAGATATCGCGCGGCTTGCGGCCCACCAGCTCCTGGCCGTTGAGCTGGATCGAACCCACGTCGGCCGGCAATTGGCCGTTGACCATGTTGAAGGTGGTGGACTTGCCGGCGCCGTTGGGGCCGATCAGGGCCAGCAGCTCGCCGGCCGCCAGCTCGAAGTGGATGCCGTCGACGGCCTTGACCCCACCGAAGGACTTGCCCAGGCCGGTGACTTTGAGCAGGCTCATGCTGCCTCCTTGGCTTCGCGCTTGTTGTCGAAGAGTTGCTTGATGGCCCCCGCGATGCCCTGCGGGAACAGCAGCACCAGGATCAGGATGATGGCGCCCAGCATGGCGCGCCAGTAGTCGGTGTTGCGTGCCACGGTGTCGTGCAGCCAGGTGAAGGTGACCGCACCCACCACCGGGCCGGCCAGCGTCTGGATACCGCCCAGCAGCACCATCACCAGGCCGTCGACCGACTTGCCCACGTGCAGCGCCTCCGGCGAGATGCTGCCCTTGGAGAAGGCGAACAGCGCACCGCCCAGGCCCGCGAACAGGCCGGCGATGACGAAGGCCGTCCACTGCATGCGCTTGACGTCGATGCCGATGGCATCGGCGCGCAGCACTGAGTCGCGCCCGGCGCGCAGCGCATAGCCAAAGGGCGAGAACAGCACCCGGCGCAGCGCCAGCACGCCGCCCACCACCAGGGCCAGCGTGAGGAAGTAGTAGTTGCGCTTGTCCGACAGCCACTCGGCCGGCCACACGCCCGTGAGGCCGTTGCTGCCACCGGTGAAGCCGTCCCACTGGTAGCAGATGGCCCAGGTGATCTGCGCGAAGGCCAGCGTCAGCATGGCCAGGTACACGCCCGACAGGCGCACGCAGAACCAGCCATAGATCAGCGCACCGGCCGCAGCGGCCAGGGGGGCCAGCAACAGCGCCGCTTCCATGGGGATGCCGGCCGAGCGCACCAGCAGCGCAGCCGCATAGGCCCCAAGGCCGAAGTACGCGGCGTGGCCGAACGAATGCATGCCCGCAGGCCCCATGATGAAGTGCAGGCTGGCCGCGAACAGCGCCGCGATCAGCAGGTCGATCATCAGCACGGTGAGATAGGGCGAACCTGTGGTGACGAAGGGCAGCAGCACCAGCGCGGCCACCAGCACGGCTGCACCGACCTTGTACCAGGGCGCTGAGGCGCGCAGCGGCGCTTCGGGAATACCGGTGTTGCGGCTGACCGCCTGGGGCTTGCCCATCAGACCCCAGGGGCGCACCACGAGCACGACGGCCATCACCAGGAACTCGACCACCAGCGTGAGCTTGGAGAACGAGACGCTGTAGCCGAAGATTTCGACCACGCCGAGCCAGATGCAGATGGCCTTGATCTCGGCGATCAGCAGCGCGGCCACATAGGCGCCCGGGATGGAGCCCATGCCGCCCACCACCACCACCACGAAGGCGGCGCCGATGGTGTTCAGGTCCATCTCCAGCGTGGCCGGTTCGCGCGGCAGCTGCAGCGCACCGCCCAGGCCCGCCAGCAGGGCGCCCAGGGCGAACACCGCTGTGAACAGCCAGGCCTGGTTCACGCCCAGGGCGCTGACCATCTCGCGGTCCTGCGTGGCGGCACGCACCAGCGTGCCCCAGCGGGTGCGGGTGAGCAAGAGCCACAGCAGGCCCAGTACCACCGGGCCGACGACGATCAGGAACAGGTCGTACGAGGGGAATTGCCGCCCCAGGATGCTGACCGAGCCCGACAGGCCCGGCGCACGCGGGCCGAGCATTTCCTCGGGGCCCCAGATCCACAGCGCGGCGTCCTTGATCACCAGCACCAGCGCAAAGGTCGCCAGCAGCTGGAACAGCTCGGGTGCCTTGTAGATGCGGCGCAGCAGCACCACCTCCACCAGGGCACCGAGCGCGCCGACCACCACGGCCGACAGCAGCAGCGCGGGCCAGAAGCCCAGGCCGGTGCCCAGCTTGGCCACCATGGAGTAGGCGACGTAGATGCCCACCATGAAGAACGAGCCATGCGCGAAATTCACGATGCGCGTGACGCCGAAGATCAGCGAAAGCCCGGCGCCCACGAGGAACAGCGAGGAGGCCCCCGCCAGTCCATTGAGCAGCTGAACGATAAAACTCGATAAACTCATTCCAGATCCTTCGGCAACACTTGTCCCTCGGGCATGTCCGTCTGCCCGTTCGCGTGCATGTGGGGTAGCAATATGGCCTCAGGGGCTAGCGGACGCAAGTGTCCACAGCCGCCTCAGGCCGGGGACCAGCCGTCAGTCGGCCGGGCGCATCTTCTTGACTTCGTCGTTCGTAGGCTGCACCTTGGCGCCGTCCACGTAGCGGTAGTCGACCATCACGCCCTTGCCACCCTCGTTCTTGGTGCGGCCCACGTAGCCGCCCATGGTGGACTGGTTGTCCTCGGGGCGGTAGGTGATGCGGCCGAACGGCGTGGGCACCTGCAGGCCCTTGAAGGCAACGACCAGCTTTTCGGTGTCGGTGGAGCCGGCCTTCTTGATGCCCTCGGCCAGCGACTTGATGGCGCTGTAGCCCACGACCGAGCCCAGGCGCGGGTAGTCGTTGAACTTGCCTTGGTAAGCCGTTTGGAAGGCCTTGTGCTCGGGCGTCTGCAGGCCGTACCAGGGGTAGCCGGTCACGATCCAGCCGTTGGGGGCCTCGTCCTTGAGCGGGTCCATGTACTCGGGCTCGCCGGTCAGCAGGCTGACCACTTCACGGTCCTTGAACAGGCCACGCGTGTTGCCTTCGCGCACGAACTTGGACAGGTCGGCGCCGAACAGCACGTTGAAGATCGCATCGGGCTTGGCATCGGCCAGGGCCTGCACCACGCTGCCCGAGTCGACCTTGCCCAGCGGGGGCGCCTGCTCGACGACGAATTCCACGTCCGGCTGCGCGGCCTTGAGCAGTTGCTTGAAGGTGGCCACGGCCGACTGGCCGTATTCGTAGTTGGGGTAGACCAGCGCCCAGCGCTTCTTCTTCAGGGCCACGGCCTCGGGCACCATCATCGACACCTGCATGTAGGTGGAGGGACGCAGGCGGTAGGTGTAGCGGTTGCCGTTCTGCCAGACGATCTTGTCGGTCAGCGGTTCGCCGGCCAGGAAGAAGAACTTCTTTTGCTTGGCGAAGTCGGTCAGCGCCAGGCCCACGTGCGAGAGAAAGGAGCCGGTGAGCACATCCACCTTCTCGCGCGAGACCAGTTCCTCGGCGGCGCGCACGGCATCGCCGGGGTTGCCGTTGTCGTCGCGGATCACGAGCTGGACCTTCTTGCCCAGCAGGCCACCTGCGGCGTTGATCTCGTCCACTGCCAGCTCCATGCCCTTCTTGTAGGGCTCCAGGAAGGCGGGCTGGGCCTTGTAGCTGTTGATCTCACCGATCTTGATGACATCCTGGGCCATCGCGGGAGCGATTGTGGCGGCCAGCGCGGCAGCGGCCGTAGCACGCATGAGGGTCTTAAGCATCGTCATGGAAACACTCCTGATGGATTGGATGGGAGAGAAACAGCGGTGGCGAACAGTATGGGGGAGACAGCGGGTCACGGGTGTGGCGGTGCGCTCAGCGCAGGCCGTCCTGGCCCTGGACTTCTGCGGTGGTGAGCCCGCCTATGCGCGGCAGCGGGCGGCCGCCGGCCGTGACCACCACGGCCACCACGATCTCGTTGGCGCGTGGCGCATCGGCCACACGGGCCTCCATGGCATCGAAGTGGCTGCGCACGTAGGCGGCGTCCTTGTGGCCCAGCGGCACGTCGATGGCAGCGCCCAGGCCGCCGATCTTCTTGCTTGAAGGCACCAGGGCTGCGCCCTTTTCCACCGCCAGGCGCAGCGGGGCGCCGAGCTTGGGGTGCAGGATGGCCGCAGCGTGTTCGAGCTCGCCGCCTTCGCCCACGATGGCGGCCTTGCCATAGCTCTCGGCCTGGCCGGGCGCAATGCCCAGGGCCTGCACGCAGCGCTCGCCCAGCAGGCCGCCGAGCTCTTCGCCGATGGCGATCAGCTCGTCGAGGTTTTCCACGTAGCGGCCCGCAAACGGGTTCTCGATGACGGCCATGGCCAGGGCCTTGCGCACGGGCGGGTTCACCTCGCGGCCCATTTCCACGCGCACTTCGTCGGTCTGGACGATGATTTTCCGGATCTTGGCTGGCATGTGTGTGCTCCTTGGTCTCTCGTAGTCGTTATGGTTGGCGTGGGTTCAGCGCAGGCCGTTCCACTGGCTGATGTCGGCGGCCTTGAGCCCGCCCACCCGCGCATGGATGCGTGCGCCGGTGGTCATCGCCAGGATGAAGACGATCTCATCGGCCAGCGGTGCGCCGGGCACACGCACCTCGATGGCATCGAAATGGCTGCGCACGTAGCTGGCGTTGATGTGGGTGAGCGGCACGTCGAGCGCCGCACCAGGGCCGCCCACCTTCTTGGTCGAGGGCACGATGGATAGCGCGTTGGCAGGCTGCCCGGTCTTTTCCTCGGCCTGGCCCTTGGCGTAGGCATTGCGGTCGCCCTTCCAGCCCAGCAGTTCACGCATGGCATAGCCGCCCGGCACATGCCACAGCGCGCCGTGCTCCAGCTCACCGGCGGCGCCGATGATGGCGCCCTTGCCATAGGTCGCGATGCGCTCGGCCGGCACGTTCATGGCCTTGAGCAGGCGCTGCGCCATATCGAGGCCCACCTCCTGCAGCGCATCCATCATGGGCAGGATGTCCGCCTCGTAGCGGCCGGCATAGGGATTGGTGAGCACGGCGCCGATGGCACCACGCAGCAGCGGTGCACCAGTTTCGGGCCCGAATTCGTGCCGGATTTCCTCAAGGTGGGTGAAAACGCGTCGGATCTGGATCATGGGATGGCCTGTGCAATTCATTAAGCAAATACTGAACCAACTTCAAACAAGGCAGCGGATTTCTCCTCGGTGGAGCCTTCCAGCGCCAGGCGCGCGGATGGCGTCGCCATCCATTGCCCCTGGCACGAAAGCAGTGCGCACCACAGATGGCCGGCAAGCTGCAATTCTTGCGCTTTTTCAAGACCGGCCTGCAGGGCCTGGCGCACCAGGGCGGCCGGCAGCGCTGGCACGTCCACCGTGACGAGGATGGCGCCCAGGTCGCTGTCGTCCTTGACCTCGCAGGCGGGCCTGCGTGCAATGCGTGCATCCTGCAGGTTCACGGCATTGGCCACTACCGTGGCCGCGGCGTCGGCCTGGGCCGCCGTGGCCGCCAGGATGGTGACGCTGTCGGCAATGCCCAGCGAATGGCTGCGCCCGCGCCAGCCGCTGGTTGCCACGCCGCGCACCGGCATGGTGCTCGTGAGGCGAAAGGCGCCGTCGAGCAGCAGCCCGCCCTGCAGCTGCGCCGCATCGAGCCCCGCAATGTCGGCATACACCCCGACGCTGGCCGATTCGCCCGGCGCCAGGTGCAGCGCGATATCGCCGCCATTGTTCACCCAGGCGCGCTGCACGCACTCCACCGCGTAGCAGGCCAACAGCTCCTGCGCCACCGAACCGGCCACTGCGGCCATGGGCGTGATGAAGTCCTGGCGAAACGGCTGGCAGGCGCTCCACATGCGGCGCGCCACCGGGCCCTGCAGCGGGCAGTCGCCAGCGCCCACCGGCGCACGCAGCGCGGGCAGCTCACGCACCAACTCCTGCAGCAGGCCCTGAAAGCGCACCCAGGCGCGCGCATGCGCCGCAGCCACGGCGAGCGCATCGCCCTCGGCCTGCACGATCACGTCCATGGGGCCGTGTTGCAGGTGCCAGCGGCCGGCGGACAGCAGTTGTCGGGTGGCTTGCATGGAGGCCCCTCAGCCCAACAGCGGCGGCTGGCCCAGGGGCCAGGGGTTGGCCGATGGCAGGGTCAGCCACGAGACCGATTGCGGCGCACCATCGTTGTGCCAGGCGCCGCGTTCGAGCACTTCGCGCAGGCTGCGCACCTGGTCCATGTGGCCACCGAGCAACTCGTAGTCACTGCGGCGCATGCTGAATTCGATGGGCGCCACGATGGCCGGCGTGGGCACAGTGCCAAAGCTGTTGTCGGGCATACGCAGCACGTCGGCCATCACCGTGATGCCGCCACCGGGCCAGACATAGGCCGGCGCACCGCCACAGGTCACGTTGACCAGCGCATTCTTGATAGAGCGAGTAAGCAGCACCGGGTTCTCGGTGACGCCCGCACGCAGGCTGCCGCCCGCACCGCCCAGGAACAGCACCGAAGTCATCGAGGGTTCGCAGTTCTCGCCGATGCGGTCCACGATGCGGCGCACCTCGGCGGGCATCTCGGCCTCCACCGGATTCAGCGATTCGTCGAGCACGTACCAGCTGGCGTGTTCGCCCGTGGTCGAGGTCATCAAGAGGCGCAGGCCGGGCCAGGCCACCGCGTCGTCCCAGGTCTCGATGATGGACAGCGGGTCGGCGATGTCGGTGCCGCCCCAGCCCGTGCCGGGGTTGGCCACCTGGAAGTAGCGGCCCGGCGTGGACTTGCGCCCGCGCATCTTGATGCCCGAGGATTTCATGTCCAGGCAGCGGCCGGCCTGGTGCTCGGTGAGCACGCCGGTGATGTGGTCGTCCACCACCACCACCTCGTCGGCCTGGCCGAAGAACTGGCGCGCAAAGATGCCGATGGCGGCCGAGCCGCAGCCCACGCGCATGCGCTGCTCGGCCACCCCGTTGACGATGGGCGCATGCCCGGCCTGGATCACGAGCTGCGAGCCGCCGTCGATGGTGAGCTCCACCGCCTGCTTGTTGCCCAGCATCTGCATCATCTCGTTGGCGATGCGCCCTTCCTTCTTGCTGCCGCCCGTCAGGTGGTGCACGCCGCCCAGCGAGAGCATCTGCGAGCCGTACTCGGCCGTGGTGACATGGCCCACCACCTCGCCCTTGCAGCGCACGTTGGCCTGCTCGGGGCCGAGGAAGCGGTCGGTGTCGATCTTCACCTTGAAGCTGCAGTAGCTGAAGATGCCCTCGGTGACCACGGTGACCATGTCCACCCCATCGACCTTGGAACCGACGATGAAGGGCGCGGGCTTGTAGTCAGGATAGGTCGTGGAAGAGCCCACGCCGGTGACGAAGACTTCTTCTGTCAGCAGCAGGTCGCCGCTCCAGGCGGGCTGCTCAGCCGGTGCGTCCTGGCCTCCGGCACCCGCATCGGCAGCGCGGCCTGCAAAGGGCACCAGCACCGCCTCGCCTTCCGCCATGGTCTTGCGCAGCAGCACCACGGGATCGACCCGCACCAGCAAGCCGGCCTGGTTGGCGTAGCGGTCGCAGGCGCCGCTGCGGCCCTCGGAGATCTGGCACAGCACAGGGCAGGCGTTGCACTCCACCTTGGCCGTGTTCATGCGTTCATTGCGCGGCCGGGCGCGCTCGAGCACCTGCGGCAGCTCGGGTGCGTCCATGCCTGGAAGGCCATCGGTCTTGGTGTGTTCAGTCATCGTGGCAACCCATTCCTCGCACCGTTTTCTGTGCTTGTACGTTCATGGCGTTTTGTGTAGCATTCACTTAACTTAAATGTTGTGATCACTACATTTGAGGCGAATGTAGCGCAATCGTTCGCAGTCCGCAATAGTGTTTGCGCGCCCCCTGAAATGGTGCACAAGGAGCCCCAAAATGACGCACGTAGTCACAGACGCATGCATTCGGTGCAAGTACACCGATTGCGTGGATGTATGCCCGGTCGATTGCTTCAAGGAGGGACCGGAATACCTGGTGATCGACCCCGACGAATGCATCGACTGCGCGGTCTGCATCCCCGAATGCCCAGCCAATGCCATCTATGCCGAGGACGACCTCCCGGCAGGCATGGAAATCTTTATCCAGTTCAACAAAAAGCTGGCCCCCGGCCTGCCCACAATCACCAAAAGAAAACCGCCTTTGCCAGATGCGGAACAATGGAGGGTTGTGAGCCACAAGCTTTCCGGCCTGGACATCGCGCTCTGACGCGGCCGGCCCCAGCCTTTCAGCCAGCTTTTTCGCCCTATTTTTCAACTTTTAGCCGACGTAAGCACCATGAGCGCCTTTCTTGAAGAACGCGTATTGACCGTCAACCACCTGACGGACCGCCTGTTTTCCTTCACCACCACGCGCGATACCGCGCTGCGGTTCTCCAACGGCCATTTCACGATGATCGGCCTGCGCGTGAACGGCAAGCCGCTGCTGCGCGCCTACAGCATCGCCAGCGCCAACTACGAGGAACACCTGGAGTTCCTGTCGATCAAGGTGCCCGACGGCCCGCTGACCTCGCGCCTGCAGAACATCCAGGTGGGCGACTCCATTGTCGTGGGCAAGAAGCCCACCGGCACCCTGCTGATCGACTACCTGCTGCCCGCCAAGCGGCTGTACATGCTCTCCACCGGCACCGGCTTGGCCCCCTTCCTGAGCCTGATCCGCGACCCCGAGACCTACGAGAAGTTCGAGGAAGTGGTGCTGGTGCACGGCGTGCGCGAGGTCAAGGAGCTGGCCTACCACGACTACATCACCGAAGAGTTGCCCAAGCACGAGTTCCTGGGCGAGATGGTGAGCAAGCAGCTCAAGTACTACCCCACCGTGACGCGCGAGGATTTCAAGCACCAGGGCCGCGTGACCACCGTGATCGAAAACGGCCAGCTCGCCCGCGACCTGGGCCTGCCAGCGCTGAACCCGGTGGAAGACCGGGTGATGATCTGCGGCAGCCCCGAGATGCTGCGCGACCTCAAGCACATGATGGAAGTGCGCGGCTTCAAGGAAGGCAACACCACGAAGCCCGGCGACTTTGTGATCGAACGAGCCTTCGCTGAGCAGTAATATCCCCGGCAGGCCCGGTCCCTGCATGGCAGGGGCTGCCCTGCCACCCAACGGATCATCCATGTCGGCCACACCCACCAAGACCCGGACTGCTTCCACCCGCGCCCCCTCCGCCCGCCGCACCGGCGTGCGCGAGCAGGCGGCCCAGACCACGCGCGACAACATCCTCAAGGCGGCGATCAAGGTGTTCGCACGCTACGGCTATGAAGGCGGCAGCGTGGAGAAGATCTCCAAGGCGGCCAAGTCCTTCGACCGGATGATCTACTACTACTTCGGCAGCAAGGAAGGCCTCTTCATCGAGGTACTCGAAGAGATCTACCGGCGCATGAACGACGCCGAAACCACCCTGGACATCCGGCTGGAGACCCCCGTCGAGGCGCTCAAGGCAGTGGTGCGCTTCGTGAGCCAGTACTACCGCAAGCACCCCGAGTTCGTCACCCTGCTCAACACCGAAAACCTGCACAAGGGCAAGCACATCTCCAAGTCGATGCGCGCACGCGAGTATTCCTCGCCCGCCGTCTCGGTGATCGAAAAGGTGCTGGCCGCGGGCGTGGCCAGCCAGGAGTTCCGCGCCGACCTGCGCGCGCGCGACCTGTACCTGCTGATCGCCTCCATGGGCTACTTCTACCAGTCCAACCGCTACACGCTCTCGGCCTTCCTGGGCGAGGACATCGACCAGCCCGAGGCCGTGGCCCACTGGGACGAGTTCATGATCGATACCGTGCTGCGGACCGTGCGGGCGTCCTGAGGCGCAACGCGCCCTCCCCGGGGCCCAAGGCCCATATCTTGCAAGAGCCCCCTGCCGATCCGGGCGATCGGCAGGGGCGCAGCCTGCCCGCTTCACCGCAGCGCCTGATCTGCCCCGAGACACTTTGCAGTGCTTGCCATCTTGCACGATGCTGGCCTCTTATGTAGTATTCACTACACGAATTGCAGCCCCACGATCGGCGCAGTTTGCGCCCTCCCCCTCAACCATCCGACTGGTACCTTCCCATGGCAGACATCTCCACCAATGCGGCCTCCGGCAAAGTCGTCATCAAGAACATCGGCCTGCTGCTCTCGGGCGACCTCGAACGCCCCATCCTCGACGCCGACACCATCGTCGTGAACGACGGCCTCATCGTGGCCGTGGGCCGCGAGAAGGACTGCGACACCGAACACGCGCGCACCACCATCGACGCGCGCCAGACCTGCGTGGCCCCCGGCCTGATCGACAGCCACGTACACCCCGTCTTCGGCGACTGGACGCCGCGCCAGAACCAGATCGGCTGGATCGACTCGACCATGAACGGCGGTGTGACCACCATGGTCTCGGCCGGCGAGGTGCACCTGCCCGGCAGGCCCAAGGACATCGTGGGCTTGAAGGCCCTGGCCATCACCGCGCAGCGCGCGTTCGACAACTTCCGCCCCGGCGGCGTGAAGGTGATCGCGGGTGCGCCCATCATCGAGAAGGGCATGGTCGAGCAGGACTTCAAGGACATGGCCGATGCCGGCGTGACCCTGCTCGGCGAAGTCGGCCTGGGCACCGTGAAGGCCGGCTACGAGGCCCAGCAGATGGTGGCCTGGGCGCGCAAGTACGGCATCCAGAGCACCATCCACACCGGCGGGCCTTCCATCCCCGGCTCGGGCCTGATCGACAAGGACGTGGTGCTGGAGGCAGATGCCGACGTGATCGGCCACATCAACGGCGGCCACACCTCGCTGCCCTGGAAGCATGTGTGCGAACTGTGCGAGAAGTCCTCGCGCGCCATCGAGCTGGTGCACAACGGCAACGAGAAGATCGCCATCGAGGCCGCACGCGCCGCAATGGAGCTCAAGTGCCCGCACCGCGTGATCCTGGGCACCGACGGGCCCGCAGGCTCGGGTGTGCAGCCCCTGGGCATGCTGCGCATGATTGCGCTGATCTCGAGCTTCGCCAACATCCCGGCCGAGCTGGTGTTCTGCTTTGCCACGGGCAACACGGCGCGCATCCGCAACCTCAACTGCGGGCTGATCGAGCCGGGTCGCGCGGCGGACTTCGTGTTCATGGACCGCGCCCAACACACGGCCGGAGCCACGCTGCTCGAAAGCGTGCAACTGGGCGACATCCCCGGCATCGGCATGGTGATGATCGACGGCCTGGTGCGCTGCGGCCGCAGCCGCAACACGCCACCGGCGACCGAGATCCCTGTCGTTCTCTGAGCCCCAACCTGGACGCCTTCAGCACACCTTCCTCATTCCCTGCGCAGGCCCACACGCCTGCGCGAACCTTTTCCTTGTACTGATGGAGTTCCTCCCATGAAAGCAATCGTCGCCGTCAAGCGCGTGGTGGACTACAACGTCAAAGTCCGAGTCAAGT
>NZ_LMIH01000014.1:0-25430 GCF_001428645.1 Acidovorax sp. Root217
CTTGCGCAGGCCCGGATGTTGTTGGGGCGGTTGCAATAGATTTCTTCTACACCCTCTTGGCGAAGCAAAAGAACAGTAGGTGCGCCGCCGGGCGCACACCCCGGCTCCCGCCCTCGGAAAAAGCATGCAGTAGCCACACCCCCAAACCACAAACCACAAACAGCAACTGATCCGGCAGCGGTCAATCAATCATTCGACCACAACGCCGACTTCGCTATCCCCGCCACATACTGAATCACCTCCACCTCATCCTCCGGAATGCTGATCCGCGGGTGCGCCTCGTTCACCGAATCGAGGTGCACCATCCCATCGCGCACATAGGCCAGCTGCTTGACCATGACCTTGCCGCTGCGCTCGCGCACCAGCACCTCGTCACCGGGATTGAAGCCATGGTTGGGCTCGATGACGACGAACTCGCCGTGGCGGATGCGCGGCTTCATGCTCTCGCCCTTGCAGCGCAGGGCATACGCATTGGGGTCGCGCGTGGGCCAGTTGATGCGGCCGTCGCCGTGGCCCACGGGGTACTGCAGTTCGCAGAAGTAGCCGTCGTCGCCCAGCTGCGCGGTGCCCACCACGGGCACGCCCTCGGGGGCGAGGATGCGCGCGGCCTCGCTGCCGGTGCGCAGCAGCGAGGGGAACATGGTGCCCATGGGCAGGTGGGCGCGCTTTTCGAGGTTGAGGGCGGCGCGCTCGCCGAAGGCCTCTTCCTCGTCCAGGTACTGCGTCATGCGCCCCTTGCTCACGCCGAACTGGTCCATGAAGCGCTGGCGGTCGGTGCCGAAGTGCTTCTCGAAGTAGGCGGTGAATTCCGCGCGGCGGGTGCTGTCGTTGCTCATGGTTGCGCAGTTTAGCTGTAGCTAAATTTTTGGCAAGTTGTTTTAGCTTGTGCTTGACTATTTGTTTAGTTAAAACTAAACTTCAGGCCATGAGATTCACGGACTGGCTGGATGCCGAACCTGGTCGCAACAAGGCGGTGGCAGAGCACTTTGGCTTGACGCCGAGCGCCATCACGCATTGGCGCCGGGCGGTGCCCCGAAGCCGCATGCACGAGCTGCATGCGCTGACGCAAGGGGCGGTGGACTTTGCGGGCATGTTGCCGCGATCCCGGGGCCCCGCAGCCCCGGCGGACCCCGATCCAGGGGTGGATTGATTGATGGATTGATTGACGGGGCGGATGGCCAGCGCCATTTCGATCCCTTGATTTCTCCTTCCATGGCGCTGACGCAGCAGGCGCCATGGACTTTGCCCGGCGCTGCTTTTGGCGCCGGGCGCTTTTCTTCAATGGGCCAGTGCGCTCCCTCGGGAGCGTGGGCGCCCGCACGCCTTGTGAGGAGTTTGACGAGCCATGCGATCACCACCATCCCCCATCCACGCGGGCCCCAATGCCTTCGAGTCGGTACGCCCACGGGGTACCGATGCTGCGCGCAACGCCTTTGCACGCCGGCCCGAGGTGCCTGCTGGCTCGGTGCTGCTGTTCAACCGCCGAGGCTTGCGCACCGTGGGCCTGGCCCCGCGGGTGCAGGGCTCCATCTGCATTGAAAGCCGGGCCCAGTCGCAGGCCAGCCTGGACAAGAGCCGCCGCATTGCGCGCGACTGGAGGCAGTGATGGCGGCTGGCAACACCTTAGAACCTGTTCAAGATCTTTTTGCAGCCGCGTTGGAGTGCAATCGGGATGAGTGGATGCTTCGGGTGCGCCGCATGGGCTCATGCCCATGCAAGCAGCCGGGGCGTGCAATCGCCCGATTTCACTCCAACCCGAAGGGCAAGTGCCTTTTCGGGCGGTCTGCGGCGTTGCGGCGCTTGCCAATAGCCAGGCTATTGGCTGCACCCCGCGCCTTGCATCCCATCCCGAAAAGGGACTTGCGCGGCTTCAAAAAGATCTTGAACAGGTTCTTTCAGCGCCTGACTTCCGACGTACTGCGTGCAGCCGCGCAATCGGCGGCCGCGCAGCACATTCCTTTGGCCGAAGCCAACCACCACGAGCCGGGCACCGCGTTGTGGGCGCAGTTCAACGAGGCCTATGCCGCGGGCCCGGGGCAGGAGGGCGCGTGAGCAACAGAAGCAGTAGCAATGGCAGCAGCAATGCCCAGGGCAGCACAGGCCTGCCTGCACCGCTGACCTTGCCCGCCTGCGACCTGAGCGACTTTGCGTACATGGAGCTCGACGTGCGGCGGCTGCGTGATTCCAAGTTTGCCGCCGCTGCCGAGGGCGAGGCGTTTCGCGCGGGCATTTTGCTGTGGTGCGCGGCCTGGCACCAGGTGCCGGCGGCCTCGCTGCCCGACGACGATGTGGAGCTGGCCAACCTGGCCGGCTATGGCCGCGTGCTCAAGGAATGGAAGAAGGTGCGCGCCGCTGCGCTGCATGGCTTTGTGAAGTGCGCCGATGGGCGCCTGTACCACCCGGTGGTGGCAGAGAAGGCCATTGCGGCCTTTGCCGCCAAGGAGAAGTACGCCTACGAAAAATTCTGCGACCGCCTGCGCAAGGAGAACGCCAAGCGCGCCAAGGAGGGCAAGCCGCCACTGGACGTGCCCACGCAGGCCGTGTGGAAAGCGGGGGCCTGCCCGCAGGGCATTGCGCCGGCAGGTGGGGGCCATGGGCCACAACAGGGCGACGGCTTTCCGCCGGAAATCCTTCCTCCGTCCGCCGGAAATCCACCGGAAACCGGCCTTAAAGGGAACCGAAAGGAACGGAGCGGAGAGCGAGACAGAGAAGGAGAAAGAGAAGGAACGGATCTTTTTGGAGAAGGCAGCACCGTTGCTGGCGCAACGGGCGGCGCCGCAGCGGCCCGGGGGCAGGGCGCCGCCGTGGGCGTGGCGCCCGCCAGCCGCAGCGGCGATGCCGGTGCTGCCCTGCCACCCCAAGGGCCGGCAGACGGCCTGACGCGCGACGAGCTGTGGTCCGTGGGCAAGTCGCTGCTGCAGCAGGCCGGCATGCCCAAGGCGCAGTGCGGCAGCTTTGTGGGCCGGCTGTGCAAGGACTACGGCAACGACATCGTGATCGACGCAGTGCGCGCCACCTGCGTGGCCCGCCCGGCCGACCCGGCCCAGTACCTCAAGGCCATCTGCATGCGTGCCGCAGGGCAGCGCGGCGGTGGCCCCACCGCAGGCACCCACACGCCGGGCCTGGTTGTGCCGGCCAACCGGCAGGAGGCGCTGGAGCAGCGCAACCGCAGCGTGGCCGATGCCTGGGCGGCCGAGGTGCCCGAGGCGTTCGCCGATCACCCTTCAACACCCCGGCACCCACCCACCGATAGAAAGGAGCCAGCCCATGCAGCCCTCTGAACGCGCCCCGTTTGCGCAACTGGTCACCGACGTGCTCGCCTACTACCGGCAGGACGCCAGCCGCTTTGTGCTGGACCTGTGGTGGGGCGCGTGCCAGTCGTTCGAGCTGTCGCAGATCCGCCAGGCCATGCAGCGCCACGCGACGGATGCCGAGCACGGCCGTTTTGCGCCACGCGTGGCCGATGTGGTGCGCATCCTCGCCGGCACGGCGGCCGACCGCGCTGCGCTGGCCTGGGGCAAGACGCTGGAGGCCATGGGCAGCGTGGGGGCCTATACCGACGTGGTGTTCGACGACCCTGCCATCCACGCCACCGTGCTGGACCTGGGCGGCTGGCCCAAGGTGTGCCGCACCGACCTCAAGGAGCTGAGCTACCTGCAGCACCGCTTTTGCGAAAGCCACCGCGCCTACACCGGGCGCGGCAGCTTCGATTACCCGCGCTGCCTGGGCGGCGACCGCAGCCCCGACAGCGAGTACGCCAAGGTCGGCCTGCCCCCCCCGCGCATCGCATTCATTGGCAATGCGGAGCGCGCACGCCTGGTCTATGAAGGCGGCAGCGCGGTGGGCAAGACGGCAGTGCGCTTTCACACGCTGCAGGCCCTTGCGGCAGCGCCGCGCGCCGCAACCCATATGTCTTCTGCAGCGCCGCGTGCCGCAACGCACATGACTTCGGCAGCGCCGCAGCCCATGCAGCGCGCAGCAGCACCTACCGGCAGAGCCCCGGCGCAACCACGGCCCGGCGCATTGCGTGCCGCGCCCGTGGTGCGCCGGCCCTCCTACCACCAGGGCGCCGCCAACCAACCATTGAACACCACCGCAGAAAGGACGTACCACCCATGAAAGCCATGCTCATCAAATCCCCTGACGGCCTGCGCGGCAGCACGCCGGCCGACCAGGACGCCTGGGCCCGCTTTGCGCGCAAGCTCGAAGTGATGAAACCCGGCACCTGTTTGCGCATGGAATGGAGCCGGCCGCGCAACGGCCCACAGCACCGGCGCCTGTTTGCGCTGCTGCAGGTGGTGGCAGAAAGCAGCGAGGTCTATGACACACCTGAAAAGGCCCTGATTGCCGTGAAGCTGGCTGCCGGCTATTGCGACGATGCGGTCGACCCGCGCACCGGGCAGACCGTGCCCGTGGTGCGTTCCATCCGCTATGAAGCCATGGACCAGCCCACCTTCGAGCGCTTCTACGCGGCGGCGCTCGATGCGGTGCTGCAGGTCATCCTGCCGGCCATGGACCGCGCCACCCTGCAGCGGCTGATCGCCATGGTCGAGGAGGGCTGGGCATGAGCGCCGCACTGTTGACGGCCCCGCGCCCGGGCAAGGAACCTGTTGTCTGCGCGCTGCTGCAAAGCGATGGGGCAGGGCAGCCATGCCCCGCGTGCCAGGCCGCGCAGGCGCGTGCACACAGCCCCTTGTTTCGCGCCCACTGCCATGGCTGCAAGGTGCGCGCGCTGGCGCAGGGCCCGCAGTTCTGGCGCTCGCTGAAGGAGGGCGCCCACACCGATGCCTACCAGGGCGAGTTGGCCGCCGTGTTCGGCGTGGCCGGCGCCGCCGCAGGCCATGCCATGGTGCTGGCGGAGTACCGGCGCCTCGGGGCCCTGCAGGACAACGCTGCACGCTGCGGGGTGTTGCCACCTGGCTCGCGCAGCTATGCCACCGATGGCAGCGACATCGACACCCACAACAACGATGCAGGACGAGCATGCTGATGACCGACCACACCAACAACCACTACCGCACCGTGGAAGAAGCCTACACCCGTGCGGGCACATCGTCCTCCAACCTCAAGGTGGACCCCGATCGCCGTGGCGATGCCGACGTGCTGATTGCCGCCGGCTGGTCACCCGGCATGCTGGGCGGCGCGCTGATGCGCCTGCGCGGCGAGTGGGACAGCGTGGCAGCGCCACGCTTCACGCAGGACAGCACGGCGCACCAGCGCCGCAGCCACCCCGAGGCCGATGCCGTGCAGCTGCTCTCGCGCCTGCGTTCGCTGGCGCAGGTGCTTGAAGCGGTGGAGCGCTGGGCCGCTGCCAAGGGTCTGGCCGATGCACGCACGCTGGCGCGCACCAGCGTGTGCTATTGGCTCGACCCGACCTGCCGCGCCTGCATGGGCCGCGGCAGCGCGCTGGTGCCCGGCACGCCCATGCTGGGGCGCGTGTGCAAGGCCTGCGGCGGCAGCCGCAAGGCACGCGAGCCCATGGGCCAGAACGGCCGCCGCATGCTCAACATGCTGGACGATTGTGTGAGCCGCCGCAACCAGTCGATGAAAAAACGCTTGCACATTTCCATGCATCGCGGTTAGAATTGCATCAGACGATTGCAGAGGGTGCTTATCCTCTCGCCCGTCGCCCCTCTGTTGAGTGCCCGCAGCCACAGCCTGGCTCTTCGCCTGTAGCGACTGCGGTAGATAGCTGGAGTGGTGTGTCGTCTTGAATTTTGTGAATCCCGCATGGTTTGCCCTGCGGGATTTTTTGTTTCTGCGGCCCTGCGTTTGGGGCGCTGGCTTCGCTCTCCCTTCTTTCTTCATTGCCCCCGTGCATGGCGCACCCGCGCTCTGCGCGCGTTGCGGCGTGTGCGAAAAACTCCTTCGAGATCCCCATGAACCCTGCCACCAAAGCACTGCATGAAACCCTGATCCGCCTGGCCAAGGGCGCGATCACGGCCTGGGAGCAGTGGCTGCACAAGCAGCAGCCGCCGCAGTCCTGACCCACCGTTCACTCTGCCCCGCGGCGGGCCGCTCCTCCTGGTTCTTCAGGTTGGACACGCCTGCCATCTGCCACGCAGAACTTCCGCCGCACTTTCGTTGATTGATGCGGCTTTTTTGTTTGTCTGTTGTCACTTCAACATCTCCACTGAAAGGCCCATTCCATGGCTGTATCTCTGCCCGACGGCGCAACCATCGCCATTGCAACCACCTACGGCTCGGTCAAGACCGTGACCGCCGTTACCAACGCCAACCCCGGCGTCATCACCTCGGCCGCGCACGGCCTGCTCAACGGTGCCTTCTACGAGCTCAAGTCGGGCTGGCAGAAGATCAGCGACCGCGTGTTCAAGGCCTCCAACGTGGCCACCAACGCGCTGGACGTGACCGGCATCGACACGACCGACACCAACCGCTTCGCGGCTGGTACCGGCGTGGGCAGCCTGCGCGAAATCACGGCCTGGACGCAGATCCCGCAGATCCTGGAGTTCACCACCAGCGGCGGCGACCAGCAGTTCGCCAACTTCTCCTTCCTGGAAGAAGATTACGAACGCCAGCTGCCCACGGTGACCAGCGCCCAGTCGATCCAGATCGGCATCGGCGACGACCCCTCGCTGCCCGGCTACCAGGCCCTGAAGGCCGCCGGCGAAGCCCGCGCCATCCGCGCGCTGAAGGTCACCCTGCCCAACGGCGCCGTGCTGCTGTACAACGGCTTCGTGTCCTTCAACGAAACGCCCACGCTGACCAAGGGCAGCGTGATGCAGGTGCGCGCCACCATCTCGCTGCAAGGCCGCCCCACGCGCTACTGAGCGCGCCAGGCGCCGTGAGGCGCCTGTTTCTCCCTTCGTCTGCACCGCTACAGCTTGCTCTGGCCGTGCAGGCACCCCCTGCACCGACCCGGCCCTGTTCGCTCCTTCGAGGGGGCGGCAGGGCTGGGCACGGGCTTTTCGTTTTTGTTGACTGTTTCTCCCTCGAAAGAAAATCACCATGACCAAACTCGTTATCGGCAAATCCACCCCCAAGTCCTTCGCACTCAAGGTGGAAGTGCCCACGCCGCACGGGCTCGATGAAGTGAATTTTGAAGCGCGCCACCTGCCCTCCACCGTGTGGGCCAAGATGCGCGAGCAGCACGCCGAAGCCATCGGCAAGACCGTGCAGACCCTGTTCGACGCCGCGCGCCAGGAGGCCGAGAAGGCGCATGCCGCTGAGCAGAAGGACAAGCCCGTCGCCGCCAAGAAGCCCGCCGGCAAGAAGACGGCGGCCGCTGCGGCCACCGATGCGGTGGACGTGTCCGACGCGGACGCCAAGGAAGCCGCCATCACCGCGCTGATCAAGCCCGTGAAGGAAAGCGACATCGCCAGCCTGCGCGCCCGGCACAGCGCCGAGCTGATCGTGCAGATCGTCACCGGCTGGGACCTGGACGAACCCCTGGGCGTGGACGCCCTGGTCGACATGTGCGACAGCTACCCCGGCGCCGCCGAGGCTGTGTTCAAGGCCTACAACGAAACCCGCGAAGGCTTGCGCCTGGGAAACTGAAGGACATCGGGCGCGCGCCCTACCAAAAGCCGCCCGATGAATCCGAGCTGGCCGTGTGGGGCATGCGGCCCAGCGACTTCCCCGAACAGACCGTGGAAGTCTGGCCCGAGCACGTGGACGCCTGCCTGCTGTTTTGCAGCGTGAGCACCCAGTGGCGGGTGGGCATGGGCGGGGCGACGGGGCTGGACTACCCGGCGGTGTTTGCGACCCTCGATCGGCTGCACCGCGACAAGACCGATGACGAGCGCGATGCGATCTTTGTGGATGTGCAGGTGATTGAACGGGCGGCGTTGGAAGAGATGAATGGCAAGTAGTCCTTTGCGACCTTCATGACCTATCCCTGGCGGATTTTGTGGGCCACCGGGCCGAATGTTGAAAGCCAGCTTGGCTAGCCACCTTGTGTGGTTTTCTGCCCGTTCCATTTGCGGGCTCATCGGAGAATGCGATGTCTATTTTTGAGAGCAAGAAGCTAAACGACATTGTCGGCGCTGTGAATGTCGACACTTATGTAAGAGCTGCGGACGCAGTCACCAGTCTTAATACTAGCCTGATGCAGGCGACAGGAAGCAGCGCCGCTGCGCAGAGCGCTTACGAGGCTCTGCTGGGGACGGCGAATCGCTCACGAATCGGTGTCGGCGAGCTTGGCAAGGCCTATGCAAACATTTCCATTGCTGGCCAGCAGGCAGGCATCGCGCAGCAGCGCCTTTTGGCCGTAACGGATAGTGTTGCCAGTGCAATGGTCGTCGGTGGGGGCAGTGCTCAAAACCTGAAGGTCGCGCTGGAGAAGCTGAGCGAAGCCATGGGTGCTGGGGTTGTTAGTGGCGAGCAACTCAAGGGCATGATGGACCAATCGCCTCGCCTCGCACAGGCATTGGCGGATGGGCTGGATGTGCCTATTGCAAAACTTCGAGAGATGGCCGCCGCAGGAAAAATATCTGCCGACCAGGTGGTGACAGCTCTGCAAAGCCAGAGTGGCGCGCTTGCGAAAGAGGCGGCGACAACGGCTCTGACTGTCGAACAGGCGTTCAACCAGCTAACCAGTGCTGGTACTGCAGCTGTGGGATCGTTTGACAAGACGTCGGGTGCTTCAGCTGCGCTTGCGAGCGCAATTAGCTCTGTTGCAGGGGCTGTTGGAGCGATGGGGGCAGCCTTCAAAGAAAACACCGTGGTTGTGAACACAGTAATGGGGGCTTTGACTGGCGCAGTGGCAGTTTCCGCACTTACCAGTGTTCCACGAGCGATTGCCGCGATCGGCGTTGCAGTCACCGGTCTTGGTGCCACATTGGCCTTGCATCCCGCTGTTCTTGCTCTTTTGGGTGTGGGTGCAGTAGTAGGCGGGACGATTGCTCTGATCAGGCAGCGATCTGACACTTTGGAAGGGCTTGACGGGCAGATTGCAATTCTTCAAGACGCCAATAAGCGGTCTGAAGCAGCTCTGCAGAGAGCGTTGGACGCTGGTCGGACCTCGGGAGCAGATCGTATTCGCGAAACCATGGCAGGTCGCGACAAACAGATATCCGACTTGAAAGCGAGGATCGCTGTTGAGTCTTCGGCCGGAATTGATAACCGGGCGGAAGATGCGCGGTTTGAAAGAGGCGTACTAGAGCAAAGGCTGCGCCAATCCAATCAGGGAAAAAATGCGCCCGCCACCCAGCCACGTAAACCATCGCAGGAGTCCAATGCGGATCTCGACACTTTACTCAAAGTGAGGCAACTGGTTGCAGATCGGCGGAACAAGGAATATGAAGAAATCGCTGCAGCCGTCCAAGCTGACGAGCAGGCGGCTGCCAAGTCGATTCAATCTATTCAAGAGCGAATTGCAGGGCTGAATTCAGAAGAGAAGGTGCTGGAAAAATCACGCTCGCTCAATGTGAGCCTGGCCGAAGCGATCGAGATTGTCGCTATAGAGCGTCTGAAGGAGCAACAGTCCCAACGAAATCCGGGTACTGGAGGCTGGGACACCCTTCAGCAAGAAATCGACAGGCGTCAAGAGCTTTTGACGGCCATAAGTGCTAAGGTTTCTCGCGAGAAGTCGGAAGAAGCGGGCAAGAAGGCCGTAGCGCAGTCAGAGGAAGCAGCCAAGAAGGCGCAGGAAAAATCGGAAGAAGCGGCCAAGAAGGCCCAGGAGCAATGGAAAGCTACAGCGGACAGCATCAACAAGAGTCTGACCGATGTGTTCATGAAGAGCCTGGATTCTGGCAAGGACTTCGGTAAAAACCTTGGCGACGCGCTGAAGGAACAGTTCAAGAACCTGGTGCTTAAGCCGACCATCAGCGCTATGGTGAGCCCGATTTCGGGAGCGCTCAGCACATTGGTGTCCGGCGTTATGGGGGGCAGCAACGGCCCGCTGGCAACCGTGGGTGGTGGCTCGGCCGGTGGAGGCCTGTTGGGTAACCTGATGACAGTCGGTCAGATTGGCTATCAGACCTATACCGGCCAGGGGGTGATGGGGTCCGTTGGCAATGCAATTTCGGGGTGGCTGGGAGGTAGCGCCGTCACAACAGCAAACATGGCTGGTCCGATTGCAAGCAAGGCCGCACTCGACGGCACTGCATCGTTTGGTGTCAATTCACAGCTCGGCAACACGTTGGGGGGCGCGGGAACTGCGGGCATGGGGTTCATGGGGTATGCCGCCATCATGGCAGTGCTTGCGAACGCGATGGGGTTTTTCCGCAGCAAGAACATTGTCGGCTCAGGTCTGAAAGGGACGCTTGGCGGAGCCACGCTTACACCTTGGGAGGAAGAACGTACCGGGGGTACTCTGTTCTATGGGGCGGATTTTGAGACCACCGACCCTATTGCGCGATACAAGGAACTCAAGCGACGTGACCAGGAGGCCATCGCTCGCTTCAAGGCTGAGGGTGCTGTAAGTGGCGTCTCTGCCACTTACAACGGCCAAGCTTACGATCGCACGCTAGCTGCATCCAGCATCCTCAACTACGGAACCTACGACGAGGACATGGAGCGGATGATCGGCTTGGTGCAGGCTCAGTCCGATGGCATCCAGAAGGGCTACAACGAGTTTCGCAAGAATCTTGTCGGTATGGCTAACGACCTTGGGCTGGCGGGTGACAAGATCGCGGACTTCACTTTCGACCTGGGCCAGCAAGATCTGAACTTTCAAGGGCTTGACGACGCGAAGATTCAGGAGAAGATCACTGTCGCATTTGGCAAGGCCGGTGCGAGCATGGCGAAGGAGGTCCTCGGGCAGTGGATCACCGAGACGGTGGACGTCATCAAGAGTACGCAGCTGAGCCAACTGACGGATTCGTCCGATGCTCTCTACAACGTAGAGGTCGAGCAGGTCACGCGCAAGCGCTACGAGCCGAGTGAATATGCTAAAGCGGGCGAGACTGCCTTCGATACATTGACGCGCTTGGCGACGAGCTTCAACACGCTCAACGAGGCGAGCGACGCGCTGGGGTTTGGCATTCACCAAGGTAGCTTAGCCCTTGCCGACTTTGCCGATGACTTTATTGAGGCATTTGGCGGGTTGGAAACGTTTACCAACAGTACCAATGCATTTTTGAATGCGTACTACACCGACGAGGAACGCAAGGATTCGATTATTCGCAGCGCCGTGCGTCGGGCTGAGGGATTGGGCATTCAGGGATTGACGTACGACAAAATAAAAAATGGCACTCGCATGGAGTTTCGCGAGTATGTCAACTCGGCAACAGATAACCCCGCGCTGTACAAAGACGCCATTGATCTGGCCCTGATGCTTGATCCGGTTTTTGGTTCGTTTGAAGCACAAACGCCCGTGGTTCAGGATCTGTCCAATGTTGTGGATGAACTAACCCAGAGCTATCAGAACGCCGTGGAATCGCTCACCAGCGATCGTGACAGCCTAGCGGTGGAATTATTGCGTGCTCAGGGTGATGAGAAGGGCGCCAAGGCCCTGGAGAAGAGCCAGTACATGGCCCAATTTGCTGGCCTAGACGAGGTGCGCCGTAAAGAGATCGAGACGCTTTACGACGCCAATGTCGCCACTCGCGCTTACATCCAGGGCATCAAGGACGCAGCACAGGCCCAGCTCGATGCGCTGACGCGGCAGCGCGACTCTGCAGTGCAGATGGTCAACACAGCCAGCAGCAATACCGATGCAGCTTTTGCACGCTTCGAGGAAGCGACGAACAAAGAGCGTGAAAGGCTGCAAGGTGTCATCGATGCTGCGCGCGGTGTGTTTGATGCGACCAAGGCGGCAGCCCAGTCGCTGCTCGGCGAAGTGGAAGCGGCGGTGCAGTCCGAGGGCCTGCAGGGGCGCGACTTCATCAGCGCGTCCCTGGTGGCGGCGCAAACCACGGGCAAGCTTCCAGACGGCAAACTGCTGTCCGAGGCCATTGAGGCCGTGGGCAAGGATTTCGCCGCCACGACCTATGCCAGCCAATCCGAGGCCGACTACGAGCGCCTTGTGGTGGCGAATGAACTCAAGGGGCTGCAGGACATAAGCGGCGACCAACTCACCGAAGCGGAACGCCAGGCCGAAAAGCTGGACAAGGACCTGGAGCAGGGCCGGGAAATGATCAGCGCAATACGCGGTATTGATACCAGCGTTGGGACCTTGTCGGAAACGCTTGCTGCGCTGATCGGGGCCTACAACCAGGAGTCACGTATCCGCTCCAACGTCGCGGCGCAAGGGGCGCTGGGAAAGGACGGCGCCTATTACAACTACCAGACCGGCACGGGACTGAACTCCTCGGGTGTGTACTTCGAGGGTGCCGCCATCCGAGAGGCAGCTGCCATTGCGCTCGACCAGGGCGCAACGGCCAAGGACATTTACGACGTGATTGCCGGCAGCGGGTTTTCGCTGGCGCAGGCCGAGGCCATCCTGGGTGCCACGCCCGGCAGCTTCGAGGATATCGCCAAGCAGATGGACTGGCCAATCTTCCACCGTGGTACGCGCAGTGTGCCCCGCACCGGCTTTGCGCTGCTGCAGCAAGGCGAGGCGGTGATCCCAGCCGCCTACAACCCGTTCACTGCCGGCCGCGGCTGGAACAACAGCAACGACATGCTGACCGCCATGGAAGGCGTGCGTGCCGAACTGATCGAGGTGCGCAGGCAAAACGACCAACTGCAGTACGCCGCAACGCGCACCGCCGATGCCGTCAACGGGCGGCCCGAGGCCCCCATGCTCGTGGAGAACGTTTAAACATGAACATCATCGACAACATCACTATCACCGACACCATGGTCGGTGCCGCTACCACCATTGCCGAGCCTTCGGCAGGTGAGACGGCGTGGGTCTCTGGCGTGGCGTACGCGGTGGGCGACGTCCGCATACGCGCGACGACGCACCGCAAGTACAAGTGCGCAGCGGTGCACACCAGTGCGGCGACGCCCACGCCCGAGAACGACGGCACGCGCTGGGTGGACATCGGCCCCACGGACCGCATGGCGCCGTTCGACATCTACACCAGCACGCAAGTGCTGGCCACCGGCAGCTTGACCTATGTGCTCAAGCCCGGTTACTTCAATAGCCTGGCGTTGTATGGCCTTACGGGCGGGCAGTACAGCGTGACTGTGCGCGATGCACCGGGCGGCGCGGTGATCTACGCGCGCTCAGGCTTTCTGGTGGACGACCCATTGGGCTGGTACGAGTACCTCTTCACCACCGCGCGGCCGGTGGGCAAGCTGGTGTTCACCGGCATCCCGATCCGCCCCGCGGCCGAGCTCACGCTGGCCATCACGGCGGCCGCTGGCCAACCGGTGGGTATCGGGATGATCGTGGTAGGCGACTACATCCCGCTCATCAGCGACGAGGCCCAGTGGGGCGGCACCCAGTACGGCGCGTCGGCAGAGCCGGTGACCTACAGCTACATCAAGACCAGCGACGACGGCACTACCAGCATCGTCAAGCGCCACAGCGCTACCAACCTGCGCGCCAGCGTCGTCATGCCTCGCGAGCACGCAGACGCGGCGCTTAAGACCCTGCAGCGCGTGCTCGACCGCCCGGTGGCCTTCTTCGCCACGCCAGCCAAGGGCTACGAGGGCCTGAACGTCTTCGGCATTGCTTCCTCCTCGCCCGTGGGCTACGACAGCTTCGGGCATGCTTCCATCAACATCAACGTGAAAGGGCTCATCTGATGCCAACCAATCCTCCGAACATCACCGCGCTGCCCAGTCCACCGGACCCGAATGATCGCAGCAGCTTCAATGTGCGGGCTTATCCGTGGAGCGTGGCGCAGCAGACGCTGGCGACCGAAGTGGGCGCAGTGGCCGCAAACGTGTTTGCCAACGCCGGTGAGGCCGTGACGGCCGCTGGCACTGCGACCAGCAAGGCCGCTGACGCCGTGGCGGCTGCGGCGGCCGCAGCCGTCGCTGCTACCAGCGCGGTCAACTCCCCTGGCACCAGTGGCACCAGCACCGATGCCCTGGCCGTTGGCCTTGGCACCAAGGCTTTCACGATGCAGGCGGGCAAGGATTGGGTGCCGGGTCAGCCCATTGTGATCGCCTACGCCACCACCCCCACCATTCAGATGTCGGGTGTGCTCAACACCTACGACAAGGCCACGGGCGCTGCTACCGCCACCATGCTCAACGCTACGGGGGCACCTGGACCGTACTCTGCGTGGGTTATCAGTATCGGGGTTGCGGCGGCCAACGGAGTCTTCAAGCTACCCAAACCCGGCAGCCGGGGGGCAGATGCCATGCTCGTGAAAGCCGATAGCGGCAACTGGGTCGACGTAAGCAGCGGGTCGTTTGTGCAAACCATTGATGCCGCAGCGAATCTTGGTGCTGACTGGTTTGTTTTCTACGGAAATAGCGGCGCGGGTGTAGTCACCCTGCTTGGAACAGCCCTGCCTCCAGGCTCCATGCTGATAGTCCAGTGCGATGGAGTAATTATCAGCAAGCAAATAGTTCGCATGGCCGAGCAGGTTCTCACGCTTCGGGATGAAAAACCTGCCGGGGCATACGGAGATGCAATGACTGGTGGAGCCTGGGTTCAGCGGACCTTGAACACTGTGGTTGCCAACTCCATACCTGGAGCTTCGCTTTCGTCGAATTCAATCACCTTGCCGGCGGGGACTTATGAGGTGCAGGGATCAGTCCCAGCCTGGAATGCCAGCGTTCATCGGTCACGCCTTCAAGGGGGAGGTTTGGGCACGTTCCTCTATGGCACCAGTGAGTCGGCAGCGGGATCATCGACATCACGTTCCATGCTGCGTGGAGTGTTTACGCTTCATGCGGGGGCCGCTGCGATCACGCTCCATACATATTCCAATGTCAATGCTGCGGCCGGATATCCCAGTAACCAAGGGGTCAGCGAAATCTATTCCGAGTTGCATTTCCGCAAGGTCGCTTGACATGGCATGAGTGCCGTCTCCAGAGGATTGGTGCACGGTCAAGCGAGCACCTCAAACCCGCCTTGGCGGGTTTTTTTACGCCCGACGAAAGCGAGCAAGCATCCATGAGAAACGAAACCATCGACGCCCTCGGCGCCACGGGCAGCAAGACCATTGCGGCCGGCGCGGGGCTCACCAGCTTTGGCTGGATCACGTCCAACGAGTTCCTGGGGCTGGTGGGCGCCATCGTGGCCGTGGCGGGCCTCGCGATCACCTGGTACTACAAGCGCGAGGCGAACCGGCGCCATGCGCGCGAGCACGAGCTGCGCATGGCGCGGCTGCGCCGGGGCATGGACACGCCGGACACAGACCTGGTCGAGCAGGGGGTGGACGAATGAGTGCCTACAGCTCTGCCTTCACCGACCGCAGCCTGCGCTACTTTCCCCACCTGGTCGGATCGCTCGCCCTTGCCAGCGCCGCGGTACTCACCTTTCTCGGCCAGTGGGAGCCCGACGTGCGCGACCCCGGGCTGGTGTATGCCGATGCGCTCGCGGGCGGCCTGCCCACGGTGTGCAAGGGCATCACGCGGCATGTGACCCGCACGCCGGTGATCGTGGGCCAGCGCTGGACGCCGGCGCGCTGCGCGCAGGAAGAGGGCGCCGCCATCGAGGCGCTGCAGTTGCGCCTGGCCCAATGCTTCACGCGATTGCCACCACAGAGCGTGTTCGACATGGCCACCAGCCATGCCTGGAACAACGGCGTGGGCAACACCTGCGCCAGCCAGGCCATGGTGGCGTGGAATGCTGGCGACTGGGCGCTGGGCTGCTGGCGGCTGGGCGTGTCCGACAGTGGCAAGCCGGTGTGGAGCTATGTGCGCTCCGGCCGCATGTTGCCCGATGGCAAGCCCGAGATGCGCTTTGTGCATGGCCTGGCCAATCGGCGTGCGGCGGAGACGGCAGCGTGCCTGCAGGGGCTGGAGGCACGGCCATGACTGCGATGGTGGATATCGTCCTGGGCATGGTGCTGCTGACCATGCCGCCCACGCCTCAGCCGGTGACCTACACGGCCACATCGGGTGCGACCACGCTGGGCTACAGCAGCGTGGCTGGCTGGGTGCCTGCGGAGCAGTGCTTCAACCGCTGCCACACCATCGCGAACGAGCCCGTGCCGCTGCTGCGCGGCGAGTTGTCGCTGGCGGACATGGCCGACCTGGGCATCGTGATTCGCCGCGACGGTGTGCCCGTGCTGTCGTTCTGGCGCTTCTTCGGCAATGTGCCTGTGGCCTATGTGGAAGGGGGGCGGTAGTGGCACCGCTGCTCATCACCCACACCGCTGCGGCCGTGCTCGGCGCGGCCTTGGCCGCCACCGCAGCCTGGCAGGTGCAGGACTGGCGCCTGGGTGGCCAGATCACCAGCCTGCAGGCCACCCATGCCACCGAGCGTGCACGCGCCAGCCAAGCCGCATGGGCGGCAGAGCGCGCCGCTGCCATCCGATACCAAGGAGCCCTCAATGTTGCACGCACCCGTGAAGCCGCTTTGCAGCGCGATGCTGCCCGCGCTCGCGCTCTGTCTGACGGCCTGCGCGAGCAAGCCGCCGACGCCGCCCGCCGCATTGCCCATGGCGCTGCCCCCGCCGCCGTCGCTGAGTACGCCACTGCCGTCGGTGAGCTATTCGCTGACTGCAGCCGAAGCTATCAAAGCCTGGCGCGCCAGGCAGATGGCCACGCGGCTGATGCAAGAGCCCTCCGCGACGCCTGGCCAGGAATGACGACCCCCTGAGTCGCTTCGCGCCTTCCCCCTGAAAGGGGGACGCCGCCAGTGCGGCGGGGCGGCCCTTGCACGGCGGCCCTGGCCTGGCCGCGCCGGTTTCAGACGCCGCTGCGCAATGCGCCGTTCTCGACTCAGTTGCAGGCGATGGTGCCTGGTGCGCCTGCGATCGCGGCATACCGGATCTGGAACGGCTGCGCTAGGTTGATGCTCGACGGGAAGGCCGAGAACACGGCATGCTTCTGCGTGGGCGAGGCGATGGTGCCGACGCCCGACCAGCCGCCCTGGGGCGTGAAGATGGCGGTGCCAGCGTCGTAGGTGTACTGCGACACGGCCACCGAGGTGGCGCCCTGCACGAAGAAGAAGCTGCCGCTCAGAAAGCCCGGGTTGCCCGATGCGGCTGTGAGCAGCATGGTGACCTTCTGCGTCTCGGGGTTCACGCCGAAGTCGGCCAGCAGCATGCCGTTGGCGTTGTTCGCCAGCGCGCCGGCGCAGGTGCGCGATGCGGCCGACACGTTGGTCACCTTCACCGTGTAGGTGCTGGTGATGGTCTTGCCCTGCAGCAGCACGCTGGCGGTGAACACGGCGTTCACATCGGCGGTCTGGCTGGCGGCCAGGAACACGCCCTGCGGCGTGATGGTGCCTGCCGAGGCGGGCACCACGCTCCACACGGCCACGGTGGGGGTGGTGCTGCCATCGGCATTGCGCACGGCGGCAGACAGAGTGATGGTGCCGGCCTCGTTCACCGTGGTCGGGCCCGAGATCTGCAACTGGGCTGCGGTGCTGGCGGCCACGGCCTGGGGTACGAAGTGCAGGGACTGCGGGTCCCACTTGAAGGTGACATCCCACTCGCCCGCGCCGGGCACCTTCAGGCGCTTGACGGTGAACGTGTCGACCGCATCGGTCTGGTAGCCGGACTGGGTGAGGTCGATGTCGATCGCCGCCGAGGCGGACATCGACAGGGTGGCGGCCGCGATGGCGGCGCAGATGGCTTTGAGCTGGGTTGGTGCCTTCATGAACGATCCCTTGTTATGTGATTTTTGGCGGCTGATCGTAACGGGCGAAGCCCTGCGCGCCGCTGCGCTGTCGTATTTGCGCCAAGCAGGCAAAGCCCTGATGGGGCCCCGGCTGCGGGGCGCTTTCTTCTGCCTGCGCCGTGGCATGCCATCACTCCACAACCCAGTACCGGCGCGGCCTGCGGGGCCACAGCCAAGTTGCCGTGCCGCCACCGTGGCAAGCGCGGCAAGCCCCTTCAACCCTTGAGTTCTGCCCATGCAAGCACACACGCAGTTACACCTTTGTACCCACCTGCACAGCGCCGCAGGTGCCATGGCCCTGACCATGCCCACGCGCACCATCACCAGCATCCGTGCCGGCGGCCTCAAGTCGCGCGTGGAAAAGCTACTGCACAGCCAGGCCGGCCAGCCGCTCACGCTGGGCGAGATCGGCGCCGCGCTGGACCTGCCCAAGACCTCCCACCCCGAGATCAGCAGCTGCCTGGCCAAGCTGCGCGAGGCGGGCACCGTGCAGTCTGCCCCCGGCCCCGCATCGAGCGCGCGCGGGCGGCGCCAGGTGCAGCGCTACAGCATCCTGCTGCGGCGCGTGGGGGGCGATGTGCGCGTGTCGGAGATGGATGCGCGCCGAGCACTTGCAATGGCCCGCTGATTGCCCACCAGGAGACTTGCCCATGGACGTTGAACACCACAGCGAAGAAGACCTGCACCTCATCGAACTGCAGGCCCCGGGCAGCTCGCCCCTGCACGCCGGTGTGTCCGCATCGGGCCTGGTCTACCTGCGCGGTGACCTGCACCCGCTGGGCAGCGCCACGGCCCTCATCAAGGCCGCGCGCGAGCACGTGCCCTATGCGGCGCTGGGCGCGGTGAACGTGCTCTTTCCGGCCGACTGGCTGCGCAGCGAATGCCTGCACGACGCAGACCGCCTGCGCGTGATTGCTGCGATGGAGCGCTTGGTGCGCGGGGCGGGGGCGGCATGACCGGCGAAGTTGCCCAAACCCCTGGTGCCATGATGCGTGTCGACCCCATCTACCCCATCGACCCCGCCGATCAGCAACTGCAGTTCACGCTGATGGCGGCCGATGGCCAGACTGGCAAGGCCGCCGCCCCAGCAGCAACCCCGCAGGCCGCGCGGCCCGGCCGCGCTCCGCGCCTGAGGGCGGTGGCGAGCGCTGTGTCCGACCCGCAGGCGGCAGGCCGCCCACCCGGCCTGGGCGTGGCACCCGGCCCCACACCGGGCGACAGTGTCACCCAGGACATGGTGGTGCGCGAACTCGCGGGCATCGCCTTCTTCGACATCCGCAAGCTCTTCAACGATGACGGCAGCCTCAAGCGCGTGCAGGACCTCGACGGCGCCACCGCTGCGGCCATCGCCTCCATCGAGGTGGTGGAGATCGGCCCCGGCGGCCAGCTGGAGCTGGGCAAGAAGTTCAAGTCGCCCGAAAAGCTCAAGGCCCTGGACTTGCTGGGAACGCACCTGGGCATGTTCGCCAAGAAGGCCGACGACGCGCCCGACCCCTTGCGCAAGGCCCTGGCCCAGATGCCCGCCGACCGGGCCGAGGGCATGCTTGCGGCGCTGGAGCTGGTGAAATCGATCAAGGGGAAGTCGCACGGTGCCACCTGACATGAAGTGCCTGCCGCAGCTTCCCGAGGCCCTGGCCCACGCCTCCATCGAGGAGATCGAGGCCATCGAAGCCCTGCTGCGCGACAAGCTCGCCGGCTGGCGCATGCGCCGATTCTTTCAGGACGACGGCCCCCTGCGCCGCGCGCTGTATGCGCGGCACCTGGCCTTCTTCAAGGCCGGCGCCACGCACCGCGAGCGCTGCTTCATGGCCGGCAACCGCGTGGGCAAGACCATCGGCGGCGCGTACGAGACGGCCCTGCATCTCACCGGCCGCTATCCCGCCTGGTGGGAGGGCCGGCGCTTTGCGGGCCCCATCCAGGCCTGGGCGGCAGGCAAGTCGCTGGAGACCACGCGCGACATCGTGCAGCTCGAACTCTACGGCCCGCCCGGCCAGCCCGGCACCGGCATGGTCCCCGCCGACGACATCGCCAAGGCCCGCCCCCGCGCCGGCGCCAACGGCGCGCTCGACTACCTGTGCGTGCGCCACCAGAGCGGGGGGGAATCGGTCATCGGCTTCAAGTCCTACGACCAGGGCCGCAAGGCCTTCGAGGGCACGGCCCGGCACTGGGTGTGGCTGGACGAAGAGCCGCCGGTGGCGGTGTACAACGAGTGCCTGACGCGCACCGCGACCACGCAGGGCTTGATTGCGATCACCTTCACGCCGCTGGAGGGGGCGACGGAGGTGGTGCTGGATTTCTTGACGAAGGGGGTGGTGGTGGGGGCTGATTGCGCAGCCCAGGGGGACTGACTTCCTTGCGTATTGATCGTCCTGTGATCAATAGGCAGGGATGATTGATCGCCCGCTACGAACCCGTGAACAGCCATGACAGCGCCCGCGTGCCCACCAGGGTGGAGTGCGCCGGGCCCATCAGAGCCCGGGAGCGTGCGCTGCGAGATGGTAGCGGGCTGCGCCGCCATGGTGTCAAGGCGCCTTCGGCCGGGGTTGCAGCAGCAGGGAGGCCAGGCCTTGCGCCGTGGCATTGCCCTTGGCTGCAGAAGCGCGGATGCGTTCGTGAATGTCGTGGGTTGCGTCCGCTACCGTGTTGGCCGGAGCTTTCTTTGCCGGCACTTTGACTGCGGCGGTGGTGGGCAAGTTCTTTTCTTTGGGCCCCGGCTTGGCAGTGTCGCGCTGGCGTGCAGCGCGTGACTTAGCGGCGGCGGCTTTGCGTTCTGGCTTGGGCGCCGCAACTGCGCGTGAAGCAGGCTTCTGCTGCAATGGCCGCTTACCTTGCCGGCGCACCCTGAGCACCTCGCGCTCCAGTGCCGCATGGTCCTGCAGCGGCGCCACCAGATCCGCCAAGCCATCGGCCTGGTTGATGAGCCACATGCACATCACATACGAGGCCATGGCCACGGACGGGTCGCCACGCTCGATGCGGGCCATGGTGGGTTGCGACACGCCCAGCTTGCTGGCCCACTGGCCCTGCGTTTCGCCCCGGCGCTTGCGCGCGATGATGATGTTCAGGCCAAGCCGCTCGATCTCGCGCAGCACTGCTGAAGGGTGTTCCGAGTGAGGTGCGTTTTGTCGCGGCATTCATAGATATTAATGAAATTGCAGTTTTATGCAAATCTATGAATAAGTCTGCTCGCACGGAGCGCAACAGGCGCGACGAACTCAAGGCGACCGTGCATCTACCTATTTCGCATCTTTTGGAAGCACCCCATGAGCAAAGCCATCATCCAGGCCGGCTGGAACGACGTGCCCCACCTCGACGAGAAGACCAAGCAGGAGCTGGCCGAGAGCTTTCCCCTGCACGAGCGCGAGGCGCGCATGAACGGCGTGCCCGTGTTGGGCTCGGGCAAGGTGTTCCCGGTGGCCGAAGAGTCCATTGTGGTGGCACCGTTTGCGCTGCCCGCGCACTGGCCGCGCATCGTGGGCCTGGATTTCGGCTGGGACCACCCGGCCGCAGCCGCCTGGCTGGCGTGGGACCGCGACACCGATACGGTCTACGTGTATGACACCTTTCGCGTGCGCGAGACCAGCGTGGCCATGCAGGCCCCGCTGATCGCCGCGCGGGGCCGCTGGATGCCCGTGGCCTGGCCGCACGACGGCCTGCAGCACGACAAGGGCAGTGGCGAACAACTGGCCGGCCAGTACCGCACCCTGGGCGTGAATATGCTGCCCGAGCGCGCAACCTTCGAAGACGGGAGCAACGGCCTGGAGGCGGGCATCAGCGACTTGCTCACCCGCATGCAGACCGGGCGCTTCAAGGTGTTCAGCACCTGCGGCGACTGGCTGGAGGAATGGCGCCTGTACCACCGCAAGGATGGGCTGGTGGTGAAGTTGCGTGATGACCTGCAGAGCGCCACAAGGTATGGGGTGATGATGCTGCGGTTTGCGGTGGTGGAGCCGCGGGGATCGACGTTGGGGAGTGGGGTGGGCGGTGGAGGGTATGGGGGGAGGAGAGGGGGATACTGAGGAGCAGGCATTTGCCACCTTGCCTGCTGTCACTGTTGGTTAGGTATCTTGTCCGAACGGGCTAATCGAGCGCGATGGTCGAAGCCTCCGGATAAAGATTCGGCAGCAGAATGTTCAGCGCGGACATCGGAAAAGCGATGCACAACTCCCCCCTGTGTCCTTCGCTCTTGAGCAGCCCGTCGCGGAGGAAGCGTGACACCACCTTGCGGCCGGTGCGCTCGCCCAGGCCGGTCATGCGGATGAAATCGCCGCGCGCCATGGCCCCGCTGACGGCGACGGTCTGCAGCGGCAAAACGGCCTCTTCGCGGTACTCCGTGATCCCCTTGGTGGCACCCTCGACCATGACGTAGGCCCGCAGGCGGTTTTTGAGCTGGGGCAGGTCGAGCATGGAGCCCATGAAGTTCACCTGGTCCTCGCACAGCCCGACGAAATAGCGGCACCACTCCCAGAGCATTTTCTGGCTGAGGTTGCCTCGCCCGTCCAGGTCGCCTTGGCGTGGGCTGTCCGCGCTGTCGAGCAGTTCGTGGTATCGCTCGCGCTGGCGCGCGAGCCCGCGGTTGACCGACCACAGGCCGCCGCTGATGGGGAGCAGGGCACAGTGCGTCTGCAGGCGCGCTGCACGGCCGTTGCCGTCCTCGAAGGGGTGCGTCCAGGCCATGCGGTGATGGGCTGCGGCAATGGTGTGGATGACGGCGTCTACACCGCGCAGTTGGCTGTACACCTCGTCCATGTGGGCAAGAAAGCGGGGCACGGACTGCCAGGCCGGCGGCTGGTGGCGGCCTACGGCGACGTCATGCACCCGCAATTCACCGGGTTCTACCCGTCGACCGTCCTCGGTGAGGCGGTCTTCGGTAGGCAGCCGGCTGTACAGGCTCTTGTGCGCCTGGCACAGGAAGGCGCTGCCCAGCGCGGCGGCTTCGGTGGCCACGCTCTGTTCCAGATCGCGCTCTGCTTCGATGTGTGCAAGCGCCACGCGCTGGCGCCTGGCCACGTCGGGCTTTTCCGAGAAGTCATGCCGCAGTGCCCGCTCGATGTTGGCCGGGTGGGTCGCTTGCCCCTCGATGCCGTTTGAGTGGTAAGAGTTCATCGAGCGCACGATTTCGCGCAAGGCGGTTCTTGCTTCGGGGCTGGCGGCAGCCTTCAGCGCGGCAGATTTTTCAAAGACCCGCCGCGTGGCCTCGCCCAGCTCCGCCAGACCCTGGGTGGGCAGAAGTGGCTCGAACTGGTGCGGCTGGTCGTAAGCTGCAACCGGAGTAGGTTTCTCGGACATGGTTTCCGGTTGAAATTTGCCGCAATGCTAGCAAAAATATCTTTTTAAATCAAATGGATATATGGTAATTTTGGTTGAAGGGTGCGCAGAAATTGCCGGTTATTTTTCTGGTTAAGTTGCCGATCTCGAATCGGCGTTGGGAAGTAGCACGCGCATGCAAAGTGGATCGAGAGGTCGCAGGCCCTTCCATTGCCCCTTTTGTTCGTTTATCATCAATGTTCACGTTACATGAACATCGTGAAAAAATGAACACCGGCACAGTGATTGAACAAGCGTTGGAAGCTGCAGAGCCAGTCCTGCAAGGTGAGGTTGTGGATTTTCTGGGCCCAAAGGATCGCAACAACGCGATCATCAAGCTCGCTCGGACTGGGCAAGATCTGGGTCGTTTTACGGTCCGGGTGAGCCATATTGCACGCACTAGCGACTTGATCTGGTATCGGGCCGAAAAAGAGCGTGGTGACAACAGCACCCCGTTGCTTTTGATCGCCCCCTACTTGTCTGTCAAGTTGGCCGAAGAATGCCAGCGCACCGGCATCAACTTCCTGGACACCGTGGGCAACGCCCACATCGACGTCCCGGGCACTTACCTGTTCATCACCGGCAAGCCCCGCCCCAAAGAGCCCCGCGCCGCCACGGACCAATCCGCCCTGCGCAAGGCCAGCACCTTGCGGGTCATCTTTGCGTTGCTGACCATCGAGGGCCTGGCGCAGCAGCCAGTGAGGACGATCGCCGAGGCGGCCGGTGCCGCGTTGGGCTCAACGTCGAATGCCATCGAGGACCTGGTGGCGCTGGGCTTCATCACGGGTGAAGCGCGTAAGCGGCGCTTGGCCAACAAAGAGGCGCTGCAGGTAGAGTGGGCCAGGCAGTACCCGATTTCGCTGCGGGGCAAGCTCAAGCCGCAGCGGTACGCCTGCGTGGATGGTGCCGATTGGCGGGGGAGCAGTCTTCTGACTGATGAACCCGAGGTGGCGCTGGGCGGTGAGATGGCTGCTGCTGCGCTCACGCAATACATCAACCCAGCCAGCGCGTGCATCTACAGTTGGCTGGACAGGGGTCAACTACTGCGCAAGCACCGCCTGCGCCCGGATCCTGGCGGGCCCATCGAAGTGCTGGATGCCTTCTGGCCCCGCGCGGATCAGGCGAAGGCGAAGGCTGTGGAGCCGGCCGTGGCGCCCTTGCTGCTGGTCTACGCAGATCTGATGGCCAGCAATGAAGGCCGCAGCGTGGAAGTGGCGGGCATGCTGATGGAGCGGCTCAAGAATGGTGCTTAGAGTCCGCGCCGACCGACCCATCGACCGGGGCCTGCATGCGATTCTTGTGCATGCCAAAGCGGCCACGCAGGCGCTCGGCATCGATGTGTTTGTCGGCGGAGCCATGGCCCGGGACATCATGCTCACGCATGTGTACGGGCAGGCGGTCCTCAGGGCCACGCGCGATGTGGACATCGGCCTGTACATCGACAGCTGGGAGCGTTTTGCCGCACTGAAGGATCGGCTTGCCGCGACGGGGGCGTTCTTCGCGGTGCAAGGCAAGTCGCACCGCATGCACTACCTGCGGCCCGGTGGAATTCCGTTGGACCTCATTCCTTTCGGGGGTGTGGAAGGAGCGGACCAGACCATCGCCTGGCCGCCTGGCCATGACGTGGTGCTCAACGTGGCCGGGTTCAGGGAGGGGCTGGACAGTGCGGATCTGGTGGATCTGGGTGCGGGGCTGTCGATGCATGTCTGCACACTGCCCTCTTTGTCGGTGCTCAAGCTGCTGGCCTGGCGTGACCGTGGTCGCGACAACAACAAGGATGCCACCGACTTCCTTGCGTTGGCGCAGGCCTATGCCAGTGCCGGCAACATGGACCGGCTCTACGACGAAGAGGCGCCGCTGCTGGAGATGGCCGGCCACGATCCCGATCTGGCCGGCGCGGCGTTGCTCGGCAAGGACGCTGCAATCCTGTGCAGTCCGGGCACCGCACAGCAGGTGCATGTCATTCTCGCGGACCCTGAACAAATGCTGGACGCGCTTTTGCGCGTGCGCAACCAACTGGCAATGGGTGGTGATGCGCAGCGGCTGCGCGCATTCATAGCGGGCTACCGCAACGGGTTTCTGGGCCAGCGGGCCGCTGAGCGCGGTGGTGACCGCTGAAGTTGTGCATCACACCGCCCTCAACGCCCTGCCACGCGGCTGCACCTCGGGTCTGGCGCTACGCTGAGCTGGTACCGCCGGCCGCGCTGCCGGCAGTACCCCCGCCTCCCGCCTGAGCACCTGCACCTAATCCGTCACCGCAGTGGCAGTGCGCGTCAGCCCCCGCGCCGCAACTGCCACCTGCGCCTGCAGCGAGCGGCGAGGAAGGGCACGCCATAGCTGCAATGGCCTGGCGGTTCGTCCGGGGCTCTGCTTGGCTGGACTGTGCAGGCGGGGGTCTAGTCCATTGTTCCTCGGCTTTGTTTCCGTGGTTGCCGCATGCCTTTGTTGAGGGTGGAGGCCGGGGTGTGCGCCCGGCGGCGCAGTAACTTTCTCTTGCGTCGCCAAGAGAAAGTCAC
>NZ_LMIH01000014.1:25501-25801 GCF_001428645.1 Acidovorax sp. Root217
TCGGCACACGCGCCACCCCAGCTTCTGCGCTTCTCGGCACGGTCAGAAGGGGGTGGGAACGGGCTCCATACGGGCCATTGCTTCGCTCGGCCCGGTGTGCCTTCGCTGCGCTCGGCTCGCCAGGGCGGTTGCACCGCCCGTCGGCAGCGCGCACCGCGCGCGTCCCCGACCCCAGGCGTAGCTGCGAAGCAGCAGCCGTCCCTGTCCCCGCTCCCCACCCCTGCTGGCTGCGCCGATAAGCGCAGGGCCTGGGGTGGGTGCGTGTGCCGCAGGACACACGCACTTCGTGATCTGGCTTGC
>NZ_LMIH01000014.1:25912-33699 GCF_001428645.1 Acidovorax sp. Root217
AACCGAGGCACTTGGCATCCACCACCTCACGCCGTCGTCAGCACCTTGCCACGCGGCTGCACCACCGGTCTGGCGCTGCGCTGACCCGGCACCGCAGCCCGCGTTGCCGACGGCACCACCCCCGCCTCCAGCCGAAACACCTGCACCGAATCCGCCACCGCACCCGCAGTGCGCGTCAACCCCTGCGCCGCAGCCGCCACCTGCTCCACCAGCGCCGCGTTTTCCTGGGTGATGGTGTCGAGCTGACCCACGGCGGTGTTGACCTCGGAGATGCCGGCCAGTTGCTCCTGGCTGGCGTGGCTGATCTCGCCGACCACAGCGCTCACGCGCTGCACGCCTTCGACCACCTCGACCATGGTGGCCTGGGCCGCCTGGGTGCGCTGTTGGCCTTGCTCCACGCGGTGGGCCGACTGGTCGATCAACTGCTTGATCTCCCGGGCGGCCTCGGCGCTGCGGCCGGCCAGGCTGCGCACCTCGCTGGCCACCACTGCGAAGCCCCGGCCCTGCTCGCCGGCGCGGGCGGCCTCCACGGCGGCATTGAGCGCCAGGATGTTGGTCTGGAAGGCGATGGCGTTGATCACCTGCGTGATCTCGCCAATGCGGTCGGAGTCGCCCTGGATGTCGCGCATGGTCTGGCCCACACTGTCCACCGCCTCGCGGCTGCGCGTGGCGGCCGCGTTGGCCTGGCCTGCCAGGGCCGTGGCCTGGCGGGCGGCGTCGGCGCTTTGGCGCACGGTGCCGGTGATCTGCTCCATGGACGCCGCCGTCTGCTCCAGGCTGGCGGCCTGCGACTCGGTGCGCGCCGACAGGTCCAGGTTGCCCTGTGCGATCTCCTGCGCGCCCAGGCGCATGGATTCGCTTTCGTCGCGGGCATCGCGCACGATGGCGCACAGGTTGAACGACAGCTGCCCCAGCGCCTGCTCCAGATCACCCAGTTCATCGTTGCGGCCGCGGCGCACGGTGGCTGTCAGGTCGCCGGCCGCGACCCGGTTGGCCGCCAGGGTCAGCGCCGCGATGGGCCCCACCAGCAGCCGCGCCAGGTACCACCAGGCCGCGCCGAACAGCGCCAGCTGCAGCGCCCAGCCGGCGGCACCGGGCAGCAGCATGCCGGTGGCCAGCGAGGCCGCCAGCAGCGCCAGCAGCACCAGCCCCAGCCGGGCCGCGAGGCCCAGCGTGGCCAGCCCGTGCGCCACGCGCCCCACCAGCGTGTGTCGCACCACGCGGCCCGAGCGCAGCCCGTGCACGCGCCGCCCGGCCTGCTTTTCTGCGCGCATGGTGGCGTACAGCTGCTCGGCCGCAGCGATCTGCGCGCGCGTGGCCTCGGTGCGCACCGACATGTAGCCCACGGGTCGGCCGTCCTGCAGCAGCGGCGTGGCGTTGGCCATCACCCAGTAGTGATCGCCGTCCTTGCGCCGGTTCTTCACCGGGGCCGACCAGGGCCGGCCCGAGGCGATGGTGGCCCACATGTCGCGAAACGCCTCCTCGGGCATGTCGGGGTGGCGGATCATGTTGTGCGGCTGGCCCACGAGCTCATCGCGCGTGTAGCCGCTGACAGCCACGAAGGCCGCGTTGCAATGCGTGATGCGCCCCTGCGTGTCGGTGGTGGAGACAAGTGTCTGGCCCTTGGGGACAGCATATTCCTGTCCGGTGGTTGGCAGGTTCAGGCGCATGGTGTTGGGCTTCGCTGGACAATGCAGACGATTGTCCGGATGCCACCGCAAGTGCGCCTTGACGAAGGTCAACGTTTGCTTGACGGGGCTCAATCTGGCGGCGCATTTCGGGCTGTGGCAAGGCCAGATGGCCTTGTCATTGCTTCATCTTGAAAACACTGCCTGCCACAAGCCAGTACAGCAGGATCGTCACGAAAGACTGAAACGAGTAACCCATTGCCTTGGTGATCGTTATTTTGCTATTCAGTTATCTATTCATAAATCTATTCACTTGGGCTACCATTCCCGCATGCCGCCCCCCACCCGCCGCCACGCCGACCAGATTCATGACCTGCTGCGCAGCGGGCTGAAAACCGCGCGGGCATTGGCGGATACCCTGGGAACAAGCCAACCCACAGTGTCCCGGGCGCTGCAGGCGCTGGGGCCGGATGTGCTGCGTCTGGGTGCTTCACGATCTATTCAGTATGCGCTGCGCGATGCCTCGCGGGCGGACCTGGTGGCGCCGATCTACCGGGTGACTGCCGAAGGCCGGTTGCAGGGGCTGGGCACCCTGGTGCCGGTGTATCCCGAAGGCTTCGTGATGGCGCAGGCCGATGGTGCCGTGCAAGGGCACACGGATGGCCTGCCGTGGTGGCTTTTCGACATGCGGCCGCAGGGGTACCTGGGGCGGGCCTACAACCAGCGGCATGGGCCCGCGCTGGGGTTGCCAGAGCGGCTGGCCGACTGGAACGACTCGCACGTGATGCGCGCGCTGCTGCGTGAGGGGGGGGATCTGCCCGGCAACCTGCTGGTGGGCGATGCGGCGCAGCAGGCGTTCGTGAACGCGGGCGTGCCGGTGCCGATTGCGCTGGCCGGCAAGGCGCGGGCCTATGCGGCGCTGGCGCTGGCCGCAGCGCGCGGTGAACAGGCGGGATCGTCGGCGGGGGGCGAGCAGCCCAAGTTCACGGCCTACGCACAGTGCGGGGGCAGCGGCCGGGGGAGCGCTGCGGCGATGGCTGAGCCTGCCCACGTGATCGTCAAGTTCAGCGCTGCGGTGCAAAGCCCGGTGAGCGAGCGCTGGCGCGACCTGTTGCTGGCCGAGCATGTGGCGCTGCAGGTGCTGCGGGACCATGGCATCGCGGCGGCGCGCACGCAGGTCATCGACCATGGCGGGCAGCGGTTTCTGGAGGTGGAGCGTTTTGACCGGGTGGGCGCGCTGGGCCGGCGCGTGCTGCACTCGCTGACCTCCCTGGATGCAGAGTTCGTCGGCAACAGCGGGCGCTGGCCCGAGATGGTGGCGGCCCTGGCGCGCGAAGGCGTGGTGCAGCCCGAGGCGGTGGACGCCGCCAGCCTGCTGTGGGCCTTTGGCACTCTGATCGGCAACACCGACATGCACAGCGGCAACCTGTCGTTCATGGCCGAGCACGGCCGGCCGTACCAGCTGGCGCCGGCCTATGACATGACGCCCATGGCCTTTGCGCCCACGGCGGCGGGCGAGGTGCCGGTGCGCCCGCTGGCGCTGGTCATCGGCCCGCAGGTGCCGCCGCGCACTTGGCGGCAGGCCCTGGCGCTGGCGCAGGATTTCGTGGGCCGGCTTGCGGCGTTGGGTCGCAAGGGCTGCGCAAAGGGCGGTTTCAGCGAGGGCTTTGCTGCATGCATGGATGCGCTGTCGGCGCATGTGGCGCAGGCCGGGGAGCGGATCGGCCGGCTTGCCGCTTAGCATGTATGGCTGGGGGTGCCATGGCGCCATACACCCTTCGCCCCGTGTTCATTGGTCGGGCATGTTTGTGCAAGCGACATGGCCATTGCGCAGAAAGGCAAATTGCCAATGCCACACAACGGCCTGCTCACACCCTCCATGCCCTGCAGTCACCCCCACCGAGGCGCTGTTGTACTACCTGGGTTGCATCGGCCGGCAGGGTCTGATACCGCCGATGACATCCCGGGCGTTGTTGCCGTCCGCCGCGAGCGTTGAATGGGCTTTGCGTTGGTCTATCGCACCACGCCCGCGTCCTGTCCGAACAGCAGGCCGCGCGATGCCGCGTCGACCACCGGGGCCGTGTTGACCTCGTTGGCCTTCTGGTAGGCGCGCACTGTGGCCGGCCGCTCGCGTACACGCTCGAACCATGTTTGCAGGTGCGGAAAATCCGACAGCACCTGGCGCTGGCGTTCGTGGGGCACGATCCACGGGTAGCACGCCATGTCGGCAATGGAATAACCGTCGCCTGCGATGAAGGTGCGCCCGTCACCCAGGTGCTTGTTCAGCACGCCGTACAGGCGCGAGGTCTCCTTCACGTAGCGCTCGATGGCATAGGGCAACGGCTCGGGCGCATATTGCACGAAATGGTGGTTCTGCCCGGCCATGGGCCCCAGGCCCCCCATCTGCCAATACAGCCATTGCAGCACCAGGTTGCGCCCGCGCAGGTCCTGCGGGATGAAGCGTTGCGTCTTGTCTGCCAGGTACTGCAGGATGGCGCCCGACTCGAACAGCGATAGTGGTGCCCCGCCGTCCGCCGGTGCATGGTCGACGATGGCCGGGATGCGGTTGTTCGGTGCGATGCGCAGGAACTCGGGCGCGAACTGCTCGCCGCGGCCGATGTGGACCGGCACGATGCGGTAGGGCAGTGCGGCCTCCTCCAGAAACATCGTGACCTTGTGGCCGTTAGGCGTCGTCCAGTAGTGCAGGTCCAGCATGTCAGGCACCCGGTGCTGCGGACAGGCGGGCGTTCTGCGGAAACATGGCGCGCCGCGCTTCATCGTCGACCTCGGTCTTGAAGGCGTGCCGGGTCTTCAGCGCTTCGGCGCGCTGGGCAGCGGGCCGGGCGTTCACGGTGTCGAGCAGGCGCTTGACATGGGGCAGCTTGTCCCACGGGTCGGTGCCCAGCACATAGGGCACGGCGCGGGCCCAGCCCCACACGGCCATGTCGACCAGCGTGTACTCCTCGCCCAGCATCCAGGTGCGGGTGGCCAGGCGCTCGTTGATGAGCGTCCAGTGCCGCCATGCCTCGAAGTCGTAGCGGTTGAGCGCATAGGTCTTGGGCTCGGGAGCCACGTGCCTGAAGTGCACCGACTGCCCCGAATAGGGCCCGATGCCGGTGGCCACGAACATCAGCCACGAGTGCATTGCGGCGCGCGCCGCTGGCGTGTTCTCGGGCAGGAAGAGGCCGGTCTTCTCCGCCAGGTACAGCAAAATGGCGTTGCTGTCGAAGACGACCGCGTCGCCATCGACCAGTGCGGGTGTCTTGCCATTGGGATTGATGGCAAGAAACGCCGGCGTGTGCTGCTCGCCACGGCGGGTGTCCACCGGCACCATCTCGTAGGGCAGGGCTGCCTCCTCCAGGAACAGGGCGACCTTGGCGGGGTTCGGTGATGGGTGGTAGTAGAGCTTGATCATGGGGATGTGTCTCAGGGGGTGGAAAGAACCTGCTCGCACAGGGCAGCGAAGCCATCGACGGTGTGGTCGTAGGCCATGTTGGGGTGGGGGTCGGGCGGGCCCGCCGGGCCCCACTCATCTGGGCGGGCGACGAAGGCAGTGCGCAGGCCTGCCGCATGCGCCGCGTTGAGGTCGAAGTTGTGACAGGCCACCATCAGGATGCGCTCGGGGGCCAGGTTCAGCCAGCGCGCTGCCGTGGCATAGGCTTCGCGGTGCGGCTTGTAGACGCCGATCATCTCGCACGAGACGATGGCGTCCCAGGTGAAGCCGTTGCGACGCGACACGTCGATGACCAGGGCCGTCGGCAGCATCGTGAACGAGACCACCGGCACGCGCGCACGCAGCGACGCCAGCGCCGGCGCAAAGTCGGGCCAGGCGCGCAGGCGGTGCCAGGCGCGCCACAGGTGCGTGCGGCCTGGCGCATCCAGTGCCGGGAGCCCGAAGGCCAGCACGGCCTCGTCCAGCGCCAGCAGGTGCACGTCGTCCATGTTAAACGCCGGCTGCACCTGGCCGACAATGCCCTGCATGGTGCTGCGCCGCCATGCATTGGCGAATGCGTGGCGGTCAAAGGCCAGCCCCTGCCAGGCTGGCACCCGGGCCAGTTCGTCGACCAGCGATCCGTGCCAGTCCAGCACCGTGCCGCCCGTGTCGAAGGCTACTGCGTCGTATTGCATGGGAGGGCCTTGCTTGCTTGTTTGTTGGTGGGCGTCAGGAGGCTGCGGTGTACTCGCCCCGGGCCGGGTAGTCTTTCGCCAGCGCGAAGTCCAGCGCATCGCGCAGCTCATCAAAGTGTGGCCGTGCAAACGGCATGGTCTGCACGGCACCGTAGTACAGCGTGCCGTCCGCGCGCACCAGGAACACGCCGGGTTCGGAGAACAGCGCCGGCTCCTGCACGCCAATGGACGTCATGCCGCGCGAGGCGCTGATGTACAGCCCCCAGGCACGGGCCACCGCCAGCGGCAGGCTGTGGCCTACGCGCAGGCCGGGCGCGCGCAGCTTGTCCGCCATGGCCTGTGCGCGCTCGGCGGTGTCGCTGGACACCGCCACCACCTTCACCCCGCGCTGTTCAAACTCTGGCAGCAGACGGCTCAGCTCCAGCAGGTAGCGCAGGCATATCGGGCAGTGCAGACCCCGGTAGAAGACGACCAGGGTGAAGTTCTGTGGTGCGTCTGCTGCGAGTGTGAAGTCGCCGTGGGCCAGCGTGGGCACGGACAGGGCGGGTACGGGTTGGCGTGGCATCAGCACAGTGAGGTCCTTGGCATTTCAAATCACAGGGTCACTGTAGCAGCCAAAGTGAGACGTATGGAATCAATACGTCTCCGATAAGATACCATTCGTCTCATGTCTGATCGCCTCTCGACCCTGCTGGCCCGTTTTCAGCTGCACGCGCGCGTGTTGCACCGTGGGGCATTGCCGGGCGTGCTGGACCTGAGCGCAAGCCAGCGTGGCAGCCATCTGCATCTGCTTTGCGAGGGTCAGATGGAGATGGCAACGGCCGCAGGCGCGCGCCTGGTGGTGAGCGAGCCCAGCGTGCTGCTGCTGCCGCGCCCGCTGGGGCACCAACTGGTGCCGGCGCGGGGTGCTGCGCCTGAACTCGTCAGCGCGGCCATCGATTTCGGTCCGAGCGATGAAAACCCGCTGCTGCGCGGCCTGCCGGATGTGCTGCACGTGCCGCTGGCGCAGCTGCAGGCGGGCGGGGCAGCGCTGGTGCTGGTGCAGCAGTCGCTGGTCGTCGAGGCGCAGGCGCAGCGCTGCGGACACCTGGCGGTGGTGGACCGGCTGGTCGAGGTGCTGGTGATCCAACTGCTGCGGCATGCGATGGCGCAGCGTCTGGTCGACGTCGGCGTGCTCGCCGGGCTGGCCGATGTGCGATTGGCGCGCGTGCTCAATGCCTTGCACGCCGAACCTGAACGCCCCTGGACGCTGGACACGATGGCGCTGCTGGCCGGCATGTCGCGCGCGCGTTTTGCGGCCCGGTTCGGCGCCGCGCTGGGCACGCCGCCCGCTGAATACCTGGGTACCTGGCGTATCGGGCTGGCGCGCTCGTTGCTGCGCCAGGGCATGTCGGTCAAGCAGGTCGCGCCCGAGGTCGGCTATGCCAATGCCAGCGCGCTCGCGCGCGCCTTCACGCAACGCCTGGGCCAATCCCCTACGGCGTGGCTGGCGCAGGAATCACGGGGGGCGGGCTGAGAATCTTTCGCCATGCCCACCTTGCACGCCAAAACACCCCGGCCCGTCGGTGCAAATGCGTGCTTGCCATGGCCCAGCCATGGCTGCGCTTTGCGCCTGGATTCAAGGCGTTTTGGCGCGCCCTGACCAAGATGGTGAACATGCCCAGGCACCCAGACTGCCACGCGCGGCCGGGGTCTGCCCATGCATTGGAACGGCCGCATAGCGCCTGCCCACCCCCATCGCTGGGCCATCGGGCACCGCTGCCAGTGGCTGGCCAGCGCGTACACGTCCTTCACGGCAGCCAGGGGGTCGGCAGCACCTGGGTATGGGTCTGCGCTCTTGACAGGCCGGCGCCGCCCCGAGGCGCCCTTGTCCTACCCGAAGCTGGCCTGGGCTGCGGCATATTGCGCTGATGGCGAAAGACCACCACGACCAAGATGGCGCTGTTGACCCTGCTGCCGCTCTAGGAACGTGCGCGGCAGAAGGAGCATCGGCTGCAACGCCCGACAAACCGGTCTCGCCGGGTATCACCT
>NZ_LMIH01000014.1:33735-77507 GCF_001428645.1 Acidovorax sp. Root217
TGCCTTCTGCCGCGCACGCTCCTAGCCCCTGTGGTGCCCGCCCGGCGGGCGGTTGCCCAGCTCATGGCGGTGCTGCCCTGCCTGGCCCTGCTGACCGCCTGCCAGGGCCAGACGGACCTGGCCGCCAGCGGTTGCCTGCCGCTGCGCGTGCCGGCGCAGGTGGTGCTGGTGCAGGAGGCCGGGCTGTATGCAGTGGGCCGCGATGCCAATGGCAAGACGCTGGTGCTGTCGCCGCACCCTCGCAATACCGCCAACGACGATTTTCACGGCACACGGCTGGTGCGCACGCTGGCGCCGGGCACGCGGCTGGGCATTGACCGCCTGCAGCAGGCCTGGGGCTTCGATGTGGGCAAGGGGCGCATCAGCGCATTTGGCACGGTGGCCGGTGGCGAGCGCTTCGAGTACGGCTGGGGTGGCGGCACGGTGATAGGCCGCGCGCCGTGGGAGCCGGCCACTGTGCCCCATCTGCGCACGGTGGCGTGTGGCGATTGATCGCGCAGCCTCCCGGCCCGCACGCAACCCTCAAAAAAGGAGCATTCCATGGCGAACATTCACCCCCACCTTCGCGCTGGCGTGCTCACTGCGGCGCTGCTGCTCGCCGCCGGCACCCCGGCCCTGGCCCAGACGAGCGTGCTGTACAGCGCGCGCCCCGCCGTCGGGCTGAGCGTGAGCGACAAGATGGCGGCCCGGCAGGCGCCGGTGGAGTTCACCGTGACCATGCCCGATGGCAAGACGACCACCGCCACGGCCCAGCCCCAGGGCGGCGGCGAGAGGGCCGGCACCGTGCACTACCCCAGCGACTTCGGCAATGCCGGCACGCGTGTAGGTGACTACACCTGGGCCGCCCGGGTGGGCGGCAAGGTGGTGCAGACGGGGCGGTTTGCCTACCGACCGGCACAGGGTGGGCAACTGCTGTTCGTGCCTGGGTAGGCGTTCGTCGAATACGTCCTACGTAGTCGATAACATGGTGTGGAATATCATGCGCCATGAAACAAAATGTTAGCGAAGCTTGCGTCCTGGCGCGCCCGGGCGTGCCGCGCACTGGCTGCGTTGCGGCCCTGTTTCCCGTGCCGGGCACGGCATTTTGCGCAGGTGCCGGGTCATGAGGCTGGTCAGCACCCATCGAAGGGCCCTGCATGCGCTGGGGGTGACGCTGCTGGAGCTGCTGATCACGGTCACGCTGATCGGGCTGCTTTCGGCAGTGGCCATGCCCAGCTACAAGGCGTACATCGAACGCGCCAAGGTCGCCGCTGCCAAAAAAGACATTCTGGAAATCAGCGCCATGCTGGACCGGTACGTCAACTTCAAGCACGTGTTCCCGGCAAGCCTGGCCGATCTGCCCTTTACCCGGCTGGACCCCTGGGGCAACCCCTATCGCTACCTGTCGATGGACGGCGCCACTGTCGGCCAAAAGCGCAAGGACAAGTCGCTGCACCCGCTCAACAGCGACTATGACCTGTACAGCATGGGGCCTGATGGCGCGAGCCAGACGCCGTTGACCGCCAAGGCCAGCCGCGATGACATCATCCGCGCCAACAACGGGAGCTTCATCGGCGTCGCCGAGGATTATTGAATGCGCCTGAGTCCGGCCCATGCCATCCTGCACAGCCGTGTCGGGCGCCAGCTGCTGGCCACGTTCTTCGTGCTGGTGGCGGTGCCGGTGGGGGCCCTGTCGCTGCTGGCCTACCAGCTCACGGAGTACGTCGTGCAGCAGTCTGCAGCGCAGCTCAGTGGCGAGCTGGCCAAGGCCGTGGGCATCAACCTCATCGACCGGCTGCGCGCCGCAGAAAGCCTGCTGCATGTGCACGGGCTGCCCTCCGGCCAGGGCCCCGGGCCCGTGCCGCTGGACCAGCGGCTCGAGAGCGTCTTTGCCAGTGTGGACCGGCTTTTCCCGTCGGAGCTTGCGCCGATGCCGCAGGGCCGCAGCACCTTGCGCGTGGTAGGCGCCCCACAGCCCGGGGTGGCGCCCACCGTGGAATTGATCGTGCCCTTTGCAGGCGCCGTGGTGCGCGGCCGGTTCACCGCCGACTACCTGTGGGAGAACGCGCAGTCGGGCACGCATCGCATCTGCTTTTCGGGCCCGCAGTTGTCTGCACCCTTCTGCCAGGGGGTAGATGGGCAGGCCGCCAACGAGGTGCGCACGCAGCGCGAGATCTTCTTCACGCCCTATTTCGATGCGCCGGCCTGGACCATCACCACCACCCTGCAGCCGGACGTGCGGCGCTACCTGCCCATTGGCGTGGCGGCCTTGGTGGGCAACGTGGCCGCCATTGCATTTTTGCTCGCACTGGTGAGCAGCTCGGTGGTGCTGCGCAGGCTGACCCGCCCGCTGGATGCGCTCACCTCGGGCACGCGCGCCGTGCTGGGGGGCGATTTCACGCGCCGGGTGCAGATCGCCGGCAGGCGCAATGAATTCACCGACCTGGCCGACTCCTTCAATGCCATGACCGAAGAGGTGGGGCGCGACCTTGCGCTGGTGCGCGTACTCGCGCAGATGGACCAGGCCATCATCGGGCAGCGCCCGTTTGCCGAGGTGGTGCGCCTGATGCTCGCGCACCTGAACGCCCAGGCGGGTGGTGCGCCGGTGGGCGTGGTGCAGTGGCCAGCCGGCGCGCCCCGGCCGCTGGTGCTGTCCCTGGCGGCCGATGGAACGCTGGCGCAGCGCGAGACAGGTGCGCCGCGCGACGCGGGCCTGCCGCAGGCAGGGGAGGGGGCCGACCCGGCGGGGGGTGAAGGGCCCTGGCACGACCTGCCCGTTGCGCACACCGGCACCCGGCGGGTGTGGCTGCGCCTGGCGCGCCTGCCGGCACCCGAGGGGCGCGCCGGGCGCGAGCTGGCCGCACTGGGCCAGCGGCTCGCCGTGGCCCTGCACGCCGAGCAGCACGAGCAGCAACTGCGTGAACGCGCCACGCGCGACAGCCTGACGGGCCTGCTCAACCGCTTCGGGCTGGTCGAGGCCGTTGACCAACTGGTGCAGGCGCAAGCCGCAACGCCCTTTGCTGTGGTGTACATGGACCTCGACGGCTTCAAGGAAATCAACGATGCCTATGGGCACGACGTGGGGGACTGCGTGCTGCGCGAGGTGGCGGCCCGCCTGCGCAACTGCATAGGCCCTCGCGCACTGGCCATGGCCCGCCCGGGGGGCGACGAGTTCGTCTTCGTGCTGCCCGCAGACGCACAGGCGGCGTTGCGCGCCGACATCGAATCGGTCATGCAGGCCGTGCGCGTGCCGTACAGCGTGCCCCCGCGCCTGCTGCCCCTGGCGGCCAGCCTGGGCATGGCGCACTACCCCGCGCATGGCGCCTCGCAGGACGAACTGCTCAAGCACGCCGACCTGGCCATGTACACCGCCAAGGGCGCGGGCCGCAATGTGCTGGTGGAGTTCGAGCCCGCGCTGGCCGCAGAGCAGGCCGGGCGGCTGGCGCTGCGCCACGACCTGCGCCACGCGCTGGCCGGGCAGCAGATGTTCGTGGTGTTCCAGCCGCGCGTGCGCGCACAGGGCCGCCAGGTCGCCTCGGTCGAGGCACTGCTGCGCTGGCGCCACCCCGACAAGGGGCTGGTCTCGCCCGACACCTTCATTGCGCTGGCCGAAGAGTCCGGCTTCATCATCGAGCTGGGCCTGTGGGTGCTGCGCCAGGCGCTACAGCAGTTTGCGCTGTGGCGTGCCGACCCGCTGGTGCCCGTGCGGCATCTGTCGGTCAACCTCTCGCCCGTGCAACTGGCCGACCCGGCGTTTCCCGCAGCGCTGCACGCGCTGCTGCAGGAGTTCGGCATCCGCCCCGGCGAGCTGGAGCTGGAGATCACCGAAGGCGCGCTGATCCAGGACGTGGATGCCGCCGTCACGCGCCTGGCGGCGCTGCGCGCCCACGGCGTGGCGATTGCGCTGGACGACTTCGGCGTGGGCTACTCGGCCATGCGCTACCTCAACCGCCTGCCGTTCGATACGCTCAAGATCGACAAGAGCTTTGTGTTTGCCTTTGGCGTCGAGCGCCCCGCACTGGCCATTGCCACCGCCATCGTGGCCCTGGCCAAGGCGCTGGACAAGCGCGTGGTGGCCGAGGGGGTGGAGACGCCCATGCAGGCCGACCTGCTGCAGGGCCTGGGCGTGAACGAGCTGCAGGGCTACCTGTACGGCAAGCCGCAGACGGCTGCAGAACTCGCCAGGCTGTGGCGCAGCGTTGAGAGCACAGAAAGACCTTCTGGCGGCCCATAGCCTTGGGCCATGCGGGCAGCGGTATTGTGACCTTGAAGTTATTATTCATACCGTTTGGTCGCAGATCGGCGCAGAACAAGGGCGCAAGGCAACAGGGATCTGCGCGACCGATGCTTCTTTTGCTGCGGCCCGTTGCGGGTTGCGTTGGCGCCGGGCGCATCCACCGGTGGTGAATTTCATGGACCCGATCCCCAGGAACAACCTATGTGGACAATGAGAAGAGCCAGCGACAAGGGCTCGAAAGAGGCAGCTGAATCGGTGCGCTGGCTTCGCCGGATGGCGGTGCTGAGCGTGGCGGTTCCCCTGGTGATCTACGCCATCTTCGGGGTCGTCGGGTTTCTGCGGGCCACAGACGAAACCGACGCCCGGGTGTCCCGGTCGCTTCGGGTTGCGCACGAGCATGCCTCCAAGGTCATGGCCACGTCCGAGGCGGTCGCTGAAAAGGCCTTCTCCCTGGTCAATGGCAAGAACCCGCAGGATTTGCACAGCATCGAGGCCTTCCTGCACGAAGAGCTGCGCAAGCGCAGCGTGGACCAGCCCCAGATCCAGTCCATCCTCATCCTGGATGCGAAAGGCCGGGCCATCGCCAGCAGCCGGCTGTTTCCGTTCCCTCGGGTCGATCTGTCCGACGGCGAGTATTTTCAGCACCACCTGCAGGGCCGCACAGGTCCCCATTTGTCGAGGCCGCTGGTGACCCGCACGTCCAACGAGCGGGTGCTGAATGTCAGTGTCCCCTTCGAGGATGACGCCGGCAAGTTTGGCGGGGTCATCAACGTGGCCTTGCTCACGTCCTACTTCCACGATTTCTATGGCGACCTGGTGGCGGACGAGCCCAACCTGGCGGTCACCCTTTTTCGCGACGATGGCGCCGTCTATACGCGCTGGCCCCACAGCGCCGCAACACCCGTCACGCTGCAGCCCGATTCGCCGGTGATGCAGCGGCTGACTGCCGGCGATGAGGTGGGGCGCTTGCAAGGCATCTCGACAGTCGATCGCAAGGAGCGGGTCATTGCCTTTCGCAAGGTCGGCGCATACCCCTTGTACGTGGCCACGGCGATGCGCCTGAATGTGCCGCTGCGCGAGCTGTTCCAACAGCTTGCGCTGCTGTTCGCCATGGGGGCGCTGCCGGTGGCCGCGCTGGTCGTCACGGCGAGGACGGCGCTGCAAAGCGCCCTTGCTGCGCACAACACACTGCAAGACCTGGAGCGCGAAACCGAAAGCCGCCAGCGTGCCGAAGAGGCGCTGCGCCAGGCGCAAAAGCTCGAGGCGCTGGGCCGGCTGACCGGTGGCGTGGCGCACGACTTCAACAACGCGCTGATGGTGATCAGCAACAACCTGCACCTGCTCAAGCGCACGGCGCCAGAGTCGGGCCTGCGGCAGATCGAATCCATTGCCCGGGCCGTGAAGTCGGCCACCAACCTCACCCGCCAGCTGCTGGCCTTCTCACGGCGCCAGCCCCTGGTGGCCGAGTACGTGCAGCTGCAGCACAAGCTCCCGGCCATCCAGGATCTGCTGGTTCCGGTCATGGGCAGCCGCGTGCAGCTGGATGTGCAGGTGGACCCTTCGACCGCGCCCGTGTTTCTGGACATGAGCGAGCTGGAGCTGGCGCTGCTCAACCTGGGCATCAATGCGCGCGACGCGATGCCCACGGGCGGGGCCCTGTCCATCCACGTGCGCAATGCCGGGCGCCAGCGGGTCGGGGCAGATGACAAAGAAACCGAAATGGTCGTCATCGAAGTGTCCGACACGGGCAGCGGCATCGCGCAGGACGATCTGGACAAGGTGTTTGAACCCTTCTTCACCACCAAGCCCGTGGGCGAGGGCACGGGCCTGGGCCTGAGCCAGGTGTATGGCTTTTGCCAGGGAGTAGGCGGCTACGCGCAAATCGCCAGCGAGCTGGGCAAGGGCACGCGCGTCAGCCTGTACCTGCCCAGCACGGCCCCCAGAGCGCCTGGGGACGAGCCCGCCGCAGACACCACCTCGTTCCAGCCCCTGGGCATGCGCCTGCTGGTGGTGGAAGACAACGACGAGGTGGCCGAGTCGCTGGTGCCCCTGCTGCAGTCGCTGGGCTGCACCGTCACCCGGGTGGACCGCGCCGACAAGGCCATCTACCTGCTGGATGAAGGCCAGCGGCCCGACCTGGTGCTGACCGATGTGATGATGCCCGGCGAACTCAACGGCGAGGGCCTGGCCAGGCACATCCGCGAGAAGTGGCCTGCGCAGCGGGTGCTGCTGATGACCGGCTATGCCGAGCAACTGGCCCGCATCTCGCAACTGGGCTTTGATGTGCTGCCCAAGCCCTGCACGCCGCAGATGCTGCATGCCGCCATCGGCAAGGCGGGGGGGTAGCCGTGCACGTTTGCAAGGAGGAGGTGTTTTCCAGGGGGGCTGCTGCGTGGCGCTGCGTCGATAATGGGATGGCCGCACCTTCCCCCTTGCTGAATTTCCTTGCCGCATTCCATCGACCTTTCTGACGCCAGGCTCCGGCGTTTTGCGATTCACCTGGTGTGTGGCAACCTTGCCATCATCGGGCTGCTGTTCGTGGCGGGGTGGCTCGGGCTCAAGACCAGCCTGCATGCCGATGAGGCCCGGGCCGCCGAGGTTGCGCAAAACATGGCCGCAGGCCTGGCTGCGGAGATCGCCGGTGAACTCAGGCTGGTCGACAACGCGCTGTCGAGCGCAACGTCCGCTTACCGGGCCGGGTTGGCCGATGAAGCCGGGCCCCTGGCCATCGAGAAGGTGCTGCGCCACCAGGAAAAGCTTCTGCCCGAGGTGGACGCCATTCGCATTGCCGGACCTGACGGCATGGTGCGCGCAGGGCTTGCCCAGGGCGCTGCGCCGGTGGGCATTGCCGACCGTGGCTATTTCGAAGCCGCACGCCTCACCGATGGCCTGAGCGTTTCCGAGCCCCTTCTGGGCCGGATCACCAAGAAGTGGGGAATCGTTCTTGCAAGGCGCATCGAGAACCGGGATGGAAGTTTTGGCGGCGTGGCGTACGCCAACCTGTCCAGCGCGCATTTCGCGCGCAGCTTCAGCCGGTTGAAGCTGGGCAAGTCGGGCGCCATTTCGCTGCGCTCGAAGGACCTGCGGCTGATTGCGCGCTTCGTGCCCGACGAGCCCATCGGGGACAGGAACCTCGGCTCCGCCAGCGTGTCCAGCGAACTCAGGGACGCCCTGGCGCGCAACCCGGCACAAGGCTGGTACCGCACGCCCACGGCGCTCGACGGCATCGAGCGGGTGACCGCCTACCACCGGGTTCCCGGGTTCGAGCTGACGGTTCTGGCGGGCTTGGCCCCCAGTGACTTCCTGGCGCCCTGGCGGCGCGATGTGCAGATCGTTGCAGCGCTGCTGCTGCTGGCCGGCGTGTCCATGGTGGGGGCATCTTTCGGCCTGTATGTCCAGCGCCAGCGCCACGTGCTGGCCGAACGGCGCATTGCCGGCCTGCTCCAGCAACAGCAGCTGATGCTGGACAACGAGCTGATTGGCATGGTGCGCACCAAGAGCCGCACCACGGTCTGGTCGAACAAGGCGTTCAAGGCGATCTTTGGGTACGGCCCCGATGAACTGGATGGGGAGCCTTCGCGCCTGCTCTATCTGGACGACGAGTCTTACGAACGGGTCGGGGCGCAAGGCTACGAGCACCTTCGCGACAACCGCCGGTTCCGCACCCAGCTCAAGATGCGGCGCAAGGACGGCAGCCCCGTCTGGATCGATCTGAGCGGCACGCCCGTCTCGGGCGACGAATCGCTGTGGATGTTTGTCGACATCACCGCCATGAAGGGGCGGGAGGACCAGTTGGCGCAACTGGCCCTGCACGACGCACTCACCGGCCTGGCCAATCGCACGCAATTTGCCGAGCGCCTGCGCACGGCGCTCGAGCAACTGGGAGTGGCATCGAGCCTGGTGGCCGTGTGCTACATCGACCTCGATGGCTTCAAGGCCGTGAACGACGCGCTGGGGCACGCCGCGGGCGACCAGGTGCTGGTGGAGACCGCCAGGCGCTTGCTGGCCTGTGTGCGCAGCCAGGATACCGTGACGCGCCTGGGGGGCGATGAATTCGCCATTGCGCTCACCAACGTGCAAGACCGGGGCCAGGTGGAGACCGTGCTGAACCGGGTGCTGGAGCGGCTCAGGCAGCCCATTGTGCTGGCCGGGGGCGAAGCCCGCATCCGCGCCAGCATCGGCGTGGCCCATGCGCCAGACCATGGCACCGAGCCGCAACTGCTCATGCGCCTGGCCGATGAAGCCCTGTACGAGGCCAAGCGCGCCGGCAAGGACTGCTACAAGGTAGCATCCCCGGCGCCATCGCCTCTGAATGCATAGGCACTGGTGAGCAGGCTTCAGGTCTGAGGGCAGGCACGCGCGCACGCTGGCCGCCGCGAGGCTCGGGCAGGCTTCTTACGGCGGGGCACAGGCCACCGCGTCGGACCTGGCATGTTTTCTGACACAGGCGCCGCCCGCTCAGCGGCAGGGGGTGGGCCTTACACGAGAGGGCACAGCAGCAAACCCAGAAGAGTTTTTTTGTCGGTCGCTCTGGGCGCCGAGCGCGCATGGCCCTCGCAATCTACGCGCCGCGCCAGGCTTGCCGCAGGCGGCTGCGTGTGCAAACATGCGTCCCTCCAACCACCACCGATGACGAGGGAGTTCCATGGCGCTATCCAACCTGCGGATCTTTTTTGATGGCCTGGAAGAGGCCACGCCCGGCATGCCGTGCTACGACCCCGAGCAGCCCTGGTTTGCCCATGTCACGGTGGTGAATGCCAACGTCGACACCAAGCATGACCCCGCGCTGCGCGCCTTCGATCCGCAAAACCCGACGGCAGCGGCGGGGCCGTTCAAGGTGTCGTTCCAGGTGTTTCCGGGGCCCACGGCAGCATCGGCATCGGGTTCGACGCCGTTCACCGCCTATGAGGTCGATGGCCTGGGCGCCTATCCGGGCCTGGTTGCTTGCGCCAAGGGCTTCTCGATGCAGCTGCCCAAGGACATCAGCCAGGCGGATTTCGGGGTGAAGCGGGGCTTTCGGTTCAAGGCCGATCCGTACTTCGCCGTGCCCGAGTCCAACGAAGACGACAACAGCTTCGTCTGGGAAAGTGCCCAGGCACCCACCATGGCGCCACAGTGGCAGGAGGGCGACGCCAGCCCCTTCTCAAACCTGAAGTTCATGGATTTCCGGGGGGTTGCGGGCTCCAAACGCGATATCGAGGTGCTGGTGAAGAACCAGGGCAGCGAGACCTCGTTCCAGCTGGAGCTGCGGCTGAACATCATCGGCCCGCCCACGCCCCGCAGCCCGCTGGGCAGCGTGCTGGAGTCGGTCAGCGCCAACTCCACCGCCATCCCCACCGGCGGCTCCGTCTGGGTGCGCTTCACGGCCAAGCGCGATTTCGTGCAGCCGCGCACGGGTCTGCCCGCGCGCGAGCTCAGGCGCCTGCAGGCCGCCAACCCGGCCAGCCGGCGCTTTCGCCAGGTGCAGATGGGCAGCAGCGGCCTGCTGGGCGGCCAGAACATCCCGCGCTACCTGGTGATGGAGAAGGATTTCGACTTCATGCCGCTCAAGCCCTTCACCATCGCCGTGATGAACTCATCGAGCAGCGAGAAGGTGGCGTTTGGCGAAAGCCCCGTGGGCGGCGGCAAGAAGCCCGGCGGGGGCGGGCCGATTGCGATACCGCAGAAGTAGCCAGCGGGGTGGATGGGCGCGCGGGGCTGTTGGCCAGGACGGCTGTGCCGCAGTGGGGCAGCTCCGTGCGGTACCTCACCCCACGGACTGCGCCACCAACACCACCGCTAGCACGAGCGCAACGTAGAACAGAAACCCGGCCAGCGACTGGCCTGTCTGTGTGATGACGCAGCGGCCTGCATGGCTGTACCACAGGGAGCCGGCTGCGCTGCGGGTGCGGTGGTCGACGCTGAAAGGGGACTCGCATTTGCAGCAGCCAAGGGTCGCAATGCAGATGACGAAGCGCCCTGTCATCATGACCAGCAACTCGAACACTATTTCCAAGCCAACCCCCCCGAATTGTGTTGTCGATGGCTGCCATCGTAGCTCTTGCTCCAGGGTCAGCCCCCTGCGCCTCGGTCTGCTCCCAGCACCAGCGGCTTGCGGTACACGCAGTTGCGCCGATCCACCGCAAAGCCGCAGTCTTCGTACACGCGCGTCGCGCCGCTCTGGTTCTGGCTGTCCACGGCCAGTCCCGATTCGGCCATGCCGGCGGCGGCCTGGGCGCGCAGGCTGTGGGCGATGAGGGCACGCGCCAGGCCACGGCGGCGCCAGGGCTCGCCCACGCTGATGAACTCGGTCCAGCCGCGCTGGCGGCCGTTGTTGCGGTTCCATGTGGCATCGATGTAGCTGCGCACCTGCCCGGCGACCTGGTGGGTCTGCACGTCCCACGCCACCTGCCACAGGTGGGGCTGGAATACCGGGCTCGTCAGCCACCGCAGGTAGTCCGCCTCATCGGGCGGGCAATAGCCCCAATGGCTTTGGAAGGCCCGCCCATGCGCGTCCCAGATGGCGCGGTAGTGCTCGGGCTGCACGGGCCGCAGTTCCAGCCCCTGGGGCAGGGGGAAGACCGCCACGTTGTCGAGCGTGGGGCGCACCATGGCGAAGAAGTAGCGCTCGGGCGTGTAGCCGGACTTTTCGAGCAGGGCCGCACGCGCGGTCTCGCCCTGGGTGATGTAGGCGTGGTGGGCGTGGCGCGGTGCACCGGGGTGTTCGGTGGCAGCCTGGGTGCGCTGGCGTTGCTCCAGCCAGGCGTGCAGTGCCGTGCCAATGCCCTGCCGGCGCCACGGGGGCGCCACCACGGCGAACTGCGAGTACAGCTGCAGTCCGTCGGCCTGCGCCCACGGCCATGAGCGCACGTACCCCGCGATCTCGCTGCCGGCCTGGGCGATCCACACATCGCGCTCGGGCACGCAGCTGGTGAAGGCGGCGTAGTCGCGCGCGACCTCGTGCTCCGTGCGAAAGAAGCCGGTTTCGTCGGCCGCGAAACTCGCGTTGGCGCACGCGACCATGGCCGCGTAGTCGGAAGGGCCCGCAAAGGGCCGGAAGGTCACGTGCGCGGGCGGGCTGGTGGGCATCGGGGTCTTGTCCTTTTCTTGTCGTTGTCCTGGGGCTTTGGCCGCATCGAGATCCGCTACGACTGCAGACGAGGGCGTAGCATGGAATGAGCCCTTTCAAGGACTGGAGCGCCGTTGAGCAACTGCGTTGGAGACTATCGAATAACTGCAGTGCGCAAGAGCGAACGGCTGCTCCGGGCCCCGAGCGCCCCCTCGCCGGTGCGGATGGGGCGCCGCAAACCTGCCGTTCGCGCCGACGAGCATCGCAAGGCAAGTCTGGACCCCGCAGTCGTCCCGCAGGGCACTGCTTGCACTTCGGCGTTCGATGCCCGATCGGGACCGCTGGACCCGGATCACACCTCGGGGGCGGCCCACCCTTTGAGACTGACATCCGCCAGCGCCTCAAAAACAGCCGGCGAGCGTTCCAGGCGGGCGACAGTGCGCGCGCCTTCGACGGCGGCCACCAGCGCTGCTGCGGCAGAGGTCGCGCGCGCGGGGCTGTAACCGCAGCCCCTGAAGTGCTCCGCAACCAGTGCCGTCGAATCCTGGAATCCGCGCGCCACGCGTTGGGTCAGGTCGGCATCGAGCGCGGGCAATTCGTTCGCCAGGTTTTGCATCAGGCATCCGTACTGGAAATCGGTTGCCACCATTTCAGCCGCGAACGCGCCGAGCACCTGCCGCACGAAACGCTCGGCATCGCCCGCTGTGTCTGCCGAGATGCTCTGCAACACGGCCATGCGCGCTGTGACGTATTGGTCGATGGCTTCTTCCGCCAACTGCGCCTTGCCGCGTGGGAAGTGAAAGTAGAACGATCCTTTGGGGGCGCCGCTTTCTTGGAGGATCTGGCTCAGCCCGGTCGCGGTGTATCCCTGAATGCGGAACAGGCGCGCGGCCGTGGCAATGGCGAGGGGGCGGGCGTCGGTCTTGCGGGGCATGGCGGGAAGTTACCAGCATCGGCTTGACGTGTCTATGGCGATTGCCATAGTATGGTGATCGCCATAGTTCGATTTCGGTGACGTCCCTGTCCCGGCACCGTGGCGAAGAGGTCCCCCATGAGCTACCCATCTGAGTCCAGGCCCTCGTTACCCTCGGTATCGCGCCGCGCCGTCCTGGCGATCGGCGCCGCCGGCCTGGCCGCGTCTTCATTCCGTTTTGCCCACGCAAGCCCTTCAGGAGCAACCGCCATGACTGCATCCACAACGTTCCAGGGACCGCTCCCGCAAGGGGTCCGCTCACGCATGATCCAGGGGGTCAACGGCCTCGATGTCCATGTGCTGGAGGCCGGCCACGAGAGCCCCGGGCGCCCGCTGGCGCTGCTCTTGCACGGATTCCCGGACCTTGCCTACGGCTGGCGGCACCTGATGCCGCTGCTGGCCGACGCGGGCTACCACGTCGTCGCGCCCGACCAGCGGGGCTTTGGCCGCACCACCGGGTGGCTCGCTGCGTATGACAGCCCGCTGGAGCCCTTCGGCTTCCTGAACTTGACGCGCGACGCCCTCGCGTTGGTCTCGGCCTTGGGGTACCGGCGCACGGCCATGCTCGTCGGGCACGACTTCGGCTCGCCCGTGGCCGCCTATTGCGCCTTGGCCCGCCCCGATGTTTTCCCCTCGGTGGTGCTGATGAGCGCACCCTTCCCCGGTACGCCCGCATTCCCGTTCAACACGGCAGACAGCGAGACAGCGCCGGCCCCACCGAACCTGGCCCCCCAAAGGCTGGCAGCCGCACTGGCGGCGCTGAACCCGCCGCGCAAGCACTATCAGCAGTACCTGAGCGGGCGGGAGGCGAACGCCGACCTGTGGCACCCGCCTCAGGGATTGCATGCCTTCTTGCGGGCATTTTTCTACCTCAAGAGCGGCGACTGGCCGGGCAACAAGCCACATCCCCTGAAGGCGCCAACGCCCGCTGAACTGGCGCAATTGCCAACCTATTACGTCATGGACTTGGACAAGTCCATGTCCCAGACCGTGGCGCCATTCCACCCAACGGCTGCCGAGGTTGCGGCCTGCCAATGGCTCACCGAGCCCGAATTGGCGGTGTACACGGCCGAGTACGCACGCACGGGCTTTCAAGGCGCGCTTCAGCTGTATCGCGTCTTCACCGACCCAGCCCTGAATGCCGACCTGCGCCTCTTCTCGGGCCGGACCATCGATGTCCCTTCGCTCTTCATCGGCGGCAAAAGCGATTGGGCGAATTACGTTTCGCCGGGCGCCCTTGACGTGATGAAAGCCAAGGCGACGACCAGGATGAGCGGCATCGAACTGATCGACGGAGCAGGTCACTGGATCCAGCAGGAGCAGCCGGCGCGCCTGGCCGCGCTCCTGCTCGCCTTCAGCAAGGAGACGGGAGGGGCTCAACGCACCGGCGCGTGAGGCGGGGCAGGGGCTGCGTCCACGACCAGGCTGCCGGACCCCGGTGATGGCCCATCTGGCTCAACTGGATCAACTGGCAGTTTGGGTGGCATGGACTCATTGCGAGCGGGGCGTGAAGGGCACGGGTGTCGCGGGCGGCAGCACCTGTGCCAGGTAGCGGTCCAGGTCGGCCTGCCAGAGCGCGGGGTACTGGTGGATGCGTGCAGCTGCCAGGCGACCGCAACACACTGGGCGGCACCATCGGCGGCATTCCGGCCGGGGTGACCGTGGTGCTGACCACGGGCGGCGAGGATCTGCCCCTCAGCGCGGACGGCGGCTTCACCTTTGCTACGCCGCTGGCCGCTGGCCGCTGGCGCGGCATATGCCGTCACGGTCAAGTCCAAACCCGATGGGACGGGCTGCGTGGTGCGCAATGGCACGGGCGTGGTCGCTGCCGCGGCGGTGGACACGGTGCGGGCGAGTTGCGCAATTCTCGGCTCCGTGACCGGCTTCTGGGAGCAGGACCAGTGCAACGCAGTGCCGGGTGGCATCGGCCTGAAGAACGGCTGGCGCATCTCGCAGAGCAGGCCCGTCTTTGTGAATGTGGGCGCGGGCGGGGTGAGCTACAGCAATGCGCAGTGCACCGGCGTGGGCACCACCATGACGGGCCCGCTGGTGGGCGGGTTCACGGTGACCCAGTCGCGCCAAGAGTTCACCACCGACATTTCAGCCTACTGGGGCGTGCGCGACGGCATGACCTTCCCCACCATGCCGGTGGTGCTGGTGCGCAGGGGCAACCACCTGTGCCTGCTGGAGGACACGGCCACCCCCTCGGCCTACCCCAATGCGGCCAGCACGGCCAATGCCGTCACGGCGGCCATTGCCGCGGGCACCTGCTACATGCCCCGCTGACCCCGCGCCCACGCTCCCGCAACAAGCGCACGCGCGATCCCGCAGCTGTTCACAGCGGGGCGTGCGTCGCGGCTGCGCCGCTCTCGCAAGCCAAAAGACTGCAGCCAAGCCCTAAAATTCTCAGCCACTTGATCAAGTCCGATGAATGAAGCTGAACGCAATGCAGGGCTCCCACGTGGGGCGGAGTCGATGAAATCTCACCACGCAACGCAGCGGGTGATGGCAGGCATGCTCTTGTTCCACACGCTTGGCGCGGGCGCCATGCAAACGGTTGCCCGCGCGTTTGGCGTCACCCCTGCAAGGCGTTGGACCTGGCTGACGCTTGGCGTTTGGGCGGCACTGCCCGCACTGTCCTTGCTGCCGCTTTGGTCAAACCTGTTGAACCCGGTCCTGCCAGGCGTTACCGAGCACTTCCGCTACGCCGTGTTGTCGAGCCACTTTCAGGAGGCGATGGCCGCCGGCATTTGGTATCCGCGCTGGCTACCCGATTTCAATGCCGGATACGGCTATCCCGAGTTCGTCTTTTATCAACCCGGTTATTTCTTCCTCAACAGCTGGCTGGCCGTACTGACTGACGACTTGCTATGGCGTCAATTGCTGACACTGGGCACGCTGTGCCTCATTGGCGGGCTCGGTGCATACCGACTTGCACGGACTTTTGTGGACCGCCTCTCCGCTCTGGCCCTCGTGTTGTTGTTTCAGGCGGCGCCCTATGTTCACATCAACCTGTATGAGCGCGGTGATTTGAGTGAATGGATGGTTATTCAACTGTTGCCGTGGGTGCTGCACTGGAGTTGGCGCCTGCTGGTGCCAGAGCCGCGCTCAACAATCGGTATGAGGGGACGGGCGCTGTGCTGGAGCGGACTGACACTGGTCCTTGCGGCAAGCTTTTATAGCCACCCGATGGCAGTACTGTTTTTGCCATTGGTCGTCGCTCTGCTGGGTATGCTGACGCTGGCCGGTACCGAGCACCAGGCACCGCTGGCGGTCAGAGTGCGCAGCGTCTTTGAACTGGCAGGTGCCCTGTTGCTGGCACTGGCACTGGCCTCGCCATATTGGCTCACGGTGGCGCAACTCAAGCCTCTGGTCAATGCCCATGTCGCTGCGATCGGCGGTTTTGAGCCCTGGCGCAACGTCGCCTCTCTGTCTGGCCTCCTGTTCAATAACGACCAGGCATTTCTGGCCGCCCCCTTTGTGGCGTTGGCATTGTTGGGTGCCTGGCAAGGTCGTGAACACCCTTTCATCCGCGCCGCAGGCCTGGTCTACCTGGTGCTTTTTCTGGCCATGCTGCCGACCGGCCGCTGGTTCTGGCATCTTTACCCCTTTTCATTGATGCAGTTTCCCTGGCGGCTGGCGGTGTTTGCGCCCGCGCTACAGGTGGTCTGCACGCTTGGCTATTGGCAAGGCAGCAATCGCCACTGGGTCCTGCGGCGCCTGGGCTTGACGCTCGCACTGCTGGCGCTGACCTGGTCGGCATGGAAATTCCATGACTTTCGCGCAATGCACTGGTTCGGAGAGCCCATTGCCGGTGAGCAACTCGACTGCATCAAGACCTATCCCGGCCTGGCCCAACCCAACAAGTTGTTGGCGACGCTGGATGTTGGGGAATGGTTGCCGGCAAGATTCGCCAAAAATCCGCCCGAAACGGCACGATACACGCCTATCAGTCAACCATGTGAAGCACAACTGGCGCGACATCGGGCGGCCTTGACTGAACGTTTAGGAATCGACCTATTTTCAAACCGGTCCACATTGAATTGGATGACCAGTGACTCACCGCATTGGCAGGGGCACCCAGAGCCCGGGCATTCGCCGCACGCGCTCAATTACCGCTTCGCAGGCGCGAGTCCGGGTGTGGTGGTGATCCAGCAAATCTACCTGCCAGGCTGGTCAGTACACGTGGATGGTTTGGCGTTGGCCGCAACGACCATCGAAGAGCATTTGTTGCCGGATGGCCGAATGCAGGTTCGATTGGCTGCTGGCGAACACACGATTACTGCACGCTACGATGGTCCGCCCGGTTCAACGCAGCGCAACGTGGTCATTGGGTTGGCACTTTTGCTGGCTGCCGCCTATTGGCTGCGGCGGCTGCGCAAGCAGGGCGGGCTCAAGTTTGACGTGGGTTACTAGATTTCAGTGAAAGAGGCCGGAGTGCTGCGAGATCCGCTGAGCCCTCTGCGTGCTTCAACTTCAGTCCCTGAAGGACTACCAATTCGGTTTCAAATTGACAGGGGACGTCAGGAATACATGGTATTTCGCGTCCTCGCGGTGCAGCGGCATGGCCCTGACCGAAGGGCTGCATCACGTCACGCACGGCGCTGGCTACGCCCTCGTTCCAACCGCGCACCTGCACATATTGCTGCGGCCGCCAGAACCCATCGCAGGTTAGCTGGCAGGCTGATAACGGACGACGGCATTGAGCGGCCCATCTCAGTTCAAGACCACGGCATGGCCTTGGGGGTCAAAGGGAATGAACGCGCCCAACCTACCCTGGCGGATCGCCTCCACCATGTCGTGCAGCGGCTGCTCGGCCTCGGCGCTGCCAGGCTCGCGGCCCTGCTTGCCTGCAAGCGCGGCAGCGAACACCATGCCCCAGGGTTTGCCAAAGGCCTCGGCTTCGTGCACCAGTTGGTCGAAAGATTGGAGCTCGTCCAGCCCCTTGTCCACGCATATCTGAGGCACCAGCGCGCCGCCTTCACCCCGCTCGAATTCGAGCCGCTGGGCCGGCGTGGCGTCGTCAGGCAGCTCGACACCTGCGAACACGAACAGCAGCCGCTGCGGTAGAGGTTGCATGCGTGCCGCGCTCAACAGGTCGTCAAAATTTTGAATGGTCATCGTGTATCCAGGTTCTGACAGTGAGGGTTTGTAGGGTCTGGCGCGCGTGAATCAGGTCGGCGGTGGCGCGTGAGCACTCGCGCTCCGTCGTATCCGCCGAGAACACAGCAAGCGACGGTCGAATGCGCAGTGCCGTGTTCATTCGCACGCCCCATGAGCTTCGGCGGTCTCAAAAACTGATGACTTGTCCATCGTATTCCACATAGGGTTGGTAGGGCCCGGTGCCGCTGTTGGTTGCTACCGAGGCTGCGACGAAATCACCTTCCTGCGCGTCAAATACATGCACCTCGCCGTCTTCGATCACGTAGTGCCAGCCGTGCAGGGTGAGCCGGCCGGCCTCGACCTCGCGCCGCACCATGGGGTAGCCCATGAGGCGTTCGAGCTGCAGCACCACCGCGCGTTGCTCGGTGCGGCGCATCGATTCTGCGCACGGCTGCACTGGCAGCAGTGCCTCGTCGACCAGCTTGAGCCACGCGGTGAGGGCCACCGCCTCGTCGGGCGCTCCCTCGTAGGCGGTGCGGATCGCGCCACAGTGGCTGTGGCCGCAGATCACGATACGCTCCACGTGCAGGCTGAGCACGGCGAACTCGATCGCGGCCATCGTTCCATGGAGTCCGTGCGACTGGTCGTGGGGTGGAACCAGCGCGCCCACGTTGCGCACTATGAAGAGTTCACCCGGGCCAGCCCCGGTGAGCAAGTAGGGTACAAGTCGCGAGTCCGAGCAGCCGATAAACAGCGTCTTGGGGTGCTGGCCTTCGGCTACCAGGTCCTGAAAGCGCTGCTGATTGCGCGGAAAATAGTCGGAGCGGAAATGCCGAAGGCGCAACAGCAGCTCGTCTGCTGATGCGCTTGCGGCGGCCTCGCTCATTGAACAAGAGGGGTGTCCGCCCCTTCCAATTCCACGCCTTCAACGTCTGCTTGACCCACCAGCAGCTGCATATACTGGCGCAGCGCCGTGGCCTGCGACTGAAGGGCCAGCCGCGCTCCGATTTGCGCCTGCAGCTCGGCGAACTCGGGCAGGCGCCCCGCCTCGCGTTCGAGCACCTCGACGATGTGCAGGCCGAAGCGGCTGTGCACCAGGCGCGGGTGCAGGCCCAGGGCCTGGATGGCGTCGTTCTGCAGGAACAGCGCCTTGGCCAGTTCAGGCGCGCATTCCTGCGGAGTGATCCAGCCGAGGTCGCCGCCCTGGGCGCTCGACGGGCAGTTGGAGAGCTCGGTCGCAAGCTGCGCAAAACGATTGATCGACACCCCCTGGCGCGATAGTTCCAGCAGCGCGGCTTCGGCGCGCTGGGCCAGCGCGTTCACCGGCACACCCGGCGTGACCGCAAACAGGATATGCCGCACATGCAGTGCCTGGCCCACCACAAAACGCGGCTTGTGAGCCTCGTAGTGGCGCCGGCATTCCTCAAGGCCCGGCTCGGGCGAATGCACCTCGGCTTCGAGCAGGGCCTCGATTGCGCGGCGCATGTCGTCATCCGGCTCGGGCGCGTTCAAACCCGTGAATCGCGGCAGCAGGCCGGCGCTAACCGCCTGCTGGCGTAGCAGCTCGGTGCAGGCGCGTTCGCGCAGGGTCTGCTCGCCCAGCACCTCACCGGCGTGGTGCAGGTGGATGCCGTTGATGCTGGCGATCTCGACCGGGGCCGCAGCGACCTCAGGGCCTTTGCAGGCGCAGGCGCTGCTGCCGCAGCCCGAAGATGTGGAAAGGTCTTGGCTCATGGGTGCTCCCGGGGGTAGGTTGGATCAGCGGGGCTTGGAAGGATGGGCCGGGTTGGTCGGGTTGACCGGCACGCCCAGGCGGCGGCTGCGCACCACCTGGTAAGGCCGCACCAGGTAGGCAACGCTCGCGAAGCCGCTCCACACATGCACCAGGCGCGAAAACGGGAACAGCAGGAAGATCGTCATGCCCAGCACCAGGTGTACCTTGTAGGGCCAGTCCATGTTGACCAGCGCGGACGCGTCGGGGCGGAAGGTGACGATGCGCTGCGCCCACTCCGCCAGCACCAGCATGGCGCTGCCATCGGCGTGCGAATAAGAGTACGGCAGTGTGATCAGGCCCAGCGTGAGTTGCACCCAAAGAATCACCAGAATGGCGATGTCGGTGCGGTGGCTGGTCAGGCGGATGCGCGGGTCGAAGATGCGCCGGTGCAGCAGCATCGACAAGCCCACGAAGCAGATCGCACCGGCGGTACCGCCCGCGTAGATGGCCATGCGCTGCTTGAACGCGGCATCCATGAAGCCTTCGTAGAAAAAATGCGGCGTGAGCAAGCCCACGGCGTGGCCGAAGAACAGAAACAGGATGCCGACGTGGAACAGGTTGCTGCCCCAGCGCAGCTGGCCCTTGCGCAGCAGCTGCGAAGAATCGCTTTTCCAGGTGTACTGGTCGCGGTCAAACCTGGCCAGGCTGCCCATGAAGAACACAGCCAGGCAGATGTAGGGATAGACGCCAAAGAGGAAGTGGTGCAGTGAGGTCATGCCTGTGCTCCTGGTGGTGGGGGGGTATGACGGCTGGTGGCCGCTTTCACGATGCGGATGGGTTGCGGCTGGCCGGGTCGGGCCTGACCTTCGGTGGAGCAGCCTCCGAACACCGCAGGTTCGGCCCAGCTCTCGTCAATACCGGGGTCGGCCGCAACTGGCACGGCCTCGGCTTTCTCGCCAGCTATCTCAAGCACTGCGGCCAGCACGCTGGCGTACGGGCTCTGGCGCTTGAGCAGCGCGCTGAAGATCACGCGCACGATGTGCGCGCTTTCGCCGAGGAACTCGCGCGCCACCGCAGCGGGCTGGGTGGAGGCGAATTCGAGCAACACGCTCAGGTGGTCGGGCAGCTCGGCTGGGCCGAAGAAGAGGCCTGCCTTCTCGTAGGTCTGGATCAGGTCGATCATCGCCGGGCCCCTGTCGCGTGAATCGCCGAGCACGTGTTCGAACAGGTGCAGCGCAGTGCTGCGACCGCGGTCGAAAAGCTCGACGTAAGCGGCCTCGACGTCGAGCGCAGGTTGCTGACTCAGGTGTACCAGCAGCGCATCCAGTTCGGCCAGGCGTGTGGCAGGCAAAGCGGCTTCGGCGCGCAACGCGGCGCGCAGTTCACCGGCGTGCTCGCGCAGCTCCGCGGTGGGGTAACGCAGCAGATGGGCGAGAACACGCAGTGTGTGCACGGCGGGCTTGGGAGTGGTGGAGAACAGGCCCATGTCAGACCCCTGCCTTGATTGGAATCGTTCGTTTTTTCTCGCTACCAAACAGGCTGGTTTCGGTCTGCCCTTCCGAGCAGCCGTTGCCAAACGTGAAGCCGCAGCCGCCCTTGATGTTGAAGGTGTTCTCGGCGTATTCGCGGTGGGTGGTGGGAATCACGAAGCGGTCCTCGTAGTTGGCAATCGCCATGGTCTGGTACATGTCCTCGACCTCGCGCACGCTGAGCTGCACCTGATCGAGCACGTCCTGGTTGATGACGCCGTCCACGTGTTTGGCACGCTGGTAGCTGCGCATGGCCAGCATGCGTTCAAGCGCGCGCACCACCGGCACGGTGTCACCGGCGGTCAGCAGGTTGGCGAGGTACTTCACCGGGATGCGCAGTTGGCTCACGTCCGGAATCTCGCCGTTACCGCCCAGGTGACCAGCGTTGGCCGCGGCGGTGATGGGCGAAAGTGGTGGTACGTACCAGACCATGGGAAGCGTGCGGTACTCGGGGTGCAGTGGCAGCGCCACCTTCCAGTCCACGGCCATCTTGTAGACCGGGCTGTGGCGCGCGGCCTCCAGCCAGTTCTCGGGGATGCCATCGGCGCGCGCCTGCGCAATCACCACCGGGTCGTGCGGGTCCAGGAACAGGTCGATCTGCGCCTTGTAGAGGTCCATCTCGTTGGGCACGCTCGCCGCCTCCTGGATGCGGTCCGCGTCGTACAGCAGCACGCCCAGGTAGCGGATGCGGCCCACGCAGGTCTCGCTGCACACGGTGGGCTGGCCGGCCTCGATGCGCGGGTAGCAGAAGATGCACTTCTCGGCCTTGCCGCTCTTCCAGTTGTAGTAGATCTTCTTGTAGGGGCAGCCGCTCACGCACATGCGCCAGCCGCGGCACTTGTCCTGGTCGATCAGCACGATGCCGTCTTCCTCGCGCTTGTAGATCGATCCCGACGGGCACGAAGCCACGCAGGCCGGGTTCAGGCAGTGCTCGCACAGGCGCGGCAGGTACATCATGAAGGTGTTCTCGAACTCACCCACCATGGCCTTCTGCGCGGCTTCGAAGCCGTTGAAATTGGCATCCTTGCTGCGTTTGGCAAACTCGCCGCCCAGGATTTCTTCCCAGTTCGGGCCCCACTCGATCTTCTCCATCCGCTTGCCCGTGATAAGGCTGCGCGGGCGGGCGGTCGGCGTGTTCTTCATCTCGGGGGCCGACTGCAGGTGGTCGTAGTCGAAAGTGAACGGTTCGTAGTAGTCGTCGATCTCCGGCATGTGGGGGTTGGCGAAGATCTTCATCAGCAGTTGCCATTTGCCCCCCTGCTTGGGCACGATGGAGCCGTCGGCGCGGCGCGTCCAGCCGCCCTGCCACTTCTCCTGGTTCTCCCACTCTTTCGGGTAGCCGATGCCGGGCTTGGTCTCGACGTTGTTGAACCAGGCGTATTCCACCCCGGGGCGGTTGGTCCAGACGTTCTTGCAAGTGACCGAACAGGTGTGGCAACCGATGCACTTGTCCAGGTTGAGCACCATGCCGATTTGGGCGCGGATCTTCATGATGCCTCCAGCAGAGCTGCCTCAAGGCAGGCATGCGTCCCCATCGGGGGCAGCGAACGAACGTGAGCGTGGGGGTTCATGGATTCTCTCCTTCTGACTGATACGCGCGGATGAGATGGTCGTCGGCCGGTGTGTCGAGCCAGTCCACCTTGTCCATCTTCCGAACCACGACGAACTCGTCGCGGTTGGTGCCGATCGTTCCGTAGTAGTTGAAGCCGTAGCTGAGCTGCGCGTAGCCGCCGATCATGTGGGTCGGCTTGAGCACGATGCGCGTGACGGAGTTGTGGATGCCGCCGCGCACGCCGGTGATCTCCGAGCCCGGGGTGTTGATGATTTTTTCCTGCGAGTGGTACATCATCACCATGCCCGGGTTCACACGCTGGCTCACCACCGCACGCGCGGCCACCGCGCCGTTGATGTTGAACAGCTCGACCCAGTCGTTGTCCTCGATGCCGGCACTCTTGGCGTCGTCTTCGCTGAGCCAGACCACGGTGCCGCCCCGGTTGAGGGTGAGCATCATCAGGTTGTCGCTGTAGGTCGAGTGGATGCCCCACTTCTGGTGCGGCGTGATGAAGTTCAGCACGATCTCCGCGTTGCCGTTGGACTTGATGTTGTGAATGCCGGAGGTCGCCTTCATGTCCACCGGCGGGCGGTAGCTGCCCAGGCCTTCACCAAAGGCAATCATCCAGGGGTGGTCCTGGTAGAACTGCTGGCGGCCGGTGAGGGTGCGCCATGGAATGAGTTCGTGCACATTGGTGTAGCCGGCGTTGTAGCTCACCGTCTCGCTCTCGATGCCGCTCCAGGTGGGGCTGCTGATGATCTTGCGCGGCTGCGCCTGGATGTCGCGAAAGCGGATCTTCTCGTCCTCGCGGTGGATCGCCAGGTGGGTGTGGTCGATGCCGGTCTGTTTGCCAAGCGCTTCCCAGGCCTTCACCGCCACGTGGCCGTTGGTCTCGGGGGCAAGCTGCAGGATGACTTCGCAGGCGTCGATGTCGGTCACGATCTTCGGCATGCCCTTGGTCACGCCTTCGTCCATTGTGGTGCCGTTGAGCTGGCCGAGCTGTTCCACCTCGGTGCCGGTTTTCCAGCCGATGCCCTTGCCGCCATTGCCCAGCTTGTCGAGCAAGGGGCCCAGCGCCGTGAAGCGTTTGAAGGTGTTGGGGTAGTCGCGCTCGACCACGGTGATCTGCGGCGCGGTCTTGCCGGGGATGAGTTCACAGTGGCCCTTGCGCCATTCCTTCACCTCAAACGGCTGCGCGAGTTCGCCGGGGGTGTCGTGCATGATGGGTGTCAGCACCACTTCTTTTTCCACACCCAGGTGGCCCACGCAGACTTCGCTGAAGGCTTTCGCAAAGCCCTTGTAGATCTCCCAGTCGCTGCGGCTTTGCCACACCGGGTCAACCGCCGCCGAGAGCGGGTGGATGAAGGGGTGCATGTCGCTGGTGTTGAGGTCGTTCTTCTCATACCAGCTGGCGGTGGGCAGCACCACGTCGGAGTACATGCAGGTGGTGCTCATGCGGAAGTCGAGCGTGACCAGCAGGTCCAGCTTGCCTTTCGGTGCGTGTTCGTGCCACACCACCTCTTGGGGCTTCGCTTCGTCCTTGCCCAGGTCTTTTCCCTGCACACCGTTCTCGGTGCCCAGCAGGTGCTTGCAGAAATACTCGTGGCCCTTGCCGCTGGAGCCCAACAGATTGCTGCGCCACACGAACATGTTGCGCGGCCAGTTCTGCGGCGCGTCCGGATCTTCGCAGCTCATGGCCAGTGTGCCGTCTTTCAGCGCTCGCACCACATAGTCCTTGGCATCAAGCCCGGCGGCGGTGGCGTCTTTCACCACCTGCAGCGGGTTGGTCTTGAGCTGAGGGGCACTGGGCAACCAGCCCATGCGCTCGGCGCGGACGTTGAAGTCGATCATGCTGCCACTGAACGCGGCCTTGTCGGCCAGCGGGCTCACGATCTCCTCCATGCCAAGCTTCTCGTAGCGCCACTGGTCGGTGTGCGCATAGAAGAAGCTGGTGCTGTTCATCTGGCGCGGCGGGCGTGCCCAGTCGGTGGCAAAGGCCAAGGGCAACCAGCCGGTCTGCGGGCGCAGCTTTTCCTGGCCCACGTAGTGCGCCCAGCCGCCCCCGCTTTGGCCGATGCAGCCGCACATCATCAGCAGGTTGATCACGCCGCGGTAGTTCATGTCGGCGTGGTACCAGTGGTTCATGGCCGCGCCGATGATCACCATCGACTTGCCGTGCGTCTTGTCGGCGTTGTCCGCAAATTGCTGCGCGACGGTGATCACCTGGTCGCGCGGCACGCCGGTGATGCTTTCCTGCCAGGCCGGCGTGTAGGCGGCGTTGTCATCGAAGTTCTTGGCGCCACTGCCCAGACCACGGTCGATGCCGTACTGCGCGACTTGCAGGTCGAACACGGTGGCCACCATGGCGTGGCGCTCTTCGCCGGCCTTGCCCAGGCGCAGGCGCACCGCCGGCACGCGTGCGTGGTTGATGCTGCCGTTCTGCGCGTTCGCGGTGAAGTGCGGGGAGGCCTCGCCACCGAAGTAGGGGAAGGCCACGTTCACCACCTGGGTGCCCTGCTCGCCGTCTTCGATCACCGAGAGCTTGAGCTTCACATCTGTGTCGCTGCGCGCTTCCTTGGCCTGCAGATTCCACTTGCCCTCGTCGCTGCGGCCGGCTTCGCCCCAGCGGAAACCGATCGAGCCGTTGGGCAACACGGCCTTGCCATCGGTATCGAAGGCGACGGTTTTCCACTCCGGGTTGTTCTGCTGGCCGAGCTGGCCGTTGAAATCGCTGGCACGCAGGTAGCGGTCGGGCACAAGGGTATTGGTGCCGTCTGCCAACACGTGTTCCTTGAGCATCACGAGCAGTGGTAGGTCGGTGTAGCGGCGCGCGTAGTCGTCGAAGTAGCTGCTGCGTGGCTTGCCGTCATCGGGAAAATAGAAGTTCTTCAGCACCACGTGGCCCATGGCCATGGCGAGTGCTGCATCTGTACCCTGCTTGGGGTGCAGCCAGAGGTCGGAGAGCTTGGCCACCTCGGAGTAGTCGGGTGTCACTGCCACCGTCTTGGCGCCCTTGTAGCGCACCTCGGTGAAGAAGTGGGCATCGGGTGTGCGCGTCTGCGGTACGTTGGACCCCCAGGCGATGATGAACGAGCTGTTGTACCAGTCGGCCGATTCGGGCACGTCGGTCTGCTCGCCCCAGACCTGCGGGCTGGCCGGCGGCAGGTCGCAGTACCAGTCGTAGAAGCTCATGCACACGCCGCCGATGAGCGAGAGGTAACGCGAGCCGGCGGCGTAGCTCACCATGCTCATGGCCGGGATGGGGCTGAAGCCAATGATGCGATCGGGTCCGTGCTGCTTGATGGTGTAGACGTTGGCTGCGGCGATCAGCTGGTTGACTTCGTCCCAGGTGCTGCGCACGAAGCCGCCCATGCCACGCACCTGCTGGTAGTCGCGACGGGCTTCGGGGTTCTCGACGATGGTGGCCCAGGCGTCCACCGGGGTCTTGGCAACGCTGAGCGCGGCACGCCAGCGCTCCAGCAGGCGCCCGCGCACCATGGGGTATTTCACGCGGTTGGCGCTGTAGAGGTACCAGCTGTAGGACGCCCCGCGCGCGCAGCCGCGGGGCTCGTGGTTGGGCATGTCCCAGCGTGTGCGCGGGTAGTCGGTCTGCTGGGTTTCCCAGGTGACGATGCCGCCCTTGACGTATATCTTCCACGAGCACGAGCCGGTGCAGTTCACGCCGTGGGTGCTGCGCACGATCTTGTCGTGCGCCCAGCGGTTGCGGTAGGCGTCTTCCCAGGTCCGGTCTTCGCCGGTGGTATGGCCGTGGTTGCCCGAGAAGTTTTCGCGCGGCAGCGAGAAGTAGGAAAGGCGGTCGAGAAAATGGCTCATGAATGTCTCCGGAAATGGGGGCGTGGCATCTGAGGTGTGCGGGGTCAGGGGTTCTTGATCTCTGCGCCCTTGCGCAGGTAGAACCACCAGTTCAAGACCAGGCAGACGGCATAAAAAATGGCGAAGCCGTACATGGCGAACTGCGGGGTTCCGGCCTTGATCTGCGCGCCGATAACCACCGGGGCGATGAAGGCGCCGTAGGCGGCCACGGCCGAGGTCCAGCCCAGCACGGGGCCGGCCTGCTGGCGGTCGAAAATGACGCCGATGGTGCGGAAGGTCGAGCCGTTGCCGATGCCGCTGGCAAAGAACAGCACGATGAACAGGCCGATGAAGGCGGGGAAGTACTGCTCGGGTGTGGCCGAGGTGTAGGCCTGCATCATCACGTAGCCCACCGCAGCGGAAGCCAGCACCATCACCGCCGAGATGACCTGCGTGACGATGGAGCCGCCGACCTTGTCGGAGATCCAGCCACCGATGGGCCGCACCGCGGCACCGACGAAGGGACCGATCCAGGCATAGGTCAAGGCCGAGGGTGCGTTCGGATTTTTCAGCGTGTGTGTCATCACACCGGCGGCGTCCGCCACGTGCTGGAAGCCGAAGATCACCGTGATGGCCAGCGGCAGTACCATCGAGAAGCCGATGAAGGAGCCGAAGGTGACGATGTAGAGCGCGGTGAGCGACCAGGTGTGCTTGTTGCGGAAGATGGCGAACTGCTTTGCCACGTTCTCCTTCATGGCACCGAAGGCGGCCACGCGCATCATGAGCAGCGCGAGGATGATGTCCAGCGGGATGGCGATCCACATGTTCAGGATGCCCAGCCCGGTGGGGGCCGGCAGATACAGCCAGAGCATGAAGATGGCCGGGATGAAGGCCAGGGTGTAGAGGTAGGTGACTTTGGCGAACGCGGCGATGGGGTGACCGGCGTCGGGCGACACGGTCTTCAGGTTGTTCATGCCGAACCACGCCAGGATCGACAGTGGCACGAGCGAGATCACCCAGGCGAAGCCAGCGTTCTGGATCCAGGTGGGCGTGCCGGCGGCGATCTTGCCGAAGATCCAGCCGCTGTCCTTCACCAGCGTCATCGACTCACCACCGAAGGCGCCCAGCAAGGGCAGCGTCATCACCAGCGGGATGACGATCTGCATCGTGGTCACGCCGAAGTTGCCCAGGCCGGCGTTCAGGCCCAGGGCCGTACCCTGCAGCCGCTTGGGAAAGAAGGTGCTGATGTTGGACATGCTGGAGGCGAAGTTGCCGCCACCCACGCCGGACCACAGCGCCAGCAGTTGGAACGACCACAGCGGCCACTCGGGGTGCTGCAGCGCAAAGCCGGTGCCGATGGCCGGTGCCAGCAGCATCGCCGTGGTGAGGAAGATGGTGTTGCGCCCACCGGCCAGCCGCACCAGGAAGGACGCCGGGATGCGCATGGTGGCGCCCGAGATGCCGGAGATGGCGGTAAGCGTGAACAGCTCGGCCTGGGTGAAGGGAAAGCCCAGGTTGAGCATCTGTACCGTGATGATTCCCCACATGCCCCAGACGGCGAAGCCGCACAGCAGGGCCGGCACGGAAATCCAGAGGTTGCGGTAGGCGATGCGCTTGCCGGTGGCGTTCCAGAAGGTCTGGTCTTCCGGGCGCCAATCGACGATGTCAGGTTCGACTTTGGATGTGTTGTTCATGAGAGTGGCAAGCAACGCGGAGCGTCAGTTCTGAAGGGAAAAGGGTTTGGCGTTGGCGCCCATGACTTCGGTCTTGCGCACCTCGGTCCAGTACATCCAGATGAGCGAGACCCACACTACGCCGTACATCAACATGAATGCGCTCGATCGGATGCCGGTGAGGTCCATCAACACGCCGAAAAGGATGGGCAGCACGAAGCCTCCCAGGCCACCGGCCAGTCCCACGATGCCGCTGATGGCGCCGATGTTCTTCGGGTAGTCGTCGCTGATGTACTTGAAGACGCTGGCCTTGCCGAAGGCCCAGGCGATGCCCAGGATGAACATCAGCGCGGTAAAGAGGTACACGTTGAGGCCGATGTGGAAGGTCTTGGGGCCATCCACCGTTGCCACTGTGAAATCGGTCTGCGGGTAAGACAGCAGGAACAGGCAGACCCAGCTCATCCACAGCACCCACCAGGTGACCTTGTGCGCGCCGAACTTGTCCGACATCACGCCGCCCACCGCGCGCAACACGCCACCGGGCAGCGAGAAGCAGGCCGCCAGCAGCGCGGCCACTCGGATGTCCAGACCGAACTCGCCCACGTAGTACTGCACCATCCACAGCGAGAGCGCCACGTAGCCGCCGAAGACGATGCTGTAATACTGGCAGTACTTGAGCACCTTGGGGTCTTTCAGCGCCTTGAGCTGATCCATGAAGGACACGTTGCTTGGCACCAGGTGGTCGGGGTTGCTGTGGGTGAACAGCCAGAACAGCACCACCGTGCCCAGCATGATGGCCGCGTACACCTGCGGCACCATGGTCCAGCCGAAGGCGACCAGCAGCACCGGGGCTACGAACTTGTTGACCGCGGCGCCCGAGTTGCCCGCGCCGTACACGCCCATGGCCATGCCCTGGCGGTGCTTGGGGAACCAGCGCGCCACATAGGGCGTGCCGACCGAGAACGCGCCGCCCGCGAGACCCACGAACAGGCCGATGGTGAGGAAGTGCCAGTAGGCGGTGGCGTAGCTCATGAGCCAGATCGCCGGCACGGTGATGGCCATGAGCAGGGCCATCACGATGCGGCCACCAAAGCGGTCGGTCCAGATGCCCAGGGGCACTCGCACCAGCGAGCCAGTGAGCACTGGTGTGGCCATGAGCAGGCCGAACTGGGTGGAGTTGAGGTCGAGCGCCTTCTTGATCGGGATGCCTATGACGCCGAACATCATCCAGACCATGAAGCACACGGTGAACGCCAGGGTGCTGACGATCAGCACCGACCAAGCTTTTTTGTCGTTGTTCAATTCAGAGGCCATGTTGTCTTTCTCCACGCGGGGCATGGCAAGACTGTCGGCGATGGGCACGCTGGTGGCTATCCGTCACCTGGGTGGCCAGGGCGGCTCTGAAGAACGATGGTGGGAGGACTCAGGGCGTCCAGAAGAACTACCTCAACCGGTTTGTGGCCGCCGGTTGACCTGGATCAATGCGCGAGAGCGTTGTTGCCCTACGCGCTGCCGACATCCACCGCGAGCGAGCTGGGCGGCACTCCAGCACTCGAGAAGGGCAATTGGCGGGCCTGCTATGAAGCGTGTCGGGCGGCGAATACCGCCGCCTGCACACGCGAGGTGAGGTGGAGTTTTCGCAGGATGTGCTGCACGTGTATCTTTACCGTGGTCTCGGCAATGTCGAGCTGACGGGCGATGTGTTTGTTGCTGTCGCCGCGCGCGATCAGGTGCAGGATCTCGAGTTCTCGCACCGACAGCGAGGCGAGCTCGGCATCCGAGCTAGTCACGGGTGCAACGATAGAAGTGCCAGGGCCGTCGGCGGCGGGCTGGGAGCGCAAGGCCGATACCAGCTTGGTCGTCATCTCCGGGCTCACCACCGATTCACCGTCCATCACCTTGACAATGGCCTCACACAGGTGGTGCGACTCCACCGTCTTCAGCAAATACCCGTCGGCGCCGGCTTTGAGCGCGGCCACCAGGTCGGCCTCGTTTTCGCTCACAGTGAGCATGAGCACGCGGCTGCCAGGCGCGGCCTCGCGCAGCGCGGGGATGGCGTCCACGCCCAACACGCCAGGGAGGTGGTTGTCGAGCAGGATCACGTCAGGTCGCTGGCGCGCAACGCAGCGCAGTGCCTCGCCTACGTCACCCGCTTCGCAAGTCACCTCGAAGCGTGTGTCCTGCGAAAGCAGGGCCATGAGCCCGCGACGGAACAGGGAGTGGTCGTCCACCACGAGTAACTGTATCGGGTGGGTGGGTGTGACGTTCATGGAAGGGGGTGTTCGTTGGTGATTGCTGCAACAGGGCTGGCCGCCACAGGGTGGGGTGGCAGCGTCAGGGTCACGGTGGTGCCATTGCCGGGCTCGGAGCTTACGTCGACCCGCGCGCCAATGAGCGCGGCGCGCTCGCGCATGATCTTCAGGCCCACGTGGGAATCACCGGGCGTGTCCAGCACGTCGAATCCCGCACCGTCGTCGCGCACACGAAAGCGCCAGCGCGCGCCCTTGATCACATCAAGCTGAATGTGGCGCGCCCCCGCGTGCTTGCGCACGTTGGAGAGCGACTCCTGCAACACGTGCAGCACCTGCACCTGCACATCGGCAGGCAGAGGAAGGCCGTGGCCTTCGACGTGCAACTTGGCTGGCAAGCCCGTCTGGTGCTGAAACTTCTGCAGCGTCTCCTGCAGGGCGCGTTCGATGTCGTCGGTGTTGGTGCGGGTGCGAAAGTGCACCAGCAGTTCTCGCACGTCGTTGATGCTCTCACGCAGACCTTCGTCGAGTTCGTCCAGCGTGCTCATCACTCGCGCGTCTTGGCCTTTGGTTGCCGCAGTGCGCAGCAGCTGCACCTGGATCTTGAGAAAGGCCAGCGACTGCGCGATGGAGTCATGCAGCTCGCGAGCAATCAATGCCCGCTCCTCGCCCACCGCGGCCTCGCGTTCCAGCGCGGCCGCGCGCAGGCTCTCCAGCGCATTGGCAAGGTGGCTTGCCAGGGCATCCAACAGCTCGGACTCGCCTGCGCTCAGGTTGGTCTGCGACCGGTAGAACAGGTTGATCTCGCCGATGAGGCGCTGCTGCAGGCGCACCGGCACGCTCACCAGCGTCTCGAAACCGGCGCGCACGCAGTGCCGTACCTCCAACTCGTCGTGGCTGCGGATGGGGATCACCCGGGTGCGGGCATCGGGCTGCAGGTTGCCGCAAGCACACGCCCCCGCCAGCAGACTGCGCTCGGCTTCCACCATGTCCTGCGGAAAGCAGTCGGTGGCCAGCATCAGATAGCGCTGGCTGGCTTCGTCGCTCCAGCGCACCGCCACTGCGTCCGCCTTCACCACTGCGCGAACGCGCTGGGAAAAGCCGCGAGAAAGTTCTTCGATGCTGCCAGCCTGGGCCATGAAGGCGCTGACCTCATACAGCGTCTCCAGCCGCGCGCGCTGCGCTTCGATGTGGCGCGTCTTGGCCTCTACCTGGCTCTCTAGGCCAGCGTACATCGTCTGCAGCGTGGAGGCCATGCGGTTGAAACCCCCTGCCACCTGGCCGAACTCGTCGAGTGTGTCGACCTCTACGCGCGCCTTGAAGTCGCCCGATTCCAGCCGGCGCAAGCTCTCGCGCAGGTGGGCCAGCGGGTTGATGACGTACATGTAGCCTGTGTAGAGCATCACCACCGCGCCGAGGAGTGCCAGCGCCATCATGAGGAACTGGAACAGGTTAAGGATGGCAGTCAAACCCGATAGCTGGTGCTCGATGGCGAGCACCAGTGCGTCGATGGCATCGACGAAGGCGTCGGCCGCGGCCAGGGCTTGTGTCGGATCGGGCGGCGACCCTTGTGACCACAGCGGGCGCTGGCTCTGCCATAGCGCCTCCACTGTGGCAAATTTGGTGGCAACCGTTTCGTCCCAGGGCACGAAGAGCGGCCGGCCAGCGTCGCCCCGGCGCAGCAACTCCAAGCTCTGGTCGAACTGCTGCACCAGCGCAGCCACCTCGGTCGGCGCACGATCGGATTGCGCAACGCTAGTGATCCGCCAGGTTTGCATGCGCATTCGTCCGGCCTCGTTCACCGCTGCGGCTCCACCTTCGAGCTGCCAGGTCACCCATAGCGTGAGACCGATGGAAGCGAGCGCGACGAGCAGCAACCCCGCGCCGATGCGTACCAGCTTGGTTGACAGGGATGCGGTGGAGGCCATCACGTGGTGGTTACCGGGTTTCAAGGTTTGCAAATACCTGCTTGCGACAGGCTGCTGTCTCAGGCAGTTGTGCCTGGCTGAGAAAATAATGCACTTGCAGTCCCATTTCATGTGATGCGGATCAAAAGCGATGCGCAACACCCTGGATTTCAATGAACAAGGGTGAAGTGCTGCGGGTTGTTGATCAGCAACTCTCGGTACACCGCCAAGGGTGATCGTACCCCCAGCCATTTTCTTGGGCGCTCGTTGATCTCATCGGCTATCGCATCGAGCTGCTGCTGGCTGTAGATGCTCAGGTCCTTCCCCTTGGGCAGGTACTGGCAAGAAAGAGCCGCCAACAAGGCGGCCATGGCGACGTTCTCGGTGTGGATGAACCGCGAGGCGCAGGCCCGGGCGGATGTGCTGATTGCCGGGCTGCTGAAGGATCTGCCGCTGCCGCCAAAGCGCTGAACCACCTGCTTGCACCGACGTCCCGACTGGCTTCACCGCGCGAGGGGCGGTGCCGGGCGGGGGCGGTCACTTGCCCGGGCACACCTCTTTGGGTGCTCCACGCACATAGTTCTCCCAGGCGTCCAATACGATGTGGTTGCGGCCCACCCAGGTCTGTACCTTGAGCGTGGCGGTGCTGCCTGTGGGGGCGGGCTGTATGGCCACGATGCCGAGCACGATGTTCGAGCGTCCCATGCCCATCCCCTTGTCCGCGTAGATGTTGCAGGTCATGGAGCCGTCGGCGCTTTGCTGGCCACAGTCCGGTATGCCCAGGGTGCTGCCCCAGAAGGCCGTGCCTTTGCGGCAATGGCGCAGGCTTTCACGGAAGTTGGTCGAAGCCTCTTGGGCGGGCACGGCCAGTGCCACCTTGCGGACATTGAAGTCCGACTCCTTGAGCTTGTCCGGTGCCGTGCCGCATCCGGCCAGTGCGGCTGCAATTGCCAATGCCACTGCCCATCCCGTTGCTGCCATTCTTCGCATGCCTTGACCCCCCTCTACGTTGTGTGCCGGTAATGGTAGCGTGCGCAATGGGTCGCGCTTACGATCAAGGGGGAGGGGGCCGCTGCGCCATTGGACCTGTTCACCGATGGGAGATACGCACCAATGCCTTCATGGCTGCACGACCTGATCGACAGCGACATGCCCACCGCGCGCGACCGCGACCGGTACCTGGGCTTTGCCAGGAGCGTCATGGCCGGGCACCACGGCGAGCTGGAGATCACCGGCAACGCATTCAACGTCCACTTCTCGCAAGCGGGTGTACGAGTGCAGTGCCTTTGGGATGAAAGCCGCAGCCCCGAGTGCATGGGTCTGGCTGCGTTCATCCAGGCGCTGACAGCCCCGCCGGGCTCCCGAATGCCCTGACCCGGTTGCAAGGCCGCAGATTGTGGCTCAGGCCCCAGTCTGGCGGGTCACGTGGTGCTGGGCGGGGCGGGCCTGGCCAGGCGGATCGGCCCCACCGCCTGCACAGCCGAGGCCACCGCCTGGCCGCGCTGCAGCACCTGCAGGCGGCCTTCGCCTGCCAGCCGGTCCGCAGCGCTGCGCACGGCGGGCATCATCGGGCGCCACTGTGCTTCGTTGTCCTGCGCCAGCGCGCGCGCCACTTCGGAAGGGCAGATGGTCTTGCTTGGCGCGCGCTCAGCCAGCAGGGCCAGGATGGCTTGTTCGATGGCTGCGTCGCGCATGAGGGCAGGTCTGCAAGCTGTCCGGTCACTCCGCCTGCAGGTAGCACTGGCGTGACGGGATCGCGCTGGCCACAGCGCTTTCCACCTGGTCCATTGTGGGGAACTGGGCCCAGAAATGGTCCACGTCCCAGCACATGGTGGGGCCCGAGCGCGAAAACACGGCACGGGTGGGGCGGTCGCTGCTCACGGTGTAGTCCCAATTGCCCCACCAGGCCGTGATCGCGCCCCGGGTTTCCTTGCGGTCCACCTCGAAGCGCGCGTAGTCCCTTTCGGTCAACACTTTGCCGGTGCCCGTGCATTGGGCGTTGTCGTAGACCATGGTTCCCTGCGTGACGGTGACGTGGGTCTCGTCCTGGCGCGTCAGGCGAAACAGGCTGCGCCCGCTTTGCCCGGCAGTGGCGCCGGTGGGGCCGCAGGCTTCGCGCACCCAAAGGCCCTCGGGCAGGCCCCACACCGCAGGCGCGCAGGCCACCTGCACCGCCTGCACCGCAGCGCCGGGCACGGCACCGCTGCCCTGGGCCACGCTGCAGGTCTGGCCGGCGGGCTGCGACTGCACCCGCACCGCGTAGGCGCTGCCTGCCGCGAGCGGCGTGGCAAAGGCGAAGCGGCCACTGGCTGTGACCGTGAGGTCGTCGCCCTCGTTGTTCTGCAGCACGAGCCTGGGGGCATGGGTGTTGCTGCCTGCGCTGGGTGCGACCAGCCCGCTCACCGTGCCGCCGATGGTGAAGCGGTCTGCCGGCGAGGGGCCGGGGGCTTCATCGCCGCCACCCCCACCGCAGGCCGCCAGCGATGCCGCCAAGGCCAGGCAGGCGAGGGGGATGCAGCGCGTTGGCGCTGCGGGCGAAGGGGTTGATGGTGTGGAGTTGGTCATGGCAAAAATGGCAAATTATGGTTGCCACCACTACGCCAGGTAACCCCCCAACAGCAGCAGGGCGTGACGGGCGTCACCTGCAGGTTGCATGCCCCAAAGCCCATCTGCCTAGGTGCGCGTGGTAGGCATCAACGCCTGCCACTGCGCCTGGTGCCGGCAATGCCCGCGCCATGTCGCCAGGCCCCGTGGGCTTGCCTGGCGCGCAGTCACTCAGCACCGCCTCAATGGTGTGCCGGGTGCGCAGCAGGCGCGGCCGGCCTGCTTATCGCGCGGTGCTCAGGGCCGTGCCGAAGGCGTGGTGGTGGCGGCCGTTGCCGGCCCCCTGCCGGTTGCGTTGGGCGTGTTGGTGGCGTTGTGGGCCTTGTATTTCTTCCACAGGAATCCGGCAATGGCCATCAGGATCATCTTGCGCATCAGTGTTCTCCAGGTTGGTAGGTGTGCGCATAGCATCGGCGGCGATGCAGCTGCGTTCTGTAGGAGGCTGGGTCAACAGCGTGTCGGCAAGCGGTCAGTGCAACGGCGCAGGCGGCAGTGGGCTTGCCGCGATAGCCCTCATACAATGGCGGCATGCCTTTACCACCCGTTCTGGACCGATTCCTGGGCGCACAGGAGCCCGTGTGGGCGCGCGTGCTCGCCGAGCTCAAGGCGGGCAAGAAGCGCACACACTGGATGTGGTTCGTGTTTCCCCAGCTCAAGGGCCTGGGGCACAGTGACATGGCGGTGCGCTACGCCATACAGTCCCGCGCCGAGGCCAGGGCGTATCTCGACCACCCCGTGCTGGGCAGCCGTCTGCGCGAGTGCTGCCAGTTGCTGCTCGCGCTGCCAACGGCATCTGCCCGCGACGTGCTGGGCACCCCCGACGACCTGAAGCTGTGCTCCAGCATGACGCTGTTTGGCGAGGTGTCTGCAACCGACAGCGTGTTCCAGGCCGTGCTGCAGCGGTATTTCGATGGCGTGAAGGACGCCCGCACGCTGGAACTGCTGGGCCCGGGCTGAACAGGCCACCCACCTTATCGGTTGACCGCCCCGATGATGAATGGCCTCAGCGAAAAGAAGCGGCTGTCACTGGTTGCGCTGTACCGGCAGATGCCCATGCAGGAGCTGGAGCGGCGCATCGCCGCAGGGCAGCTGGCGGCACCGGCACAGGCCATTGCACAGGAGGTGCTGAACGACCGGTTGGAGCATGGTGACCAGCCACCAGAGCCCGGCAGTCCATTGCCAGGCGGTGCTCCCCAAGGTTCGGTATGGGGGACGGCGATGTTGCTGGTACTGGGGGCGGGCGTCAGCTGGCTGGTGCTGCCCGGGCATCTGGCTTCGCTGGTGACGCTGGTGGCCGTGTGCTGGGTGGTGCCTGCGCTGGGCAAGGCCTTCCCGCTGGCCGGTCTGGCCATGGGCATTGTTTTCGCCATACTGCCCGTGGGGCTCTCGCTGTGGGCATGGAGGGCCGGCGCGCTGGTGATGCGGGGCGGTGACTACAAGCCCCTGGGGGCCCTGCTGGCGTGGGGGGTTCTGGTCGTCGCCTTCGTGCTGTGCTGGTCCCTGGCCAGCCTGCTCATCGTCGGCTCCCGGCACAAGGGCCCGTGGGGCGACCTGTACAACAAGCTCAAGGCAGTTCGCGACCAACAGATGCAGGCCATCACCCGGCGGCGCTGATGGGCACTGCAGGTGCCACGAAGCTTGCGCGTGCCGGCGCCGACCGCCTGATCGCCAGCGTGGTGCAAGTCTTCGGCGCCGCGCAAGCCCACCACGCTTACCTTTTTGCCAATTTGCGGCACGCGGATGAAGCTGGTGGTGCACGATGGCTTTGGCGTGTGGTGCGCAACGCACCGCCTGAACCAGCGACGCTTTGCCTGGCCCAGCGATGGGGCGCCGCTGCAGCAACCGCACTCACACAGGCCCAGTTCGATGCCCTCATTGTGGGCCTGCCGCGGCAGCGGCTCGCACACATGCTGACCATCACGCGCGTGTGATGGTGTGTGATCGCTAGGCCCGTGCGCGCGGGTGAGGATCGCGCACGGGGCAATTCGAGAATGCCCCGATCACATCCATCGCCCACCTGTACGGGCGGGCGTTGCCTTGGGATGTACCGGCTATTGAATGTCGTAGACCCGCTTGTAGCGATAGCTGTTGAGCATTTCACCCAGGCTCTCGGCGGTGGTCGCACCCAGTCCATAGCCGATGAAAAAGGCGGTGCCAGACAAGTGGGTCAGGTCCTGGTTCACGAACAAGACGGAGGACGTGTTTTGCAGGCGGTCGGCCCAGGCCAGTGGGTTGGCGGGATTGAGGCGGTCGAAATTGGGCACCGAGTAGGTGTACATGGTGCCGTCGGGCGTGATCGCTATGAGGTAGGGATGCCCCTTGGCACCACTGGCGAGGTGCTCGGGTTTTATCTGTACGTGCGCGGAGATCGTCAGGCGGGTCAGGGTCCCTGTGGCCACCATGGTGCCCAGCCCCGGTGCACCCGCGCCTTCGAACACCACGGGCAGCGGCGACAGTTGCGATTGTCCCACCGGCCCCACACCCAGTTGTCCTGCGTTGTTGTTGCCCCAGGCCAGGAGCGTGCCGTCGGTGGTGAGTGCCAGGGAGTGCTGGGCGGATGCCGCTACCTGTGCATACCCGCCTCCAAGGGGCTGCGGGCTTGCGCTCTCCGTGAGGGTGGCATTGCCCAACTCGCCCTGGTAGTTGCTGGTGCCCCAGGCCCAGGCCGTGCCATCAGCCTTCAGCGCCAGCGTGTGGAAGAAACCTTTGGCGACTTGGCGATAGCCGCCGCCCACCAGCACGGGTGCATCGCTAGAGCGCCATTGCCAGAGGGTTCCGTCATCCTTCAGGCCCGCGGCTGAGTAGTTGCCCAAGGCCACCTGCACAAAACCACGGTCCACCGGGCCGGCGCTGCCGTAGCCGTACTTCCAGATGACCCAGTTGTTCAAGTCCCATTCTCCCAAGGGCACAAAATCAAACTGTATGGCGCCGCCGCCCAGCACGAACAACACGTTGTTGCGGTTATTGACCATCTGCAGGTAGGCGGGTGGCAGCCGGTCCAGCATGTCGCCACCGGCACTCGCTTTGAAGAGGCTTTTCACATGGCCCCAGTACCAGACGGAGCCGTCTGTTTTGCTGGCGGTGTCCGAGGTCATCAACTGCGCAAAGCCGCTGCCGACCTGCACTGGCCGGGTTTCGTTCAGGGTCTGGCTTCTCAGCTGCACCGAGCCCCACATCCACAAGGTGCCATCGGTCTTGAGGGCCACCATGTACTTGCCAATGGCGCCCACGGCCACCTGGGCGAAACCGCTGCCGATCAGCACGGGCTTGTCCGCACTCACCATGGAGCCATTGCCCAACTGCCCGCTCTGGTTGTCGCCCCAGGTCCACAGCGATCCGTCGCTGAGCACCGCTGCAGAGTTTTGAGCGCCCGTGGCCATGTGCACCACCGTGGCGGCGTGCACGCTGCCCATGCCAGCCACCAGGGCGAACAACAGCCAGATTTTGAAGGCCAGAGGCGCCAGCTGACGGGACACGGCGGACCGCAGGCGATGGCTCGCAAAATTCGAATAGAAACTCATCAGAAGACCCATCTTTGGAAGTATTGGTGAAACCTGCCGAAGCCCACATTGGCCTCTTCAGAAAGTCGGTGCGCAACGAACGATGGACACGCCACGGTGACAGCCTCCCCTCCCTGAAATCTGGCGAATGTTTTTTTACGATCAGCAGGGGTGCCTCTCAAGCGCCATGGTATTGCGGCGCCTTGCGAAAAGCGGTGATTCGCATCACCACACCCTGTCAGCCAAACAAAGCGTTACGAATTCAGCCAGGGGAAGCCATTTGTTTCAGTCGCATCCCTGCCTTGGCAATCGGCGCGGCGAAGGTGAACGGGCCATTGGTCCCCGGCACCAGGAATGCGCCTGCCGCCTGGCGTAACCCTACCGAGGTAGGGCGCGCGCGGTGGCCCTGCCCGCCACGTCTGCGGGTACGGCTCGGCCACTGCCGTATCAGGCGAGCCTGCGGCCGGTGATGCTGTACACCATGGGGACATCATGGCCCTGGTGGTCCATGTAGAACCTGCCCGGCTCTCGCTCCACCATGCCTTCAAAACAGTCGTACGGGCTGTAGGCAAACTCGTCCACACGCTCTATCCGAATGCCCGCGCCCACCAAGGCGTTGATGACGCTTGAAAGCGGGTGCGACCACGTGGCCAGTTGGGCTACGGCGCCTGCCCCGTTGTCGGTGTAGGTGGCTTCTTCTTCGATGTCTGGCGCCGCACTGCCAAAGTACGGCTGCCCCGCCAGCAGGTCGCGCAGGGGGTGGAACTCAACCATGTAGAACAGGCCCCCCACCGCCAGGTGCGAGGCCACCACCTGCGCCCAGCGGGCCAGATCGGGGAGCCAGCACAGGGCCCCGTACGAGGCGAACACGATGTCGAACGCCTGCGCGCCGCCAGCGCCAAAGCCGTAGACGTCCGAGCACACGAAATCAGCGCCCAGGCCGGTGCGGGCTGCCAGCTCCTGGGCCTTGTCGATGGCCACCGGCGAGATGTCCACCCCCGTGCACACGGCGCCCTTGCGGGCCCACGACAAGGTGTCCAGCCCGAAGTGGCATTGCAGGTGCAGCAGCCGCTTGCCGGCCACTTCCTTCAACTGGCCCAGCTCGATGTCCCGCAGCGAGGTGGCGCCCGCCATGAAGCCCTCCACGTCGTAGAACCTGGATCCGAAGTGAACGCGGGCGCGGCGGTCCCAGCCGATGCGGTTCATTTCAAAATAGTGGGCGTCGGGTGTGTTCATGGCAATGCGGCGCGGGGCAGCGTGTGCGGGCTGCGTTGCACGGTGCGGGATGTTGCGGATTGCTTCGGGGCGAGGCGCCGCCCTGCAAGCGGCCGGCAGTATAGGAGATGCTGCGCGGTGCCAGGCGCGCCGATGGTGGTGGTGGCGTTGGTTTCAGTGGACCAGTCTGCGACGCAGGTCGTCGAGCAGCCATCGCCCGGCCACGCCGAGCGCGCGGTCACGCCGGTGGGCCGCGTAGATGGTCAGCCCTTCGGGTGGAGTGGGGTCGTCGTGGATCTCGATGGCGATGAGTGCCCCTGACGCGATGGCCGTTGCCACCAGGTGCTCGGGCATGCGGCACCAGCCGAATCCCGCCAGGAGGAAGTCCATGCGGCGGCCTAGATCGGCAAAACGCCACAGCCGGGTGCCCGCCACGCCGTAGTTGGGGCCGCCCGGATCGGCCGGGTCCGACAGCACCAGTTGGACGTGCGGCGCCAGGTCGCCCTGCGTGGCCGGGCGGCCCAGCGCGGCCAGCGGATGGCCCGGCACGGCCACCGCGCGCATGGGGGTGCGCAGCAACGGGTAGGCGGCAATGTCCTCGGGCACGCCCGGCAGCAGCAGGCACAGCGCCATGGCCGCCGAGTCGCTGCGCAGCCGCCGCAGCGACCCGCCCAGCCCTTCGGTCGAAAAGTGCACCGGCAGATCGGGAAAGGCCTGGCTCAGCGCGCGCAGGCTGTCGATCAGCGGGGCGGTGGGCACCAGCGGGTCGATGGCGATGGCCAACTGCGGCTCCACTCCCGCCCGTGTGCTGGCCGCCACCGCTTCGAAGCGCGCGGCACTGGCCAGCACGAGCCGCGCCTGGTCCACCAGTACACGGCCGACCTCGGTCAACTGGGGCCGGTGGCCCTGGCGGTCGAACAGCGCGACGCCCTGCATGGCTTCGAGGTTGGCCACCGCTTGGCTCACCGCAGACTGCACACGCCTGAGCCTGCGCCCGGCGGCCGAAAAACTGCCGGTGTCGGCAATGGCCACCAGCACGCGCAACTGGTCGAGGGTGAGGCTTCCAATCATCGGTCCATCTCCCATGTCCATCTCTAAAGCAGATGAAAAGTATCACATTTTCATCGCTTCCGCAGAAGCAAGGTGGCGCCTAAAGTCCCCTCACGACGCCATTGGCGGCCCCGCCCGGCGCACCCACCGGGCCCACCAGCCACCCCGAAAGACAGAAGGAAAGAAACCTCCATGACCCAACTCCTCGTTGTAGAGACCAGCCCGCGCGGCGCCCAGTCCGTCTCGCGCCAGATGACCCAGCGCTTTCTTGCGGCCTGGCGCACCGCCCATCCGGCTGGCCATGTCGTGCACCGCGACCTGGCCGATGCCGATGGCGCGCCCCCGTTCGTCACGGCGCCCTGGCTGCACGCCTACTTCACGCCGCCCGCGAACCAATCGCAGGCCATGCGGGACGAACTGCGGCGGTCGGACGAGATGGTCGCCGAGGTGCTCGCGGCCGGGCACATCGCCATCTCGACCCCGGTCTACAACTACAACGTTCCCGCGTCGCTCAAGGCCTGGGTGGACCATATCGTGCGCAAGGGCGCGACGCTCGGCCTGGACGGCCAGGGCCTGGTCAAAGGCAGGAAGGCAACCCTGCTGATGGCCTCGGGCGGCGTCTACACCGAGGGATCGTCCATTCGCGATCGCGACATCGCCACGCAGTATCTGCGGCTCATCCTCGGCGTCATCGGCATCGAAGACGTGACCGTGGTGGCGGGCGGCGGCGCCAAGGCCGTCGATCTGCAGGCCCAGACCATGGATGGCTTCCTGGCCCCGCTGCAAGCGCAGATCGAGCGCGCTGCGGGCGCTGGCAGCGCGCACCGGGCATGAGGCCGCGGGGGTGGGCGCCGGGCGCCTCGGGCGGCGTCAATGCCCCCTGCCCAAGGCGCTCTCGATCAGCCCGTCGGCCTTGGGCGTGACGAGCCCGTGCAACTGCGCCAGATCACCAAATCGCGTCAAGCGCCAGCGCGGGCAGTCAAGCCATGCTGAAATGCGCTTGCAGCTGCTGCTCTTGCGGCGACGGCAATGCATTGTCGGCCTGAACTTCCAGCGCCACCGTAGCGCCGCCATGCCAGGCCAGCGCGCCGCGCCTGGCGTCGAACCACAGGCTGGCTTCTTCAAACTCGCGCTGCTGCCGGGGCTCGGTGGCTGCCATGCTGACAAAGCGCAGCGGTATGACCTGGGCCGTGGTGATCCACGCCCACTGGTAAACCTGATCCTTCGGCGCATCGGCGGCCATGCCGAGCCGTTTGACTTCGGTCAGCCAGCCGTGGGGGGAGACGAACAGGTAGAGAATTTTGAAGTTCGGCGACATGCCGCGATTGTCTGCGCCACCCGGCTTTGGCCATGCGCATGCGCGTTCAAATCCCCTGCGGAAGGGCGCTGGCCGCATGCCAATCTCCACCACCGGCGAGCCTCGCTCCAGGCATGGCCCTAGCCACCTCTGTCGATGCGAAGGGCGAGAATGACCGAGGTGTTGGTCCTGGTGACTCCGTCGATCTCCCCGATTTGGTCCAGCAGCACGTCAAGCCGCGCCGTGTTGTCGGCCCGAAGGGTGGCCATGTAGTCAAACTCGCCGCTGACCGATGCGAGCTGCAGTACCTCGGGAAACTTCGTCAGCTCCCGGATGACTTCCCTGCCGGCCTTGGGCTGCACCACGATCCCTACAAATGCCTGCACGCCCCGTGCTACGGCTTCGCCTCCCAGGCGCACGGAGTAGCCGCCGATGAGGCCGTTGGCCTCGAGTTTTGCGAGGCGTGCCACAACCGTTGTTCTGGCCACGCCGAGCCTGCGGGCCAGGTTGGCAGTGCTCTCGCGCGCGTTGGCCTGCAGCAGCGCAATGAGCTCCCGATCAAACTTGTCGCGCAGCAGCGTTTCGGGAAGGTTGGTCGGCGCGTTCATGGTGAGGGACAAAAGCCAAAAAGAATGACAAGGTGACGATTCGTCAATATTGTCTGCCATTGCGGCGAAAATTGGTGCCATTTCGTCGAACTCATGCTTTTTTTCGTCATGGGGTTTCGGAACACTGGGTGGGTCTCCACACCCCGTCCCGTTCTGAAGGAAATTCGCATGAAAGTAGCTCTTCTCGGCGCTGGCCACATCGGCCAGACCATTGCCCAACTGCTGCACGCCAGTGGCGACTTTGCGTTGACGGTCTTCGACCGTGACCAGGCAGCATTGGATCGGCTGGCCCAAAAGGGCATCCGTACCAAGTGCATCGATACATCAAGTGCCGAAGAACTCACGAATGCCCTGGACGGACACACCGCAGTGGTCAATGCGCTCCCGTACCACCTGGCGATTTCTGCTGCCCAGGCGGCCTTGCGCGCCCGTTGCCACTACTTCGATCTGACGGAGGACGTGGCTGCAACCCAGGAAATCAAGCGCCTCGCACAGGACGCTGAAACTGCGTTCATGCCGCAGTGCGGCCTTGCCCCGGGCTTCATCGGGATCGTGGCGCACCACCTTGCCAGCGGCTTTGAGGCTCTGCACGACGTGAAGATGCGCGTGGGCGCGCTGCCGGCGTTTCCCACGAACGCGCTCAAGTACAACCTGACGTGGAGCGTGGATGGCCTGATCAATGAATACTGCCATCCGTGCGAGGCGATACACGACGGTCGGGTGATCTCGGCCCTGCCGCTGGAGGGGCTGGAGCACTTTTCGCTGGACGGGGTGGAGTACGAAGCCTTCAACACATCGGGTGGCCTGGGAACCTTGTGCGAGACGTGGGACGGAAAGCTGCGCAACCTCGACTACAAGACGGTGCGCTACCCAGGGCATCGCGCGTTGATGCAATTTCTGCTGGACGAGCTGCAACTCAAGAGCGACCAGGACACGCTCAAGACCGTTCTTCGGCGCAGCATGCCCGCCACCATGCAGGACGTGGTGCTGGTGTTCGTCACCGTCTCAGGCACCAAGAACGGCTCGCTCGTGCAGGAGGTATTCGCGCGCAAGATCTTCGCCGAGCGTGATGGCGCATACCCGTTGTCCGCCATCCAGATCACAACCGCTGCGGGGATCTGTGCGGCCCTGGACCTGTTTCGGGAGCAGAAGCTGCCTCAGCGCGGGTTCATTCGCCAGGAGCAAGTGGCCCTCCCGGACTTCCTGGCCAATCGTTTTGGCCAGGCGTATCAGCAGTACCGCCAGGTTGAATCGATTGGCTGAAGGGCCTTAGAGCCTGTTCAAGGTCCTTTTAAAGCCGCGCAAGTCCCTTTTCGGGATGGGATGCAAGGCGCGGTGTGCAGCCAATAGCTCGGCTATTGGCAAGCGCCGCTGCGTATTTCGGCTCTCCTGGACATCCGGTTCGGCACCGTTGCCACCGAGTTCGGCACTGTGGTCATAGGGCAGATGGCAGGCTAGACCATCGCGGAGGAACAATTGGGGCGGTGGGCTAGACTTCCGCTATCGGCCGAGGCTGTGTGAAAACCCAACCCTAAACCACTGCCTAAAACTAAAATAATGGCACCCGATTCAAGCGAGGTGCCCCATGAAGCGATTCATCGAAGGCGAAGACCGACAACAAGTCACCATGCTACCGGAGTGCCTGGACGACTACATCACAGAGGACAACCCGGTGCGCGTTGTCGATGTGTTTGTCGAAGAGCTGGATCTTCGGGCACTTG
>NZ_LMIH01000014.1:77541-77734 GCF_001428645.1 Acidovorax sp. Root217
CGCGTACCACCCGGCCGTACTGCTCAAGCTCTACATCTACGGGTACTTGAACCGCATCCAGTCGAGCCGCCGGCTGGAGCGCGAAGCCCAGCGCAATGTCGAGCTGATGTGGCTGACCGGGCGCCTTGCACCGGACTTCAAGACCATTGCGGACTTCCGTCGAAGCAATGGCACCGGCATCCGCAACGTCTGC
>NZ_LMIH01000014.1:77758-78740 GCF_001428645.1 Acidovorax sp. Root217
GCAATTGAACCTCTTCTCACAGGCCATCGTGGCCATCGACGGCAGCAAGTTCAAGGCCGTCAACAGCCGCGACCGCAACTTCACCGCCGGCAAGATCGAAGCCCGCCAGCAGCAGATCGAGCAGAGCATCCAGCGTTACCTGGACGCGCTGGAGACCGCAGACCGCACACAGCCGGCAGAGGTCGAAGCCAAGACAGAACGACTGCAGGAGAAGCTAAAAAAGCTGCGCGAACAGATGCGGCAACTCGATGGCATCAAAGAGCAATTGAAGAGCCTGCCCGATGGCCAGGTCTCACTCACCGACCCCGATGCACGTTCGATGGCCACCCAGGCCAAGGGATCGGGCCTAGTGGGCTACAACGTGCAGACCGCTGTCGATGCCAAGCACCACCTGATCGTCGCGCACGAGGTCACGAACGTCGGCAATGACCGTGCACAGCTGCACAACATGGCGTGTGCAGCAGACCAGGCCATGGGGAGCCAGGGCCTGCAGGCCTTCGCCGACCGAGGCTACTTCAGTGGCCCGCAGCTCAAGGCCTGCGAAGACGCGGGCATCACGACCTTCGTGCCCAAGCCGATGACATCCAATTCGAAGGCCGAAGGGCGCTTCGACAAAGCCGACTTCATCTACATCGCCAAGGATGACGAGTACCAGTGCCCTGCAGGCGAGCGTGCGATCCATCGATGTACAACCACAGAGAAGGGGCTGCATCTGCACCTGTACTGGTCAAGCGCCTGCCCCAAATGCCCTCTCAAGACGCAATGCACGACCAGCAAATACCGACGTGTCCGGCGATGGGAGCACGAAGAGGTACTGGAGCGCGTGCAGCAACGACTGGACAGCAACCCCGAGGCGATGACATTGCGCAGGTCCACCGTGGAGCATGTCTTCGGCACGCTCAAGCACTGGATGGGCTCGACGCACTTCCTGATGAAGACCCTCAAGCACGTGGGCACCGAGATGAGCCTGCATGTGCTGGCC
>NZ_LMIH01000014.1:78782-81167 GCF_001428645.1 Acidovorax sp. Root217
CGAAGGCGTGAGGCCTTTGTACAGGCCGAGAAAGGCTTCAGGAAGGCGTCAAAAGGCTCCAGGTGCTCCTGAAACGGCTTTGCAACAGCGCTGGTGGAAAATGTGGCTCAGTGCGGCGGGACGGGGCTGGGCCGTATGCTCGTTGAGTGTTTCCACACAGCCTCGGCCAGAAGCAGTCGTTCGAAGGGAACCTAGGTTGCATGCAAACGCATAAAGTAACGTTGCGCGATGGAAGTTTGGCGACGCTGTATCAAGCAGAGTCGGGGCTGTGGGGCTGCCCCATATGCGGAAGCAGTGAACTTTCGACGGCCCCATATTTCGATAATGGTGCCGCGTCGTTCGAAATGTGTAGCTGCGGCTTTGAGTTCGGGTTTGACGACGATCCTAATGCGTCATCACACGCCGTCCAATGTGTGCAAGTCAAGTGGCAGCGATGGCGCACAAATTTTCTAGCTCGTTTTGTTGGGCGTCCGCAGGCAATGGCCGAGGTTTCGTTACGCTTGCGAGCCATCGGTGTAGAAACCAGTCAGTAGAACTGCGGCAATCGGCCAGAAGCCGTCACTCGGCGAACCCCAAATTTTGATGAATCCTTTACGTTGGCTCCTCAATCTAAGTGCCGCCGCTGCAGCGAAGCGCGGCGGGCAAGCGGCAGGCGCGACGGACAGACGGGCTGACGTCGGAGCCCGAACCTTTCCACCTGTGCCGAAATGGCGACCGTCGTTTGGTCAGCCCATGGACGAGCTAGTTCGAAGCGCTCGTAAGTACACGAACGGCACAAGAGATTTCGCGGTTTTTCACCATGGAACTCTTTCCGTGTTGCCCGATGGCCTGTCAGATGCGGAAGCGGAAGCTCATGCCTTGGCCGCGCTATCACGGGTTTTCCATGCGCATCCCGATATGAACCCGCTGGCGATGAAGGATAGAAACATTCTCAATCAGTACAGCAACGACGTCGTCACCGTGGTTCTAAGAGATGTCATCGATGCGCATTGGGACGAAATCCAGAGCCGGCACCTTGAGGCGTTGGCAACGGACGAGGTACTTATCACATCTTCGGGGCAGAACGTGTTCGATGACCATGGAAAGGCCGCCCTCTTTGGCCGTTGCTATATGTTCATGGACGCGCTGGAGCCACAGGTGGTCCGCCTGGAGCGTAAGCAAGAGGGTTAGCGGTGGAGAACCTGGCCTAGCCTCGCTCAAAGCCCGCTTTGGGCCCGTGGCTGCCGCTGATACGATGGCTTCCATCGGTCAGGAGCGGACAGTTGTATGCGTCCGGTCGCCTTGACTGTGTGAAAGCGACAGGCAGGTTGCGAGGTGGACAAAGCGGCTCCTATGACTTCTCTAGGAGGTAAAGTGTTGCCATCCATTTGAGCGAGTACCCGGCACGAGGACCGTCGAGATTCATGCGCAAATTTGTCGAACTTGCTTCAGAGTGGCAGCTGCAACGGGCTTTTGCGTGCCGCATGGGCACGCTTCATCAGTTCAAGACGCCCGAACGACTTCAATCCACACTCAACTGGGGCATGAGCAATGCCTTCCATTTCGACAAGGATGTGTCCGCTGCGAAGTGGGTTTCGCTTCGCGAGAGTGTCAAGCGAGTGCTGCGTGCAGATGCAGCACTGCGCGACCTCGTCAGGTTCGTTCCGTACGCTGAAGTAGGGTTGGATTTTGTTGTTCAAGCGAAGCCGCCATATGACGCTGGATATTTCCTGTGTTCGATGAACGAGTGGCTTGCCTACGGCGACGCTTTCAGGCCTTCTGTGGCTTGTGAGTTGGCGAATTCCCGTCTTCAAGCCGCAATACAACGAGTCCTGGAGAGCCTGTCGGCAACTGGTGAGACGCTGCTTGAGCACGTCATTCGCGTATCGTTCACGGAAGACCCGGCGTGCCAGTTGCAGTTCATTGAAGAGGAAGGTTGGAGCTTGTACGAGCTGCAGGTCGCCGATGAACACCTCCACCTGCTTGAAGAGAAGCGGTCTTAATCGCCATGCCCTCCGATTCCGACTTCAGAGCTTTCCTGCCGGCGCTGGAGTCGTCCTACTCGTCGTATTTCGGTTCGATGCCTGCAAGCGAGATTCTTCTAGGTGCATTGAACTGGCCGACTGGCCATTGGCCCGCGCTTGCGATAGGTTGGATCGAACAAGGCGCACCGATCAACTCTGAAATCGCGACGAGGCTTGAAACAATCGGTCGAGGACGGCAGTACGAACAACGAACTCGTCATCGGAGTCTCGCCTTGCACAAGCGCTGGACGGAACCCCAAGGATAGTGACGCGGGGGAAGTAGCGGATGTCTGCTTTTGGGCGTCCTCAATGACGGCTTTGGGCCGAGGTTGTGTGAAAACGTCGATAGACGAATTTCGGGGGGTACTTCAACCATTGCTCG
>NZ_LMIH01000014.1:81224-106527 GCF_001428645.1 Acidovorax sp. Root217
GAAGCAGACATCCAGTTAAGTCTTGGAGTCCTCTTTTTCCAAAGCCTCGCCTCGCTTCAATAACGTGTCGATATCGATCCCGTTCTCACGCGCAGTCCAGTTTTTTGGCCAGCATGACGAGGTGCTGCCCAGATTCAGACCGGCTCGCATGATCGCACCGCCAGGGGTGTGAAATGCTTTTGTCGCGTAGAAAGTTTTACCAGTCAACGCATCCATAAAGACGATGGGTTGTTCTGTGACCGGAATGAGGAAGCCAACTCGCGCGTGGGTTTTTGAATCACCCTCTCGCGCGGCCGTGACTTCCTTTGCATTGGGCGCGATCCAAACTTTGGCCTCACGCTCACATAGTGTGTGAAATTGCCATCGGCCGATGATTTCATCCAAAAACGGCAGGCAAAGTATGAGTGGAAAGAGAAGCACCCTCGCCCTTACAGCGAACCGCTCAGGGAACAGGAATTTTGCAACTCTTTTGGCCACAGTACCAGCTAAGAGAAGCCAAGTGCCGGCTAGAAGAAGAACTATGAGACCAATCAACGACTTACTCCCTTCACCCACGGCGTACTTCGCTCAAACGGCTGCTTCTGGCCGATAGCCGAAGTTTAGCTGGTGGCTCCAGCGCCCATATCACCCAAGAAGGCGACTGGACAAAGCTGCACAGATGCTCACGTCCGCGATCTGGAAATGACCAAGAGAGCCGAAGTGAGTGTCCAGCTCCGGCCATTCCAGCTGTCCAACTCAGTTCGTCCCCATTGTCCAGCAGCGACCGAAATACGCAGGGGAGGGCGCACGCCCCGCGCATTCAGCCCTTCGGCTCCTACCTTGGCTGCAGGCCAGCCCTGCAGCACGGCGGTGTTGATTTCACACGGCCCATTCCTGCGAGCCTCTCCTGTGGCCCGTACGGCATTGCGCGCGTCTCCACATGCTTACAGTCAGGGCACAAAAACGTAAGACTGTATCCAATTCAACGCCAACACGGGTTAAGTACGCATGAGTTTCGCGAGCGTTACCAGCGTGCTGCTGACGTGTTCGCGGACCACCGCTTCGATCAATTCCGGGCGCTTGCGGCGCAGCGCGTCGATGATGAAGCCGTGCTCCTCGCGGCTTGGCCTGGGTTTGTAGGTCGACTGCAGCCACAGCCGCATATGGGGCTCGATGCACACGTGCAGCGCCGCAATCTGTGCCACCAGCCGCGGGCGGGCGCTCAGGCCGCACAGGTACAGGTGGAAGTCACGGTGCTCGGTGACCCACGCGGAAAGATCTTCTGCGCACCGGTCCATGGCGTCCAGCCGTCGCTCCAGTTCATCGATGTCTGCAGGGCCGATCCGGTCCAGGGCAGCGGTTGCTGCCAGACCTTCGAGCACCGCACGCATTTCGAACACCTCGATCGCCTCCTGGTGGTTCAGGCCGCGCACCACCGCACCGCGGTTGGGGCGGATGGTCAGCAGTTCTTGCGTTGCAAGGCGCCGGAACGCTTCGCGCACCGGCATTCGGCTCATTCCCAGTTGCGACGCAATCTCCTCGGGCACCAGGCGGTCGCCCGCCTTGAACTGGCCCATGCGGATTCCGTTGAGAAGGAAGCGATAGGCTTCTTCCTCGGCCGTTGCGGGGCTGGAAAAGGGTGTGAGCATGATGGCCATTCACTTTGATTGGATACACGAATATACTTTGGGGCATGCAGCCCCTTGACTGGTCGTTCCCCTATACCTCGCAAAAGATGCCACTGCTCGCGGCCAATGCCGTGAGCGCCAGCCAGCCTTTGGCGGCACAGGCCGGTCTGAGTATGCTGTACCAGGGGGGCAACGCCATCGATAGCGCGCTTGCCTGCGCGATTGCGCTGACCGTGGTCGAACCGGTCATGAACGGCATCGGCGGCGACATGTTCGTGCTGGTGTGGCATGAAGGCAGGTTGCATGGCTTGAACTCCAGCGGAGGCGCGCCCTCGCTCTGGACGCCGCAGTATTTCGACGGGCATGACAAGATGCCGGAGAAGGGCTGGGGTTCGGTGACGGTGCCGGGCCAGGTTGCAGGTTGGAAGGCGCTGTCCGATCGCTTTGGCAAGCTGCCCTTTGCGCGCCTGTTCGAACCGGCCATTCGGTACGCGCAGGAAGGCTTCATGGTGTCGCCGCAAATTGCGAGGCAGTGGGCCAACCAGGTTCCACGGCTCATCGACCAGCCGGGATTTCGCGACGCGTTCACATTGGACGGGCGTGCTCCGCGCGCAGGTGAGCTTTGGCGCTTTCCGGCACAAGCCAGGACGCTCGAGCAGATTGCCGAGAGCGGCGGCGAGAGCTTCTACCGGGGCGAACTTGCCGAGAAGATCGAAGCATTTGCCAGGCAGTGCGGCGGTGCGCTGCGCGCAACCGATCTCGCGGCGCACCGGGCCGAATGGGTCGAGCCCATTGCGCAGTCGTTTCGCGGCTATACGCTGCACGAGATTCCGCCCAATGGCCAAGGGATCGCGGCACTGATGGCGTTGGGAATATTGGACCACTTCGACCTGGCAGGGATGGGGGTAGACAGTGCCGACTATTACCACGTTGGCCTGGAGGCGATGAAGCTGGCCTTCGCCGACCTCAACAAGTACGTTGCCGATGCCCCTGCCATGTCGCCCGTCTCGGCTGCGCACTTGCTCGACGCGGCCTATCTGGCAGAGCGCGCGAAGCGCATCGACATGAAGCGCGCGGCCGATCCAGGCCCTGGCATGCCAAAGACCGGCGGCACGGTCTATCTTGCGTCAGCGGATGCGGCAGGCACCATGGTCTCTTACATCCAGTCGAATTACCACGGCTTTGGCTCCGGCGTGGTCGTTCCAGGCACCGGCATCAGTTTGCACAATCGCGGCGAAGACTTCAGCCTGGTCCCGGGCCATCCGAATATCGTCGCTCCAGGCAAGCGGCCATTGCACACCATCATCCCGGGTTTCATTACGCGCGATGGCGCACCCGTGATGGCGATGGGTGTCATGGGTGGATCGATGCAGGCACAAGGGCATGTACAGATGGTGACGCGGCTTGCCAGCTTCGGACAAAACCCGCAAGCGATGAGCGATGCTCCGCGGTTTCGCGTGGAGCCCGGCCCCACGGTCACGCTGGAATCGCATGTGCCTGGCGATGTGCCGGACTCTTTGCGCGCCCGCGGACACAAGGTCACCGTCGCGCAGCGCCAAAGCCTGGACTTCGGATCAGCCCAGCTGATCTACAAGGCAGAGCATGGGTACATCGCGGCTTCCGACTCGCGTCGGGACGGACAGGCCGTTGGCTTTTAGCGTGAGCGGCCAAGGCGCATCCCCCTTGCTGAAAAATCTGTCCTGATCGACGACGCCATGGCGTCTCCTTAACGCACTGAAATTCCTTTCCCCTCAACTGCAACAGCGCAACAAGCCAGGAGACACCCACAATGAAGCGACGAATCTTTTCCGCAGCAGCGGCAGCCTCAGCACTCTCACTGGGTTTGCCAGCATCTGGGCAAGACCGCACACTGAAGCTCATTGTCGGGTTTGCGCCCGGTGGCTCATCCGACCAACTGACCAGAATTCTGGCCGACAAGCTGCGCGCTTCGCTGGGGCAAAACGTCGTCGTCGAGAACAAGCCGGGCGCATCGGGCCGGGTGTCCATGGCAGAGCTCAAGCGATTGCCGCCGGATGGGCAGACACTGGTCATGGCCACCAGTGGCACGCTGGTGGTGGCGCCCTGGCTTTATCCCAATCTGCCGTACGATTCCGTAAAGGACTTCACGCCGATTGCGCGCGCCGCGAGCTTCGACTTTGCGCTCACCATTGGCCCTGCAGGCCCCCAACGCGATATCAAACATGTGTTGGCATGGATGAAAGCGAACCCCGACAAGGCGAACTTTGCCACGTCGGGCGCCGGCACACTGGGCCACTTCACGGGCGTGCTGCTTTCGCAGACCACTGGCGTCAATCTCACGCACATACCCTACAAGGGGGGCGCACCCGCGGCGCAAGATTTGGTAGCCGGGCTGCTGCCCATGATGGTGGACACAGCTTCTGAAACCCTGGAGCACCACAAGGCGGGCAGGGTGCGGATTGTCGCGGTGACTGGACAAGAGCGCTCCAGCGCTTTGCCCGACGTGCCCACCTTGAAGGAAGCGGGCATCAACATGACTGCGGATGGGTACTTCGCTCTGTACGGCCCTGCGGGGATGCAGCCGGCAGTCGTGCAGCGCATCGAACGGGCCGTGGCCGAGGCGCTTCGCGCCCAGGATGCGCGGGACAAGATTTCCGCGCTGGGGCTGATGCCCGATTACCTGGATTCAGCGGGGCTCAAGAAGCTGCAAGCCGAGCAGCTCAAACGCTGGGAACAGCCGGTGAAGGCCTCAGGCTTCAAGCCAGACTGAGCGCAGGCTTCGGTACGGGGAGCCAGACCCCCCCGTGCACGCGAATCAGTTGAATCGCCCTTGCGCAGCGCAGGCCACCAGCCGTCGACGATGTAGCGCACGCGAGGGTTGAGGTGGGCGCGTTGCTTCTTGATGGCGTGGCCGCCGGCACGCTGCCGGTGTCGATTGGGCGTGTGTTCAGCATCGACCAGATCGCTGAGGCCCACCGCGTGATGCAAGCCAACGAGGCGCGGGGCAAGATTGTCGTGCTGACGCGCTAACTGCTCTATGGGCCTGCACCCGGGTGTGGGCCCTGGGTGCAAGCGCAGATGCCGCGCGCAGGATCAGAAGCTGGCCGTTGCCGTCAGCATGACATTGCGCGGCTCGCCATATACGTTGCCGAAATCCACGCCGCGGATGCCCGAGTAGTAGACCTTGTCGAACAGGTTGTTGACGCTCAGCACCAGCTGGGCCTGCTTGCTGATCTGGTAGCCGACGCGCATGGCGGCGACCGCGTATGCGCGCTGCTCCGAGCGCACCGCGCCGTTCAATGCGTAGTAGCTGCTTTGCGCGTTGATTCCGCCACCGAGCGACCAGCGCCCGCCGTCCCAGGGCATGCGGTACTGCGCCCACAGCTTGACCAAATGCCTTGGCGTCTGCGGGCGAAACGCGAGCCCCTGGTTGGCACTGTCCTTGAGGTACTTCGTGGTGTTGAGGGTGTAGCCTGCGAACACATCCAGCTGGGGCAGCACCCGGCCCGTCACTTCGGCCTCGATGCCCTGGCTGCGCACCTTGCCTTCGGCCCGGTAGCACTGGTTGGCCACTGCGGCTGAGGCGCAGGGGGCGGCCGGGTCCTGCTGGGCCCGGTTTTCCTGGTCGATGCGAAACACCGCCAGGGAGGCGTTCAGTGCGCCGCCCAGGTATGCGCCTTTGATGCCTGCTTCGTAGTTGGCGCCGACCACCGGGTCGAGTTCGGCGCCGGTGGCGGTGAACTGGGTGGATTGCGGCAAAAAGATGTCGGAGTAGCTGGCGTACAGCGAATGGGTCTTGTCCAGCTCGTACACCAGGCCGGCATAGGGGGTGAGCTCACGCGCGTAGCGCACCTTGCGGCCGATGGCGGTGCTGCCGCTCACCAGGTTCTGGTTGTCCGTCTGGGTGGTGTACCAGTTCAGGCGTGCGCCGAGGATCAGTTTCAGGGGCTCGCTCACCGCGAAGCGGCCGCTGCCGTACACGCCATGCTGGCGCGTGCGCAAGGTGGTGCCGGAGGTGAACGGCCCTTCGGCGGGCTCTGCGATGGAATTCGGGTTGAAGCTGAACACGTCCGGGATGGCCACGGCGGGGAAGAAGGCCGACTGGCGCGATCGGGAGTCGTAGTCCTGCGCGTTCACGCCGACGGTGAGATCGTGCTGGCGGTCAAACAGCGTCACCTGTCCCGTTGCGTTGGCATCCAGGTTGCGGCGGTCGGCCTCGGATTGCCAGCGCAGGCCTGTGTAGACCGAGGCCGCACGCGTCGCAGGGTTGACGCCAAAATTGGTGTCGGTGCCGCGCGTGATGCTGCGCTTGAAATCCTGTTCCTGCGGCGAGCTGTTGAAGCCCAGGTTCAGCTTCCAGCCGCTCTCCAGTTGGTGGTCCAGGTTGAAGAACACTTCGCGGATGTCTTGCGACCAGCGGTTCCAGGCGGGGGCCAGGTAGGTGGAGCGGGGAAGCCCCAGGCTGCTCCCGTCGCTGTAGCGCGGCAACCCGAAAATCCAGGGGACGGCATCGACCTTTTGTTGCTGCCCGCCCAGGGTCAGTTTCGTGGCCGGGCCCAGGTCGACATCGACCACGCCGTACAGCACGGATTTGCGGGATTCCATGACATCCACATGGTAGTCGCGGTTCTCCTGCACGGCCACGACGCGGGCGCGCACCGAGCCCGAGGCGTTGATGGGCCCGCCGATGTCGGCCTCGCCACGGTAGAAGCTCCACGACCCGGCGCTGGCCGTTGCGGACGCGGAAAACACCGGCGTGGGCTTCTTGCGCACCAGGTTCACCGTGGCCGAAGGATTGCCCGCACCTTGCAGCAGCCCGGCCGCGCCGCGGATGACCTCGACGCGGTCGTACACGGCCAGATCCGCGCCGGTGAACGAGGTGCCCAGGAAGGTCTGCGGTACGCCGTCTGCCTGGTAGTTGTTGACGAGGAACCCGCGCGATATGACGTTGGCCGAACCGGCCGGGCCGGTGGTGGTGTCGATCTGCAGGCCCGTCATCTGGTCCAGGGCGCTCTCTATCTGTGTCAGGTTCTGGTCGTCGATGCGCTGGCGGGTCAGCACGCTCACCGACTGGGGAATCTCTTTGAGCGAGCGGGGGGACTTGCCGATGGTGACGGCCGGTGTCGTATAGGAGCCGGTGCCTTCGGTGGCGTATGTGCTCTCCCGTTCAGCCGTTACCTTGACCGGCGCCAGCGTGGCCTCGCTGGTCTTTTCGCTCACGGGTGCCAGCCGCAGAACATACCGCCCCTGGGGGTCTGGCACCGCCTGCAGACCGGTGCCGGCCAGCAGCGCGGCCAGCGCGGCAGCTGGCGTCGCACTGCCTTGCACGCCGGGGCTTTGCTTGCCCTGGGCCAGCTCCGTGCTGCCGGTGAGCAGCACGCCGGATTCGGACAGGAAGCGCGTGAGCACCGTGCTCAGCGGCCCTGCGGGAATGTTGTAGCTGCGGGGGGCTGTGGTTGTTGTTGCCTGGGTCGCGCTGGCCGCTGCCGGCTGCGCCTGGGCTGTGCCTGCCCAGCCGCCCACGGCAATGCCCCCTGCCAGCAGCAGGTGGGCGGCAAGGGCTGTGGGGCGCACGGCAATGGGGAGCTGGCTGCTGCGCGCAGGGGTGGGCCGCAGCGGTGCGTGACGAGACATGTGGTTTACCTCTTGCTTGGTCGGTTGGGTTCTGGCGGCGGACCAGCCACCCGTGCTGCGGCGCCAGGGAGCGCGCTGTGCACAAGGGGGCTTGTGTGTCCTCAGCAGGTAAACCGGACGAGAGGCAAAAAAGTGGAAGCAGGGGGCAAAAAAAGATCCAGGGCCACCGGCCACCGCCCTGCGCCAGGGCGTTCGGCTGGCACCGCCGGTCAGCGGGTGCGGGCCTCGATGGTGGTCCACCAGGGCAGTGGCTGGCGCACCTGGATGGGCAGCGCCTGCTGGAGCATGTCCAGCGTGCCCTCGAAGTCATCGAGCGGGTAGCTGCCCAGCACGGTGAGGTGCGCCACATCGGGTGCTACGGCGATATGGCCGCGCCGATAGCGGCCCAGCTCCTGCACCACCCGGGACAGGGGCAAGTCCTGCGCCAGCAGAATGCCGCGCGACCAGGCTTCGCGCGCCGGGTCTGCCGGCGTCTGCGTCTGCATTTGGTGTGCAGTGAAGCGGACCTGGTGCCCCGCCTGGATGACGTGGCTGGCACTGGTGCTGGTGCCTGCCAGGGTGACTTGCACCGCACCTTCATACACGGCCAGCTGGGTAGCGCCATCGCCATCCAGCCGCACGTTGAACCGGGTACCCAGGGCCTGCATGCGCCCGTGGGCAGTGTCGACGACGAAGGGGCGAGCGCGGTCCGGGGCTGTCTGAACCAGGACTTCGCCGCTGCGCAGGCGCAGGCGGCGCAGGTCGGCGCGGTAATCCTCGTCGATGGCGCTGGCGCTGGCGAGCCATACCTGGGTGCCATCGGCCAGGGTGAGCTTGCGCCGTTCGCCGGTGGCGGTGCGGTGGTCGGCGCCCCAGGCGACAAGTGGCCCGGCCGTGCCCGCGTGCTGCCACAGTGCCCAGCCGAACACACCGCTGCCCGCCATGGCCGCCACCCCCAGCACCAGCGAGCGGCGCTTGGCCAGCCGTTGGTTGGCGGACTGCAGTGCGTCGGCCGCAAGCCGCGGCGAAGGCACGGACTGCAGGGGCGAAAAGCGCTGGCTGACGCGCTCCACCACCGCCCAGGCGGCCTGGCTTTCGCCGCCACTGGCAAGCCATGCCTGCCAGCGGGCGTGGTCTGCATCGGTGGCGGTGCCCGACTGGAGCAGCGAAAACCAGGTGGCTGCCTGCTCCATGGCCTCGTGGGTAGGGGCGTGCAGGGCAGGGGGCGTGGCGCTCATGGGGCGGCGTTGCCGTGCGTGGCCGGGTGGCCCGCCTCCAGCCGCATGCAGTGGAGCATGGCCTGGGTGATGTAGGTGCCCACCGTGCGCGAGCTGACACCCAGCTCGCTGGCGATCTCCTGGTGCGTCATGCCGCAGGCAGCAGACAGCACGAACGCCCGGCCGGCCTTGGGTGGCAGGTTGCGCAGCATGGTGTCGATTTCCCGCAGGGCCTGCAGCACGGTGTACTGCTCTTCGGCGGAGGGCGCCAGGGCTTCGGGCAGCACCGCCAGCGTGTCCAGCCAGGCACGCTCGACCACCCTGTGCCGCCAGAGATCCACGCATAGGCCTTTGGCAACCACGCGCAGATAGGCGCGCGCCTGCGGCTGGCTATCGAAGCGCTGCGGCGAGCGGATCAGCCGGACAAAGGTGTCGTGGGCCAGGTCGGCGGCCTCGGCGGTGTTGTCCAGCCGGCGCCGCAACCAGCCTTGAAGCCAGTGGTGATGGTCGAGGTACAGGTGCTCGACGGTGGGTGGGGAAATGTAGTCCGTAGTGCTCACGACGAATGAGAAGAGGAGATTTCACTGAAAATCAATGAGAATGAGTTGCATTATCTGTCTTTGGGGGGATGGATGGCAAGCTTGCCTTGAATGGGCTCACGCCTGTAAGCGCTGATCGGCCTGCGGGAGACGGGCCCCTTGGCCCGACACCGCCTCGCGCTAAGCCAGGCGGCTGCGCGGCGGCAAACCGTGGGTCACCTGCGCCTGGCTGCGCAGGCCGCGCACGAAGCCGGCGATCGCCGCGCCCACTTCATCGGGCGTGGTCTCCTGGAGGTAGTGGCTGCCCTTCACCGTGACTTCGATCTGGTGGGGCCAGGTCTTCGCGATGCCGTACAGGCGGTTGGTCAGCAGGTAGCCGGGCTCGGCCCGGATGAGCAGCTTGGGGACATCGCTCTGGCCCAGCCAGCGCGAATAGTCCTCGGCGATCTGCACGGTGTGCGCGGGCTGACCCTCGATCGGCAAATCGAACGAGATCATGGGCCTGCGGTCCTCTCCGGGTTGGAGGAAGGGCGCGCGGTATTGCGCCTTTTCCACGTCGGAGAATTCACGCGCACCGAGCAGAAAACCTTCGAGGAAATCCAGCCCCTGCAAACTGGCTTCCAGTCCTTCAGGCGTCATTTGCCTGAGCTGCGCCTGCACATGGCCGGGGAAGTCGGAGACGAGCAGCGGGGCGACGATGGATTCCATGTAGGCAATGCCCTGAACGCGGTTGCGGTGCTGATTCGCCCAGTCAAAGCCGAACATCGAACCCGTGTCATGCAGGACCAGGATCACCTCGTTGCCCAGGTCCAGCGCATCCCACAGGCCGTGCAGGTACTTGCGCTGCTCGTTGAAGCCGTAGCGGGACACGCCCAGCGCCGGATCGAGCTTCTCGGAATCGCCCATGCCCATGAAATCAGCGGCGATCAAGCGCCCATGTCCCTTGAGGTGCCGCATCACATTGCGCCAGAGGTAGGAAGACGCTGGGTTGCCGTGCTGGAAGACGATGGACGGCCCCTCGCCTTCGTCGATGTAGGCCATCCTGTGGCCGTGAATGTCGAGGTACTTCTTCGCTGCAAAAGGCTGCTCCGAGACCTTGGCGTGAAATTGGCTCATTCGTTTCTCCAGTCGATTGGGGGTAGTGGTGTGGTTGCGCCGGTCAGCGCGCGGCGTAGTTCAGGGGTGCCTGGACCACTGCGGTCGCAGGCGCATGGGGCGAGGGCAGTGCGCGGGCGGCGTTTTGGGTGGAGAAGGAGGCCGCCAGCAGAACCAGCCCGACTGCTGCGGGAATGGCGCCCTTGGGCTTGCGAACCCCCAGGTGTGCCAGGCCGGACAGGACCAGGTGGTAGAAGATGCCGGCATACGCGAGGTCGCTGAGCGCCACGTTGAAGTGCCACAGGATCGCAATGGGACCGAGCAACTTGATGGCGATCATGAAAGGCACAAGGAGCGGTGCTGAGTACCCCAGTTCTGCCTGCGCCTTGCGAACGAACTCACCCTTGGCGATATACATGGCAGCAGAGGCGAAGTACAGCAGCGAAAGCAGCGCGGTGGAGATCCAGTAGAGGTAGGTGGTGGCCATGGTGTTTTGCTGATCAGCATTGAAGTTCGACATGCAGCAAGGATGTCGTCTAAGATGAATATTGACAAGTAGGATGAAAAAATGGTGCTTAGTATGAAAAACCATACCAATGAAGATGCCGAGATCAACATGCACGAGGAAATGCGCCGCGCATTTGCCCTGCTTTCGGGCAAGTGGAAGCTGGAAATCATGTGGCTGCTCAACCAGCGGATCTACCGCTTTGGCGAGTTGCGCAAGGCCATCCCCGGCATCACGCAGCACATGCTGACGGCGCAGTTGCGTGAGCTGGAGGCGGACGGCTTGGTCTCGCGCACCGTGTTTGCGCAGGTGCCGCCGCGCGTTGAATACGAGATGACGCAAAAGGCCCGCGGACTGGGGCCGACGATGAAGGCCCTCATGGACTGGTGGACCGAGTACGGGCAAAGCGTGCCGGTCAAGAAGGCTGCGCGTGGCCGTGCATCCAGTGCCACCAGGTCGAGCAAGGGGTAGTGACCCGCGCCGTGCAGCGGGCCATTCCTGCGCTGCCTGGATTGCGGGCTGTTGAACGCGCTTTTCAAACGCACCAGGGTGCGCAAGGCTCCCCCTGCCTTTGGGTGACAGGCGTCACGTTCGGCCTGCAAAAAAAGCGGCGCAACCGGATGGTCCACGGCGAGAATAATTCCGGGCAGGCAGTCCGCGATCACCGTGTGCTGCCTGACCATCCTCGACAACTGCGAACCATACAACAAGGAGAAGATCGCATGTACTGGACACAACGAGTTATGCCACTGAAGGCGCTCAAGGCCCTCATGGCCTCTGCCACGCTCATGGGCCTCGCCGCCTGTGGTGGCGGTGGTGGTGACGACCCCGTCGCTACGCCCTACGCCCTGGGCGGCACGGTGAGCGGCGTGCCCAGCGGCAAGCCTGTGCTGCTGAGCAGCGGCAGTGGGGAGGACCTGACCGTGGCCGCCGATGGCAGCTTCACCTTCACCAAGCCGCTGGCGGATGGCGCGAGGTATTCGGTCGCCGTCAAGACGGCACCCCAAGGCTCGGGCTGCGTGGTGCGCAATGGCTCCGGCACCGTGGCCGGCGCTGCGGTGAACACGGTGGCGGTGCGCTGCGTGCCCCTGGCCACCCTGTCGGATGGCGCATGGGAGCAGGACCGGTGCCAGCCACCGGCCAGTGGCAGCAGCGGCGTGCGCGAGCTGTGGAGCCTGTCGACCAACGCGACCAGCGGCCAGGTCACGGTCGGTGTGGGCACGGTGACCTACGGCAACGCGCAATGCGATGGCGTAGGTGTCGCCGCCACGGGTGCCTTGAGCCGTACCTTCTGGTTCCAGCCGGAACGCACCGAGGCCGGCGCAGGCCTGGCGGCCTTCTGGGGCAAGCGCCAGACCTTCCCGGGTGGGCTGTTGAACCCTGCGGTCTTCACCCCCGTGGTGCTGGTGCGCAAGGCCAACAACCTGTGCCTGCTGGAAGACACCGCCGTGCCATCGGCCTTCCCCAACGCTGCCAGCCTGGACACTGCCGTGAGCGCGGCGATTGCTGGCGGGCAGTGCTACACCCCGCGCTAAGGTAGAACGCGCGTGTGCTTGCCGGCCGTGGGTGCCGGCAGGTGAACCGCGCGGCATGGAATTGGCCCTGCGTGTGCAGACGCGGGCCACGCCTACCGCGCTTCGATGACCTCTTTGGCACGCCGCGCGAGGGCGTCCATCCCGAAAGGCTTGGTCATGACGTGCATGCCGGGCTCCAGATGGCTGGCGTCCAGTGCGGACTGTGCGTAGCCGGTCACGAACAGCACCTTGAGCCCGGGGCGCTGGCTGCGCGCGGCGTCGGCCACCTGGCGGCCGTTCATGCCGCCGGGCAGGCCCACATCGGTGATGAGCAGGTCGATGGGGCGGTCCGAGCGCAGCCAGTGCATGGCTTCGGTGCCGTCGCCGGCCTCCAGCGTGGCGTAGCCCAGGTCCTGCATGACCTCCACGATCAGCATGCGCAGTGACGCTTCGTCGTCCACCACCAGCACGGTCTGGCCCTGATCGGCACGCGGCGGTGCGGCCGGGCGTTGCTCGGGCGGCGCCTGCTCTGGCATGCGCTCGCTGCGCGGCAGATCGATGCACACCGCAGTGCCCACACCCACCGTCGACTCGATGCTGACGCGCCCGCCGGATTGCTTGGCAAAACCATACACCATCGACAGACCCAGGCCCGTGCCCATGCCCAGCGGCTTGGTGGTGAAGAAGGGGTCGAAGGCCCTGGCCGCCACCTCGGGCGGCATGCCGGTGCCGTTGTCGCGCACGCACAGGGACACATAGCTGCCGGGCGTGAGGTCTGCGGCCTGGGCCGCGCGCGCATCCAGGGTGCGGTTGCCGGTTTCGATGACCATGCGCCCGCCCTCGGGCATGGCATCGCGCGCGTTGATGCACAAATTGAGCAAGGCACTTTCGAGCTGGCCGGCATCCACATGCACGTTCCACAGGCCGGGCGCAGCGATGACCTCGACATGGATCTCGGGGCCGACCGTGCGGCGCAGCAGCTCCTCCATGCCGTGCACGAGCTGGTCGAGCGCCAGGGTCTTGGGCTCCAGCGTCTGGCGGCGCGAGAAGGCCAGCAGGCGGTGGGTGAGCGATGCGGCGCGCTTGGCCGCACCCTGCGCCATGCCGATGTAGCGCTCCATGTCGGGGGTGAGGTTGGCGCCGCCACGCCGGCGCAGCAGCTCCAGGGCGCCGGTGATGGAGCCCAGCAGGTTGTTGAAGTCGTGCGCCAGACCGCCGGTGAGCTGGCCAACGGCTTCGAGCTTCTGGCTTTGGCGCAGCTGCTCCTTGGCCGCCTCCAGCTCTGCGGCGCGCTCTTCGACCTGGCGCTCCAGCGAGGCGGCAAACGCCTGCAGCGCGATTTGCGCCTCGCGCCGGCCCAGCACGGAGCGCAGGCGGTCGCCGACCTCGCGCACGAAGTCCACCTCGTCATCGGTCCAGACACGGGGCTGGCTGTGGTTGAGGTACAGCAGCCCGACAAAATTGCCCTGCTCGCGCAGCGGCATGTTGAGCACGGCACGGGCCGATATGGCCTCCAGCGCGTGCGCGTTGCCCTGGGTGCGCGGGTCTTCGCGGGCGTCGGCGAAAGCCACGGTGATACCGCGCGCCAGGTCGTCGATGTAGGAGCCGTAGTCGCGAAACTGCAGCACCCCCGCAAGGGTCTGCACGCCGGGCGCGTTCCAGTCGCGTTCGATGGTGATGGTCTCGGCGGTCTTGTCCACCACCCCATAGCCCGCACGGTCCACGTTGAAATGGTGCGCCAGGGTTTGCGCCGCGGCATAGCCGATCTCGACCACGTCGTCCATGTCGCGGATGCGGTCGCTCAGCTGCACCAGGGCCAGCTGCCGCTCTTGCGCTTGCACGATGGCTGCGTCTGCCTGCTGCAGGCGGCGCTCTGCCACGCCCAGGGTGCGCCGGCTGGCCGCTTCCTTGAGTGCGCGGTCCAGCACGAAGGGCAGGCGTTCCAGCCGGTTCTTGCTCACGTAGTCGGTGGCGCCGCGCTTGAGCAGCTCGACCGCGTTGTCTTCGCCGATCACGCCGGAGACAAAGATGAAGGGTACGTCGGGGGCGTGCCTGCGCACCAGCTCCAGGGCCGCACCGCCTGAAAAGCCGGGCAGCTCGAAGTCGGACAGGACCACGTCGAAGCGCATTTGCCCCAGCGCCTGGGTGAAGCTCGGGCCATCGCTCACGAGGGTGACGTCCGCGGCGGGCAGCGCGCTCTTGAGCGCTTCGGCGAGCAGTTCTGCGTCGAAGCGGGAGTCTTCCAGTACCAGCACGCGCAGGTGCGTCGTCGAGTCCATGGCAGGCAGCTGGCTACAGGGGCTCGCCACGGCGGCTGGCTTTGGAGGAGCCCGGTGGTGGCTCGTTGAGCACGGCCCAGAACACGCCCAGGTCGCCGATGGCAGAGACGAAGCGGTCGAAGGCCACCGGCTTGACGACGTAGGCGTTGACGCCCAGCTCATAGCTCTTGACGACGTCGTTTTCTTCCTGGGACGATGTCAGCATCACGACCGGCAGGCTGCGCAGCGCCGGGTCGGCGCGCACGGCCTGCAGCACCTCCAGCCCATTGACCTTGGGCAGCTTGAGGTCCAGCAGGACCACGGCCGGGTTGCCCGCATCGCGCCCGGCAAAGTCGCCTTCACGCCGCAGGTAGTCCAGGGCCTGCGCGCCGTCGCGCATGACCACGACCTCGTTGGCCAACTGGCTGCGCTCCAGCGCAATGAGGGTGAGTTCCAGATCACGCTTGTCGTCTTCGACCAGCAAAATGGGCTTTAGCATCAAAGGCTCCTGGGGGAGGGGGTGTTCCTGGATGGAGAGGGGGCGTCTGCCGCCGCGCCGGGCGCCACGCGCGGCAATATAAAGCCAAAGCGGGCGCCCTGGTCCGGCGTGCCTGAACCCCAGACGGTGCCGCCGTGGCGCTCGACGATGCGCTTGACGATGGCCAGGCCGATGCCCGTGCCCTCGAACTCGTCGGCCTGGTGCAGGCGCTGGAACACGCCGAACAGCTTGTTGGCGTACTCCATGTTGAAGCCCACGCCGTTGTCCTCGACCTCGATGCCGTCGCCCTCTGGCCTGCGCAGCGCGCGCACGCTGATGCGCGCGGGGTCGCGGCCACGCGAGTATTTGAGCGCGTTGCTCAGAAAGTTGCGCGTGGCCACCTGCAGCAGCAGCGGGTCGCCAAACAGTTCGGGGTAGCTGGGCTCCAGAGCCCATTGCACATTGCGCCCGGGCTCCTGGCGCGACAGCTCGCGCACCAGCTCCTGCAGCAGCACCTGCATGTCGACGGGGCGCTGCTTGAGCGCGGCCCGCCCCATGCGCGAAAAATCCAGCAGCGCATCGACCAACTGGCCCGCGTAGGCGGCCGCGTCCTTGACGTTGCCCAGGTAGCGCAGGGCCCGTTCGGACAGCGCCTTTTTCTCCAGGTCAACCACCAGGTCCACATAGCCCGCAATGTGGCGCATGGGCGCGCGCAGGTCGTGCGACACGGTGTACGAGAAGGCTTCGAGCTCCTTGTTCACCCGCGTCAGCTCGTGGGCCACTTCCTCGAACTCTTCTGCGCGGCGCAGCACGATCCCGATGAGGGCCTGGCGCAGCTCGCCCGCCACGGCCACTTCCGCAGCCGACCAGGGCAGGCAGGCGCCGCGGATGCTTTCCTGCCAGCTGTCGAAGCTGCGCCGGGGGTGGATGCGGCCGTCGGCGGCCACCTGGTTCTTGCGCGGGTTGCCGGCCCAGGTGACGGTTTTGACGATCTCGGGCCGAAACCACAGGATCACGTGGCGGTGCACCTGGGAGATGGACACGGCCAGCACCCCGGCCGCCACATCCTTGAAGCCCTGTGCCGGCGCATGGTCCTGCGCCAGCTGGTGGCTGTGGAACACCTCTGCGCCCAGCCCCTCGATCCAGTTGGCCAGGTCCATGACGGCCTGCTGCGGTGGCACCTCGCCTACGCTCCAGACCTCGTCGTCGCGCACCACCGCCACGCCGCTGGCGCGGGCAAATCGCAGCATCGCAGGCACCTGGGCCAGCAGGCTCAGCGTGCCATCGCTCTCGGACAGGTGCGAGACGATCTCCAGCGTGAGCTGGCGCAAGGCCAGTTGTTCTGCCACATGGCCGGTCGCCTCCTTGGACTGGATCTGCAGGGCCAGCAACTGGCCCAGGTGCTCGCAGGCCAGCCGCGTGGCCACGCCGACGTGGCGCGGAGCATGGCCATGGCAGGACACCAGCCCCCACAGCCTGCCCTCGATGACGATGGACACCGACATGGACGACAGCGTGCCCATGTTGCGCATGTACTCCAGGTGCACTGGCGAGACGCTGCGCAGCTGCGCCTGGGACAGGTCGATGTCCGAGGGCTGCAGTGCTGCGCCATGGATGCGCAGCGCCACCGGCGTGTAGTTGGCGTCGGCAATCAGGCGAAACTGGTTGAGCACGTACAGTGCACGCGCCTGCAGGGGAATGTCGTCCGCCGGAAAGTGGTGGCCGGCATAGCTGTCGTAGCCCGGGTCCACGTCCTCGGCCAGCACCTGGCCGTGGCCCGCGTCGTCGAAGCGGTAGACCATGCACCGCCCGAAGCCTGTCAGGCGCTTCATTTCGGTGGCGGCCAGCTGGGCCAGCTGCTCGATGGAGCTTGCGGCCTGCAGGCGCGGCAGAAAGATGCGGGTGAGCGAGTAGATGGGGGCCCCGTTGCCATCGGCAGGCGCGGCGGGCTCGAACTCGGCCAGCAGGTGCCGGTCCGTGCAGTGGGCTGATACGTCCCACCGCTCGCCGGCCTGCGCTGCCCACACCCCCAGGGACACTGGCACCGCCCCAGGGGGATTGGCTGGCAGCGCGCTGCTTGTCAGGTGGGCCAGTGCCGCCTGCAGGCTGCCGTCGGGCCAGTTGTCGCTGGAGGCAAGCAGTTGCCGCGTGGACGCATCGAGCACCAGCAAGCGGCCGTGGGGCTGAATGGCCCCAGGCACACGGATGGGCTCTGTGTGGCAGGAGAAAAGATCAGGGTCAGCGGTGGGCGGCAGGCCTGGGTTTGACGTCATGAACAAAGGTAGAACGGCCTGCGACCGTGCGCAGGACAACGCGCATGATGCCCTGGATTTCAGGCCATGCATGTCAGAAGTTTCCTATAAAAACGGCCCGGCGCTCAGCCCTGCGCCCGCGCGCGCGCCAGCTCGTTGCCCACCGCCGCGTTCAGCGTCTCCAGGTCGAAAGGCTTCTTGAGCACCGATTGCACGCCCACGAGTTTTTCGACCTCGGCCATGTCGGCGTAGCCCGTGGCCATCAGCACCGGGATGCCGGGGTAGATCTGCCGCGCGGCGGTGATGAACTCGGCGCCGTTCATGCCGGGCATGAGGTAGTCGGCCATCAGCAGGTCGGGCATGCGCCGGCGCAGCTCGCGCAGGCCGCTCTCGCCGTCGCTGGCTTCGCGCACGCTGTAGCTGAGCAGCCGCAGCCCTTCGGCGATGCCCTGCCTCACGGCGTCGTCGTCTTCCACCACCAGCACTTCGGTGCGGGCCTTGGCATGCCCCGTGCCGTTGCGGTCGGCGGCTGCGGTGCTGCCGTCGCCGTCGCCCGAGGCGTCGTGGGCCTGTGCGAAGCGCAGCGTGAGGGTGGTGCCCTCGCCCTCGGTGCTGTGCATCTCCACGCTGCCGCCGGACTGGTTGGCAAAGCCGTAGACCTGGCTGAGCCCCAGGCCCGTGCCTTCGCCTTCGCCCTTGGTGGTGAAGAAGGGGTCGAACACCTTGGCCTGCAGGGCCTCGGGGATGCCGCAGCCGGTGTCCTGCACGCTGATGTGCACCTGGCGGCTGCCATCTGCCGCGCAGGGCAGGGCGGTGCGGATGGTCAGGGTGCCGCCGTCGGGCATGGCATCGCGTGAGTTGACGGCCATGTTCAGCAGGGCCATCTCCAACTGGGCGCCGTCGAGCAGGGCCCAGGCCTGGCCGTCGCAGATGTCGATGCGGACCTGCACCTTGGAGCCCACCGACACCTCGATCAGCTCGCGCAGGTTGAGCACCATGGCGTTCACGTCGTGCAGCCGGGGCAGCAGGCTTTGCGCGCGCGCAAACGACAGCAGCTGGGCGGTGAGGCGTGCGCCGCGGTCCACCGAATCCTTGGCGCGGCGTGCGTAGTCGGCCAGGCGCTTTTCGGTGGCCAGGCGCATGATGAACTGCAGGTTCAGGTTGACCGCGTGCAGCAGGTTGTTGAAGTCGTGCGCAATGCCGCCGGTGAGCCGGCCAATGGCTTCGAGCTTCTGGCCCTGCACCACCTTGGACTGCATGCGCTCGCGGTCGGCGATCTCGCGCATCAGCCGGTCGTTGGCGTTCGCCAGGTCGCTGGTGCGCGCGGCGATGCGGCTTTCGAGCCCGGCGTTGAGCCGCTCCACCGTCTGTTTCGCGGTCTCCAGGTCGGACAGGTGCCGCCGCGTGGCGTACTGCCGGTTGCGCGCCCGCAGTGCCGAGCGCACCGCGCTCACCAGCGTCTCGGGGTTGACCGGGCGCTCCAGGATGACCAGGTTACCGAGCTCGTGCAGTGAGGCGGTGGCGCGCAGTGACCGGCGGCTGGCCTGGCGCGTGGCCAGCACGACGAACGGAAAATCCGACCACGCGGGCTGGCGCGCCAGGTACTGGCGCAGCGATTCACCCAGGCCGCCCGCCAGCACTTCCTCGGTGAGGATGGCGGCGGCGGCTGCGACCTCCAGCTCGGCTAACACCGCGGCCGCGTCGGGGCAGACCACGCATTGCACGCCATCGCCGCAAACCACCGATGCGATGACCTTGGCGTCGCGCCCGTGGGGCGCCAGAATGAGGACACGGCTCTCCATGCGGTGCCCGGTCATGCGCGCGAATGCGCGTTGTCGCTGTCGCCCAGCAGGGGCTGGCGGCCCGTGTACTGCGCAGCGCCGACGAGGATGCCGTGGAAGTCGGACAGGGGCTTGCCGATCTCGACCCCGTTGGCGCCCAGGCGGAACTCGCGGATGGTGGTCTGGTGCGCCGTGGTGCGGCTCTTGATGACCGAGATGGCCTTGAGCACCTCGCCGCGCGCCTCAAAGAAGCGGTACTGCACCATGGCATCGCTCAGATAGCTCAGGTCGATGTCGGCCCTCATCTCGCCCACGGTGCCGTGCAGCGACAGGATGATGAGCGTGACCACGCCCTTGAGGTTCAGGTACGACAGCAGCTCGTGCATCTGCAGCAACAGGTACTGCCCGCCGGGCATGGCCTGCATGTAGGAGTTGAGGCTGTCGAGCACCACCATCGTCACCCCGTCGACTTCGACCGCATTGCGCACGGCCTGGGCGAACTGGCCGGGTGATACCTCGGCCGGGTCGAAAGAGCGGATCAGCAGCTGGCCCGATGCGATGAAGGGGTCGATGTCGAGCCCCAGGGCCAGCGAGCGCTGGCGCAGCGAGTTGAGGCCTTCGTCGAAGAGGTAGAACGCCACCTTGTCGCCGCGCCGCATGGCGGCCACCGCGCAGCTGGTGGCGGTGGTGGTCTTGCCCACGCCGGCCGGGCCGGCCAGCAGCAGGTTGCTGCCGGGCGACAGGCCGCCGCCCAGCATTTCATCGAAGGCAGCCGTGCCGGTGGGGATGGGCGTGCCGTCGAAGCTGCCGCCATGCTCGCCCGCCGACAGGCGCGGAAAGACCACCAGGCCCCCCCGGTCCAGATCGAAGTCGTGGTCGCCGCTGCGAAACCGCACCCCGCGCAGCTTGACCACGCGCAGCTGGCGCTTGTCGGGCCCGTAGGTGTTGGCGTTCTGGTTCAAATGCACCACGCCATGCGCAATGCTGTGCAGCTGCTGGTCGCCTTCGCCCGAGGTCTTGTCGTCGAGCATGAGCACGGTGCAGCCCATCTGCGCGAAAAAGCGCTTCAGAGCGAGTATCTGGCGCCGGTAGCGCAGGGGGCTCTGGGCCAGCAGGCGCAGCTCGGACAGGCTGTCGAAGGCCACGCGCTGGGGCTTGAGCTCACCCACCAGCTTCATCACCTCGCGGGTGGTTTCGCCCAGCTCGAACTCCGAGGGGTGCAGGATGGTCTGCTCTGCGTCTTCGCTCAGCCCTTCGTCACTCACCAGATCGAAGACCTTGATGCCGTCGAGCGACCAGCCGTGGGACTGGGCGACCTGCTCCAGCTCCTCCGAGGTTTCGGACAGGGTGACGTACAGCCCCCGCTCGCCCTTCTCGCGCCCCTCGATCAGGAACTGCAGCGCCAGCGTGGTCTTGCCGGTGCCGGGGCTGCCTTCGACCAGGTAGAGGTGCCGCGTGGGCAGGCCGCCGGCCAGCACGTCGTCGAGCCCGGCAATGCCGGTGCGTGCGATGCCTTGCGTGGCGGGTTCGGTTGCGATAGGGGTGCTGAGGGTGCTTGTCAAATGGATCCTTTCTGTGGCTCGCCCCCGCTGGGGGTGGGGCCCGTGCAGCGCATGCATTCCCTGTGGGACAAGGCCAGTCGCGGTAAGGAGCGGCCCGTTGCGCAGATGTATCCAATTTTGAATGGGCGGTGTCGAAACGAAAGTCAGCCCACTTCGGCAGACCAAGGAAGGGCGGGTCCTACAGGGCCCCCCTGCGCTGCGGTTGTAGCGCGCACAGGGTGGACGCGGGTAACAGCGGTGTTCATGAACGGTTGGCCAGGGGGTTTTCCTACAGAGGCCCCTCGGCGCTGCCAAGAAACTGGTTGCACCGTTTCAAGTTGACCGATGATCTACCGCTTTCACATTGCACCCATCGACGCGCCCGATGCCTCGTCCCCGGGCGAGAGGCCGCCGGGCCCCGGCGAACTGCTGCAGGCATACACCCGCCTGAGCGATGCGCTGGGGCAGTTTCTTCAATCCGTGCCGCGCATGGGCATGTCACTCACCGCCGCCGAGCATGGCGAGCAGGGGCTGGAGATCTGGCTGGACAGCCAGCTCGACGCCCAGAGCGTTCACCACCTCGTGGCATCGTTTCTGCGGGACATGAACCGTGCCACGCCGGGCTTGCAGCTTGCCCTGCGGCAGCGCGTGGCACCGTGAGCCAGTGGTCCGTTGCACCATGCGTGCGTTGCAGTTCGTTGCAAACACTGCAGCCACATGGGGTGTACAAGCAGCCGGAGGTGGGGGAAGTGCGGGGCCGGCGCAGGCTGCTGGCTACCCCGTGCGGCGCTGCCTTTGCGCCAGGAATATCCGGCCATACGGCGTGACCGAGTCGACGACGACATGCGGCTCGGGGCTGGCACATGCCACCACCTTGCCCTCGACCAGATTCGCCCGCGCGAGGGCTTGGTAGGCCTCGATGTCGGATCGTTCAACAAGCCGCAGGGGCATGCATTCCAGGGTCAGCCGTCGCAGAAAGATCAGGTCCATGCGGTGTCAGGGTGCGCGCAGCAATGCGCCAGAGTGTCTACTCCCTACAGGGTAAGCGCGTTGGCCGGTTTGGCAAGTGCCTGCATGTAAGGTGCCGTTACACCAGGCAGGCGTTGGTCAGCACCACCGCCATGCCGCCGCCGCTACCCCAACCGCACCTCAAACCGGCTGCCATCGCGCACGGCCAGCCCCCGGTAGCCCGCCAGGCGCGCCACAGAGAGTGCCCGCACCCAGCGCTGCAGCGCCACCAGGTCGTGGGCCGACACATCCTCGGGCTCCACGCGCTCCAGGGCGTCGATGGTGTGCATGGTGGCGGCAATGTCGTCGGGGCTGCCGAACTGGTGCTCCAGGGCCACGGCAAAGCGCACCTCTGCAGCAGTGCGTTCGGCCTGCGCAAGGCCGGGGTAGTCGCACAGTGCGACGGTGTAGGTGGCGTCCAGAACATCCATGGTCAATCTCCAAAATACTGTATGAATTTACAGTATTTCTGCGGCGCGCGGGCAGAAGATTGGTGCGGCCGGGCCAAATAGTGACTGTGCTGGCGGGGCTGCTATGGATTTGCGAGCGCGGTTCGCTCAGGCGGGCGTTGGAGCCCATGCCCCTCGTGCCGCGCGCGCCCCTGGCATCCCTCGGAGCGAAGAGAATGGTGCTTTAGACAATGAGGTCCCTGTGAGCCCAACCCATCCCCATGCCGAACTCATTGCCTGTTTCAAAAGGGCGCAGGCAGATGCAGCGCACAAGTTCGGGCTCATCCAGGCGGCTGCGAAGAAAGGGCCTGGCGCTATTCAAGCGGCTGCAGACACCGCAGCCAAGGCCGCGAAGCGCCGGGATTCGTACGCGCAGAAGCTCAAAGCCCTGGGGGTGGACCTGCAGGATTGAGTGGGGCACGGGCTGGCTCGACCCGCTGAAACGACAACGCCAGAGGCGTTTTGTGAGCCACGCTAGTCCGTTGGGAGACCCCCCGGCTCTGCCGGGGAGGCAGTAGAAGTTTGACGTATTCGTAGGTATGGATGTCCATCGCAGAAACTGCCAATCGTGAGCCGCCAAGCAAACGAAAGGAAGAACTGGATGGACAAGATAGAAAGCCTAAATCACACGAAATGGGACTGCAAGTACCACGTGGTGTTCATACCGAAATGTCGAAGAAAGACGCTGTACCTGGAGCTGCGAAAGCACCTGGGGGAGGTGTTTCGGACATTGGCGAGTCAAAAGGAGAGCCAGATAGAAGAGGGGCATCTGATGCCGGACCACGTGCACATGATGCTATCGATACCGCCGAAATACGCGGTGTCGCAGGTGGTGGGATACATCCAAGGCAAGAGCGCGATCCATCTGGCCAGGGTGTATGCAGAGCGCAGAAGGAATTTTGTAGGCCAACACTTTTGGGCGCGAGGGTACTTTGTTTCGACGGTGGGACGAGACGAAGAGGTGATCCGCAACTACATAAGGCACCAAGAGGAGGAGGACGCGAGATTGGAACAGCTTGGGTTGTGGAGGTAGCGGCCACCGAATAGGTGGCGCAAAGAGTTGGGGCCGCGTTAGCGACCCCGTTTAGCCGCTTTGAGCGGCTCACATCCCGAAAGCCCCCGGCTTTGCCGGGGGATGGTTACTCCTTTGGCAGCCCGTACCGCGCGGCACGCTCTTGCAGGCGCTGCTGTTCGCGCAGCAGCACCTTGCTCACCTTGCGCAGGTTGGCGATCTGGGCCTCGATCGCAATGCGCTTGTCGGCCATCAGGCGGGCGCCCTTGGCGCAGTCGATGCTTTTGGCGCGCATGGCATCGAGCACCTGGCGAATCTCCTGCAGCGAGAAGCCCAGCGACTGCAGTTGCTGCAGCAGGGCCGCGTCCCTGGCGGCCGACTCGGGGTAGTCGCGGTAGTTGTTCTGGCCGCGTTGCACGCCGACCAGCAGCCCCTCGCGTTCATAAAAGCGCAGCGCGTGGCGGCCCAGGCCGGTGCGGCTTTCCAGCTCCGATATGCGCATCAAAATTCCCTTGACTGTAGACCTTGCTCTGCAGATTAGCATGGCTTTTTTGAAGAGGGCACACCATGCATTTGCTGGTCGAAAAGACGGTCTCCATCCACCGGCCTGTGCAGGCGGTGTTTGGCTACATATCGAACATGGAGCAGTTTGGCGAGTGGTTCCCGGGCGTCATCGCGATCGAATCGCTCGGCGCGCTTGCCCATGGGCAGCCGGGCAAGGAGTACCTTGAAACCGTGGTCGTGCCCCTCAGGGGGCGCCGGCAGGTCACCCTGCAGGTGCGCGAAGCCCGGGCCCCCGGGTTCTTTGCCACCGAGGGGCGGTTGCTGCCGCTGCTGCCGCGCATGGAGATCTCGCTGCATGCCACGGCGCCGCAGTCCTGCGAACTCACTTGGCACATGTTCAGCCGAAGCCGCAGCCTTGCCGTCCGCTGCCTGCTGCTCCCGCTGGCCAGGCGGGTCATGCGGCAACGGGCAGGCCGGGGCCTGGCGGCTTTGAAGGTGCGCATGGAGGGGGGTGCCGGTACCTGAACACGGGTGGAATTTGTGCGCTGCGTATTTCGGTCACTTCTGGGCAGTCGGATCGAATTCAGTGGTACGGCGGGGCCGGGGTGAATCGGACACCCATATCGGCGCTTGTGGACATCTCCAGTTCGCTGACGATGGGCACTTTTCCGCTTCGCTCAGTCGCCTTCTTGGGTGATCGAGGGCATGGGCGTGAGCAGCTAGACTTTCGTTGTCGGCCAAAAGCGGTGCGGCACATCGTCGGTGGCGACGCCGTCTTCATGAAAAGGATCTTCAAGGCCATCGGCCAACTGGGCAGCAAGGCCGACGCCGCTGTGCTGGCCAGCCGGTTCGATGCCGCCGCCGAAGATCGACCGGATGTGCTGCAAGCGTTTGAGGCGGCGCTGGCGCGTTGGGAAAAGAAGAAGGTGTGATGCCCGGATCGAGAAGGACGGCTTTGGGCCCAGATCGGTCTATCACCTTGCCATGTGGATCGGCCATTTGCAGTTGTTCGGTTAAAGCCCCGTCCCGCAAGGCAAACACGGCCAATGTCGAACACTTCGCATCTCAAGGGGCATCGCTCCGCTGAAGCCCAGTTTGAAAATCGCGAGCGGGACTTTGGGGCGTGATGGAGGATAATTGGGCTCTTATAAATGTGGCTTATGGAATCACGAGGAAAAAAACGTGCTGTTAACTGATATCGCCGTCGAGCACACGCTGGCGTCTAAAAATGGAGGACCTCGTGAGACGCTTTTTTTGCATCCCTTTACGAACACTCAACGGGATTCTCTGGGTAAATTCGAGATCGTACGTAGCGTCCGTAAGCTTGGGGATAAAGAAGTGAAGTGCTCAACATTCGTTTCGTTTCAGCATTTGGCGGAGTTATATGCAAAAGGGGTGCTCGAAGAATTCGGGTTTTCCGTTCGCATGTGTGCTGCAGGTGGCAAGCACCCCGGTACGAATCCCGTAAAAAAAATACTCCCGACCAGTATCAAACCTGGCTCACCGTTCGACCTGGCAGTTCAAGGCATCGATATTTCAAAACCAGCTACCCGCGAATTGAGAACAGCGTTGCTTCGCACTGACGTCAAGCTTTAAGGGCACCTGTGAATCAATCTGTTGCCAATTTCGAAATCATCGCCACTTTCAAACGGGCGCAGGCAGATGCTGCTCACAAGTCCGGATTGATCAAAGCCGCTGCAAAAAAGGGGCCAAAGGCCATCCAAGCAGCCGTTGACGCAGCTGCAAAGGCAGCAAAACGCCGGGACGCATACGCAAAGAAGCTGGATGCCTTGGGCGTGAGTCTCAAGGACTGAGAGGCTGAGAATCTTTCGTCCAGGCCCGCCTTGCACGCCAAAAAACCCCGGCTCGTCGAAAGCAAATGCTCGCCTTAGAGCGGCTAACAAAACTCAGCGAAGCGGTTCTGGCTAGGCGGTGCGTCGCAGGCAGTACG
>NZ_LMIH01000014.1:106591-106704 GCF_001428645.1 Acidovorax sp. Root217
CCCGAGCTATGGCTGTGCTTTGCGCCTAGGAGCGTGCGCGGCATAAGGCGTCGAAGCGAAACGTCCGAAAACCGAGGATCGCTGGGTAGTACCGACAAGCCCAGGGTGGCCCC
>NZ_LMIH01000014.1:106763-133515 GCF_001428645.1 Acidovorax sp. Root217
ATCCGAGGCGTCTTGGCGCGCCCCTCGGAGACGGCCAAAAAATTCCCAGCCTCTGAGGCGCCATCCGCGGATTTCCGGGACCAGCCGCTGGTCGCAACGGTCGTCGGCCTCGCGCTGCGGTCCGCTGAAAGGCGGGGGAGCCGCTGTTCGCCACCGGCAGTACCTGGCCGATTTTGCTCTTTCGAGATTCATGGCACCCTATCGTGGCGACGTCCGTCAACACGAGACGGCGCCGTCGCACCTTCGATAGGAGCACGCCATGGAGCATGGTTAATCGACTGTCGCATCCCGGACGATCATATGGCCGCTTGTGGAACAGATCGGCTCACAAAACTCTTCTGGCGTCATTGCAGCGTCTTGTCGTACTGCTCGTACTGCCTGCGACGCAGCGCCTGGCCAGAACCGCTTCGCTGAGTTTTGCCTGCCGCTCTTACGCCAAGGTGCCGGCGGGCACGCGAGTGGCGACCGTGCTCCGAAAGCGTTTGCCAAACTCGATCATGGGTTGCTCCACGGTGTAATACAGCCCGATGCTCAGCAGCAGGGTGGCAACAATGACGGCGAGGTGGGCATCGGCACCGGTCCACTGCAGATTGACATAGACCACAACCATTGCCTTTGCGTGGACCAGGTACAGCGAGTAGGAGATCTTGCCGATGTAGCGCACCAGCGCGTCCTGAACAGGCGGCAGCTTGAGAAATAGGATGAACACGCCGGCCAGGCCCACTGCGGCGAGTGGCTGCGGCGCAAAGCCAACGAACCCCTGCCACGGTGACCACAGCACGATAAGCAGCAGCGTTGCAGGCCACAGGATGCCGCTGGGGATGCGCCGGAGCACCCGCTCGTACCGGTAGATCACCGTACCCAGCACGAAGAAGTACAGATACCCCACGATGTTGGACTTGATCAGCGCGAGCTGCAGCGCAGGTGAGAACTCCACGCCCACGCTACGTGCCTGGCCAAGGTACAGGAAATCCAGCGCTCCGGCGTTGGCCGCCTTGATCCAGCCGATGGACAGCAGCGTGGAGAGGGCCAGCACACCGAGCCAGAAATGCCGCCAGCGCAGTCGGTGTGCCACCACAGCCAAGATGCCCAGGATGCCATACCAAAAAAGCTCTACCGTGAGTGTCCAACCTACATGCACACGATCCAAAAACAGGCTGCTCATTACGGACAGCTGCTGCAGGTTCAGCAGGTTCAACAGGAAATGAGGGTATTCGTTGAGCATCAACTGGCGGAACTCCGGCACCAACGCCATCTCGATGAGCACGATGCCCCCAAGGGCGACCCAGTACACCGGGAAGATGCGAAAGAACCGTGCTTTGGCATAGTCGCCCAGGCTGTTGCGCTCGGCGCTCTGGATGATGAGGTAGCCCGAGATCAGGAAGAACAGCTGCACGCCAATACCACCGCCGTGCCGACCGAACAGCGGCACCGCAATGCCGGAGTAAATCGAGAAGTGGTGCAGGGCGACCGAAAGGATGGCGCAGGCGCGCAGGACGTCGATGTTGTTGTCGTGTTTTACCAATTAGAGTGCTCTTCAATGCATGAAGAATTCATGCTTAGTGGAAGTGTCTTCTTCGCGCTTGCGTGGTGTGCGAACGTCCGGCTTGGGCCGGCTACCGCCATGGTCGAAGTGGACCGGTGTGGCCCGAAGCGGAAGTAGCTCTCTCTGGACAGCAGACGTGAAGCTACAGCGTCCGCGGGCAGGCGCCAGCCGGGCAGCGTGCGCCGGCCAGCGCACGCCGAGCCGTGCTCGGCCTGCCTGTCCCAGGCGCCTCAGTTGGGCGACTTCAAATAGCAAACCTTCGCCTGGATGGACTCGTCCGTGTCCTGCTCCACACTGGCGATGGTCGGGTAGTCCTTGACGGGGTCGGGCTGGTTGAACGTCTTGCGCGGCAGCAGGCACAGGTAGGGGCCCTTGCGCGCCCACACCACACGTTTGGTGCCCGTGCTGCTGGTCTGCGTGCCCCAGAAGGCGGTGAGAGCGCCGCGGGTTTCCTGGCGGTCGAACGCGACGCTTACCGCCGGCTGGCCGGTCAACGCCTCGCTGCCGGGGCTGCAGAACTGGCCCCACCTGGTTACCGATCCCTGGGTAGCGATTGCACGCAAATCTCCTTCACGCACAATGTTCAAATACTCGCGCGTGCTGACGTCGAAGCCCGAGGAGCAATACTCGGAAGCCCAGGCGCCCTCGGGCGCGGCCAGGGGCAGGCCGGTGCAGGTGACCTGCACAGAGCGCACGTCGCTGCTGCTGCCCACCGTGCCGCTGGCGTTGGCCACGCTGCAGGTCTGGCCGGCCGGCTGCGTCTGCACCTGCACCGCGTAGGTGGCGCCGCTGGCGACCGGCGTGTTGAAGAAAAAGCGCCCATCGGCCTTGACGGTCAGGTTGTCGCCCTGGTTGTTCTGCAGCACCAGCGGGCTGCGCGGCACCAGGCCCGTGACCACGCCGCTCAGGTTGCGGGTGCCAGCGGGCAGGCTCGCGCAGCTCACGGACACGTCGGTCATGTTGGCCTCGTTCACCACCTGCCTTGGCTGCGCCACGCTGCAGCGCTGGCCCTCGGGGTGCGAGGCAATGGTGACGACTGCAATGCTGAACCTCTCGAAGCGGCGCCCCATCACGAAGCTGCCGTTGGAGGCAACGGTCAGGTCGTCTGCGCCCTGCACCTGCAGTACCAGGTTGCGCCCCTCGCCCAGGCCTGCGACGGTACCTCCCACGGTGTAGCCGGTGACGGGCGGCGTGACGGGCGGCGGGGTCACCGGCTCCGCATCGCCATCACCGCCACCACATGCCACCAATAGCACCAGCGGCAGTGCCGCCAGCGCCAGGCGGGCCGCAGGTGCGCGGCCACTGCGGGGGGGCTGTTGCCGCTGGCGCGGGGCGCGCGAAGGGCTGGGCAATTGGGGCGGGGTGGTGGTAGTCGTCACTGGCATGGTCGAAACCCTCTCGGTTCAAATGATAAAAAAGACAGCCCACCTTGTGCAGCGCGCGCAGCGGTGCGGTGCTGTGCTGTGCGCACGTAACGGGGGTAAACCAATCTTTGTCGAACAGCGGTGATCCGTCTGTGTCGGGTGTCACAAAGGTAGCGCGCGCACCCATTTGGGTGAGGCTGGGCGATGGGTGGGGCAGGCCCGTGCGGCGGCCGTGGTGTGTACGATCTTCGGGCGACTTTTTTCGGGGCCGCCCCCTGCGGTGCCATGAGGCGGTTACGGCGATACCCGTCGTCCACACCCTTCTCATCCAGCCACCACCGAGATAACCATGGCGCACTGAATCCCCCACTTGTCGCTGCAGGGCGTTTCAACGCGCGATGGTTTCGCCGGCCATTTACTGACCTTGGCTCGCGGTGCCGACCCCGATGTGCAGCAGGGCCGAAATACGCATGTGCTTTGTGCGCGATGCGAAACAGGTGCGGGCGCAACTGGCGCGGTCGGTGCGGTGCGTGCCTGCGGCTACGCAGGGATGCCGTTGTTCACGAGGTAGCCCCCGGTGAAGCGCGGGTCGTCGGTCACCTCGCAGGTGGCGAAGTCCGGCCCCGGGAACGCGGCCAGCTGTTCTGGGGTGTCGAACTCGGCCTCGGCCAGCAGCAGCCCCGCGAGTTCGCCCAGGAACTCGTCGACGACCATGAAGACGCCGTCCACCGGCACGAGCCGGTGCCGCAGCTTTCTGATGCGGCGCCCCGGCAGGGAGGTGGCGAGCACGGCAAATTCTTCCTCGGGCAGGTAGATGGAGGTGATCAGCCGGGTGTGGATGTCCACGTCCCCCTTGCGCGTAAGCCGCAGCATGGGGGCACCACCGCCGACCGGGCGCGCCTCCCGCAACCGCAGCCGCGCGCCGGTCACATAGAGGTCGGTGATCGCCTCCGTGCGGTGAATGCGTTCGCGCGGCACCTCGCTGCACAGCCAGCGCCGTTCGCGTTCGATGGCCATGTAGTGCTGCTTGGGGAAGCCCAGGCGTTCTGCGGTCTCTTGGTCGATGCGGTTCACCTGCTTGCGCTCCTCGTTGCGCCCTGTGTGGTGGGGCAGAGTGCCAGCGTAACCCAAAGGGTCAGCATGCACTTGCCACGCTATCGGGCCAGCCTGACGATTCCATAGGGGTTGAACTTGAAATCGTCATCCTCGTACGATGAAGCGAATGCAAGAGTAGCGCGGCGCTGCTTGACCACCTCTGCAACGCCGCGCTGCGCCATCTCGTCGGCCACGGCATCCATCAGAGCCACCCCTTGCAGCTCCGTTCCCAGCGACTGCGGCACGTACACCTCTGGCAAGCCGACCAGGTGAAAGCCGACACTCTCCAGGTAGCCCGCATCCGACAGCGGGCGCTTGGCGAATGCAAGCCGGCCAATGCGGCGCTGTGCCTGCAGGTCATCGGCCTTGATGGCCTCGGAGCCCTGGCGGACAAGCGCCTTCCACCGATCGAGCCCGTGCGCGATGCCGGCGCTCTCGCCCTTCACGGCGACGGCCCCGGCATCGATCAGGTGGCCCACCAGCAGCAGTGCGCCCATGGAGACCTGAACGGCATTCTGCCGGTTCATGCGCGGCCCCAGCACATAGAGCACGGACCGGTGGCTGGCGACGGACTTTTCGTCCGCCGCGCTCCACGCGTTGGCTGCAACCCGATCACGGCTCACTGCGAAAGACTTCGGCATGCGCTCGTCAGGCTCGGGCGTGGAATAGGTATCGTCCACACTGAACCCGGTCGCGAACTCACGCACTGCACCCGTCACGGCTTGCTTGAGCTGCGACTGGTTGGCACTTTTACCGAGGAAGCACAGAACGTGGCGCGGCTGCACCGCCGGTTCGCCCGCCGGTACTGCAGCCTTGCCGCCGGGCGGGCCCGCGTCGGCCTTCTGGGCCGAAGCCACCCTCAAGCCCATGGCGGCGGCCATCCCGGCTGCAAGCAAACGGCGCATGGTGTTCAAAGCCCTGTCCTCATGTGTTGAGGCGGTTGCATGCGCCGCTGAGGCACGGCGCGCGTCACAGCCCTCCTCCGATGACCACGGTGGACGTATTGCCCTGCGGGGGGTAGCTGCGCAACTGCATGTGGACATCGGGGGTGCCGACCCCACCGTATTCGGCCACCAGCAACTGGCCATCGGCCGCGGCCACCATGTTGCGTGCACTGCACAGGCTACCAGGCCCAGAGTTCGTGGCGCCGCAAGGCAACGGGGTACGGACCAGCGTGGTGACGCTTCCATCGCTGGCAACACGGCGGATGGAAATATCCTGATTGCGGGAATCGCGGTCCTGAACGTACAGGCGATCCAGCCGGTCAAACGTGATGGCCTGGGCGCTGGCAAACCTTGCGACAGAGGCCGCACCGTCCACGACGCTTCTGTCGATCCCTGCGGTGCCTGACACCACGGTGGCAGCGCCGTTGGCGGCGTACTTGCGGATCACATGGTCGTTGGGGTCTGCTGCGTAGAGGGTTCCCTCAGAATCGGTTGCCAGCAGTACGTTAGAGGAGTACAGATAGGGGCCTTCGTTGAAAGCCTGCTGCAGGTATTGGCTGGTCGCGCTGACGAAGGTACTCACGGTGCCGTCCGCCGTGATCTTGCGGATGCGACCTGACGTGTTGGGGCCGGACGTGTTGGTAGGACCACTTCTCTGCGACACATACACCGTGCCCGCCTTGTCCACGGCGACACTGGAGGGGCCGCACAGCGTGGCCGCGGTGGCCACGCCATCCTGGATGCCGCATATCCCTGCCTGGCCCGCCAGGGTGGTGATGGCCCCTGTGGCGCTGATCTTGAGGACCAGGTGGGTTCCGGAGTCCGCCACATAGGTGTTGCCGGCCGCGTCCACGGCCACGCCAGCGGGGTTGGAGATCCGCGCGTCCGTCTCGGCAGACGCCAGGGTGCTGACTTGCTGGTAGTTGGCGGTTAGTTTGCGGATCAGCTTGTTGCCGGTATCTGCAATGACCACTTCACCCGAAGGTGCCAGGGCCAGCCCCCCCACCGTCACGCTCAGGCGCGTGGTGCTGGCGGGGGTAGCCTGGCCAGTGGCTGGCGGCGGTGGAGCGGGTGGCTCGACCGGGTCATCGGAGCCGCCGCCGCAGGCGGTGAGCAGGGGGACCACCAATGCGACCAGCAGGCCGACGCGTTGCAGTGATCGATGGTGCAGTGAAATGACTGGCATGGACGAAGCTCCCTCAAAAATGGACAGGTGTTCTTGTGCGCAAGGCCGCAACTCTAGGTGGGGTCACCCGCAAATGCCGTAACGATTTGTGGTGGCCGGGCACGCAGCTTTGTGACCCGTACCATTGCAGCAGAGCGTTCGTCGGGTGTCTGTGATCGAACGCACTTGCAGGCGAAAAACGCATCCCGCCCGAGCTTTCCGGCGCCATCCTGAGGGTCGAAAAAAATGTCTGCGTGCCGCACGTTCCCGCGCCAGCGAAGCCAGTGCCAGCCAGCAGGCGTTCGATCTTGTCAGCGGTGCGCGTGGCCCGCGTCCTGCGCGCCGGGGCCGGCCTCTACCGTGACCTCGCGCGCAGACAGTGCGGCGCTGCACTCGGAGCACACGGTCACCGGATCGAAGAGGTGCCCGCACCCCGTGTGCCGATGCAGCAGGGGGCGGCCGGCCTTGCCTGCCATGTGGATGTCGCCCCAGTGGACGATGGCCATCAGTACCGGGTGAAGGTCCAGGCCCTTGGGCGTGAGGCGGTAGTCGTAGCGCGTGGGCGTTTGCTGGTAGGCCACTTTTTTCAGGACCTTGGCCTCGACCAGCTTGTGCAGCCGGTCCACCAGCATGGGCCGCGATATGGCCAGCCGCTCCTGAAACTCCTCGAAGCGCTTCACCCCCAGGAAGCACTCGCGCAGCACGAGCAGCGTCCAGCGGTCGCCGATCACCGAGACGGTTCGCGCCACCGAGCAGGGCTCGGCCTCCAGTTCTGTCCACTTCATGTCGGGCATTCTACGGTTGACGGGTTCAGTTTTCAAACGTACTATTTTTGTGAGTTCAAAAAATAAACTAACAAGGAGACCCGATGCACATGACAGATTCCGATCCCCTGGCCTGCACGTGCCCTGCGCGCGCCGCGAACCCGGCCACCACCGCTGCAACCAAGCTGCGCCAACACCCATCCGCCAAGGAGGCATGCCATGGGCAATGAACCCCAACCCGTCGTCGCGAGGAAGAAGACCGTTGCCGTGATCGGTGCGGGCGACTACATCGGCGCGGCCATCGTGCGCCGCTTTGCCGCAGGCGGCTACACCGTGGTGGCCGGCCGGCGCAATGGCGACAAGCTGGCGCCGCTGGTGGAGGAGATTGCGGCCCAGGGAGGCCAGTGCGTCGGCAGGTCTCTGGATGCCCGCAAGGAAGAAGACGTCACCGCCTTCCTGGCCGAGGCCGAACAGATTGCGCCGCTGGCGGTGTGCGTCTTCAACGTGGGCGCGAACGTGAACTACCCGCTGGTCGACACCACCGAGCGGGTGTTCCGCAAGGTGTGGGAGATGGCCTGCTACGCAGGCTTTCTGAGCACGCGCGAGGCGGCGCGCCTCATGCTCCCGCGCAAGGAGGGGTGCATTTTGCTGACAGGGGCCACCGCCGGCTTGCGCGGCGGGCCCGGGTATGCCGCGTTCGCCGCCGCGAAGTTCGGGCTGCGCGCGGTGGCGCAAAGCGCTGCGCGTGAACTGGGGCCTGCCAACATCCACGTGGCCCACCTCGTGATCGATGCCGGCGTGGACACCGAGTGGGTGCGTGCCCGGCGCAAGGAGCGCGATGGCACCGATACCTTCGAGCCCGACCAGCTCATGCGGCCCGAGTCCATCGCCCAGACCTACTGGGACCTGCACCTGCAGCCGCGCGATGCCTGGACGCATGAGATGGACCTGCGCCCCTTTGGGGAGAAGTGGTGATGGTGGCTGTTCAACCCGAGTTCCTTTTCGATTTTGGCAGCCCCAATGCCTACCTGTGCCACAAGGTGCTGCCCGCCATCGAGCAGCGCACCGGCACGCGGTTCGTGTACGTCCCCGTGCTGCTGGGCGGGCTTTTCAAGCTCACCAACAACCGCTCCCCCGCAGAGGCCTTCGCCCACATTCCCCACAAGCTGGCCTACGACCGGCTGGAGATGGAGCGGTTCAGGGCGCGGCATGGGCTGCAGGCCTATCGGCACAACCCGCACTTCCCCGTGAACACCCTGAAGATCATGCGCGGCGCGTGCGCCGCGCAGCAGCTGGGCGTGCTGCCCGCCTACGTGGAGGCGGTGTATGCGGCGATGTGGGAGCATGGGCGCAACATGGCCGACGACGCCGAGATTGCACAGGTGCTCGGCGCCGCGAACCTGGACGTGGCGGCCTTGCTGGCCGCCTCGCAAGACCCGGCCGTCAAGGCGCAGCTGATGGCCAACACCCAGCGCGCCTGCGATGCCGGCGCCTTCGGGTCGCCCAGTTTTCTGGTCGGCGATGCGCTCTTCTTCGGCAAGGAGCGGCTGCCGGATGTCGAGGAAGAGATTGTTGCCCGCCAGCAGGGCAGGGGGCCCGCCCCCTGAGGCCCCGCAGGCGCTGAATGCCTGAGTGATTCAGTGCCAGCCAGCCCGCCCGATTGCTCCTGCCCCGGAGGTGTTCCAATCGAATACCGCCAAGCATGGTTTTATGCAGAAGGACACAGGAGCTGATGCCGACCAACTACGCCCGATTTCTGGTGGGCAGCCACCGCACGGCTGCGTCCAACCGCCAGCTGGGCTGGTTCCTGGCCTTTGTGGCCGGGGCCATCAATGCCGGGGGCTTTCTGGCGGTGCAGCAGTACACCTCGCACGTCACCGGAATGGTGTCGGCGGTGGCCGACAACCTGGCGCTGGGCCAGCTCGGGCTGGTGGTGGATGGCATCGTGGCCGTGCTGTCGTTTCTGCTCGGTGCGATGTGCTGCGCCATTCTGGTCAACTTTGCCCGGCGCAAGGCGATGGCGAGCGAGTACGCCCTTCCCTTGTTGCTGGAGTCGGTGCTCATCCTCTGCTTCGGCCTGCTCGGGGCCCGCCTGGCGTCGTTCGAGGGGCTGCTGCTGCCCTTCACGGTGGTGCTGCTGTGCTTCATCATGGGCCTGCAGAACGCGGTGGTGACCAAGCTGTCGGGCGCCGTGATCCGCACCACGCACATGACCGGCATCGTGACCGACCTGGGCATTGAGCTGGGCAAGCTGCTGTACTGGAACGCCGACCGCAGCGCCGCAAACCCGGTGCGTGCCGACCGCGACCGCATGAAGGTGCTGGGTGGACTGTTCCTGGCATTTCTGCTGGGCGGCATATCGGGTGCCTTCGGGTTCAAGGCGTTCGGCTACGGCTTCACGATCCCGGTCGCGGTGCTGCTGGCCGTTGTTTCGCTGGTGCCGGCGTGGGATGACTTCAGGCGGTGATGGGCTAGCCGCTCCAAGGCCCGCGCCATGGACAAGGCGATGTCGTTCGCGCACAAGTTCAGGTCGAGGTGCACACGTGATGTCGCTGTGGTGTCCACAGGGCTGGGAATAGCCCCGCTCCTACACGCCGCCGCGTGAGAATGGCCTATGTTCGATTCGCCGCCGGGCGCTGTCTTGCCCACGGCCTACGAACATGATCCAACGCTTCACTGCCATCCTTGCCACCCTGGTTGCCGCCCTGGCACTCACGGGCTGCGGCTACAACGACTTCCAGCGCCTGGACGAACAGTCCAAGGCCGCGTGGAGCGAGGTGCTCAACCAGTACCAGCGCCGCGCAGAGCTGGTGCCCAACATCGTGGCCAGCGTGAAGGGCGAGGCCAATTTCGAGCAGGAGACGCTGACCCGCGTGGTGCAGGCGCGCGCCCAGGCCACCGCGATACAGGTGACACCCGAGACCCTCAACGACCCCGAGGCCATGCGCAAGTTCCAGGCGGCGCAGGGCGAGCTGTCGAGTGCGCTGTCGCGCTTGATCGCGGTGTCCGAGCGCTACCCTACCTTGCAGGCGAACCAGGGCTTTCGCGACCTGCGTGTGACGCTGGAGGGCACCGAGAACCGCATCGCCGTGGCGCGCAACCGCTACATCGACACCGTGCAGCAGTACAACACCCTGGCGCGCAGCTTTCCCACCAACATCACGGCCAAGGTGTTCAGCTACGCCCCCAAGCCGCCGATGGCCGTGCCCAACGAGGCCCAGATCTCGACCCCGCCCACGGTGGACTTCTCCACCACCCCCAAGAAGCCGTGAGCTGCGGGCCCATGCCGCACGCCAAGCCCTTCTGGCGTCGCCTTGCCGTCGCCGCCACGCTGCTGCTGGGGGCGCTCTGCGCCGGGGCCCAGTCGCCAGTACAGCCCGTGCCGGCCCTCACCGGTCATGTGGTGGATGGCACAGGCACGCTCAGCCCCGCGCAGCACCAGGCCCTCGAAGCGCAACTGGCCGCGCTGGAGACCGGCCAGGGCAGCCAGGTGGTGTTGCTGATGGTGCCCACCACCGCGCCCGAGGACATTGCCGCCTACGCCAACCGCGTGGCCAACCAGTGGAAGATCGGGCGCCGCGACGTGGGCGACGGTGTGCTGGTGCTGGTGGCCAAGGACGACCGCAAGATGCGCATCGAAGTGGCCAAGGCGCTCGAAGGCGCCATCCCCGACATCGCGGCGGCGCGCATCATCGACGGCACCCTGCAACCGCGCTTTCGCGCGGGTGACTTTGCTGGCGGGCTGCAGGCTGCTGTCACGCAATTGGGTGCCCTGATTGCGCGCGAGCCGCTGCCTGAACCTTCGGCGCCACAGTCACAGCAAGCGCCGGGCCAAGGCATCGGTTCGGGCTTTGGCTGGGGCGAGGCCGCCATCGTGCTGGTGATGGGCGTGCTGGTCGGCGGGCCGATTGCGCGCTCCATGTTCGGCACCGCATTCGGCTCGGTCGTCACGGGCGGTGCGGCGGGCGTGGGCGCCTTTGTGCTCACGTCCAGCGCGCTGCTGGCGGGGCTGGCCGGTGTGGCGGGTCTGCTGTTCACGCTGCTGGCCGGCGCAGGCCGGCGCACCACCATGCGACAGGGCGGCTCCGGCGGCCCCTGGGGCGGCGGGCTCGGTGGGCTTGGAGGCCTTGGAGGTCTTGGCGGTGGCGGCTTCGGAGGAGGTGGCGGCTCGCGCGGTGGATCGGGCGGTGGCTTCAGCTCGGGCGGCGGTGGCAACTTCGGCGGGGGCGGTGCCTCCGGAGGGTGGTAGCCATGGCCCTGTCTCTATCCCGGTCCTTGCGCGCGCTGCGGCGCCTGGCCATGCACCGCTGGCAAGAGGGCGATGTGCGCCGGGCCTTGCCCGACGACGCACTGGCCCGGCTGTCGGCGCGCGTGGCGGCCAGCGAGCAGCTGCACACCGGGCAGATCCGCATCTGCGCCGAAGGCGCGCTGCCCTGGAGCTACCTGCACCGCGACGCCACCGCCCGCGAACGTGCCCTCATGCTGTTCAGCAAGCTGCGCGTGTGGGACACCGAGCACAACAACGGCGTGCTGATCTACCTGCTGGTCCCCGAGCACGCCATCGAGATCGTTGCCGACCGCGGCCTGGCGCGCAGCGTGGCGCCGGGCGAATGGGAGGCGCTGGTGTCCCAACTGGCGGTGCACCTGCGCGAAGGCCGCTACGAAGAAGGCCTGGCGCAGGCGGTGGATGCGGTGTCGGCCAGACAGGCGGCGCATTTCCCCAGGCTGGGCACAGGCACCGCTTACGCCAACGAGTTGCCTGATGCGCCGGTGGTTCGGTGAGTGATCATTTGATTGGTCGGCGCCTGCGCGCCTGGGTGCTGGGGCGGGAGGGTAGGGCGCTGGCCGGGGATTCTCTACCCACGGGATGTCGCTGCGATCACGCGCGGGGATGGCACGGTGGTGGAGCCGTTGGGTTGGTGGCAGATGGGTTTGTGTATGCGTGCGGAAGTCTGCCTCGTGCTGCAGTCTTGCTGCTTCCTGGCCATGATGGCTCCGTGCTCTTCTGCACTCAAGTACTCGTATTCGCTTGTCATACAGCGCTTCTCCACAAGTCAGGGGAGTGTTGCGCTTGGAGCTTGAGACCGCCCAGCGCCAGCACTATCGCATCAAGAGTTTGATGCCCGGAGACGTGCAGCTGGCATTTGCAGGCAAACCATTGTGATCGGCTGATACCGTAGAGTGGCTGCTTTCCCAAACGCCGACAGCGGCTCCCGGCCTGTAGTTGCCACTGCAGCAGTGGCTGCTTCAACCCCAACTTAGCAACGCCCTTCGCCATTGGGCCCGCCGATTGATTCAGTCATTCAGTCACTCACTCCAGCAAATCCAGGCAGCCCAAATCTTCCACCGCATGCGCCACCCGGGTGAGCTGGGGCCACCAGACGAAGGCCGACATGCCCCGCGCAAACCTCGCCATTGGTGTGCGCAGGTGCAGCAGCACCGCCAGGCGATAGTCCTGCTGAAACGCCGAGCGCGAATAGCCCGCCACCCCTTGGGCGGTGAGCACTGCGTGGTAGCGGTCGAGCAGCGGCATTTCAAAGCGCTGGCGCACGGCGCGGTCCCACTGCAGGGCCATCATGTAGGCCAGGTCCCAGACACCGGTGCCCACATGCCAGCCATCCCAGTCGATGAGCTTGGCGACCCCGGTTGCGCTGTCGCGTGGAACCATCCAGTTCCAGACGTGGGCATCGCCGTGGACCAGGGTCTTGTGCTGGAATTGGTTGGCCCGCTCGATGAGCGCTGGCAGCCCGGGCAGGAACTGCGCGTAGGTATCCCGCGTGCGCTCATCCAGCGCATCGCCGGCCTGCGCAAACAGGCGCTCGCAGGCGCCTGGCAGCCATTCCGATGCCTGAAGCCGGCTCCAGAGCGTGGGGCCCATGCCAGGCACGGTGCCCTGATCGCCACCGGTCCAGCCAATGGCATGGAACCGCGCCAGCGCTTCGACAATGAGGGTGCAGCGTTCGAACGTGGGCGGCAAGGGCTCGTCGCTGGGCTGCTGGTGCGACTCCGACAGGTCCTCCATCAGCAGCCAGGTGCGGCCCGTGGGTTCATCCACGCCCCCGGCGTAGAACCGGGGAATGACCGGGCTGTTCAAGTGCCTGGCGATGGTCTCGTAGAACGGCAGCTCCGGCTGCCCAAACCCGAGGTGCGACACCTTCAACACGGCCCGTGTCGGAGCGCCTGTGGGGTGGCTCCATGCCAGCGTCACTCCGGTCAGATCGGAAAGATAGCCTGACGCACCGATGGCGCTGGGCACGGCGCTGAGCAGCGATGCACCGCTGGGATCCTGGTGCCGGGCCATGTGCTCCCCCAGCAACGGGGGGGCCAGCAAACGCTCCAAAATCGAACTGTCCAAATTGGCTCCTTGGGGGATCTGCATTTTCAACGGCCGCTGCGGGCCCGACGCCCACGTTCAGCGCTCGGTCGCATTGCCCTTTTTGCCCGTGATGGCAGAGACAACCACCTCGATCACGAGGGCCAGCACGATGACGACACCTGCGGCCTCAGCGTGCCCAGTCACATAGAGCACGAGCGGGACGAGCACACCCGCAAGGGAAAAATAGTGCATGGGTTTCAAGCCTGACCTCCTGGTGTTGTTGCCGCCAGCCCCGGGGGCCGATGGCGACGATCGCACATGGAGGGCATTGTGCATCGCCGGCCGTCGTGCCCATCGTTCGCTCGGGTGTACACCCGTCGAGCGCGTGGCGCCCTGCGAAGAATGGGGGATGGACACGCGTCAGCCGCTGTGGACCTGGGCAACTGGGCAACGGCACCTCGGTCAACACGGACAAGCCGGTCGACATCGGCGCCGGCTTCACCCAGGTCGCCGTGGGCAGCCGCTACATGGTGGCCCTCAAGGCGGACGGCAGCCTGTGGATGTGGGGCCACGCGCTCTTGAAGAACAAGGTGTTCTACGAGACCCCGCCAGTGCAGATCGGCAGCGGTTTTTCGCCGCTGCTGACGTCCGACACCGCGGCAAAGGCAGGCGGAACGGCCTGGTTCTGGGGCGATTCCAATGCCCGCCTTGCACCCCAAAACACCGGCGTGTCAGAATGAAAGGATGAGCACTTCGACCTCTTCATTTCTCTCCAACGCAGACGGCACCAAGGTCGCGACCTACACCTGGGCCGACATCGCTGGACGCCCCACCGGTGTGGTGCAGATTGCCCACGGACTTGCCGAGCATGGTGAACGCTACGACCGCTTTGCAAGGCAGCTCAATGCCGCGGGGTTTGTGGTCCACGCGGTCGATCATCGTGGACACGGGCGTACCGGCGGTGCTCGGCTGGGCGATTTCGGCAGCGCCGGGTTCAGCGGGCTGATTGCCGATGTGGCCCAGTATGGGTCGGCACTGCGTGCGCAGCATGGCGGCCTTCCGGTGTTTCTGTTGGCCCATTCGATGGGTTCGTTTGCAGCGCAAGCGGCGATCCTGGACCACGCATCGACATGGGCCGGTGTCATTCTCTCCGGCTCCACCGCGCTCGACGCGCTTGCCGCTGCCATGGCCAATGCGCCCGCCGATGCGCCGGCGGGGCTGGAGGCATTCAATGCAGGCTTTGAGCACCGTACGGGATACGAATGGCTTTCACGGGACGAGGCGGAGGTCGATGCCTATGTGGCCGACCCCTGGTGCGGGTGGGAGGTACCGGGCGATGTGATCCCCTCGCTGTTCGCCCCCGCGTCCCGGCTGGCGGACCCGGCGCTGCTGGCGGGCATCCGCAGTGATCTGCCCCTCCTGATTGCCTCTGGCGACGCCGATCCGCTGGCCGGTGGCGGTGCGCTCATTCAACTGCTGGGGCAGCGCTACCGTGATGCGGGTATGGCCGACGTGACCGTCAAGTTGTACCCCGCAGCGCGCCACGAAATCCTCAATGAGACGAACCGCGACGAGGTGACTGTCGATATGGTGGCCTGGCTGCGGGCCCACGCGGCATAGCCTGCAGCCGCTGGCACGCTGGTCTTTGCAAGCCCCGCCACGTCAACTCACGCGATGTACGCCGCCAGCTCTTGCGGCGTGCCTTGCGGAAACGCCTCCTTCAACAGGTCCAGAAAGGCCGAGACGCGCGGGCTCAGCAGGCGACGCGAGGGGTAGAGCGCCCACAGCGCGATCTCCGGGCCTGGTACATCGCCCCACTGCACCAGCGTTCCGTCCGCCAGGTCGTGCAGCACCAGAGACAGGGGCAGGCGTGCGGCACCCACCTGGGCGCGCACTGCATCGCGCACCATGAACAGCGAGGACAGGTGCAGCACGGGTTGCACCGCCAGGCGCTTCGGTTTGCCCTTGGCGTCGGTCAGGTCCCAGATGGCGGCAGGGGCGGCGGCGTCCGCGCCTGCGCCCCCACGCAGCACGGCCGGGACAGGGGTGGCGCCCGATGGCCGGCCGAGCTTGGGGCTGGCAACGACCACGATACGGTCGCGCATGAAGATGCGCCCGACCAGGCGTTCGTCGGGGTCGGGGTTGACGCGGATCACCAGGTCGTAGCCTTCTTCCACCATGTCCACCGGCCGGTCTTCGGTCGTCACCTCCAGGCGCACCTCGCGGTGCTGCAGGGCAAAGCGGGCGGCCAGCCTGCCCATGGCGGCCTGCGAAAAGAGCAGGGGCGCGCTCACCCGCAGCCGCCCGCGCGGGGCGTCGCCGCCGCTGGCGATGGCGGTGGTGCTCTCGTCGAGTTGGGCGAGCAGCACCGAGGTCTTCTCGTACAGCGCGCGCCCCTCTTCGGTGAGCTTGAGCGCGCGCGGCCCGCGCTCGAACAGGCGCAGGTTCAGGCCGCTTTCCAGGTCGGCCACGCGGCGCGACAGGGTGGCCTTGGGCCGGCCCGATTCGCGCGCGGCGCGGCCAAAGCCGCCGTACCGGGCCACCAGCGTGAAGTCGGCCAATGCCAGCAGGTCCATATGTTCCACCAGTGAGACGCAAAGTCTAAATATAACGGCTATCGGACATCCGGCGGAACAAAGAAGATCAGGGCTCCTTCAACACGCAACGGAGCATTTCCATGACCATCCTCATCACCGGCGCCACGGGCAACGTAGGCCGCCAGGTCGTCAACCAACTCGTGAACCGCGGCGCCGATGTGCGCGCCCTGGTTCGCGACCCCGCCCGGGCGAACCTGCCGGCGGGCGTGCAAACGGTGCAGGGCGACCTGCTCGACGTCGACGCGCTGCGGCGCGCTTTCGAGGGCGTCTCCACGCTGTTTCTGCTCAATGCAGTGGTGCCCGACGAGTTCACGCAGGCGCTGCTGGCGCTGAACCTGGCCCGCGAGGCGGGCATAAAGCGCGTGGTTTACCTGTCGGTGATCCACAGCGACCGCTACCTGAACGTGCCGCACTTCGCGGGCAAGTTCGGGGTGGAGCGCATGCTGGAGCAGATGGGCTTTGGCGCCACCATCCTGCGGCCGGCCTACTTCATGGACAACGACCACAGCATCAAGGACGTGGTGCGCAACTACGGTGTCTACCCCATGCCCATCGGCAGCAAGGGCCTGGCCATGGTGGACGTGCGCGACATCGCCGAGGTCGCCGCCATCGAGCTGCTGCGCCGCGAGCGATCGGCACAGGCGCTGCCGCTGGCGCGCATCAACCTGGTAGGCCCCGACACGCTGACCGGCGAGGCGGTGGCCGCCCTCTGGTCCGCCGCGCTGGGCCGCCCTGTCGCCTATGGCGGGGACGACACCGCCGGCTTCGAGACCAACCTGCGCAACGCCATGCCGCAATGGATGGCCTACGACATGCGCCTGATGGCCGAGCGCTTCTTGACCGACGGCATGGTGCCCGAGGCGGGTGATGTGGAGCGCCTGGTGCAGCTGCTGGGCCGCCCGCTGCATTCGTACCGCGACTTCGCGCACGCCATCGCCAACGCGGCCTGAGCGCCGCGCACTGAATCTCTCAACAAGCAACACCGAAAGGAAAAGCCATGATCTATTCCACCGCCACCGTCCCCGTCAACCCACAGGGCGCCGTGCCGCTCACCCGCGCCCAGGCCTGGGAGGGACTGGTCCTCAAGGCCCGCGATGCACGGCTGTTTCTGCCGCCGGGTCTGTGTACCCACTGCGAGGTGGTGCAAAACAGCGGCACCCACATCGTGCGCGAGGCCACCATCGCCGGGCAGGCGCTGCGCGAGATCATCGCCTTCGAGCCCCAGACCAAGGTCACCTTCTTCCAGGCCAGCGGCCCGCGCGAAGGCGCCATCATCAACGAGCTGTTCGAGGACGAACACGGGCAGCTGCAGCTGCGCTTTTACGGCTACCTCGGCCTGCGCGGCAAGCAGCCCGGTGGACCCGAGGAGCAGGCCGAGCAGGCCTGGATGGACGGCGACAAGGGCTACCGCAGCGCGCTGCTCTCGACGCTGCAACGCACCCGCGAATTGCTCGCGCAAGGCCGGCTGGCTGAGGGCGTGGTGTGATGGCTGGGCTGGCCTGCACAATGGTCTTGCCAACCACCATCACCCGCTCCACCTCGTCGCCGGTTGCCGAGAGAACCAGGGGCATGAAGGGATCGTAGCTGACCCCTATCATTGCCACAGGAGAGGACTGGCTTTGTGCCGGGGAGTGCGAGGGACGCCATCGGGATGGGGGATGTTTCGGGTGCGCCGCATGGGCCTGCGCCCATGCTGGCAGCCGGGGGGCGCCAGGCATTCCAGCCCCATCGGCCCGATGTCACCCCGGCCCTGCGGGCAGCGACCCTCGGGAGATCGTCAACAGGTTTTGAGAAAGCACACCGATGACCTACGTCGTTCACATCTGGGAGCATCACCCCAGCCCACAAACCTGGGCCGAGGCCGACGCCCTGCAGGCCCGGCTGGACTGCCAGCCCGCGCCACCGAACCCCAAGTTCGCGGCACTTGCGGCCGGGCTGGTTCAGGCCTTTCCGCACCGGCGCGATGGGCAAACCCGATCGCCCTGGATCGAGGGGGCGCCGGACGGGCGGGTTGATCACGCGAGTTGGGCGCTGGGCGTGGACACCGACCTGATGGATCGGGTGCTGCCCGTGCTGGTCAACCAGGCCCTGGCCCTGGGCCTGACGGTCTACGACGGCCAGACGGGCGAGGTTTTTCTGCCAGGCAACTGGTGCCTGACCCCCGAGGGGCGCACGCCCGTGAACTGGCCCGAGCCCGCAGTGGAGCCGGTCGCCGCAGCCGGCCTGGATGCCGGGCGTTCGTACCTCGAAGGGCGGGTGCGTGCCCTGGTGCTGCCCCACTTTGCGCCCAGCGGCTTTCAGCTTTGCTGGCGCACCGGCCTGCAGACCCACGACGCACTGGCCATGGTGCGTGACACGGCGCTGGGGCAGCAGCGCATCGAGATGACGCCGCAGTCCTGGTCAGAGCAGCACTGGGACCTGTGGATGTCGTGCGAGATCGAACCCCGTCTGCCCCCCGATCTGGCGAAGTGGTGCGAGCCCCAGCACACCATCCCCCTTGCGCGCACGCAATGGCCGGAGCTGGCCGCGTTTCGCCGGCGGGACGAGCAGAAGCCCTACGAGCCGAGCTTTCGCTGCATGGGGCCGCATGCACTGGACCAGTTTCTGGGCCTGTACACACAGTGGGCCGTGCGGGAGCTGCTGCCGCTGCTCGATGGCTGTGTGGACCTGGCGGGCTACCTGCGCCTGGACGGCCGCGAGGCCAGCCCGGAGGTTTTTTTGCAGGCAGCGGTCGCCGGCCTGGCGCTGGCGCATTGTGCGGGTGACCCCGCGCTGGCCGAGCGCGCGCAGCGCTATGGCCTGCAGCGCGTGCCCAACCCGCGCCCGGACCTGTTCCACCGCCGCCTTGGTGGCCTGGCCGGGTTTGCGCAGTATTTCGGCATGCAGGCGCAGGCGCTACGGTAAGCGGTGGAAATGGTGGGGTCAGGCCCAGAGGGCCGGCCGGTGATGTGCAGCGCATCAGGAGCCTGCAGGGTGACAGCGTCCAGGCGATGTTCGGCGCCAGACCCGGTGGCACCGCTTGAGCCGCGCGGTTGTCATGGCACGTCGCTGTCAGGCAGAGGGCTGCCCAGCGCCAATCCTCAGCGCTCGGTATCGTTGCCTTTTTTGCCGGTGATGGCCGAGACGATCATCTCCACCACAAGGCACAGGAAGAAGACGACGCCGGCCGCCTCGGGCTGGCCGGCCACGAACAGGGCGAGCGGGACGAGGGCACCTGCGATCAATAGGTAGTGTGTAGGCTTCAAACGCTGTCTCCTGGGTTCGCTTGGTCAGCGGCTGGCACGCGGCGGTAGTTCACCTCCACGGCCAGGGCCTCCACGCCATCGGGGGTGATGTTGTACATGCGCAGGTCCAGGGTGTCGTCGTCGGGCTGCTCGATCGCCGTGCGCCAGCCCCAGCGCGGGCCGCCCTGGCCGTCGGCGTAGCTGCCCAGCACCGACAGGCGCGGGTCGCCGCTGGCGCTGGTGCTGTACATGAGGGCGGTGCCGGTACCAAAGCTCTCGGCCCAGGCCGATTCGTAGCGGGACTCATCCAGATGGTAGGCGATCAGCGCCACGCCCTCCATCGGCTCGCCATTGCAGTGGCCCGAGTATTCGTGCAGCAGCACGCGCCCACCGAGCAGCACGCGGATGCTGCCGCGCTGCGCCGTGTCGTCCGCTGGGTCGCCGGGTGCGAACCAGAGGCGAAAGCGGCCTTGCCACTGCCCGGCCATGCGCGCCAGTTGCGCGTGCACGCCGTCGGCCCGTGATGCTTCGAATTCCTTGCGGCCCATGGTGAATGACTCCGTGGATTTGGGGTAGCTCAGTCAACTGCGCGGCAACTCGCGCACCTCCACCGTGCCGCCGGCTTCGTACACGGGGTTGCCTGCGAGAAACTGCTCCTTGGCCGCCTGCAGGCTGGCCGCCCGCACGCGGATGAAGCCGTTGGGCCCGCCGGTGGCGGCCTGGCCGGGCTGGCCCTTGCACACGCGCTCGCCGGGCCCGATGGCGCTGCCCCCATCGAACTGTCCGGTGCTGCGCAGCCGGGTGAGGTACTGGCCCCAGCGCTCTGGGTCATCTGCGGCCTGGGTGTCGGGCGCGTCCTGGTGCATCAGCAGGATGTATTCGTTCATTGGAGGGGCAGTCTACAGCGCAAAAATATCCACCGACCGCTGCTGCATACCGCCCACCAGGGCCACCAGTGGCTCGGTGCTGACGGGCATCCGCGGCGCGTGCAGGGCAGTGTGTGCCAGTGGCATGGATGAAGGGCTCCCGAAGATTCTGTTTTTTGCTGTTCGCGCAGCCGATCCGGGGGCTTGAAGGCATGAACCGGCAGAGTCAAGCATGCCGGATTGTGCTGCGCCGCTCGAGCATCCGGGCGCAATAAAATGTTGGCAGCCGAAGGCCGTAGCCAGCGAGGCCTGGTGCGATGCGTTTCACAGCTCAGGCGTCACAGCCATCCGGCCTTTCGGAACCGGTAGTAGACGTAGGAGCACACGCTCACGATGAGCAGCAGCGCGGCCGGGTAGCCGTAGCGCCACTTCAGCTCGGGCATGTGCTCGAAGTTCATGCCCCACACGCCGACAAAGGCGGTGCAGATGGCGAAGATGCCGGCCCATGAGGCCAGGCGCTTGGTGATCTCGTTGTCTTCGATAGTCACCATCGAGAGGTTCACCTGAATCGCCGTGCCGATGGTGTCGCGCATGCCCTCAATCAGGCCGTTGATTCGCACCAGGTGATCCACCACGTCGCGAAAATACTCCTGCGACCCCATGCAGATCTGCGGCACCCGGCCGCCATGCAGCTTGCTGGCGCCTTCCAGCAAGGGCGAGACAGCATGCTTGAGCAGCATCACGCGCTGCTTGAGGTGGTAGAGCTGTTCGATGTTGTCGCGGGCGGCCTTCTTGGTGAAGATCTGGTGCTCGATGCGTTCGAGTTCGACTTCCAGGGCATCGATGATGGGGAAGTACCGGTCCACCACAGCGTCCATCAGCGCATACAGTACGAAGCCCGAACCATGGCGAAGCAGGTCGGGCTCGTGCTCGCAGCGGTCGCGCACGCCGAGGAACCCCTGCTTGCTGCGGTTGCGCACCGAGAGCACGTAGTTGGGGCCCACGAAGACATCGACCTCGCCCGCGCTGAAATGGCCAGGCCGCTCGGGCTCGGGCTCCAGCAGGTGCATCACCACGAACAGGGACGGGCCGTACTCCTCGACCTTGGGCCGCTGGTGGCCGTGGTGGGCGTCTTCCACCGCCAGCTCGTGCAGGCCGAACTCCTCGCGCATTTCGTTGAGCTCTTCGGGCGTGGCGTCGGCCAGCGCCACCCACACGAAGCAGCCGGGCCGCACGATGTAGTCGCTGATATCGGCGACAGGGATATCGGCCAGTTTGGCGCCGTTTTCGTAGGCAACGCAATTGATCAGCATCGGGGCTCTCCAGGTTCGGTGGTGGCGGTTGGAGGCGATGGTGCCATGGTTCCATGGCGCTCCCGGGGGCGCGCATGCCCGCCGTCACAGGCTGGGCAGCACCTGCTCCCCGATCTCGCGCAGCACCTCGGCCGGTGTGCGGCCGCTGCCTTGTGCCAGGTTGAACAGCACATGCCTCACGCCCATGGCCTGCAGGCGCTGCAGGTAGGCGATGAGTTCATTGCGCCCCGTGCGCAGCCCCAGCTCCAGCGGCTCGGCGCCGGCTGCCGGATCGGCCAGCAGGTCGAGCTGTACGGATTGCACGAAGGGCTTGCGCTCACCCGCCGCCTTCTGGTCCAGCGCCTGCTGCCACAGATGAATACGGCCTTGCTGCCTTGCCTCCTCGCGGTGGTAGCTGGCCCAGGCGTCGGCGTTGGCTGCGGTCCACTGCAGCGACTGCCGGGCCGAGCCGACCACCACCATGGGGATGCGCGCTGCTGGCGACTGCATGAGGTCGTAGCCGCCTGTTGCCGTCAACAAAGCCTGTCGCTCCTGCGGCTCGGGCGACAGCGCTGCGCGTACCAGTGGCCAGCGGTCGCGAAAGGCATCGCCACGCGCGTCCACGTTTTCGCCGAAGGATGCGAATTCCTCGGGCCGGTCGCCCGAGCCCAGCCCCAGGATGAAGCGGCCGCCGCTCATGCGGTCCAGCGTGAGCGCGGCCTTGGCCACATGCAGCGGGTGGCGCAGCGGCAGCACGATGGCCGCCGCGCCGATGGCGATGCGGCGGGTGGAAGAGGCGAGGGCGGCCAGCCACAGAAAGGGATCGTCCAGCGCGCTGGCCGTGTTGTCGCTGCCCTGGGGCACCATGAGCGGAACATCGCGCGCCCACAGCGCCCCAAAGCCGAGGTCGTCGGCCAGCGCTGCCAGGCGGGTGGTTTCCTGGATGTCGGCCATGGCGCGTGCATGGTGGGCGATGGGCGTCATGAACCCGAGGGTGAGCCGCCCGTGCTGGAAGACCTGCGCGTGGCCAGCGTTGAATGGAGAGGAGGACATGGCGCGAAGGATAGGGCGATCGGCTGCCGTGCGCCCAGGGGCCGGCAAAGTCCCTATCTGGTGGGTGCGTTGCTGCGCAGAGCCCAGCGTGCCCTACTTGCGTGCCTCGCGCGCCCAGGGGGCCAGGCGGCCCAGGTCCCGCAACTGCCCGTTGGTATCGGGGCCCATGTACATCAGGTGCGGGGTGCCGTGGTCGTTGACGCCCAGGGCATGCCCACCCGGGTAGAGGCGGTAGCGGAAATTGGCGTGGTGGTCGGCCATGACCCGCTGGCCGACCGGAAAGGTCTGCGGCAGGCTGCGTTCTGCCCAGTCCATGACCAGGGTCGCGTCGTTGTAGGGCCGCAGTGCGCTCACCGCGAAGGGCGTGTGCGATTGGGGCGGCGCGCAGATGGCCAGGGTGAAATCGGGGCCCTTGTAGGGCAGGTAGCCGGTGTTCGGGTAGTAGGCCCCGTAGCTGTAGCAAAGGTTGTTGCCCAGGGCCGTGCCCTTGCCCCAGCATTGCGCATAGCCGCCGTCCAGCACGGCACAGGCATGCTCCAGGCCGGCGCTGATGGCCACGGCGTCGGTGATGCCGACCACCTGCACATAGACCGCGCCCGTCTGGTTGGGTACGTAGCCGATGCCCAGCTGGCCCTTGGAATGGTCGCCCCAGCACTGGACGCGGCCGTCCTGCAGCAGGGCGCAGCTGAAGCCGTAGCCCACAGCGACCGCCTTGGCCCCAGTGCCCGGGCCGGGCACGTCCACGGGGGTGGTCACCGTGCCTGCATGGGCCGGCACGCCCAGCTCGCCAAACAGGTTGCGACCCCAGCAGGCGACCTTGCCAGCACTGCGCTGCACGCAGGCGTGGCCGTCAAAGAGGGAGACGTCCACCGCATCGTCAATGCCGGGCAATTGTCTGGGCGTGCGCGGATCGTCCTGCGGGCCCGCCAGCAAGCTGCCTGCGCCAACGCACCACACCGCGCCGGTCCGCAGCACCGCGCAGGTGCTGCCGTTGCCTGCGGCGATGCGCACCGCATTCGACAGTCCGGGGACGCGCAAGGCGTATTCGGTCGTCGTGACGACGGGCTCCTGCAGCCCCATCTGGCCCTGGCCCGCATCGCCCCAGCACGCCACCTCGCCGCCCTGCGTGAGCGCGCAGGCATGCCGCATGCCTGCCGCGATCTGCGTGGCATATAGCCTGCTTTGTTCGGCACCCTGGCGCAAGGCCATCGGCCAGACTGCGTTTCTGCCGTCGAAGTTCAGGCCCCGCTGGCTGTACTCGTTCTTCGGGCCCCAGCAATGGACGGTTCGTTCTGCCGACAGTGCGCAGCTGAAGCCGTTGCCTGCCTTGGTGTCCAGTATGCGGACGTTCGCCATGGCCGGGTCCACCGGCACACTGCCCCAGCAGGTGGGCAGGCCGGCATCGGAGACCGAGCAAGCGTGCTCGTACCCCGCGCTGATGGTGGTGGCCAGCACCGGGGCCGCCACGCTGCCAAGCAACCACGCCGCGCAGGCCAGCAGCCACCGCGATAAGAGGTGGCGGGCGATGGGGGGATGCTTGCGGTTCATGGCGGCCCTGGAGATGGTGGGAAAACCATTCTAGGCACGCACCGGGCGCGCGCCGCAATCCCCCAATCGGGCCGGCTTCACGGTGGATGAGGGACCGGGCTCTTTGTCTTCAGTGTGCGCATGCGCCACGATAGGGAGTTGTCTTACGAAGCGTGAATTGATTCGCAATCAACATGGCGTTCTTCCCAATTCACCCAAGGAGCATTTTCATGGCCGTCAAAACTGTCGAAGACCTCTTCCTGCACGAGCTGTCGGACACCTACAGTGCCGAGAAGCAGATGACCCGCTCCCTCCCGCAGATGGCGCGCGCAGCGGCCGACCCGCAACTGGCCCAGGCGTTTCTCGATCACCTGGAAGAGACCCGGGGCCAGGTGGAGCGCATCGACGAGATGGTGGAGATCCTGAACCTCAAGCTCAAGCGCATCAAGTGCGCGGCCATGGAGGGCCTGGTGGAGGAAGGCAAGGACCTGATCGACGAAATCGACAAGGGGCCCGTGCTCGACGTGGCCCTGATCGGTGCGGCGCAGAAGGTGGAGCACTACGAGATCGCCAGCTACACCACGTTGATCGCTCTGGCCACCAAGCTGGGCTACACGCCGGTACTGCCACTGCTGCAGGCATCGCTGGCGGAAGAGAAGGCCACCGATGACAAGCTGGGCAAGCTCGGCCAGGCAGCGGCCATCGAAGAGGCCGTGCAGGCGTAAGGTCTGGAAATGCCGTGGCGCGTACACCCCTGACGGATCCGTCGCCACGCCACCCGCTGGTGGTGGCCGACATCGACTTTGCCGCTCACGCACACAAGGTGGCGCGCAGCCTGATCGGCATGACGCTGCTGGTGGACGGCGTGGGCGGGCGCATTGTGGAGACCGAGGCCTATGACCAGGCAGACCCGGCATCGCACACGTTTGGCGGGCCCACGGCGCGCAATGCGGCCATGTTCGGCCCGCCCGGCCATGCCTATGTCTACCGCTCGTACGGGCTGCACTGGTGCCTGAACACCGTGTGCCGCGATGCGGGGTATGGCGCGGGCGTGTTGCTGCGCGCGCTGGAGCCCACGCACGGCATCGGCACCATGCGCGAGCGCCGTGGCTTGCAGGACATGCGGTTGCTGTGCGCCGGCCCTGGCCGCCTGGCCCAGGCGCTGGGCATCGATGCGGGGATGAATGGCCTGCCGCTGCACATGCCGCCTTTTGCGCTGCTGCAGGCGGATGCCCTGGCAGCGCTGGAGGGTGCGGACCAGATCGTGGCGGGCCCGCGCATCGGCATTTCCAAAGCGGTGGACATGCCCTGGCGCTTCGGGCTGAAGGGCTCTCGCTATCTCAGCCGCGCATTTGCTGCGCCACAGGTTCCGCCGGGCAGCGTCTAGTGTCCTGTCCCGCAAATAAATGCCAATAAAGCCGCGTCTTTCACGCCAGGGCCGCGTTGCAAATCCTCGCGATAGCTACGGCTATCGCTGCGGTTTGCGCCTTGCCCTGGCGCGAAATCCATCGGTTTTATTTTGGCATCTATTCACGGGACAGAACACTGGCCGGCCCGCCAGCGGCTCAGGACAAAGCCATGTCCCGCTGCTGCGTATGGGGCCTCAGATAGCGCGCGGTGATGTCCGCCGTCGCCTGCCGGCCCAGGTGCGCGCCGTGCTCCGTCAGCCAGGCATCGCACGCCCTGCGCCCGTCCTGGCGCAGCATCTCGAACAGCACGCGCCCCACAGTGCGCTTGATCGAAGGCTCCGTGGCGAGCAGCCCTGCGGGCTGATCGGGCAGGCTCAGCACGTGCATGCGGATGTCGGCGCCCGGCACGTTGCGGTTGATGACTTCCAGCGCCCTGAGTTCGGACACCAGGCCATTGACAGACGCCACCTCGTTGATGCGGTTGAGGATGTTCTTGGCAAACAGGGGTGTCTCGGCCCGGTGCAGCGGGGTCAGCTCCACCAGCAGGATGTCCGTGTCCAGCGCATCCTCGTACAGCGGCCACAGCGACGGGTTGGCCGCGTAGCTGCCATCCCAGTAAGACTCGCCGTCGATCTGCACGGCCTGGTAGGACAGCGGCGCGCAGGCGGAGGCAAGCACGGCATCGATGCTCATGTCGGCCGGGCCGAACACGCGGCCGCTGCCACTTTGCACGTGCAGTGCGTTGACAAAGAGTTTCGGCGCAGTGTCGGCCTTGCGCAGCAGATCTTCGTCCACCACGGTGTTCAGGATGTAGCGCAGCGGCGCCATGCCCATGGGGTTGGCTTGGTACGGGGACAGGACGGGCAGGGCGTCGTCCCATACTCCCATGCCGGGCTTGCGCAGGGGCAGCATCAGCAGAGTCATCAACGAACCAGCCTGCGCCACCTGCTCCCACAGCATTGCCAGGTGCTCCTTGGCTCCTGTGCGGCCGCCGCGTGCCATGCCGGTGGCCAAAGCCGCGCCGTTCAGCGCACCGGCACTGCTGCCGCTGATGCTGCCGATGTCGATGTCCTCTTCTTCAAGCAGGCGGTCCAGCACGCCCCAGGTGAAAGCGCCCTGCGCGCCACCGCCCTGCAGCGCCAGATTCAGCTGTACCCGCCCGCGCGGCGTGCGCCGTGTGCCTTTTGCCATGGTGGCCCCCTTGTGAAAAATCCATGGTACGGGCCGTGCGGCGCCAGCGTGTCAGCCAATCGCTCGATTGGGGGAGGGGCGCACGGCATTTGCCAGGCTGCGCAGCGGCGCACTGCACCGCTTCTCTAAAAGTTCTCCCACTCGTCGCCGCCGCCCTTGGCTACGGTGCGCTCCGCAATGGGCGCGGGCCCCTTGGGCGCCGCCAGCCGGCTCGCCGCTGGGGCCTTGGCCACAGGCCTGGACGTTACTGCCGCGCGCACAGCCGGTGCCGCCATGGCCACCGGCTTGCGCACCGCCGCGGCCTGTGCAGGGGCCGTGCTGCGGTAGTTGCCGCCTCCGCTGCCATCGCCCGCCAGCCTGAACACCGCCACCGCGTTCACCAGTTCGCCCGCCTGGCTG
>NZ_LMIH01000014.1:133557-133933 GCF_001428645.1 Acidovorax sp. Root217
GGTGGCCTGGTCCATCTGCGTGACCGCTTCTCCCACCTGGCCCACGCCTGCGCTTTGCTCACTGCTGGCGGCGCTGATCTCGCCCATGATGTCGGTCACCCGCCGGATGGCTGCCACCACTTCGGTCATGGTGGCCCCGGCCTTGTCCACCAGTTGCGTGCCTTGCTCCACCCGCTCGACGCTGGCGGTGATCAGGCTCTTGATTTCCTTGGCCGCTTCGGCGCTGCGTCCGGCCAGGCTGCGCACTTCGCTGGCCACCACGGCAAAGCCCCGGCCTTGCTCTCCGGCCCGGGCGGCTTCCACCGCTGCATTGAGCGCCAGGATGTTGGTCTGGAAGGCGATGCCGTCGATGACGCTGATGATGTCGGCGATCTTG
>NZ_LMIH01000014.1:133965-143077 GCF_001428645.1 Acidovorax sp. Root217
TCCCTGTACGGCCACGGTGGAGGCGCTTAGCGCCAACTGGTTGGCCTGGCGTGCGTTGTCTGCGTTCTGGCGCACGGTGGAACCGAGCTCTTCCATCGAGGCGGCTGTCTCTTCCAGTGCCGAGGCCTGCTGCTCGGTGCGTGCCGACAGGTCGTTGTTGCCCGAGGCAATCTGGGCGCTGGCCGAGGCTACGCTTTCGGCGTTGCCTCGCACCGTGGCAACAGTGTTCACCAGGCTTTGCTGCATGCGCTGCAGGGCACTGAGCAGGTGGCCGGTTTCATCGCGGGACTGCACGACGATGGTGCCACTCAGGTCGCCGGCGGCAACGCGGTCGGCGGCCTGCACGGCCTGGGCCAGGGGGCGGGTGATGGAGCGGATGATGGTGATGGCCAGGAAGATCGCCAGCGCGATGGCCAGTGCGCTGGCGATCATCACGTCGCGTTGCAGAGCTGCGGCGGCGGCTTCGGCCTCCTTGCCGGATTCGTCGGTGAGCCGCGCCTGGAACTCCACCTGGTCGCGCAACGTCTTCTGGTAGTCGAGCTGGATGGGGCGCAGCTTTTCTTCGAGCAGGCTGGTCGCCTCGTCTTTCTGGCCCTTTTGCACCAGGGCCAGGAACTCATCGCCGCGCGTGTAGAACTCGGCACGCGCCTTGAGCATGCTCGCCAGCAGTTCTTCCCCTTTGGGTGAGGAAATCAGCGTGTCCAGCAGCTTGTATTGATCGGCCGTGGTGGCCCGCGCAGACGTGATCTGTTCGAGGGCCGACCTGGTGATGGGTTCTGAACTGAAGATCACCAGATTGCGGTACTGGATTGCCTGGGTGTTCACGCTGTTCGCCAGCACGCCCAGAGCCTTGGTGATCGGCACGCGGGTGCTGATGACGTCGCTCAGTTCGGAGCGTTGGTCGGCGGACCGGACCAGGCTGGTGGCACCCAGTGCAATGAGCATCAGCACCATCGCTGCAAATGCCACCGCGAGCCGGGTGGCAATCGTCATCTTGTCCATGGCAGTTCTCCCTCAGGTTGATTGCAAGGCAGCGCAGCCCCATGCCGCTTCGGTCCGGCGGGCCAGGGCCTGTTCAAGAACGCGCTCAAATACAGCATATTCAATGATCCCGAATTCACTAAGCATGAAATTGCAGGGGCCACCTGACCTGGGGCGATCACTGGAATGATATGTAAGCAAATTGTATTTTTGTAACAAAAGATTAATATCTCCGAAGTCTTTGCGCAGGATGTCCCATGCACCTCACTGCGTCCCCGGGGCTGTCCACGGCCCCTCTTGCCAGCGAACCGGCGGGCACCCGTGAGAAGGTGGTCGCGGGCGCCGTGGTCGTTCTTTCGCTGGCACTTGGCGCAATGGCCCTGCCGTACGCCAAGGTGCCGCTCGCAGCATTTGCGGCCTTCATTCCGATCTATGTCACCGCGCTGGTGATCTTTGATCTGGTCACGGCGGTGCTGCTGTTGGGCCATTACCGGGCCTTGAAGTCCGTGGGGCTGCTGGTACTGGGCGGGGTGTACCTGTTCAACGCCACGGCCATTGCGGCCTATGCGCTCATCTTCCCGGGCCTGTTCGCGCCCACGGGCTTGCTGGGGTCCGGGCCCCAGACCTCATCGGCCCTGTACATGCTGTGGCACGCGGGCTATCCGCTGGGGCTGGTGGCCTATGTGTTGGCAAGGCGGCGGGATGCACGAGGCCCTGCGCGCCCGAGCGGTGGCCGGGCATTGCGTGCGGTCGCCGCCACCGCTGCCCTGGTGCTGGCGCTGGTGGCTGCGTTCACTGCGTTTGCCACTGCAGGGCACGAGTGGCTGCCGGTGTTCATGGACGACAACCAGACCACGTCCGTCGGCAAGGCGTTTCTCATCGGCATCTGGCTGCTGAGCTTCGGGGCGCTGATGGTTCTGCTGTGGAGCCGGCCCCATTCGCTGCTGGACATCTGGCTGATGGTGGCGTTGTGTGTCTGGCTGCTGGACCTGGCCCTGGCGGCCGTGCTGAACGCCGGTCGCTACGACCTGGGCTGGTACCTGGGGCGCATCTATGGCCTGGTGTCTGCGGGTGTGCTGTTGATCGTGCTGCTCGGCGAGAACGCGCGGCACCACACCCGGCTGCGGGCACTGACCACCGCACTGCAAAGCGCCAACGAGACGCTGTGGCGCTCGTCCATGCAGGACGGCCTGACCGAGCTGGCCAACCGCCGGGCGTTCGACATGCACCTGGCGGAACACCTGGCCCTGGCCCAGCGCCACCGGCGGCCACTGGCGCTGGTGCTGCTGGATGTGGACCACTTCAAGTCCTACAACGATGCCTATGGGCACCAGTTGGGCGACGAATGCCTCAAGGCCATCGCCCGAGTGCTGCAGGCCCATGGCAAGCGCCCTTCGGACCTGGCCGCACGGTATGGCGGCGAAGAGTTCGCCCTGGTGCTGCCTGAAACCGATTCGGTCGGCGCCATGCACATTGCCGCTGCGGCGCAGGCGGCCGTGGCGGGCCTGTCGATTGCCCACCGCGAATGCTCGACGGGTGCGGTGGTGAGCATCAGCACCGGCATTGCGGCCATGCGCGGGGACGAGGCGCTGACCCCGCAGGACATGATCGCCATGGCGGACAAGGCGCTCTACCAGGCCAAGGACGCGGGCCGCAACCGCATCGTGTTGCTGGACGCAGCGGGTTTGTCCTGAGCCCTTCAGCGCGCGGGAATGCTATGGGCCGACCGGGCCTGCCGGCGCAACCGGCTGCCCAGACGCCGCCATGCCCTGCTCTCAGAGCACGAAGGTCGCGCCCGCCCGGGCCTGCGCCTGCAGCCACGGGAACAACTGGTCGGCACTGTCCACGATGGGGCTGAACACGGTGCACTCGTCGTGCGCCCAGAAGTAGATGCCGCCCGCGCCGGGGCCATCCATGCGCAGCACAAAGCAGTCCGAGGCGTTCTCGGCGCCCACGATGGGCAGCATGTGCTGCGGGTCGATGCCGCTGTCGGCGATGGCGCTGCGGATCTCCTCTGCCAGCTCGGGCGAGCTTTCGTCGTGCAGGCTGAGCCAGCCCAGCAGCTCTTCGTGCTTGTCCAGCGCGGCGGAGATGCTGAACAGCTCGTAGGTTTCGCTGCCCTCGCCATCGACCACGGTGAGCTGGTGCCGCTCTGCCTGGGTGATCCATTGCAGGTAGGCGTGCGGTGGCTGGGGAAAGCGCCGCAGCAGTTGTTCGAGATCGCCTTCGGAGGCGGGGCTGCCCGGGGCGGTTTCAAAGCGCAGCTGGCTGACGCGCTGGCTTTCGGCGCTGCACGCCTGCGTCTGTTGCTGGTCGACGAAGGCCCGGTAGCCGGGGGATTCGAGCACCTCGGGCATCTGCAGGCGCCACTTCAGGTGGGTCTCGTACGCCTCGGTGCTGCGCTTGAGCTGCAGCAGCGCTGTCACCTTCAACTGCTGCAGCTGGTTAGTGCCATGGTTTGTGGCATCGGCGATGGCCAGGGCCTGCATCGCCTGCTCCGGGTCGCCGACAATGCACAGCAGGTACTCCGCCACGGTCTGCGCAGCCGCAGCCAGTTGCGAAGCCGTGTGCCGGTAGCTGTCGCCAAAGCTGTACATGGCGTCTGGCGGGGCGGCGTTGGTGTCTGCTGCCTGGTGGATGATGAACATGGCGTGTTCGACGGCACCGGCCCAGTCGCCGTCCGCTTGCGGGCCGGGGTGGGCGCGCGCCCGGTTGGCATGGGCGCGCCGGGCCGCCGTGTGCCAGTACCACGCCTGTTCGCTGTGGCAGCAGCGGTGCAGGGCGGCCAGGGCGCTCTCGTGGTCACTGCACTCGGTGTGCAGCGCCGCCAGGTCCATCAGGCACTCGTCATCGGTCTTGGGGCGGTGGTCCAGCAGGTCCTTGGGGAAGAGGGTCAGGCTGTCGTGCACGACGATCTCCTGCCATCCGTCACTGGCAAGGGCCTGGCGCAGGTCCACCAGGCGCTGCAGCACGGCCTGGGGGCCGCCATCGGGATCGAGGCGCAGGTCCTCCACCATCTTGAACTCGCGGTCGGAGGCGCGCGCCTCCTGGCGCTTCCAGTAGGCATGGCCGTCATAGCCATGCGGTATCAGCGTGATCTTGATCAGCAGCGGAGCCTTGTTGCTGGCCGCGGCGGCCTGGAGCCAGTGGCTGGTGTAGGTGGTCATGCGGGGGCAATGCAGTCAATGCAGGCGGTGCGGTGGCGAAGCCGCCATTGAAGCACCGGCTGGCGGACGCGCGAGCGGCGCGGTGTGACGCATTTCACGCCGAGGGAACTTTTACTTGTGCTGCATCAACTGGCTGCCGCACCTGGTTGCCGGAACATGCGCTCGACCACCTCGAACACCACCTGGATCAGCACCGCCAGCCCGGCCGAGGGAATCGCACCCGCCAGCAAGGTGGTGCCGTCGTTGAGCGCCAGCCCCTGCGCAATGCGCTCGCCATAGCCGCCTGCACCGATGAACGCGGCGATGGTGGCGGTGCCCACGGTCATCACGGTGGCGGTCTTCACGCCTGCAATGATCACGGGCAAGGCCAGCGGCAGCAGCACCAGGCGCCAGCTTTGCGCGGGCGTCATGCCCAGGGCCACGGCGGCCTGCTGGGTGCCCTTGGGCACCTGCATCAACCCCACGGCGGTGTTGCGCACGATGGGCAGCAGGGCATACAGGCTGAGCGCGACGATGGCCGGCACGGTGCCGATGCGGCCCAGCAGCGGGATCAGCGCGGCCAACAGCGCCAGCGAGGGCACGGTCTGCAGCAGGCCGACAAAACCCAGGATGCCCTGGCCCAGCCACGCCCGCGCGGCGGCCAGCGTGCCCAGCGGTATGCCGATGAGCACGGCGATGCCGACGGACACGGCCACCAGCCACAGGTGGTCGCGCGTGAGGCGCCAGAAGTCGCCGCCGAAGATGGCGCTGGACAGGGATGGGCGAGCCTGCGCCGGTGCTGCGCTGGCCGCACTGGATGCACTTGCGGGCGCAGCCGCAGGCGTGGCCTTGCCGGCGAGGAAGTCGGCCGCAATGGCCGGGAACGCCTGCCCGTGCAGCTCGGCCTGCGCGTTCATGGCGATCATGCGCGTGACGTCGATGCGGCCTTCGAGCGCGGCGATCTGGCGCCAGGCCTGCGGCGCGCGCGTGGGCAGGTCCGCGCGGTAGAGCAGCACCGCGTCGTAGCGCGGGAAGTAGTTGGCGTCGTCCTGCAGCGTCACCAGCCCCAGGTCGGCGATGCGCGCGTCGGTGGTGTAGATGTCGGTCAGGTCGATGCGCTGCGAGGCCAGCGCCTGGTACGACAGGCCGTGGTCGATGGAGGTGGGGCGCTGCGGCAACTGGTAGCGCCTGGCCAGGCCGGGCCAGCCGTCTTCGCGGCCCAGGAACTCCTGCGAAATGGCGATGCGCAGGTCGGGTGCCCTCTGCAGGTCGCCCAGGGTCTGGAGGCCGTGCTTGCGCGCCACCTCGGCGCTGGCGGCCAGGGCATAGCCGTTGGCAAAGCCCAGCGGCACGCCCAGGGCCAGGCCCATCTCGCGCAGCTTCTGGTCGATGGCCTGCCTGGAAGACCCGGTGGGCAGCTTGAGGATCTCGCGCTCCACCGTGCCCAGGTACTCGGGGTAGACGTCGATGGAGCCGGTCTTGAGCGCCTCGACCACCAAGGCGGTGTTGCCCAGGCCCTGGCGGTGCTCTGCCGTGGCACCGCCTTGGCGCGCTGCCTGGGTGATGACCTCGCCGAGGATGTAGCTTTCGGTGAAGCGCTTGGAGCCGATGGCCAGTTGCTCTGCCGCGTGCAGTGCAGGGGACAGCAGGGCGCCGGCCATGAGGAAGGCGAGCGCGTGCGCTGCGAAGCGCAGTGGGCGTATGACATTCATCGGGCCATTCTGCGCTGGTTTGCGGATCACACCGTGGGTGGCATGCGCCCCCCGCTGTCAGCGCAGGCGCGGTGCGGCGATGCCGGCCGCTACGTCGCATGGGCCGCTCGTTGCAGGCGTGTCTTACGGGTTGACTGCCGCACCGCTGACACCCGGCAGCACGCAGGCGCGGACACCATGGGTATATGGCCTTCTTGCACGCAGATTCCTTGTCCCTTGCGCATGGCAGCGCGCGGCCTGGCGCGCCACTGTTGCGGCCCGATGGCATCCAGCGCCCGGCCTTGCTGGTGCTGCCAGGCTGGGACGACCATGGCAAGGCCCAGTTCGACCTGCTCGACCAGGACCTGTCTGCCCAGGGCTGGCACTGCCGACGCGGCAATCTGCCTGATGCCAGCTGGCCTGCGGCCGACCGCGCCCGTGTGAACCGCGAGGACAACCTGCGCCAGGTGCTGCGCGACTACCAATTGCTGCACGCCCAGGAGCGGCCTGACGCCGTGGGCGTGCTGGGGTTCAGCTACGGCGGGTACATGGCGGCCCTGTTGGCGGGGATGTACCCGTTCGACTGGCTGGTGCTGCGGTCACCCGCGATCTATCCCGATGCGGACTGGATGCTGCCCAAGGAGGATCTGGACAGGCGCAAGGTGAACGCCTACCGCCACACCGTGCACACGCCCGAGGGCAACCGCGCGCTGGCCGCCTGCGCCGCCTTCAAGGGCGATGTGCTGCTGGTGCAGTCCGAACATGACCAGGTGGTGCCGCGCCCCGTGATCGACAGCTATGCCTGGGCCTTCGGCAATGCGCGCAGCCTCGTGCGGCACATGCTGCTGGAGGCCGACCATGCGCTCTCGCAGGCCCGCTGGCGGGACACGTACCACGCCATCGTGATGGACTGGCTGCGCGAACGCAGGTATGGTGGCCGGTGAAGGGGGTCTGCCTCTGCGCGCCACCGAGCCGTCACTAGCGCATCTGGTGGATGGTCTCGACGCCTCTTCGTCTGCGGCCATACCGCCAGCTGAAGGCACGCATCATCAAGGGCAGGGTCGAGAAAATCACAGCGGTCAGAACGAAGTAGCTCAGGTCGTTGATCATGACGGAGAGGTTGCTCCGGGCGAGCGGCGGGTAGCCGAGCAAGAGGGTACAACCCATACCGCCCCCCAACAACATCCCCTGCCAGCGGGGCAGCCTGTTCTTTGAGCCGCCCAGGTGTTCCGCCAGGCCAAACAGCAGCACTCCCAGGGTCAGAAAGAGTGCTATGGCGCTGGCAACCGCATACAGCGACATCCGATAGCTGAGGTAGTCCCCCGCAAGCCCTTCCAAAAGCCGGTTCGGGAGTATCAGTTTGCATGTCCAGAGCCCTATTCGCGGCTCGATCTTGATGCCCATTGCGAACACCGACAACAAGGCCAGGTTGATCGCTATCAGCAGCGCGGGCGGCAAACCCTCGTCAGCGATATGCTGCGCAAAGCTCTTGTGAGCCAAAGTCGCTCCTCCCGCCTGGAGCACCGGGGTGGCCCTGAAGGGCCACCATCAGCTCCGGCACTGGTGTTGTTGTGTTGCGGGAGTTTAGGTGACGCTTCGCTGGCGCCTGACCATTGTCACAAGGTGGGCATGGCTATCCTGCGGCGGCGCAGCAACAGTAGCCATGGGTTCTGTCGCGCGGCGTCCGCGAGCCCCTGCACCCGCGCCGGGGCCGCCGGAGGCACCTGCGCCAGCAGCGCCAGGTCCTGCACCTGCACCTCCACCTGACGCCCCGGCACCTACTCCTGAGGAGTAGGCACCTACGCCGGCATCGGCACCTGCGCCTGCTCCGGGGCCCGCACCAGCCCCGGTGCCGGCCGATGCCGCGCCGGGAGCGACTGCATCGGCGGCGCTACCGGGGGCTCCAGCATTGGTGCTGCGGGCGATCTCACCCGATGGCTTCGATGCCCTCGGGTTCGCCATCGGCGTCGGAACCATCCGTCTTTTGCTCGAAGCGGTTGATGTAGCACTTCTCCTGCATGACCCTCTGCGTCACCAGCAGGTTGATTCCCGTCTCGTCGATATGGATGCCGGAGCCCCAGCGGAAGTGCGGCTGGTTCACGCCCGGGGTGCTCGATCCATGCGTGATGAAGTGCCTGGCAGAGGCCGGATCTCCGAGGCCCTCGGACCAAGTGACCTGGTAGAGGTAGGCGTAGTCGGTGAAGAGGACCACCGCCTTCTCCCGCACAGCGAAGTTGACCAGGTACAGCTGACCGTCCCCACCGTAGAGCAGGTTGATGGTCTGCGGGCCCGCGTCATTGTGCTCGGGTACCTTGCAGGTGAACGCGTAGCCGCCCGAGACCGGCACCGAAAGATCGCTGCCCGCAGTGCGGTAGAAGTACAGGTCGCTGCCCTGGAGGCCGACGATCACGTAGTTGCCGTTGGCCTCGTCGAATGCGACGCCGATGGACTCGATCTTGCGGTCGTCGCAGTCGGGGATCAGGCTGTTGTTGACCAGCGCGATCGAGGGGTTGTCGCTGGTCAGGGCTTGCACGTCGTACACCTGTATGCGGGTGTTGTTGTAGTCCTCGGTCTGCACCGGCACAAACAGGTACTTGCCCGCCAGTTGAACGCCCCCCGGATGGTTGAATGCCTGGCCATTGCCTCCCAGTGCAGCAGATGACGGGCTGACGTCAAGATGGGTGGTGAAGATGCATTGCTGGGGTGGCGAGACGCGGAACACATAGAGTTTTCCGCTGTCATGGCCGGAACGGTTCTGGGTGATCAGGTACAGATCCTCGTACTGGGCAATGCCCTGAAGGTGGCTCTCACTCAATGCGTCGTAGTGCGAGGGGCCCTGCAGGCATTCGCGGTCGCCGTTTTTGTGCAGGTTGTTGAAGGATGCCAGTGGGTTGGCCAGTGCGGACGAGACGGTAGTGGAGTTCACGGTGAGACCTTCGATTCGGTGGTTGATTGAAGGGAAAGGCGGCAGCCCGGCTGATGGCCTGCCAGGCGACCCACATGGCGGATCCGGTCGCGACCGGCACGGTTGAGCGACTGCAGTTCCGCACGGGCTGTGCATGGCTTCATGGCTACCACCATGGGCAGCGCCACACCCAGCACCCACCAAATGCTAGGGATTTGTGCTGTGTTTGTATGTCCTCTAAATAGATGACAAATGCGGGTTGAATGCGGTTTTTGTGCCTGCACCTGCGGCCCCTGCCTCATACGAATTTGCCTTCAACCGTCTAGCTTCGTTGGTCCGCCTTGCCGTGCTACAGCACTGTCTGCGGCTTCCCGCCTAGTTATACGATT
>NZ_LMIH01000014.1:143141-146724 GCF_001428645.1 Acidovorax sp. Root217
CAGTGGCTGCAAACCACTGGTCGCTCTGGGCAGGCGCGCGCTGGAGCTGCTCACCGACCGCACGGGGCTGTCGGTCTTTTGATGCGGGGGGCGCAGCGCAGCGCAGCGCGTGGCATTCTGCGCGCGGGCATGCATGCATGAGTAGGGGCCTGGTGCGTAGACTGGCCCGTTCAACCCCTGCATGCAAGCGTCATGCTGTCGATCAACGAGCACCGGCACCGGCGGATCCTGCGCTGCCAGCGCCTGCGCCTGCTGAGCCGGCTCCAGCGCCAACGCCTGGACCGGCTCCCGAACCGGCACCGGCACCAGCGCCCACAGCGCCGGCTCCAGGTGCGCCGGCACCCACACCCGCGCTGCCGCCCGCACTGCCTGCACCGCTGCTCGCGGCACCTGCGCCGCTCCCCGTTGCGGAACCCGCTGCAGCGCCTGGGGCCGCACCGGGTGCGGTGCCGGCCGCACCGCCAGGTGCGCCCGCGCTGGTGCTGCCACCCGAGCCCGTGCCAGAAGGCGCACCTGCCACGCTGCCCGCGCCTGCTCCGCTGACCCCTACACCAGCGCTGGTACCCGGGGCGACACCGGTGCCTGTGCCGGTGGCGCTGCCTGCACCAGTGCTGGTGCTCGCGCTCGCGCCAGGGCTGGTGCCGCCCGCCGGGGTGCCGTTACCGGTGGTGCCCGGGCTCCCTGTCGGATTGCCCGTCGTGGCTGCTGTCGTGCCCGTGCTGCCCGTCGCGGTGCTGCTGGGGATGCCAGCAGTAGGCGAACCGGAGGCCGGTGTACCTATGCTGCTGCTCGGAATGCCACTGGGGATGTTGCCCGAAATGCTGGCGTTGCCGATGCTGCTGTTGCTGCTGGGTGTGGTGGTGGTGCTGCTCGGGTTGCCGGTGGCAGCCGTGGGCGTGGCGGTGCTGCTGGGCACGCTGCCGGGGATGCTGGAGGGGCTGGTGGTGGCGTTGCCGATGTTGCCGCTGCTCGGGATGCTGCTCGGAATATTGCCAGGAACGGTGGTGTTGCCGATGCTGCTGTTGCTGCTCGGCGTGGTGGAGGTGTTGCCCAAGGCACTGCCGGGGGGGGCCGTGCCCGGTGTCGCGGTGCTGGGGTTGCCAATGGTCGAGATGGCCGGCGTGGCCGGGCTTGCGCTGCCGAAGCCGCCCTGGCTGTAGGCATGCTGCGATACGGTGAGCGCGAGCACCGACAGGGCGATCAGTGGGGCCGCAAGGCTGCGGTGCGAACGGGAGACTAGGGTGGTCGACATGGGGAGCTCCTTGAAGGATGGCGGTGGCCGTGGTGCCACCATGGCTCCCATGTTGAAACCGGCGGGCGTGCGGGGCGGTAGGGACACAGGCGCGCCCCCGGTAGGACGGGGCCGTTCACGCCGCGCGGCCCGCAAGCCGGATGCAAGCGCAGGTAACGCGCCCAAGGCCGCACGCAAGGGCGCGTCGCACCCCGACACAGGGTGAACAGTTGCTGACAACTGGTGGGCGGGCGCGGCGTGGGTGCCACTGCCACCCACAGCGTGCCAGCCTGTCTCACAACCGGTCGCTAAGCCTGCGCGCTGGCGGGCTGGCTCAGCAGGTAGTCCGCCACGTCTTCCGAGAACCTGCTGCGCCGCCCGCCCAGCAGCACGGCGCCGTCGTCCGTGCCTTCGGGGTCGGGCCGCGCGCCGGGCATGCCGTGGGCCACCAGGGCCTGGGCGCAGCCGATCCAGTCGCCGCCGGGCACGGGCTCGTTGAGCGAGGCCCATGACAGGGTGCCGCTGGCGTTGTCGCCAAAGCCGTGCAGGGCCTGCCAGTCGGCGCCGTGCGCCAGCAGGAAGCGGGCGAGCGCCGCATCGCCACGGAACACGGCCTGGTTCAGGGCCGAGGCATCCCAGTCGCCACCGCGCACCTCGATGGGCCAGCCCAGGTTGACCATGGTGCGCACTGCATCGCCGCAGCCCTGGGCCGCCAGCTCGGGCAGCAGCCGCAGCTGGGCGGGGCTGAGCCTGCCGATGGTGCCAGGGTGTGCGGCCTGCAGGGCGCGGGCCGCCGCTTCGTCGCCGCGTGCGCAGGCGGCGATGAAGGCCTCGTCCATGGCGGGCGGCGCATGGCCGCTGGTTACTGCCGTGGCGTTCTGCAGCAGCTGTGCCACCTCGGTCAGGCCGTAGCGCAGGGCCATGGTGTGGGCGGGCGTGCCGTCCTGCATGCTCGCATCGGGCCTGGCGCCTGCGGCCAGCAGGGCTGCGACGTGCGCGGGCGAGCGGCGCCGGCGGATGGCCCACAGCAGCTGCGAACCCCAGTCCGACGTGGGCGGGCCCTGCGGTGGCTCGTTGGCATCGCCGCCGTGCGCCAGCAGCAGTTGCAGGGTGGCCAGGTCGTCGAGGTCGAGCACGCGGTACATGGCGTTGGTGCCGGTGATGCGGGCGCCGGCTTCGAGCAGCAGCCGGGTGCACTCGGGGTTGTCGAGCGCGTGGTAGAGCGATTCGTTGTCATCGGGGTGGGCGCCGGCACCGAGCAGCAGCTTCGTCATCTCGGGGTCGAGGTTGCGGCCGGCAGCGCCGTACAGGGCCGAGAGGCGCTCGGCTTCTGCAGGTGCCTGCAGCGAGGCCGGGGGCCAGCGGTTGCCCACCGACTGGTCGGGCGATGCACCGGACGCCAGCAGATGCCTTGCGCAGGCGATCAGCCGCTCGCGGTGGCTCGGCAACTGCAGCAGGCCGGAATGCGTGACCGCCACCAGTGGCGGCAACTGCAGCGGCCCACCTGCGCGGTGCACCCAGCCGGGGTCCTGCGCGGTGGCCTGGCGCAGCACGGCTTCGTCGCCGGTGGCGCAGGCCAGCCAGGGGTCGCTGTTGCCGAGCAGGGCGGGGTGGTCTTCGAGCAGGCGCAGGGCCACGGCAGGCCGCGCGCGGTTCATGCCGCCGCAGATATCGCCCGCATAGACGAGGCCCAGCCAGTGGAGCAGGGCCTTGCCCGAGTCATCGGCCTGGGCCCTGCGCGCGACGACAAAGCCCTGCAGGTCGGCCCAGGAGGCAAAGCCGTACTCGCGTGCAATGCACGACTGCGCATCGTGCAGGCGCAGGCCCTGGGCGGCGAGGGTGGTGTCGTCCTTGCCTGCAGCGGCGGGCAGGGCGGTGCGAATGCGCTGCAAGGCGGCAGCGTCGTTGCCGCGGTACAAGGCCAGGAGATTCTTGGCCTGTTTCTTGAGGTGGCCGATGTCTGGCCGTGCGGGAAGGCGCTTGTAGGGCGTCGTCGTCATGAAGAAAACCTCCGTGCATCATGTGCCGATGGCCCGCAGATCCGGCTGCACAAAAGGCGGTGGACAGGCGTGTGGGGGAGGCAGCAGCGTGGCGCTGGTGTCCTCCGTGCAAGTGGGTTCTACCCTTCCCGCGGGCCCGGGGGCCGCTTGCACCGCGGGTGGGATGTTAGCTGATGTGTGTCTGATTTTTTCTGCCTTCGCTCGTTGTTGCGTGCCGGGTCTCTGCCCGGCGGGCGGAGCGTGGTTGCTGCGGCGGCTTGGTGGATGGTGGTTGCTGCATGCCTTGATCGAGGGCGGAGGCCGGGGTGTGCGCCCGGCGGCGCACCTACCTTCTTTTGCTTCGTCAAAAGAA
>NZ_LMIH01000015.1:0-246 GCF_001428645.1 Acidovorax sp. Root217
GCTGCTCCTGCTTGGTCAATGCGGCGCTATTATAATTTATTTCTTCTACACCCTCCAAAAGAAGGTAGGCCAAGAAAAGGCGACCCCGCTGCCCGTGTCCCCACTCGCCCGTTGGGCGAGTGGGGCAGCCTGTGATGCTCGGTCCTGGGGTGTGCCGCAGAACTCGCTGCGTTCTTCGAACTGCGCTCAAACAGCTGCGGCAAGCCAGACAACGATGCGCGTGTCCTTCGGCACGCGCTCACCCCA
>NZ_LMIH01000015.1:320-507 GCF_001428645.1 Acidovorax sp. Root217
AAACTGCCTCGCTGCGCTTGGCCTGGTCAGAGCGATCGCACCAGTCTCGTCGGCAGCGCGCACCGCGCGCGTCACCGACCCCAGGCGCAGCTGCTAAAGCAGCAGCCGTCCGTGACCCCGCTCCCACCCCTTCTGGCTGCGCCGAGAAGCGCAGGGCCTGGGGTGGGTGCGTGTGCCGAAGGACACA
>NZ_LMIH01000015.1:583-699 GCF_001428645.1 Acidovorax sp. Root217
AGATGTTTGAACGGAGTTTGGCCAACGGCCAAACGCAGCGAGTTCATCGGTACCACCCCAGGCCCGAGCATCGCAGGTTGCCCGTAGCGAAGCGAAGGGACGCAGACTGTGGGGCG
>NZ_LMIH01000015.1:724-39819 GCF_001428645.1 Acidovorax sp. Root217
CTATTTCTTTGCCTACTTTCTTTTTGCGCAAAAAGAAAGTAGGTGCGCCGCCGGGCGCATACCCCGGCCTCCGCCCGCAGCAAAGGCACACAGCTCGCACAGCAACCATCCGGCCCCAAAGAAAAATGGCCGCGGACCAACAAGGCCGCGACCACTCTTCAGCACATATCACCCGTGATCACTTGGGCAACAGCACCTTGTCCACCACATGGATCACACCATTGGACTGGTACACATCCGCAATCGTCACATTCGCTGTCCCACCCTTTTCATCGGTCAGCATGATGGTCTTGCCACTGGCCTTGGCCGTGAGCGTGCCCCCAGCCACAGTCTTGATGCTGGCCATGCCCTTGCCATCGGCAATCATCTTCGACAAGGCCGCCGCATCCCACTTGCCCGCCACCACATGGTAGGTCAGCACGGTGGTCAGCGTGGCCTTGTTCTCGGGCTTGAGCAGCGTGTCCACCGTGCCGGCAGGCAGGGCTGCAAACGCGGCGTTGGTGGGTGCGAACACGGTGAACGGGCCTGGGCCCTTCAGGGTATCGACCAAGCCGGCGGCCTTGACCGCAGCCACCAGCGTGGTGTGGTCCTTGGAGTTTACGGCGTTGTCGATGATGTCCTTGCTGGCCAGCATGGGGGCGCCGCCCACCATCACATCGGCGGCCAGGGACGGGATGGCTGCGGCAGCCAGGGCTGCGGCGATACCGATGGACGCGAGGCGGGCATTGAAACGGATGGTCATGAAAATCTCCTGAGGTCGATTGATGGACTGACTGACTGTCTTTGACCGCATGAGAAATGCCACGCGGCTGTCAATCAATACGGCGCCCGCACCGCATCGGATTCAAGCGCAGAAAAAATGGCCAAAAAAAAATCGCCCCGCAGCGCTGGCCGGGGGCGATCGATCTCGGGGGCCGGGCGGTGCCGAACCCTGCCATTCGTGGCTAGATGGTGCGACCGAAGGGGCCGTCCGAGCCGACCTGCACCAGGTTCTTCTCCGTCGCCAACGGTTTCGGATTCTTCTTGGCAGTGGGCTTGGCTGGCACTTCCTCGGCCACGCAGTCGGCGTAGTAGCGCACGTGGCCGCCCTCGTCCTCGACCTCGACCAGGCCATGGATGTCGGTCTCGAAGCCCGGGCACAGCTTGGCGAATTCGCGGGCGAACTTGAGGTAGTCCACGATCTTCTTGTTGAACACTTCGCCGGGAATCAACAGCGGAATGCCCGGTGGGTACGGCGTGACCAGGCCCACGGTGATGCGGCCTTCGAGCTGGTCGATCTCCACGCGCTCGGTCTTGCGGTGCGCGATGTGCGCGTAGGCATCCGATGGCTTCATGGCGGGCGTGAGGTCCGACAAATACATCTCGGTGGTCAGGCGCGCGATGTCGTACTTGGCGTACATCTCGTGCACGTGCTGGCACAGGTCCTGCAGGCCCATGCGCTCGTAGCGCTTGTGCTGCTGGCAGAACTCGGGAAGGATGCGCCACATGGGCTGGTTCTTCTCGTAGTCGTCCTTGAACTGCTGCAGCGCGGTGAGCAGCGTGTTCCAGCGGCCCTTGGTGATGCCGATGGTGAACATCACGAAGAAGCTGTACAGGCCGGTCTTCTCGACCACCACGCCGTGCTCGGCCAGGTACTTGGTGACGATGGACGCGGGGATGCCGGTCTTGTCGAACTTGCCGTCCAGGTTCAGGCCCGGGGTGACGATGGTCGACTTGATCGGGTCCAGCATGTTGAAGCCGTCGGCCAACTGGCCAAAGCCGTGCCACTTGGCGCCGGCCTTCTTGCTCTTGCTGTCGCTGCGGATGATCCAGTCTTCCGCACGGCCCATGCCCTCTTCCACGAGCTTGTCGGGGCCCCAGACCTTGAACCACCAGTCCTTCTTGCCGAAGTCGTTCTCGATCTGGCGCATGGCGCGACGGAAATCGAGCGCCTCCAGGATGCTCTCTTCCACCAGCGCGGTGCCGCCGGGCGGCTCCATCATGGCGGCGGCCACGTCGCAGCTGGCGATGATGCTGTACTGCGGGCTGGTGCTGGTGTGCATCAGGTAGGCCTCGTTGAAGAGGTGGCGGTCCAGCTTGGTGGTCTGCGAGTCCTGCACCAGCACGTGGCTGGCCTGGCTGATGCCGGCCAGCAGCTTGTGGATGGACTGCGTGGCATACGTCACCGAGTGCTTGGGGCGCGTGCGCTTCTTGCCCATGGCGTGGTAGGTGCCATAGAACGGATGGAACGCCGCGTGCGGCAACCAGGCTTCATCGAAGTGCAGGTTCTCCACGTAGCCGTCGAGCATGCCCTTGATGGTCTCGGTGTTGTAGAGCACGCCGTCGTAGGTGGACTGCGTGAGCGTAAGCACGCGCGGCTTGACCTTGGCAGCGTCCACGCCCTTGAGCAAGGGGTTGGCCTTGATCTTGGCCTGGATGGCCGCCGGCTCGAACTCGCTTTGCGGAATGGGCCCGATGATGCCGAAGTGGTTGCGCGTGGGCTTCATGAACACCGGGATGGCCCCGGTCATGATGATGCTGTGCAGGATGGACTTGTGGCAGTTGCGGTCCACCACCACCACGTCGCCCGGGGCCACCGTGTGGTGCCACACCATCTTGTTGGAGGTGCTGGTGCCGTTGGTCACGAAGAAGCAGTGGTCGGCATTGAAGATGCGCGCGGCATTGCGCTCGCTCTCGCCGATGGCGCCGTTGTGGTCCAGCAGCTGGCCGAGCTCTTCCACCGCATTGCACACGTCGGCGCGCAGCATGTTCTCGCCATAGAACTGGTGGTACATCTGGCCCACCGGGCTTTTCAGGAAGGCCACGCCGCCCGAATGGCCGGGGCAGTGCCAGCTGTACGAGCCGTCTTCGGCGTAGTCGAGCAGCGCCTTGAAGAACGGCGGCTGCACGCCCTCCAGGTAGCTCTTGGCCTCGCGGATGATGTGGCGCGCCACGAATTCGGGGGTGTCCTCGAACATGTGGATGAAGCCGTGCAGCTCGCGCAGGATGTCGTTGGGCAGATGGCGGCTGGTCTTGGTCTCGCCGTGCACGTAGATCGGCACTTCGGTGTTCTTGCGGCGCACTTCCCCGATGAAGCTGCGCAGGCTCAGCACGATGGGGTCGAGCCCCTCGCCCACAGTGAACTCCTCGTCGTCGATGGACAGGATGAACGCACTGGCGCGGCTTTGCTGCTGCGCGAACTGCGACAGGTCGCCATAGCTGGTGACCCCCACCACCTCGAAGCCCTCGGCCTCGATGGCTTGCGCCAAGGCGCGAATGCCCAGACCCGAGGTGTTCTCGGAACGATAGTCCTCATCGATGATGATGATGGGAAAACGAAACTTCATGCGCAGCCTCCGTGAAACCGTGCCCTGCCGGCCAAAAAACGAAATAGGCGCGAAGTGTAAGGAATAACGAAGTCAGGCCTTTGACCTGGGGTTCTTTTGACCCAGAATGTGGTGGATTAAGAACAGACACACAGGCTGTTCAGAATCGGAAGAACACACAACACAGGAGGAGGTACACATGGAGGAATCCACCATCTGGTGGCTGGCGGCAGGGATCGTCGTGGTGGCAGAAATGCTCACGGGCACGTTTTACTTGCTCATGATGGCCGTGGGCCTGGTGGCGGCGGCCTTGGCCGCGCACATGGGCCTGTCTTCGGCCTTGCAGATCATCGTTGCGGCGCTGGTGGGCGGCGGGGCCGTGGTGGCCTGGCACTTTGCCAGGCGCAAGCGCCCGGGCGACCCATCACCGCGCGCAGACCGCAGCGTGAACATGGACGTGGGTGAAACCATCCTCATCGAGGGCTGGAACCCCGACGGCACCACCACCGTGAAATACCGGGGCGCCATGTGGACGGCCATCCACCGCCCGGGCGTCACCCCTTCCACCGGCATGCACCGGGTCGCCGAACTGGTGGGCAACCGCCTGCTGGTCGACCCCATGTAACCCCCAACGTTCAAGAACACTGAAAGTCGTCCATGGACAAAACCTACATCGCGCTCGTCATCATCGTCATCGTGGCGGTCTTCATCATCCGCAGCTTCAAGCAGGTGCCCCAGCAGAACGCCTGGGTGGTGGAACGCCTGGGCAAGTACCACAGCACGCTGGCGCCTGGACTCAAACTGATCATCCCGTTCATCGACAAGGTCGCCTACAAGCACAGCCTCAAGGAAATCCCGCTCGACGTGCCCAGCCAGGTCTGCATCACGCGCGACAACACGCAGCTTCAGGTGGACGGCATCCTGTACTTCCAGGTGACCGACCCCATGCGCGCCAGCTACGGCTCGTCCAACTACATCATGGCCGTGACGCAACTGGCCCAGACCTCGCTGCGCTCGGTGATCGGCAAGCTCGAACTGGACAAGACCTTCGAAGAGCGCGACATCATCAACGCCCAGGTGGTCCAGGCCATCGACGAGGCGGCCCTGAACTGGGGCGTGAAGGTGTTGCGCTATGAAATCAAGGACCTGACGCCCCCGGCCGAAATCCTGCGATCCATGCAGGCCCAGATCACCGCCGAGCGTGAAAAGCGCGCCCTGATCGCCGCCTCCGAGGGCCGGCGCCAGGAGCAGATCAACATCGCCACTGGCGAGCGCGAGGCCTTCATCGCCCGCTCCGAAGGTGAAAAGCAGGCCCAGATCAACAACGCCCAGGGCGAAGCCGCAGCCATCATGGCCGTGGCCGAAGCCACCGCCCAGGCCATCGAGCGCGTGGCCGCCGCCATCCGCCAGCCCGGCGGCGAACAGGCCGTGCAGCTCAAGGTCGCCGAAAAGGCCGTGGAGGCTTACGGCAAGGTGGCCGCCGATGCCACCACCACCCTCATCGTGCCCAGCAACATGACCGAGGTCTCGGCCCTGATTGGCTCGGCGATGAAGATGGTGCAGACAACGCAAAGAACCGTGTGACACCACGCTCCGGATGACGGGAGCGAGAAGGCAGCGGAGCGTTTTTTTGCTCCGCTCCGCCCCAACTTCCAAAAGCGGCCCAAACCTGTGGCTATAATCGAAGGCTTCGGAGAGGTGGATGAGCGGTTTAAGTCGCACGCCTGGAAAGCGTGTGTGGGCTAATCCCCACCGCGGGTTCGAATCCCGCCCTCTCCGCCAAAGATACAACCCCAAGTGGCTCACGCTGCTTGGGGTTTTTTCTTGGCTGTGCGGCCTTGCCCGGCCCGCATGCAACCGCCCCAGATCGGCAACCGGAGACAACGCGCATGAGGCTGTCAACCATCTGCCAACGGGCCATGCCCTTCCCCGAAGTGACCGAAGAGCAGCACCACGAATCCGTAGCGCTGCAGAACAAAGGCAAGATCTTCGCCACAGCGCAGGACAGCGAAACAGCGCACAGGGCGCCAAGCGCGCGATCTGCCGGCTGATGGCGAGGTGATCCGCGAGCTGTGCGCGAGCGGGCAATGGCAGGGGACGCGCCTGCCCCAGGCCCGAAAGCCTGAATTTGCGCCCCCGGATCGAGAAGTAGTTAACACTCCAGCGCGGCCGAAGGCTTGTTCCCCGGGCCCTTCAGACCTAACCTTGGCGCACCTGGAATCATCGATCCACAACGCCAAGCCGGCATTCCAGGAGTCAAGTGCGTGAGCTGCGGCAGGCACCCAAGCATCCCCAGCCCTTCCTGCCCTTCCAACTGGAGTAGTCCGATGAAGCATTTCTGCCTCCTGGCCATCACCGCGGCGATCGCGGCCCACAGCCCGCTCGCAAGCGCGCAGGCAACCCTCAACCTGAACGATGGCGCGTTGCGCATCCCCAGCCTGACAGTGGGAGCCGATGTATATACCAACGTGGTGCTGCGCTACGGCGCAGACGGGCGGTTCGGCCTGGAAGCAGCCACGCCCCCTGCCGGCAACCCGGGTGGTGGTGGCGGCGGCGGCGCAGCCCAGACCCTCCAGCTGGCCTATGCGCCCCAGCCGAACACCCAGTACTGGTACAACGCGCAGGGCCGGGTCGTCGCCACCTGCTCGAACCTGCCCCAGGCGGCCATCACCCTCAAGATCCCGGCCGGTGCCACGGCCCAGGCCAAGGTGCCGTTGGTGATTAGCCTGGCGGGCTGGGCTCCCAATGGCAATCCGCCGGCACCCGTGCCGCAGGACCCGGCCGGGATGGACCAGTTCAGCGCTGCCGGCATGGCCGCCGCCACCTTCGAGTACCGCGGCTGCGACAACTGGAGCAGCCCGCTGATCGCCCGCACCAACGTGAACGAGACCTTCGACATCGCCAGTTCGGACTTCGGGCTGGGCCTGGCCGCGATCAAGGCCGCCGTCGCCGAGCGCAACCTGCCCATCGACACCAGCCGCATCGTCGTGGCCGGCACCTCGTTCTCGAGCAACCTCATCTTCACGGTGGCCACCAAGCACCGGCTGCAGGGCGCCATCGCGCTCGCCGGGGGCTGCGACTACGACTGCAACGCCACCGGCACGACCTACGAGCAGCCCAATGATTTCCGGGTCAACGGTGCCGCCATCCGCGTCGCAGCGGTCTCGGGCAGCGCCGACCAGCTGTTCCCGCCGGTCGGTCTGGGCAGCTCGGGCTACGGGGCCTCGGGCGCCCGGGCCCGCATCCTGACGGCCATCCCCGACGGGGCCAGGAAGCCCGCTGCGTTCTACACCTACGTCGCACCAGGCGCCGGCCATGAGGTCAATGCAGCGATGTGGGCCAAGGCGCGCACGTTTGCGCAGTGCATGACCAATGTGCGTCCAGCGGCAGACTGCGCGGCGGACGACCGCTGAGTCGGGGCGCCAGGCCTCAGTGCTGCAGCGCGCTGCGGCGCTCGTGCTTGGCCTGGTACATGGCCTCGTCCGCATGGCGGATGGCCGCATCGGCCGTGTTCAGCCCGGGGTCGGAGCAGACCACGCCCACACTGGCCCCCGGGTACTCCAGGATCCGTTGGCCGGCCAATGGAATGCGGCACACCGTGGCCTGCTGCAGGCGCTGGCGCAGGCTGTGGATGGCTTCGTCGGCGTCCTGCTCGCGCTGCGGGCCCGGGCCGACGAACACGAACTCATCCCCGCCGAACCGGCTCAGGAAGTCGCTTTCGCGCATGGCAGCGCGCAATTGGCCGGCAATGGCGCACAGCAAGGCGTCGCCCGCCTCATGGCCGTGGCTGTCGTTGACCTGCTTGAAGCCGTCGAGGTCGAGAAAAGCCACCATCACCATGCTGCCCGAGCGCCGTGAGCGCGCCTGCAGCCGCTCCAGCTCTTCGAACAGGGCGCGGCGGTTGGGCACGCCGGTGAGGGGGTCCAGCAAGGCCATGGTGGACAGCAATTCGTTCTTGCGCTGCAGCTCCTCCAGCAGTTGCTCGCGCTCGACCTGCTGGGCAATGAGGCCGGCGAACAGCTGCAGGATTTTCTCGGTCTCGGGAGTGAGTTCGGTGCGCTCGGCACTGGCTGCGCACAGCGTGCCATAGACCGCGCCGTCGGACAGCCGCACCGGCATGCTCACGTAGGTCTGGATGCCCAGGGCGGCTGCAGCCTCCGAATCGCCCCAGCAGCCCTGCACGTCGGCCGTGAACATGCGGCCTTCCTTGAGGGCGCGGTAGCACAGGGTGTCGCCCCAGGGCACGGTCAGGCCCTCGGGAATCTCCATCTTGCGCGTATTGCGTGAGTACAGCACGTGCTGCAGCGCGCGCTGGAAGTCAATGGTGGTCAGGTAGGTGGATTCCAGCCGCGTGACCTTCTCCAGCATCTCCAGCAGCGGGCGGGTCAGTTCTTCCAGCGTCTTGGCCTGGACGACGGAGTCGGAAAGTCGGGCGAGAAGCGGTTCCATGGCAGCAGCAACGATGGGGTACATGGTTGGCATGTCAGTCCACCTGCGGACGCAGCCCAAGCTGGCAATGTACGCCAATTGTGGCAATTAATTTATTGCCACACGAAGAAATGCAGGATAGAGCCGCTTTTGCTATCGGGCTGCAGCTGCAGCCGCTGCGGGCGATCCAGCAACCTGTCATGACGTGCAGCAACTCACCTTTCCCTCACGCAGACGCGCCCTCCAATTCCTGCGCGGCAAACACCTCGCGTGCCGCGGCCAGGCCATTGAGCGCCGCCGGGAAGCCCGCGTAAACGGCCATCTGCATGATGACCTCGACGATTTCCTCGCGCGTGACGCCCACGTTCAGGGCCGCTTGCAGGTGCACCTTGAGCTGCGGCGCGGCATTGCCCATGGCGGTGAGTGCCGCAACCACGGCGATCTCGCGGCTGCGCAGATCCAGGCCGGGGCGCGAGTAGATGTCGCCGAACGGGAACTCGATCAGGTAGCGCGCAAAGTCCGGCGCGATGCCGGCCAGGCTGTCGATCACCCGTTCGCCGGCCTCACCGTCGATTTCGCGCAGTTTGGCCAGGCCCTGCTGGTAGCGGTCGGGGGCGGGATGTTTGGGGGAGGCTTGAAGCACGGGGTTTCCTTTCAGGTGGCGGGGGTGCGGCTGCAAGGGAACGCGTCTCCAAGGCCCGGTAGTGGGCGATCTTGTCCTGCAGCGCCCCGGCGGAGGGCTGCATGGACTCGATCATTGCCAGCACGTCTGCCAGGTGCTGCTCCAGCAACTGGCGGCGTTCTGGCACGGTTGCATTCCCTTCGCCGCGAAGCCTGGCGAAGGCCTGCATCTGCCCGATGGGCATGCGGGTCTCGCGCAGGCGCAGCAGGAATCCGATCCACTCCATGTCCGACGCCGCATAGCGGCGCTGGCCGCCGGGTGCGCGGTGGACGGGCGCGATCAGCCCTGCGCGCTCGTAGTAGCGCAGGGTGTGTGCGGTCAGTCCGGTGCGCTCGGCGACCTCGGAGATGGTGAGATGGAATGCCATGGGACCGATCCTAAAAGTTGGAGTGCACTCCAAGTCAAGGGATTAAAGCGCACCTATCATCGCTGGAAGATTCGCTGCGCCAGCGCACCTGCAACCCCCAAGGAATCCCATGAACAGCCATCTGGCCCCGGTCGATCTGACCAAGGCCTACCGCCTTCTCAACCACGGCCCCACGGTGCTGGTCTCGGCCCGCCACGCCGGGGTGGACAACGTGATGTCCGCCGCCTGGGCCTGCGCGCTCGACTTTGCGCCACCCAAGCTCACGGTAGTGATCGACAAGGCCACGCGCACACGCGGGCTGGTCGAGGCCAGCGGCAGCTTCGTGATCCAGGTGCCCACCGCCGCGCAGATGCAGCTCACGCACGACGTGGGCAACACCAGCCTGCACCAGGACAAGGACAAGCTGCGCCACCACGGCGTGGAGCTGTTCGACATCGAGGGGCATGACCTGCCCTTCGTGGCCGGCTGCTCGGCCTGGCTGGCCTGCAGGCTCATCCCCGAGCCGCACAACCAGCAGGCCTACGACCTCTTCATCGGCGAAGTGGTGGGCGCCTGGGCCGATACGCGCGTGTTTTCGGGCGGCCACTGGCACTTCGAGAGCGCAGGGCCCGAATGGCGCAGCCTGCACTATGTGGCCGGCGGGCAGTTCTATGCGATTGGCGAATCGCTGGTGGCGAAGACGGCCAGCAAGGCCTGAGAGGCTGAGAGTCTTTCGTCCATGCCCGCCTTGCACGCCAAAACACCCCGGCTCGATCCGGGGCGTTTTGACGCGCCCTCGGACACGGCCAAAAAACTCCCAGCCTCTGAAATCGGCGCTCCATGGCACACATCACTTCTGCTGCAACAGCGCACCGGCCACAGCGCCGCCAGGCACCCGCACCTGCGGCAGGCAATCGGGGTACTCGCGCTGGATGAAGGTCACCAGTGCCTCGCGCACGCGGCAGCGCAGGTCGAACGCCAGGCCCGAGGAGCGGGCCGAGACCAGCACGCGGATCTGGATGGTGCGGTCCGTCGCCTCGGTCAGCTGCAGCACGCTCACGCGCCGGTCCCACTCGGGCGCGGTGTCGAGCACGCGCTTCAATTCCTCGCGCAGGGGGTCGAGCGGCAGGGCGTAGTCGGCGTGGAGGAACACCGTGCCCAGGATCTCGGAGCTGGTGCGCGTCCAGTTCTGAAACGGGTGCTCGATGAACCACTGCAGCGGGATGATCAGGCGCCTCTCGTCCCAGATCTTGAGCACCACGTAGGTGCCGGTGATCTCTTCCACCCTGCCCCATTCGCCCTCGATGATGAGCACGTCGTCGATGCGAAACGGCTGGGCCAGCGCAATCTGCAGGCCCGCGATCATGTTGCTGAAGACCGGCCGCGCGGCGATACCCGCGACGATGCCCACCACTCCGGCCGATGCCAGCAGGCTCGCGCCCACCTGGCGCGCACCGGGAAAGGTCATGAGCGCCATCGCCAGGCCAGCCATCACCACCGCCGTCATGGCGGTGCGCGACAGCACGCGCGCCTGGGTGGCGATGCGGCGCGCCGTGAGGTTGTCTTCCACGTCGGCCGGGTGCTTGGCGATCACCCCGTCGGCCAGCCCGCCGATGGCCGCAATCAGTAGCCAGCAGGTGCCGGCGATGACGGCCAGCCCGTTGAAGTGCCGCACCGTGGCGATGTGGCGCAGGTCATCGCTGGCCACCTGCCACACCAGCTGCAGCGCGATCAGCGGCAGCAGCAATCGCACCACCGGCACGCAGGAATCGAACACCGCGCGCAGCACGGGCACATGGCCCGTGGCCCGCCGAAGCACCACGGTGGCGATGCGGTGCACGATGCCCGCCACTACGATGGCAGCCACGGCCACCACGCCGGTGTGGGTCCAGGAGGTGGGGTCGAACCAGTCCATCACACTCATGCGGGTGCGGCGGGGTGTATACCCCGCATCAGCAAGGCATGGCGCCTGGGCTTTCGGGTATTGGGCATGGGCGGCTCCGCAAACAGTAGAGCCGCCATTGTCGAAAATTGCTGCACAGCAGCATGTCAGCCAATGCCGACAATGCTCCATCGAGCCGGATGTGGTTGGCGTTGATCAGTTATACCGTGGCCCTGGCCTCGCGGTCCACTGCCGCAGCAGCATGTTCTGGCTGCACCCGGCATAACGCACTGTCTGCGGCTCCCCGCCCAGTTCTCCTACTGGCTGCAAATCCGTATGACACCGCCTACTGGGTGATGCGCGCTATCGCTGCATGCAGCATCTGCGGTGTGCAGGGCTTGGGCAGGACCTCGAAGCCCAGGTGGTGGATGTGGTCGAGCTGCTCGGCGTAGCCGGTCATCAAAAGCAGCTTCTGCGCGGGCCATGTGCCACGGATGTGCCTGGCCAGGGCCACGCCGTCGATCTCGCCGGGCATCACCACGTCCGACAGCACCAGATCGGGCCGTTCGCCCTGCTCCAGCAGCGCACGCGCCTTGGCCGCGCGGTCCACCCGCGTCACGCGGCAACCCAGCGATTCGAGGATGGGCACCAGGGAGGCCGCGACCTCGTCGTTGTCTTCCACCACCAGCAGGGTCTTGCCCAGCGAGGCCAGCGACGGGGCCGGGCCCGCATCCTCGCTCGCCGCCTGCGGCACCGTGCTCGGGAAGAACAGGCGGATGCGGGTGCCGACCCCCTGCTCGCTGGCAATCTCTGCCCGCCCGCCCATGCGCTGGCACATGCCATAGACCTGGCTGAGCCCCAGGCCCGTGCCCTCGCCCACGGGCTTGGTGGTGAAGAAGGGCTCGAACACCTTGCTCAGCAGCTCCGGCGGGATGCCGTTGCCCGTGTCGGCCACCTCGATGAGCACCATGGCGGGCATACCCTGGCCCGCTTCGCTCTCGCTGGCGTTGCGCGCATGGATCACGAGGCTGCCGCCCTGGGGCATGGCGTCCCGCGCGTTGATGGAGAGGTTGAGCAGCGCCAGCTCCAGCTCCGCCAGGTCCAGCACCACGGGGGCGGTGGCGGGATCCACCTGCACCTGCAGCTGTACCTGGCTGCCCAGCACGGGGGCGATCAGGTCCTGGATGGAGGGCAGTTTGTCCTGCAGCACCACATGCTCGGCCACCAGGGGCTGGCGGCGCGAGAAGGCCAGCAGCTGGCGCGTAAGGTTGGTGGCCGACTTGACGGCCCGGGCGATGGAGTCGAGCTGGCGGGTACCGGCGTCGGGCACCGTGCGCTTGAGCAGGTGCAGGTTGTTGCTGATGACCATCAGCGCGTTGTTGAAATCGTGCGCCACGCCGCCCGTGAGGCGGCCCAGGGCTTCGAGCTTTTGCGCCTGCAGCAGGGCCTCTTCGGCGCGGCGGCGGGTGACGATCTCCTTTTCCAGGCTTTCCATGGTCGAGAGCGCGGTACGCGCATTGCGCAGCGCCATGCGCGCGGCAAAGAACAGCGCAGCCACCGGTAGCGCGCCCAGTGCGAACAGGGCGCCCAGCTGGCGCAGCACTTCGTTGCGCAGCGCAGTCAGGTTCATGCCCGTGCCCACGAACAGGGGGTAGCTGCCCACCTTGCGGTAGGCGATGATCCGGTCCTGCCGGTCCACCGACGAAATGCCGCGCATCTGGGCAGCCGCTTCGCCCTTGAGCAGGCGTTCCATCACCGGGCTGCTCGGTGCCAGCCGGTCGGGTGCATTGGCGACAAGGGGCCAGCGCGTGTAGATGGCGCCGTCTTCGCGAAACAGGTTCACCGCCAGGCCGGGCTCGTCGGCCACCAGGTCGCTGTAGAAGTCCTGGAAGTACCCGGCGAGCAGGCTGACGTTGACGATCCCCCCGAACTGGCCATTGTGGTCCTCATAGCCGATGCTGATGTCGATGATTTTCTCCTGCGTGGTCCGGGTGACCATCGGGGCAGAGACATAGCGGTGGCCCGGCGGCTGCAGGCGGTGGAACTGGAAGTAATCGCGGTCGGACACCTCGAACACCGGTACCTGTGCAAACCGGCTGCTGGCGATGGGCTTGCCCTCGGCATCGATGATCCAGATGGACTGGATCTGCGGCTGGTCCTTGACCCGGGCGAGCATGGCCGCATGCAGGTCGGTGGCATGGATGCGCAGCTCCTGCGGGCTCCTGCCGCTGACCATGGCCAGCACCCGATCCTGCAACGCCTCGGACGCGGCCATGACCTTGGAGGCATGCTCATGCGCCACCCTGAGCGAACGGCTCACGCGCAGCTCGGCCTCCTCGCGTGCATCCACATAGCCCACGGCCCCGAACACCAGGTAGATGAACAGAGGCACGGCCACGCTCAGCATGACCAGCAGCCGAAGCCACTTCACCGAGGCCCGGGCTCTGGACTGGTTGTCATCACGCGCCACCGGTGGTTCCCATGTCGTTGGTGCCAGAATTGGCTGTCGGTTGTTGTTCGGGGGTCGATTGGGCTTGGTCGCCCCCTCAAAGTATCAACGAATTTGTGGGGAATTGCCCGTGCTGGCATGCAGGCGCCACCAACTTGCAGGAGCGTGGCAAGGGCGCGACACGGCTCCCTTGATCAGCCCACGCCGAGGGCCAGGGCCAGATAAGGCGCCGTGCGGCTACCCTTCGCCGCTGCCACGGTGGCCGGGGTGCCCTGTGCCACAATGCGCCCGCCCGCCTCGCCCGCGCCGGGCCCGATGTCGATCACCCAGTCGCAGGCCGCCACCACGCGCATCTCGTGCTCGACCACCACCACCGTGTTGCCTGCGGCCACCAGACCATCGAGCTGGGCAAGCAGGCGGTCCACGTCGGCCGGGTGCAGGCCGGTGGTGGGCTCGTCCAGAACGTAGAGTGTGCCGCCGCGCTGGGTGGGCCGCTGCAGCTCGGTGGCCAGCTTGATGCGCTGGGCCTCGCCGCCGCTCAGCTCGGTGGCGGGCTGGCCCAGGCGCAGGTAACCGAGGCCGATGTCGCGCAGAACCGCCAGGGGGCGCAGCACCTGGGGTTCGCCGGCAAAGGCGTCGCAGGCGGCATCCACCGTGAGGCCCAGCACGTCGGCGATGGACAGGCCGTTCCAGGCAATCTCCAGGGTGGCCGCGTTGTAGCGCGCGCCGTGGCAGGCGGGGCATGGCGCGTACACGCTGGGCATGAACAGCAGCTCCACGCTCACGAAGCCCTCGCCCTCGCAGGTGGCGCAGCGGCCCTTGGCCACGTTGAACGAGAAGCGCCCCGCGTCGTAGCGCCGCTTGCGCGCGGCTGGCGTGGCGGCAAAGAGCTTGCGCACGCCGTCGAACAAGCCCGTGTAGGTGGCCAGGTTGGAGCGCGGCGTGCGGCCAATGGGTTTCTGGTCCACCTGCACCAGGCGCCGGATGTGCTCGCTGCCGGCCACGATGCGCCCGGCCACCGGGGCGGCATCGCCCGCCGGCGCCTCGCCATCGTCGGGCATGGCGCCGGCCGTGTCCTCCTCGTCCGCCACCACCGGGCGCCCCAGGTGGGCCGAGACCAGTTCCAGCAGGGCCTGGCTCACCAGGCTGGACTTGCCCGAGCCCGAGACACCGGTCACCGCTGCCATGCAGGCCAGCGGAAACGCAGCATCGAGTCCGTGCAGATTGTTGCGCGTGATGCCTTCCAGCCGCAGCCAGCCCTGGGCCTGGCGCGGCGTGCGCTCCACCACGGCACGGGCCGCATCGCCGAACAGGTAGTGCCGCGTCTGCGACCGCTCCACCTGGGCCAGGCCGGCCGGCGGGCCGCTGTAGAGCACCTCGCCGCCGTGCTCGCCCGCCGCCGGCCCCACATCCACCAGCCAGTCGGCGCGGCGCATGGTGGCCACGTCGTGTTCCACCACGAAGATCGAGTTGCCCGCGGCCTTCAGGCCCTGCAGCGCCGACAGCAGCGCCTCGCCATCAGCGGGGTGCAGGCCGGCCGAGGGCTCGTCGAGCACATAGACCACGCCGAACAGCTGCGACGAGAGCTGCGAGGCCAGGCGCAGCCGCTGCAGTTCGCCTGGCGAGAGCGTGGGGGTGCTGCGGTCGAGCGAGAGATAGCCCAGGCCCAGGTCGATCAGGGCCAGCACGCGCTTGCGCAGGTCGCTGGCCAGGCGCTGGGCGGCAATCACCTTTTCTTCGGACAGCCAGTGCGTGCGGTGCACGTCGGGCGCGGCGGCGTGGGCCGCAGGGCGCTTGCTTCTGGCGCGGCCTGCGGGCGCATCGGGCGTGGGGTCGCCCTCCCCCAGCCGCCCTTCGGCCGCAGGCCGCAGCAGTTCGGCCAGCGCCGTGAGCGGCAGTTGCGACAGGCTGCCGATGTCGTGCCCGGCAAAGGTGACCGACAGCGCCTCGCTCTTGAGCCGCTTGCCCTGGCACACCGGGCACAGCGTACCCACCATATACTGGGCCACGCGCTTTTTCATCAGCGCGCTCTGGCTGTGGGTGAAGGTGTGCAGCACGTGACGCCGCGCACCGGTGAAGGTGCCCATGTAGCTCGGGGTGAGCTTGCGCTTCATCGCATCCTTCACCTCGTCGATGCTGAAACCCGCGTACACCGGCACGGTGGGTTGCTCGTCGGTGAAGAGGATCCAGTCGCGCAGCTTTTTGGGCAGCTTGCGCCAGGGCACGTCCACGTCGTGGCCCAGGGTGGTGAGGATGTCGCGCAGGTTCTGCCCCTGCCATGCCAGGGGCCAGGCGGCCACCGCGCGCTCGCGGATGGTCAGCGAATCGTCGGGCACCATCGATTGCTCCGTCACCTCGTACACCCTGCCCTGGCCATGGCAGTGCGGGCAGGCGCCCTGCGGGGTGTTGGGCGAAAAGTCCTCGGCATACAGCATGGGCTGGCCGGCGGGGTAGCGGCCGGCGCGCGAGTACAGCATGCGCAGCGGGCTCGATATCGCCGTGACGCTGCCCACCGAAGAACGCGTGCTGGGCGTACCGCGCTGCTGCTGCAGTGCCACGGCGGGCGGCAGCCCGTCGATGCTGTCCACCTGAGGCACGCCGGCCTGCGCGATGAGGCGCCGCGCATAGGGCGCCACCGATTCGAGGTAGCGCCGCTGGGCCTCGGCGAACAGCGTGCCGAAGGCCAGGGACGACTTGCCCGACCCCGAGACGCCGGTGAACACCACCAGCGCATCGCGCGGGATGTCCACGTCCACATCTTTCAGGTTGTGCTCGCGGGCGCCGCGCACGCGGACCATGCCACGGGGCGGGGATGTAGAAGCTTGGTCAGGGGAGACAGGAGGCATCGGGGCACGGCGCGAGGCCGGGGAAATCGGGGGCATCGGGGGGTTATCCTAACGGGGACCGGCGGACCCTCTTGCGGTGCTGCTCGGCCAGCACCTGCGCCCTGCACCCTTCGGTCCCGAATTGCCTGGCCTGGCTCAGCGCACGGCGGCACCTTTGAGTTCCTTCAACAGCAGCACCACCTGGTTGGACGCGTGGCGGCAACTGCTGCCCAGCACCCTGAGCGACTGCTGCTGCTCGCCCGCCTGGAACAAGGTGACCACGGCAGCCGCCTGCTGATGAAAGTATTGGTGCCGGGCCACGAGCATGGCAAAAACCGTGTGCTGCCCGTAACGCGCGTGTCCGGTTCCAAACAGCCAGCGGCCCAGGTCACACCGATGGTCCTGGCAGATCAGCTCCGGCCGCATCACCTCGGACGTGCGGCCATGGACCATGTCCTCCAGGCGGGTGCGCCAGCGCTCGTGGATGGCGATGTATGCGTCGATGTCCATCTCCAGGGTGAAGTGGTCGGCAACCTCGTCGTCCAGCACGAGTTCGCTGGCGTTGTCCTCCGGGTCCCAGGCTGCTTCAGGGCTGGATCGGACTCGCTCACGGACCCTGAGCAACCGAGTGAAAAATCCCATCTTCATTCCTCTTTGTTCCGCCATTGAGCGGCCATCCCCATACGTTGTCCATGCGTGCCTGCCGGATCAGCCCCAGATCGGCGGCGACGCATGGATGCTGAATGAAGCGGCCACCGAAATCCATAACCCAAATGATCTAGCCCCGCTGTCCCTCGCCAGCCAAACTGGATTCAGCCCCGCACCGCCCCGTGCAGATCGAGTGCGTTGTCCGTCGCGGCGCCGCGCGCCGTGTTGTCGAAGATGCACCACACGCTGCACGCCTCGCGCGCTGCTGTCTGCAGCCGCAACGCCAGGGCGTTGATCAGCGCGGCGTCGTAGGCCGAGTAGTACACGCGGGGCGAGCCGTGCAGCCGGCAATAGACCAGCCCGGGCCAGCCGCCGGGTGCCCGCCCACGGTCGTGCAGCACCGGGTCGGCCAGTACGCGGGCGACCCGCCAGTGGGCCAGCAGTGCATCCCCTTCGGCCGTGAACCAGCTGGCATGGCGCGGTTCGACGGCAATGCCGCCCCCGGCATGCCGGCGCCGCAGGCTGCCCAGGAACGCATCGGCCACCGCAATGTCGAGCGACAGGCTGGGCGGCAGCTGGACCAGCAGGCAGCCCAGGCGGGTACCCAGGCCCTCCGCCTGGTCCAGAAAGGCCTGCAGCAAGGGCTCGGTGTCCTTCAGGCGCGCCGTGTGCGTGATGCTGCGCGGCAGCTTGGCGCAAAAGCGGAACGCGGGCGGCGTGGCCGCAGCCCAGCGTTCGTACGTGCTGCGCTGGTGCGACCGGTAGAACGACGAGTTGATCTCGACAGCCGGCAGGTGCTGTGCATAGCGCTCCAGATGGGAGCCAGCAGGGCCTGCCGAGGCAAACCGGTGCTGACTGGCACGCGGCAGGCCCCAGCCCGCGGTGCCGATCATCAGGGGTGCAACGGCGGTGTCGCTCGGATGTGCAGGGCTGTGGGCCACCCCTGCGGGCGTCAGCATGGGGCGGCAGACGCTCGCATGCCCTGCGAGCCGGCGCCGCTGTGTGCGTAGGGGCGCCATGCACGCAATGGCTGGGCCAAGCGGTCCGCCACCACCCTCAGCACGGCTGGGTTCCAGGGCATGCCGCAATGGCTGCCCTCGATTTCGATGGATTCGGCGCGTCCGGCTCGCTTCATGTCTCTGCATGCCTGCCAGGCGACCACGCCATCGGTCCTGCTGTAGATTGACGTGGTAGGCACTGGCGGGGCCGTGCGCAGCTTTCCAATCATTTTGGAGTCGGCTGGGGGCGTGCTGCCATTGAGCAGGCGGTACACCAGTCCCACGTTGGTGTGTTCGGCGGCGCCCGCAACCGGCGTCCCGATGGTGATTACCTGGCGCACGCGTGAGCGCAGGCGCTTGGCCACTTCGCGCGCATAGATGCCACCCAGGCTCCAGCCAATCAGGCTGATGGGCGCGGCATGGCCGGCGGTTCGCGCTTGCACGTCCTGCGCCAGCGTGTCGAGCCAGGCATCGATCTCGCCCTTGGGGCCGGTATTGAGCCCCTGCCCCCAGTCGAAACAGCGGTAACCCAGGCGCTCGCAGAACGAACGCAGGGGCCGCGTCACCAGCCCATTGGTGGCCAGACCGGGAAACACGACGACGGCATGCCGATCACCCTGGGGCAAGGCGGCTTCACGCATCACCTGGTGCTGCGCAAACTCCCATCCGGCGCGCACGGGCTCAAGCGCCAGCAGTGCGTACGAAGGGGGGCGAATGGGCGAGTTCGATGGCGATCTGCTGGGCATGGAGGGCTCCGATAAGGCTGGCCTCCATGGTGCCGTCACGGGCTCTGGCGCCGTGCAGCACTTCGCCCCAAGCTCGGGTCGGCGCTGTCTTACGCGCTCCAGCCTACTGGATCAGGTTGTTCTTGAGCGCGTAGTAGGTCAGGTCGCTGTTGGAGTCGAGGTGCAGCTTTTCCATCAGGCGGGTGCGGTAGGTGCTCACGGTCTTTACGCTCAGCGACAGGTCTTCGGCGATGTCGCCGACGTTGGCGCCCTGGGCCAGCTTGAGGAACACCTGGAACTCGCGCTCCGACAGGTGCTCGTGCGGGGGCCGCTCACCCGGGCGGTTGAGCTGCTGGGCCAGCAGCTCGGCCACGGTGGGCGTGAGGTAGCGCTTGCCCAGCGCGATGACGCGGATCGCCTCGACAATGTCGGCGGGCTTGCAATCCTTGTTGAGGTAGCCGCTGGCCCCCTGGCGGATGAGGTTGATGGCGTAGTGCTCCTCGGGGTAGCCGCTGAGGATGAGGATGCCCATGTCCGGCGCCTTGGCGCGCAGCATGGACATGGCATCGAGCCCGCTCTGCCCGGGCATGGCCAGGTCCATCACCAGCACGTCGATGTCATGCTCGCGGATGAGGTCGATGGCCTCGCGCCCGTTGGAGGCTTCGCCCTCCACCCGCAGATCCACATGGTCGGCCAGGAACTGGCGCAGGCCTGCACGAACAATTTTGTGGTCATCCACGATGCCGATCTTGATCATTGCGTCTTCTTCTTTGGTTAATGAAAAACTGGTGTAAGTACCGTCAATTCCTGGCCGCATCCTTGGGCACATACGCCAGCAGGCGCATCGCCCCCGACAGGGACACAGCCGCCGCCGCATAGCCGTCCCAGGGGGCATTGCCCTGGCGCAGGCGCTCGCCCACGGTGCGCACCGTCCAGTGCGCGCCGCTGGTGAGCTGGCCCAGTTCGGACCAGGCCACCGGCACCGAGATGCCCATGCCCTCGCGCGAGCGCGCGGACCAGGCGCTCACCGTGGTGGCCCCGCGCCCGTTGCGCAGGTAGTCCACAAAGATCTTGCCCACCCGGTTGCGCGGGCCGCTCTTGGCGACGAAGCGCGCCGGGATGGTGTCAGCCAGGTGCTGCACCACGGCCTGCGAGAAGCCCTTGACCGCGTCCCAGCCCTGCAGCCGCTTGAGCGGCACGACCACATGCAGGCCCTTGCCACCGCTGGTCTTGAGGAAGGCCGGCAGGTGCAGCTCCTGCAGCATCACCTGCACCAGTTGGGCCGCCTCCAGCACGTTGTCCCACGGCACGCCCTCGCCGGGGTCGAGGTCGAAGGTCATGCGGTCGGGCCGTTCGATGCGGTCCTTGCGCGCGTTCCAGGTGTGGAACTCCAGCACGTTCATCTGCGCGGCCGACAGCAGGCCCTCGGGTTTGGCCACTTCGAGCAGCGGCGCATGGCCTGCGTCGAGTGCGGGGTCGAGCAGCGTGACGCCGTCCATGGCCCCCTTGTCCAGGTGCTTCTGGAAGAACAGCTCGCCGCCCACGCCATCGGGCGCGCGCACCAGCGAGACGGGCCGGCCCTTGAGGTGCTCCATCATCAGCGGCGCCACGGTGGCGTAGTAGCGCACGAGCTCGATCTTGGTGATACCGGTGGAAGGATCGATCACGCGGTCGGGGTGCGAGATGCGCAACGATTCGGGCAGTGACTCGCATGCCTTGGCCACACCAGCCTTGCGGGCCGGTTTCTTCTTTTTGTCGATGGCTTCCATGGCCTGCGGCTTCTCCTGCACGATGGCCCGGGCCGGCTTGTCCGCGCGCAGGCCATGGAATACGGAGTGCCGGATGCGCCCTTCCTTGGTCCACTCGGCAAACGACACCTCGGCAATCAGGCGCGGCTTGACCCAGTGGGCCTTTCTGCCGACGGCAGTGCCTTCGGGGAACGGGCTCTTGGCGGTGGTCAGCGCGGTGAGCCTGGTGTGCAGCTCCTGCAGCGTGCGTTCGGTGAAACCCGTGCCCACATTGCCCGCGTAGCGCAGCGCACCATCGTCGCCATGCACGCCGAGCAGCAGCGAGCCGATGCCGGTGCGCGAGCCCTGCGGGTCGGTGTAGCCGCAGACCACGAACTCCTGCCGATGGCTGCACTTGAGCTTGATCCAATCGGCATTGCGCCGGGAGGCATAGGCCGCCGACTTGCGCTTGCCGATCACGCCCTCGAAGCCCAGGTGGCAGGCCGAAGACACGAGGTCGGAAGGTTTGGCCTCGAAACTTTCGCTGAAGCGCACGCGGTCGTTGGCCACCTGCGCCACCCGGGCGCGCAGCATCTCGCGGCGCTCCACCACGGGCAGGCCACGCAGGTCGTGCCCATCGGCATAGGGCAGGTCGAACGCGTAGTACACCAGATCCTTGGCCACGCTGGCGTCAAAGGCGTTCTGCAGGGCCTGGAAGTCGGGCGTGCCATGGGCATCAATGGCTACCACCTCGCCGTCGAGCCAGCCGGACTGCATCGGCAACTCGCCGATGGCCTTGACCAGCTGGGGCATGCGGTGCGTCCAGTCGTTACCGTTGCGCGTGAACAGGCGCACCGAGCGGTTGTGCACCCGGGCCAGCAGGCGGTAGCCGTCGAACTTGAGCTCCCAAAGCCAGTCCGTGGTGTCCGCTGGCGGCTTGTCCACTAGCGTGGCCAGCTGCGGTGCCAGGGTGTCGGGCAGCGGCACCTTGGCCAGCTTGGCGGCTTTGGCCTGCACCACGGCGCCACGGGCAACGCCTGCGGGCCGGGGCGGCGCCAGGGGCGCCAGCGAGGCCACGCTGTCGGGCATCTCCTCGACCACGCTGAACTCGGCTGCCGGCCGCTCGAAATCGTCGTGCTCCTTGATCAGCAGCCACGGGGGCTGCCGTTCATCGCTTTTGCCACCCTTGCCGTGCATGCGCACCAGCGTCCAGTGGCCCTTGAGCTTGTGGCCATGCAGTTCGAACTTGAGCTTGCCCTTGCGGTAGCCCTCGGCCGCATCGCCCACGGGCACCCAGTAGCCCCGGTCCCAGACGATGACCTTGCCTGCGCCGTACTGCTTGGGGGGTATCTGGCCCTCGAACGTGTTGTACGAGATGGGGTGGTCTTCCACCTGCACGGCCATGCGCTTGTCGGACGGGTCCAGGCTCGGGCCCTTGGGCACGGCCCAGCTCTTCATGCTGCCGTCGAGCTCCAGGCGCAGGTCGTAGTGCAGTCGGCTGGCCCAGTGCTTCTGGATCACGTACTGCAGCGCCTCCCCACCCGGCGCCCCGCCATCGGCTGGCTCGGGCGTGATGGCAAAGTTGCGCTTTTGCTTGTACAGGGCGAGGGAGTCGGCCATGGGGTGGTCTTTCGCCATCTCTTTCGCCATACGTCAGGCCGCCCGGCGCGCCAGGGTCTTCTTGGCGGGCGCCTTCTTCGCCGGGGCCTTGGCGGCGGCCTTTTTTGCAGGCAGCTTCTTCGCCGCCGTCTTTATTGCTGCGGGCAAGGGCGTGACCGATGCCGGTTTGTCCTTGGCCTGTACCGCAGCTGCCTTGCCGCCCTTGCCCTCCAGGCTGCGCTTGAGCAGCGCGGTCAGGTCCAGCACGTCGGCGCCGGCCGGGGCGGTTTCCTTGCCACTGTCGACCTTGACCACGGCAGCGGTTTCGCCCGAGGCCACCTTGGTCTCCACGAGCTTGTGGATCTCCTGCGCGAAGGAATTGCGAAAGCTGTCGGCATCCCAGGCCTGCGTCATGTCCTCGATGAGTTGCAGCGCCATGTCCATTTCGGCCGGCTTGATGCCGGCGGCCTTGGCATCGAGGGGAGGCAGGTTCAGCTGCTCGAACGAACGGATCTCGCCACCCCAGCGCAGCAGGTTCAGGACCAGCGCGCGCCCACAGGGGATCAGCACCGCCAGGTGCTGCTTGGACTGGATGACCACCTTGGCCACGCCCACCTTGTTGCTTTGGCGCAGGGCCTCGCGCAGCAGCGCATAGACCTTCTCGCCGCGCTTGAGCGGGGCCGTGTAGTAGGGCCGCTCCAGGTAGACGAAGGGAATCTCGTCGGCATCGAGAAAGGTCTCGATCTCGATGGTCTGCGTGATCTTGGGGTAGGCGGCTGCGATCTCTTCGGGCGTGAGCACCACGTAGTGCCCATCCTCGTATTCGATGCCCTTGACGATGTCGGCCGTGGCGATCTCCTTGCCCGTGACCTTGTTCACGCGCTTGTAGCCCACGGGCTCCATGGAGCGCTTGTCGAGCCAGTCGAAGTCGATGCCCGAGCTCGCCGTGGCCGAGTACAGCCCCACGGGGATGTGCACCAGTCCAAAGCTGATCGCCCCCTTCCACATCGTGCGGGTGGAAGTGGGTGCCTTGCCTGCATCCTCTTTGTCCTGGGCCATCGCAATGCCCCTCAGCGGGCGTGGCTCAGGTACTCGCGCACCTTGTCGGCCGAGGAGCCGACGGCCGCCACGGCCTCGCGCAGCTGCGCCTCGGTAACGCCCAGGCTGTTGGTCCAGTCGCGCACTTCGTAGTGCTCGGCGAGGCTGATGAAATGGCGGTCTTGGGCGGTCTTGCTGTGGTCGTCGCTCATGGCGTGGTTCCTTCTCAGAGGGTGCTCTGGAAAGTAACACCCGCCTCAGGACGGCCTTGTAGGACAGCAGCCGATCCACCCCCCGGCGAAATGCCCGGCCTGGGCGTCAGGGGGTCTGCAGACGTATGTTCAGGTGCGGTCCGGCAGTCAGGTCGAAGACATCGGCCCGGGCAAGATCGGGGCAGTGGTGGAACTGCGCGTCGACGAAGTCCGCCGTGAGCTGGCTGGCAACGGCTTCGAGCAAAGCCTGGACAGTGGCCAGCCCGCCACCCGCGACTCCGCTGCCCTCCAGCGTATAGCTGTAGCGGCCCTGCCGGTGCGTGACGAGAGCCAAAGCGATCAAATGGCCCTCGGTATCGCCCGCGTAGACACGGCCTCCAGGGAAAAAGAGGGTGTAGCAGCGCACTTTCTGCAGCTGGTCCTGACCGGGAGGGTGGGCGATGGTGACCTCCGAAGAGATGGGCGGATGGCAAATCAGCGTTGGCTGCCACGGCAGCTGGCTTGGCAAATTCTGCAGCCTGAACCGCATGCGCGCAAGAGTCAGGGCCAGCCCGCGCAGCGCAATCCGGCCGTGTCCTACAGAGCCATGCCTGTGGATTTCCTACGATGTTTACGTCCGGTCACGTTCGCCGTGGCCTGTGCCTGCAGGGACATTGCAGGTCCCAGTACCGGAGGGTTTCCATTGCAGCCCACTCCATCCCATCTACTCTTGATCGCGCACCGATGGCAGCCACCAGAAACAAGAAGAATGCTCCTGCTGAAACGTCCGCAGGCATCGCGAAGTCGCCCACCGGCATTGCAGGCCTCGATGAGATCACCGAAGGTGGACTGCCCGCAGGCCGCCCTACCCTGGTGTGCGGCGCCGCCGGCTGCGGCAAGACCATGCTGGCGGCGGAGTTCCTCGTCAAGGGCGCCACGGAGTATGCAGAGCCTGGCGTCTTCATGATGTTCGAAGAGTCGACCGAGGAGCTGGTCGAGAACATGCGCTCGCTGGGCTTCGACCTTGACCAGTTGCAGCGGCAAAAGAAGCTGGCGCTGGACTTCGTGCGCGTGGAGCGCAGCGAGATCGAGGAGACCGGCGAATACGATCTGGAGGGCCTGTTCATCCGCCTAGGCTACGCCATCGATTCGATCGGTGCCAAGCGCGTGGTGCTGGACACCGTGGAGGCATTGTTTGCCGGCGTGCCCAACCACGCCATCCTGCGCGCCGAGTTGCGCCGCCTGTTCCGCTGGCTCAAGGACAAGGGCGTCACGGCCATCATCACCGCAGAGCGCGGCGAGAGCGCCTTCACCCGCTATGGGCTGGAGGAGTACGTGGCCGACTGCGTGATACTGCTGGACCACCGCATCGAAGACCAGGTCTCCACCCGCCGCCTGCGCGTGGTGAAGTACCGCGGCTCTGCCCACGGCACCAACGAATACCCGTTTTTGATCGGCAGGCATGGTATCTCGGTACTGCCCATCACCTCGCTGGCATTGAACCACCAGGCATCGCGCGAGCGCATGTCCACGGGCATTGGCGGGCTCGATGAAATGCTGGGTGGCCAGGGGATCTACCGTGGCAGCAGCCTGCTGGTGTCGGGCGCGCCCGGCACGGGCAAGAGCAGCATGGCCGCCAGCTTCGTCGATGCGGCCTGCGCGCGCGGGGAGAAGGCCATCCTTTTCACCTACGAAGAGTCCGAGAGCCAGTTGCTGCGCAACATGGAGTCCATCGGCCTGAAGCTGCGCCGCTGGGTGGACAAGGGCCTGCTCAAGATTGAATCCACCCGCCCCACCCTGCAGGGGCTGGAGCAGCACCTGGCCCATGTGTACGACCTGGTGCGCGACTTCCATCCGCAAGTGGTGGCGGTGGACCCGATCAGCAACCTGACCGCGCAGAAAGATGATTCGGGCCTCAAGCTCACGCTGATGCGGCTCATCGACTTCCTCAAGACCGAGGGCACGACGGCGCTGCTCACCAGCCTCACGGCCGATGCGGCGCCCTTGCCGGTCGCCACGTCGGAAGTCGGAGTGTCCTCGCTCATGGACAGCTGGCTGCTGCTGGCCAACGTGGCCGTCAACGGCGAGCGCACGCGCACGCTGCAGGTGCTCAAGTCGCGCGGCATGCCGCACTCCAACCAGGTGCGCGAATTCGTCTTCTCCGACACGGGCGTGGACCTGGTGGACGTGTACCTCTATGGCGACCAGGTGCTCACCGGCACCGCACGCGTCGCGCATGAGGCGCAGGTGCTGGCCGCCAACGACCTGCGCGGGCGCGACCACGAGCGCCGCCTGCGCGACCTGGCCAACCGCCGCAAGGCCCTGGACGCACAGATCGCGGCCTTGAACACAGAGGCACTGGAGCGGGCCGGCGAGGTGGAGTTCGCCATCGAGCGCGAAACCATGGAGGCCCTGGGCGCGCAGGAGCGTGCCCGCAGCATTGCGGCCAAGCGCGGTACCGCCAGCACCGGCGGCAAGGTCGCGCCTCAACCCGCGTCGCCCAAAGGATGATCGATATGGCAACCCCCTCCACCCTGCGCGAAAGGTCCACCGCCGAGCCGCTCAAACCCGAGTGGCAGCTCAGGCTCTACGTGGCCGGCTCCACCCCCCGCTCCAATGCCGCGCTGGACAACCTCAAGCGCCTGTGCGAGACGCATCTGGCCGGGCGCTACAGTATCGAAGTCGTGGATCTGCTGCTCAACCCGCAACTGGCGGCGGGCGATCAGATCCTGGCCGTACCCACCCTGGTGCGCAAGTTCCCCGAGCCGATCCGCAAGATCATCGGCGACCTGTCGAACGAGGAACGTGTACTCGTCGGGCTCGATGTGAAGCCCCTCGTTTGAACCCCATGGCACCTACCGAAACCCGCCATGCCCAGCACGAACAGCCCGCCGAGGTTTCGCAGCCCAACGACTACCGGCTCTACGTGAGCATGGCCTCGCCGATCTCGCTGCGTGCCATCGCCAACGCGCGCCGCATTCTGCAGGAGGCCTATCCCGGCACGCACCTGCTCACGGTGCTGAACATCGCCGAACATGTGGATCTGGCGCGTGCCGACCAGATCATCGTCTCGCCCACCTTGCTGCGCCTGGCGCCGCTGCCGCAGCGCCGCTTCATCGGCGACCTGTCGGACCTGAACCGGCTGCGCAGGGCCTTCGGCATACTGCCGGCGCAGGGGGCCGCATGACAGCAAACGGATTCGACCCCGCCCCGAGCCTGGCCGGAGAGACCGCCCTTGCCGCCGAGAACGCCTCGCTCAGGCTGCGGCTGCAGGAGTTGGAAGAAACGCTGCATGCCATCCACACCGGCGATGTGGATGCGCTTGTCGTCAACAACGCCATCTACACGCTGGAGAGTGCACACGCGGCCACCGACCAGCTGCGCCAGGACGTGCTGGGCCAGATGGAGGACGCCGTCTTCGCCTTCGACCAGGATGGGCTGGTGATGTACATCAACGCCGCCGCAGAGCGGCTCTATGGCGTGCGGTCCTCCGATGTGCTGGGCCAGCCCCGGCAGTTCATCTTTACCGAGATGCCTGGCATGGGCGAGCCGGATGTGCCATCTGCCGCCCCTGGGGCGCTGGCCACCCTGGGCACCCTGCACCGCCTGAACGATGGCCGGCTGATCGATGTGGAGGCCGTGGTTTCGCCCCTGCTCGGCCCGCTGGGCCGGCCCCTGGGTTCGCTGGCCGTGGTGCGCGACATCACCCAGCGCCGGCGCGCGGAGCACTGGCGCAACCTGCTGGCGCGCCTGCCTGAGCGGCTGCGCGAGGTGGGCGACCTGCCAGGCATGGCGCAGGAGGCTGCGCGCCTGCTGGGCGAGACACTGCGCCTGGCGCGCGTGTGCTACGGCACCATCGACGACACGGGCGAGCTGTGCACCATCGACCAGGACTGGTGCGCCCACGGCCTGGCCACGCTGGCTGGCACCTGGCGCATGCACGACCTGGGCTCCTGCGCCGATGGTCTTTGGCACGGAGAACCCCTGGTGGTTGCCGACACCGGGGCCGACCCGGAGCGCTACCCAGAAAACACACTCGATACCCAGGGCGTGCGCGCCCTGCTGAGCGTGCCACTGATCGAGCAGGGCAAGCTCGTGGCCATCCTGTTCCTGCACCATGCGGACGCGCGCCACTGGACAGCCGATGAAATCGACTTCGTGCGCGAGTTTGCCGAGCGCATCCGCTCCGTCTCCGAACGGGTGCGCAGCGCCAATGCCCTGGCGCTCAGCGAGGCGCGGCTGCGCGATGTGAATGAAAACCTGGAAGCCACCGTGGCGGCGCGCACGGGCGAGCTGATGGCGGTTGAAGAGGCACTGCGCCAGTCGCAGAAGATGGAGGCCGTGGGCCAGCTCACGGGCGGCATTGCGCACGATTTCAACAACCTGCTGGGCGCTGTGAGCGCCAGCCTGCAGGTGCTCAAGGTGCGCATGCGCCAGGGCAAGCTCGACCAGGCCGAACGCTACATCGGCATGGGCCAGGACTCGGTCAAGCGCGCCGCCGCGCTGACCCAGCGCCTGCTGGCCTTTGCCCGGCGCCAGACACTGGACCCCAGGGCCACCGACCTCAACCGCCTGGTGGCAGGGCTCGAAGAACTGGTGCGCCGCACCGTGGGGCCGGACGTGCAGGTCGAGTGCACGGCCGCCGAGGGCCTGTGGACCACCCGGGTGGACCCCTCGCAGCTGGAAAACTCGCTGCTCAACCTGTGCATCAACGCGCGCGACGCCATGCTGCCCGGCGGCGGGCACCTGGCCATAGTCACCGCCAACATCGCGGCCACGGACAGCGTGCTGCGCAGCCTGGGCCTGCCTGCGGCAGACTATGTGTGCCTGTCCGTCACCGACACCGGTTCGGGCATGCCGGCCGAGCTGATCGAGCAGATCTTCGACCCCTTCTTCACCACCAAGCCCACCGGCCAGGGTACCGGCCTGGGCCTGTCGATGGTGTATGGCTTCGTGCGCCAGTCGGGCGGCCATGTGCGCGTGCAGTCCGAAGTGGGCGTGGGCACCACCATGCGACTGTACCTGCCGCGCCATGATGGCCAGGTGCTGGAAGACGCGGCCGATGGGCCTGCCGACACCGTGCAGCAGGGCGAGGGCGAGACCCTTCTGGTGGTGGAGGACGAAAGCACCATCCGCACGCTGACAGTGGAGGTGCTCAAGGATGCCGGCTACGTGGTGGTCGAGGCCCACGACGGCCCGAGCGCCCTGCGCACCCTGGCATCCATGCGCCGCGTGGACCTGCTGATCACCGACGTGGGCCTGCCCGGCGGCCTCAACGGCCGCCAGGTGGCAGACGCAGCCCGGCAGGACCGGCCCGAATTGAAAGTGCTGTTCATCACCGGCTTTGCCCAGAACGCTGCCGTGGGCAACGGCCTGCTCGATGCGGGGATGGAGGTCATGACAAAGCCCTTCGAGCTCACGGCCCTGGCCCGGAAGGTGCGCGACATGATGGACGGGCAGACCGACCGCACGCGGCCCGCCGCTCCCCCATAAGCGCCTGCACAGCTGCAGGCCTTTGTGCCTGGGAATGCCACGGCCATGCAAAGCATGGATGCGCCATCACTCGGACGAATCGGAAGGCCCGGCCTTTGCCACCGATGTGGCGCGGGCCGCCTGGGCCTGCACCTCGGTGGCCTTGTCGCGCCAAAAACCAGGGTCCATGCTGTTGGCCAGCACCATGGCCAGCACTACCAGGGCCCCCGCCACTTCGGCGTACAGCAGGCCACGGCTCTCCCATGGCGAAACGGGCTGTGGGAACTCGCCGGCAGGGCGGCGTGCAGGGGTGGCGGGCGGGGGCTGGGTGGTCACGGCATGCTCCTTGGGATGGGTAGCTGAAAGTAAGCCACGCCACGCTCCCCGCTTGTCAGACGGCATCCCCAAGCGATGTGGTGCACGCAAAAACCAGCCGGCACCGCCTCTCAGGCCAGCGCCTGCAGCAAAAGGTGCGGCTGCAAAGGCTTTCCCATGTGCTGGTCGAAACCGGCGGCAAGTGCGCGGTCACGGTCCTGTGGGCGTGCAAAGGCCGTGAGCGCAATGGCGCGCAGGCGCGGATGGCCCGCAGCAGCCTCCATCTCCCGGACCTTGGCGATCAGGTCATGGCCGTCGCGGCCGGGCAGACCAATGTCGCTCACGAACAGGTCGGGCCAGGCCTTGTCGAACTGGGCAATTGCAGTCTCGTAGCTGTCGGCCACGCGCACATTGGCGCCCTCGTCCGTGAGCACGATGCTGAGCATCTCGCTGGTGTCGGCGTTGTCGTCCACCACCAGGATGTCCTTGCCCTGCAGCAGGCGCACTTCACGGGCCTGCGGCGTGGCCTGGGCATCGTCATCGCCCGCCAGCGGTTCTTCATAGGCCACCAACAGCCGTGCAGTCATCGCCGTGCCCTGGCCGATCCCCGCGCTGCTGGCCGCAATGGTGCCGCCGTGCAGGTCCACCAGGTGCTTGACGATGGACAGGCCCAGCCCCAGGCCGCCATGGGAGCGGTTGCCTGGCGTGCCGCTCTGCGTGAAGCGCTGGAACAGGTAGGGCAAAAACCCCGCCTCGATGCCTGCGCCGTGGTCCTGCACAACGAGGATGAGTTCGTCCGCTTCGCGCTTGAGACGCAGCTGCACCATGCCACCGCTTTCCGAGAACTTGATGGCATTGGTCACCAGGTTCCACACGATCTGCTGAAAGCGCGTGACGTCAAGCCAGGCAGGTTCATCCGTATCGTCGCAGGCCACTTCGAGGGTAATCTTCTTGGCCAGGGCCAGGTCGCGCAGGGCATCGAGCGAAATGCGCACCAGCTCCACCGGATTGGCCCACTCACGGTGCAGGCGCAGCTTGCCCGATGCAATGCGCGAGACGTCCAGGATGTCCGAGATGATGCGCCCCTGCGCCTTGGCACCGCGCTCGATGGCGTCGATGCCGCGCGCCAGCGTATCGGCGTTGGTGTTCGGGCGCTTGAGCATGTGCACCCAGCCGGTGATCAGTGTGAGCGGTGTGCGCAACTCGTGCGAGAGCACGGCCACGAAGTCGTCCTTGGTACGGCTGTGGCGCTCGGCCAGCACGCGCGCTGCCTGTTCGCGCTCGAGCAGTTCCTCGCGCCGGCGCTCGAAGTCGATGCGCTCGGACAGATCGGTTGCAATACCGATGCGGATGCCCGGCTCCACATGGTCCGACATGCCCCAGTCCAGCAGTATCTCCTTGCCGTCGCCGCGGATCAGCGGAAACTCACCCTGCCAGTTGACATCGGCCGAGCCCTGCATGCGCTCTTGCACGAAGTCCTGCCAAGGCGGCGGCGTAAGAGAGGTCACGGCCATGCCGATGAGGTCCATGCGGCTACGCTGCATCAATTTTTCGGCGGCCGGATTCACGTCGGCAAAGCGCCCCTCTGAATCGATGAGCATCATGGCCACGGGCGCCTGGTCGTAAATGGCGCGAAACCGCGTTTCGCTGCGCCGCAGGTCTTCCTCGGCCGTGCGCGCACGGATAAGGGCCTGCAGCGTAGCCACCATCAGCGGTGGCTCGGCAGGGTGCACCATATAGGCGTCGGCACCGGCATTGAGCCCTGCCACCTTGTGCTCGCTCTGCATGTAGGTGGCTGACAGGTGGATGATGGGCGTCAGCTGCGTGCGCGAATCCGCACGCAGCACCCGGCACACCTCGAATCCGTCCATGTCCGGCAGGTGCACGTCCAGCACTACCGCCGACACGTTGCGCTTGGCGGATTCAATGGCTGCGCCGCCCGTCGCCGCCTCTTCCGTCTGAAAGCCTGCGGCGCGAATGACCCGGGCTGTGGCGTAGCGGGTGACCGGGTTATCGTCCACCACCAACACCGTGTGCAGGCTTCGGTCGATCGTGGGCGAGATCATTTCTGATGTGGCCATGGTTCAGTCCGAAGTGGCTTTCTCGACCGGGTGCATCTGCACCGGCACAGTGACCGAGAACACCGAGCCCTTTCCCACCACGCTGGTAACCTCGACCGTCCCACCCAGCAGGGTGGCCAACTGCCTGGACAGCGCCAGCCCCAGCCCGGTACCGCGCAGGCGCTTCTGGATTGGCGCCTTGACCTGCGAGAAGTCATTGAACAGCGCAGGCAGGTTTTCCGCAGGGATGCCGATGCCCGTGTCGGCCACGGCAAAACGGATCATGCCCTCGCCCTCCAACCGAGCGGACACCCGCACCTCGCCCTGGGCAGTGAACTTGAGGGCGTTGGATATGAAATTGCGAAGGATCTGGGAGAGCTTGCGGTCATCCGTGTAGAGGCGTGTCAGCCCCACCGGCTCTTCGAACACCAGGTTCAGCGCCTCATTGTCCAGGATCGGCTTGAACATTCCGCGCAGCGCCGAGAACAGGTCCATCATTTCAAACCACTCGGGCGACACGTCGAGCCGGCCGGACTCGATCTTGGCCAGGTCGAGCAGGTCGTCGACCATGCTGGAGAACTCCTCACAGGTAGTCTGGATGAAGCGTACCTGGCGTTCCTGCTCCTCAGTCAACGGGCCGTCTACTCGATCGAGCAGCAGGCGCACCAGGCTCAGGGTGGCGCCGATGGGCGTGCGGAACTCGTGGCTCATGTACGACAGGAACCGGCTCTTGAGCTGGGTGGCGTGCTTGAGCTGCTCGGCCTGTTCGTCGAGTTCGGCGTACAGCGCCACCACGCCGCGGTTGGTTTCTTCGAGCTCTTCCCGCAGGGCCTGCATCTCGGCCTGCAGGGCCTCGACTTCGGCCTGACTCTGCTCCAGCTGGGCTTTCAGATCGTCACTCAAGCGCGTCTCCCTGTTTTATCACCAGCACGGTGGCATCGTCGCGGCCCCGGCTCTGCTGCCACAGCAATGCGGCCGCGATCAACGTGGGGTCGCGCTGCAGCAGCGGAACCACTTCCTCCGCTTTCCAACGCGAGGCAATGCCGTCGCTGTGCACCACAGCCACCGCATGGTCTGGCATCTCCAGTGTTGCCACCTCGGTCCGGCGCACCTGCACCCCAACCGTTCCGTGCTGGGTGATCATGGACCTGTCGAACACTCCCGAGATGATGCGCCCGATCACATTGCCGGCCCCTGCGTACTTCAACTGCCCCGAACTTTCCATGCGCAGCGCGAACACTGCCGCGCCTCGCGTGGTCTGCAGGCCGAGGTGGGCGTCGGGCAGGAAGCTTTCGATTGGCGCGAAGGGATCGCCCGCAAACACATCCAGCGCGGCGTCCGAGGCAAGGGCTGCATGGGGCCCATGGCCGAGGCCATCGGCCACCACTGCGGACACCTTGCCGCCTTCGGTCGCCACCGCCCAGCCGTCGCCGCACACCGTCTCGCCGGGTGCGGCAATGCTCACCGCACCCCACTGTCGATGGCCAGCCGGGGCCTCCTGCGAGGCGGGGCGCACGCGCACCAGACACAAGGTGCCAAAAGGCGTCGAATGGATGTCGAAATCGCTGGCCAGGCGACGTATGGCGCCAAGGCCCGTGCCGGGCGAACCGGTACCGGTGGACACACCGTCCTGAAATGAGCGTTTGACATCCGCCATTCCGGGACCTTTGTCCAGCGCCAGGATCTCCACCTCCTGCCCACCGGCCGGAGCGGCAATCCACAGCTCCCCCTGCAGCGCGTGGCGCACGAGGTTGGTGCCCAGCTCCGTCAATATCAACGACAGGCGCCCCACATCCACTTCGCTCCAACCCCAGTCTTGCGCGGTCCGGGCGCAAAAGCGACGCGCATCGCCAACGCAGCTGGAGTCGGTGATGGCGAACGGACGGTGGCTCCATCCCCGTATCACTTCCACTTGGTGATACTCACGCGGGTGCCCTGCCCAGGGGCAGAGTCGACCACGAAATCGCTAACCAGCCGCTTGCTGCCAGGCAGGCCCAGGCCCATGCCGGAGCCCGAGGTCCAGCCGTCCGTCATGGCCAGCTTCATGTCGGCGATGCCGGGGCCTTCGTCCTCGAAATGCAAGGCCAGGCCAAGCTTGGCCCCTGTGTCCAGCACCTCCCAGCGCATGCGTCCACCGCCCCCATGGATGAGGGTATTGCGCGAGAGCTCGCTCGCGGCCGTGATCATCTTGGTCTGCTCGACGAGCGAGAACTTGAGCAGTTGGCACAGCGAGCGTACGGCCTGCCGGCTGGCAACGATGTGCTGCTCCGTCTCCAGCGGCAGCGTGCCGGTGCGTTCAATCGACATGGCCGCTCGCCACGCCTGCGCGTTGCAGCAACGCGAGCCCCCGCTCCACGTTGAGCGCCGTCTTCACACCTTCCAGCGACAGGCCGAGCTCCACCAGCGTGATGGCCACGGCCGGCTGCATGCCCACGACCACCGTGGTGGCCGAAAGAATGCGGGCGATGCCCGAGATGCTGGCCAGCATGCGGCCCACGAAGGAGTCCACGATCTCCAGCGCCGAGATGTCGATCATCACGCCGCTGGCACCGGTCTTGGCGATGCGGTCCGCCAAGTCGTCCTGCAGTGCCAGCGCTGTCTGGTCCTGCATGTCCACCTGAATCGTAACAAGCAGGGTCGAACCCATGCGCAATATTGGTATGCGTTCCATGTGCAATACCCCTCAGACGGCCTGGCGAGTGATGCGCCAGCCCGTGCGCTGCAGTGCCAGCGACAGGGCGTCGGCCAGGCTGGCCTTGGTGGTGATGCCCTGCAGGTCGATGCCCAGGTGCACAATGGTCTGCGCGATCTGCGGGCGGATGCCACTGATGATGCAGTCAGCGCCCATCAACCGGATGGCCGTCACCGTCTTGAGCAAATGTTGCGCGACCAGAGTGTCCACCGTGGGTACGCCAGTGATGTCGATGATGGCCAGCTCAGAGCCGGTCTCCACGATCTTTTGCAGCAACGTCTCCATCACGATCTGCGTGCGGTTGCTGTCGAGCGTGCCGATCATGGGCACAGCCAGCACACCTTCCCAAAGCTTGACCACGGGCGTGGACAACTCCAGCAGCTCTTCCTGCTGGCGATTGATGATGTCCTCACGCGCGCGCTGGAAGGTGGTAGCCGTGAACTGAGCCATTCCGTCCACCAGCTTGGTCAGGCCCCAGAATGCGGCGGTGAGCTGAACGCTGTCGCTACCATTAAGCCGCTGCTGCAGGGCGTTGAGCAAAGGTTTCTTGAGGGCCAACACAAAGACGCTGGTCTCTCCGGCGCTCTGGCCCTGCGCGGCGCGCGAGCGCGACAGCGAGGAAAGCACCTCCTGTAACGGCGCCCATTTGGCGTCGGCAAAGGATTCGATGTTGGCCCCCGCCTGGAGCCCCTTGGCCAGTGCCGATGCAATGTCGGCGGCATCGGCGGAGGCTGACTTGGAAAGGCTGGCATTGCCTGAACGTGCCTCTTCGAGCCACTCCTGAATGAGGGCGGGCTTGTTGCCCTCCTGCAGTGCATCGAGGATTTGGGTGTTCAGGGTAGTCATGGAAGGAGATCTCGCCAGTTAAGTGTCCGTTCCATGTCCGCGTGAGAAGAGGCTGCGGGCATGGGCAAAACATTGTACGGGCCTAAGGGCTTACTACATCGCCCAAAGGCGATGCAGACCGCGCTTTGCGGCGTTGTCTTACGCAAACTGACCTTAACCCAGCGCCTGGCGCAGCTTGCGCGCCAGGTCTTCGCGCGAGTAAGGCTTGCTCAGCAGCGCCACCCCCGCATCGAGCCGCCCGCCATGGACGATGGAGTTCTCGGTGTAGCCCGAGGTGAACAGCACCTCGATGTTCGGCTGCACCAGCCGCGCCTTGCGCGCCAGATCGGGGCTGCGCAGCGGGCCGGGCATGACCACGTCGGTGAACAGCAGGTCGATCTGGACGCCGCTCTCCACCACCGCCAGCGCACTTTGCGCATCGGGCGCCTTGAGCACCTTGTAGCCCATGTCGGTGAGCAGCTCGACCACGGTTTCGCGCACCTGGGCGTCGTCTTCCACCACCAGAATGGTTTCGCTACCGCCTTCGGCCTCCACCAGCGGCAGGGGGCCGCTGGAAAGTTCTGCTTCGACCGATCTGGGCAGGTAGAGCTTGACGGTGGTGCCGTGGCCCACCTCGCTGTAGATCTTGATGTGGCCACCGCTTTGCTTGACGAAGCCGTACACCATCGACAGGCCGAGCCCGGTGCCATGGCCTTCGGGCTTGGTGGTGAAGAAGGGCTCGAAGACCTTCTGCACGATGTCCTCGCTCATGCCGCAACCGGTGTCGGACACGGCGATCATCACGTACTGGCCTGCCGTGACTTCGCCATGGGTCAGCGCATAGATGTCGTCCAGGCTGGCGTTGCCGGCCTCGATGGTCAGGCGGCCATGGCCCTGCATGGCGTCGCGGGCGTTGATGGCCAGGTTGAGCAGCGTGTTCTCCAGAAAGCTGCTGTCGGCCAGGGTGTTCCACAGGCCGCCGGCCACCACCGTCTCCAGCTCGATCGCTTCGCCCAGGGCGCGGCGCAGCATGTCGTTGAGGTCGCGCAGCAGGCGCCCGACGTTGAGCACCACGGGCGACAGCGGCTGCTTGCGCGCAAAGGCCAGCAGGTGCGATGCCAGTTTGGCGCCGCGCGCCACGCCGTCGAGCGCGCCGTTGATGCGGCGCAGCGCTGCCTCGTCCTTGGCCAGGGTCTTGCGCAGCAGGTGCAGGTTGCCCGAGATGATCTGCAGCACGTTGTTGAAGTCGTGGGCCACGCCCCCGGTGAGCTGCCCCACGCTTTCCATCTTCTGCGACTGGTGCAGCGCGGCCTCGGCGCGGCGCAGTGCCTCTTCGGCAGCGCGGTCGTCGGTCACGTCGCGGCCCACGGCAAGGATCACGCCGGCCTCCGGCACGGCGGTCCACATCAGCACGCGGTAACTGCCATCCTTGCACCGGTAGCGGTTGTCGAAGCGAAAGGTGGTCACCCCGCGCGCCAGGCCGCTCATCTCGTCGAGGGTGGCGGCCTGGTCATCGGGGTGCACCAGGTCCATGAAGCTGCGGCCCAGCAGTTCGCTGGCCTGCCAGCCCAGCAGGCGCGTCCACGCGGGGTTGACGGACAGCACCGTGGCTTCGAAATCGGCCACCAGCATCACGTCGGTGGACAGGCGCCACATGCGGTCGCGCTCGGCCGTGCGCTCGGCCACCTCGCGCTCCAGATTTTCATTGAGGTGGGCCAGCGCCAGGGCGGCGGCCCGCTGTTCTTCGATGTCGGTGTTGGTGCCCACCCAGCGCACCACGCTGCCGCCTTCGTTGCGCAGCGGCACGGCACGCGCCAGGTGCCAGCGGTAGGTCCCATCGGCCCGGCGCAGTCGAAATTCCGATTCATAGCCCACGCCGCTGGCCAGTGCCTGCGCCCACTTCTCACCGGCCTGGGGCAGGTCGTCGGGGTGCACGATGCGGGTCCAGCCGGTGCCCAGCAGTGCGGCCGGCGGCAGCCCGCTGTACTCTGGCACCTTGTCATTGAGCCAGTCGAGCAGGCCGTCCGGCCCGGCCGCCCACACCTGGTTGGGCATGGCCTGCGCAAACACCTGGAACTGCGCCTCGCGGCGGCTGGCCTCTTCCTCGGCCAGAACCCGCGGCGTCACGTCGGAACCCTGCACGAAGATGCCAGCCACCCGGCCCTGCGCGTCGCGCAGCGGGTGGTACAGCACATCGATGTAGCGCCTTTCGTACGCGCCATCGGGTTGGCGCTGCAGCGTGGCGGGCAGCGCCGTGCCGAAGAACGGCTCGCCCGTGCCATACACCTGGTCAAGCAGTTCGAAGAAGCCCTGCCCTGCAATCTCCGGCAGGGCCTGGCGCACCGGCTTGCCCAGCACCTCGCGGTGGCCCACCAGTTGCATGTAGGCCGGGTTGGCCAGCTCGAACACATGGTCCGGACCATGCAGCAGGGCCATGAAGCCCGGCGCCTGCTCGAACATGCTGCCCAGGCGCTCGCGCTCGCCCTGCACGCGCTTTTCGGCCGTGACCTTGGCCGTGGTCTCGGTAAGGATGGCCATCACACCCACCGGTTGGCCCTGCCCATCGGGGATGGGCGAATAATCCAGGTCCAGGTACACCTCTTCAGGCGCGCCGTTGCGGTGCAGCACGAGGAACTGGTCGCGAAAGCTCAGCGTGCCGCCCGCCAGGCATTCGGTGATCACCCGGTCGTTGAAAGCCTCGGCCTCGGGCCAGGCCTGGCGTGCGGGCATGCCCAGTATCTCGGGATGACGTGCGCCGGCGATGACGGCATAGCCGTCGTTGTAGAGCAGGATGCCTTCGTGCCCCCACATCATCGCCATGGGCACGGGCGATTGCAGCATCAGGTCCACCGCCACGCGGACGGTGGGCGGCCAGGCATCCTGGGGGCCCAGTGCCGTGGCAGACCAGTCGAATCGGGCAAAGGCCTGGCGTACGGGGGTGATAGGCTCAACAGGCGTGGCAAGAGATGGGGCGCTGTACATACACGGTAGGTTGCAAGGGGCCAAAAACGCACGCAGGTGCACGGTGCCGAGGGCAGGTTCCAGGCGAAATCCTGGCAATCACCCAGAGAGAGACCTGCGGGATTCTCACATGGTTCAGGCCTGGGCCACCCTGTTTCGGCCCGCCTCCTTGGCCGCATACAGCGCCGCATCGGCCCGGGCATACAGGCTGCAGGCGGCTTCCCCGTCCTGCAGGGTGACTGCGCCGATGCTGATGGTCACGCCGCCGTGGGCCCCTGGCGTCTGGGCCACTGCAAGGCGCATGCGCTCGGCCACCTCGAAGGCGCCCTGCGCGCCCGTGTTCGGCAGCAGCACGGCGAACTCTTCCCCTCCCACACGGGCGACGATGTCGATGACCCGGGCGCCAGCACTCAGGACCTGCCCGATCATCTGCAGCACCTGGTCCCCGGCATCGTGGCCCAGGCGGTCGTTGATGCGCTTGAAGTGGTCCACGTCCAGCATCAGCAGGCTCAGCGGCGAACGGTGGCGCTCTACGATGGCCAGCTCCAGCGCCAGGCTGTGGTCGAACGCGCGCCGGTTGCGCAGGCCGGTGAGCGAGTCCGTCGTCGCCAGTTCGGCCAGGGCGCGGTTCAGTTCATCCACCCGCTGCAGTTGCTCCAGCAGGCGCCGGTTGAGCGCGTCCGATTCGCGCACGGCCCTGCGCAACTGGATTTCACGCAGGGCCGAATGCGCCAGCTCGGTCAGGACTTCGACGTCGGTCTCGGTCCATTGCCGGGGCTTGAAGTCCACCGCGCAGAAACTGCCCAGCACCTGCCCCTGGGCAGTCACGAGAGGAATGCCGGCATAGGCACGCACCCCGAGAGATTTGACGGTAGGAACGTCGCAGAACACTGCCATTTGCGTGACATCGGCGAGCACCAGGGGCCCGTCAGACACCATGGCGTAGTGGCAAAACGAACGGCCCTCCAGCTGGCGCGTGGTGTTCAGCGGCTCGCCCAGGCCGAAGGCGCTTTTGTAGAAGTCCCGGCTCGAATCCACCAGCGACACGAAGGTGACGGGTGCCCCCGTGAGCTTGGCTGCCAGGCGGGTCAGCCGGTCAAAGCTCTCTTCGGGAGGGGTGTCCAGCAGGCCGGTGTCCCGGACCGCCGCGACACGGCCTGGGTCCGCCAATGCCGCCAGGATGCTGGCTTCGTCTGCGGGAACGGGAGACGGTGTTTCCATGGGACGCAGCACCTTTAAAAAGTGTGCAAACGTTACACGATCGTCCGAAGCGGCGCACGATAGCGCGCAAAGCCCCTGAGCACCCTGGCAAGCGTGCAATGGCGAGCGGATTCGCGGGGTATTCGGCCCACGCCCAACGGCGCAGTCCAGGGCTGACACACTCAGGTCTTCGGAGGCAAACATGTTGATACAACTGATCTACGCGAGCCGCACCTCGCGCGTTCTGGGGCCTGCAGATGTCAAGGACATCCTGGGCGCATCGCAGCGCAACAACACCCGCGCCGGCATCACGGGTGCGCTGTGCCTGAACAACGGCATCTTTCTGCAACTGCTCGAAGGCGACCGCGCTGCGGTGAACGCGCTGTACCACCGCCTGCTCAAGGATGGCCGCCACCGCGACACGGCGATCCTGGACCTGAGCGAAATCCCCTACCGCCGCTTCACGGGTTGGTCCATGGGGCTGATTGCATCGCTGGAAACCAACCGGCAGCTGTTTCTCAAATACTCGGGCACGGCGGATTTCGACCCCTACACCATGGGCACCGCGAGCCTGCGCAGCTTCTTTGAAGAGATCCTGCAGAACGTGCGCTGGCTGGAGTAGCTGGAGGGCCGCACGGCAGGGTAACGGACCGACCGAGAAGCCGAGGAGCGTGCGCGGCAGAAGGAGCATCGGCTGCAACGCCCGACAAACCGGTCTCGCCGGGTA
>NZ_LMIH01000015.1:39850-44686 GCF_001428645.1 Acidovorax sp. Root217
AGGACGTTTCGCTTCGATGCCTTTTGCCGCGCACGCTCCTCATATGGTCGCCATTGTCAATACTGTCAGTGCCTCATTTGGTGTGCGTTCTCTCAGGATTGATCGGGTGATGCGACACGAGCGTTTGCAGCGACGATGAATCAGACTCATATCCGCGGATTGGTTACCAGCACTTCATCGATTCGTCGCGGGCCTGCCTCGCTCTAGGATCGGGGATCTGCCTTGCGGTGCCCTGGTAGGAGCGTCGAGGGTTGCCCTATCGTTGCTCGTATCGCATCGCCAGATCGATCCTGTTGCGTGTTATGCCCTTTCAGTTTGGCTGGCCCTGCTCGCGCTGGGCCTGCATGCCGATGGCCCAGACGAAGCCTGCCAGCTCCCTTGCGACGGCGATGCAGGCTTTGTTGGCCTGCAAGCCACGTGCACTCAACGCTGCGAAGCGCTGTGTCAGCCGCAACTGCGCTGTCCATGCCATCCTTCGTATCGGCTCGGACAGATCCTGTTGTCGGATCTGCGCTTGTTTGCCTATGCGCGCCTTGAAGCGGTAGTTCCAGGCGGCTTCAGTCAGCAGCCGCCGGGCGTGCGCGTTGCCGGTCTTGGTGATGCTGCCCCGGCTCGTGCGCTGACCACTGGAGTGCTCCGAGGGCACCAGACCGAGGTAGCCCATGAGTTTGCGTGGATGGGCAAAGCGTCCCAGGTCTCCGATCTCCGCTGCCAAGCCAATCGCCGTGATCGCGGCGACGCCACGCAGTGCCTGCAGCGCACCAACCACCGCCTCAAAGCGCCAGCCAGTGATCGAGGCCTGCAGCGCCTTCGTCAGCCGGTCAACGCGATCATCTGCAGCCGTCACGGCTTGCCAGTATTCGGTGAACGCTGTCTGTGCGGCCCCCGCCCCGAAGTTTAGTGTCCCCAGCCAGCGGTAGTAGGCCCCACACCATGAGGTCTTGCCGGTGTATCGCACGTCGTGACGCAGCAAGAATCCCTTGAGTTGGTGGCGGGCCTGCACGCGACTGTTGACTGCATCTTCGCGTGCCCGTGACAGGTCACGGATCGCTTCGTCCTCTGGGTCGGGGATCCACACGGCAGTCAACTGGCCAGCGCGAGAGCATTCGGCCAGTTGAACGCAGTCGCGCCCGTCGGTCTTGATCCGATCTCCAGGGCGGCGCGGGATCTGCGAGGGGGCAATGATCTCGCACAGGTAGCCCCTGCTGTGCAGAGCACGCTGAAGGCCAAAGCCGGTGGGGCCGGCCTCGTACACGATGTGCAGCTGATCGGCGTTGCCGACCTTGGCCAGCACCTTGAGCAGCTTGCTCACATCGTGCGTGACCTTGCCTATCAGGCGCCCGGGCACTCGGCCAGGCTCGGCCGCTGCGATGCTGATGCTGTCTTTGTGGACGTCTAGGCCCACGTGAATCTTGCTACTCTCTTGCATGGTCGGTCTCCTTGTTGCTGACGACGCAAGTCACAGCATGTAGCGCTACGTCCTTGGACGCAATCTACGATGTCGGAGACCGGCCGCCTATCCAGGGCGCGGCGACCATGATGTCTAGCAGGCTGAAGAAATACCTCCCGGCAAGCCTTTTCCAAGAATCTTCAACCTCGTAGAACGCGTTACAAGCGACTTTCCTGACCTTGGCAAGGGGTAAGGCACCCTTGAATCGAATAAATTCCCGATCCAAAAACAGTATTTCTTCAGCCTGCTAGCCCCCGCACATCGAAGATCTGCGCCATCGGCACGCTGCCAGACGCTGAGTAGCCGTTTCCAGCGCGCGAACTCCGATCCGAATCGCCTGGATCCTCGGGCGCGGCTGGCTGCTGGGCGCAATACCGGCTGGCCTGCCGAATGAGCACCTGCGCGTCCACGCACCGGCCAGCCTTCTGGGCACCCGCCTCACCCGGGGAATGCCCCAGTCGCACGCCCATGTCTTTACTATCGAGTAAATAGTTTATACCAATCAGTTATTTTATGACCAGTTGGTAAGATAGTGATGAAATGTAAACAGCCATGCGACAGCGGACACGCCGTCGACATGCCGGTTTTTCCATCTTCGTCACCGTCCACCCCCTCTGAGGCACTCTTCAATGCATACGTGGAAAATCAGTCACCGTCTCATGGCCGGCTTTGGCCTGGTGATCTTGGCCTTGCTGGGCATGTCGATCTACAGCGTGATCATCGCGCGAGGGATTGATAGCGCATTGACCGCCAACGCTACACAAAACGCTGCAATCCAACGGGCAGCCATCAACTTTCGGGGCTCTGCCCATGACCGCTCCATCGCCGTGCGCGATGTGGTTCTGGCCCCCAGCGAGGAAGCGCGAAAAAGGGAGATTGAATCCATCGCCAAGCTGGCAGATTTTTATGCAAAGTCGGCCGCCCAGCTGGATGCGGTACTAAAAGCTGCCAGCCAGGTCCCCCCGGAGGTCGGGCCCATGGTGCAGGCACTCAAGGACATAGAGGCGCGCACCGTGGCGACCACCGGAAAAGTGGTGGCGCTCATGCAGGCGGGTGACCGCGCTGGCGCAGAGTCATTGCTCTGGACTGAAGCAAAGCCGCAGTATGAACAATGGCTGGCAGCCGCCAACAAGCTGATCGACTACGAGGAAGCCCGCATCATCAAGAACAGCAACTCAGCCAACCAGGATGCCAGCCAGTTCACCGGCGTGATGCTGTCCATCACCTTGCTGGCTGTGCTGATCAGCGTGGCAGCCACGGTGACGGTCTCGCGCAGCATTGGTCGCGAGTTGGGTGCAGAGCCTGGCGAAGTGCGGGCAATAGTGCAATCCATTGAACGGGGCAACCTCACGGTCGCTGTGCATGTGAAGCCGGGGGATACCAGCAGCGTGATGGTTGCGGTGAGGGACATGCAGCAGCGCTTCCACGAACTGGTGTCGGCCGTGCGCGACAACATCCAGCAACTGCGCGTTGCCAGCGACCACATCAGCAGCGGCAACCAAAACCTTGGCAACCGAACCGAACAGGCCGCCAGCAGCCTGGAGCAAACCGCTGCCAGCATGGAAGAACTAACCGCCACCGTGCGCCAGAGCGCCGACTCGGCTCGCCAGGCCAACCAGTTGGCCACGACGGCGGCCGGCACCGCCACCAAGGGCGGCGAGGTCATGCAGCAGGTGGTCAGCACCATGCAGGAGATCCACCAGAGCAGCAAGAAGATCGCCGACATCATTGGAGTGATCGATGGCATCGCGTTCCAGACCAACATCCTGGCACTCAATGCAGCGGTCGAAGCCGCTCGGGCGGGGGAACAGGGGCGCGGCTTCGCCGTGGTGGCATCTGAAGTGCGCAGTCTGGCCCAGCGCAGTGCCGCCGCAGCCAAGGAGATCAAGTCACTGATCCAGAACAGCGTCGAGAAAGTGGATTCAGGCACCCAACTGGTGGCCAATGCAGGCGCGACGATGGATGAAATTGTCCAGGGTGTTCAGCGCGTCAACGGCATCATTGGCGAGATCAGCACCGCTGCCGCAGAGCAAAGCGACGGCATTTCCCAGGTAAACGTGGCGGTTACCCAGCTGGACCAGATGACGCAGCAAAACGGCGCTCTCGTGGGCGAGAGCACCACGGCCGCAGAGAATCTGCGTGAGCAAGCGCGGCGCCTGGCTGAACTCGTGGCGGTGTTCCAGGTCGCTGGCGATGACGCAGCAGCAGGCAACTCAAGCGCCTATGGTCCACAAGGCGCGCCCGGTACCATGCAGTCAGCGTACCGACCCCGTCTTGGGAGGTGATGCACAGGAGGCTTGGGGCGGGAAAATCTCCACACCCAAGCCGTCATGGCAAAAAAGAATATAAATTTGCAATTTAATAAAAAAAGGCAATATAATCTGCGCTGTTGCAGTGAAAGCTCTTGACTAAAGCTTGCACCGCAACGCTCGCCGGATGGCTCCCCACCACCTGCTTGCCGCCTTTTGCGACCTCTGTCGCCCGTGTTGGTCTGTAGAGCTGCAGCCAACCGCGTTTGTTGATGCTCACGCAGGCTTACGGGCCTGTGATCCTGACTGAATCAGATTTCAAAGACCGCCATTTCCATGGGCAAGTTCGTCGTTTCGCCCGCGACACACCAGACCGACTGCGGCAATTTCCGCGCCTCATTTTCGGTCCATCGATCCCAGGGCAACGGCAGCTACTGCCGCGTGTTCCGCTTCGACAAAGCCTTTGCCTCGCGCGAAGCCGCCCGGCTGTTTGCCGTCACCCAGGGCTGGCTGCAAACCTGCATGCCGCACCCTCCCACGTGTTGATGCTCTGCTGACCGCAGGCCCCATCCACCTTTTCCCGTTGCGGCCGGCCCCCCGGCCAGCACACCCTTATCCCCAACGGTGCGTCACTCGTTGCGCGCCTTCACTCCGAAAGGCTCTTCTCATGAGCAGCAAAATCTACGTGGGCAACCTGCCCTATTCCGTGACCGACTCGACCCTGGAAAGCAATTTCTCCGAGTTCGGCGCCGTCACCTCTGCCAAGGTCATGATGGACCGTGACACCGGCCGCTCCAAGGGCTTCGGCTTTGTGGAAATGGCATCTGCCGAAGTCGCCCAGGCAGCCATCACCGGCCTGCACGGCATGTCCGTCGACGGCCGTTCGATCGTCGTGAACCTGGCCCGTCCCCGCGAAGACCGCAGTGGCTCGGGTGGTTCGGGCTCGGGTGGCTACAGCGCCAGCAATCGCCAGGACACCGGCTACGGCACGGGTGGCTACGGCGGCGGCCGCTACTGATCCAGTAGCTCCCTGCTAAGAGCGGCTAACAAAACTCTTCTGGCGTCGTTGCTGCTTCTTGTCGTACTACTCGTACTGCCTGCGACGCAGCGCCTAGCCAGAACCGCTTCGCTGAGTTT
>NZ_LMIH01000015.1:44717-102491 GCF_001428645.1 Acidovorax sp. Root217
AAGCCGGCTCTTTCGAGCCGGTTTTTTTTCGTCCCGGCTTCCACTTTCGGGCATGCAGGAGGTCTGCTTGCGGGCAAAAAATGCCTGCAAAACGTCCTCAAAAATCCCTCTTGAAACTGTTTTGGCCGCCTCTATTTTTGCAATCGAACCGGAGGGGGCGGGTCTCCGACCGGTGTCATTCAACCCAACGGAGGACACACCATGTATGTATCGTTGTTGAGTCAACCGGGCAGCCTGTTCGGTCAATTCGAGCGGCTTCGCCGCGAACTGGATGATGTTTTCGGTGCCACGGGGCTGCCCAGCAGCATCCGCTCGGTCAATGCGGGCACGCTGCCAGCGATCAATGTGGGGCGCACCCCCACGAGCGTGGAGGTGTATGCCTTCGCGCCGGGGCTGGACGCCTCGAAGATCGACGTGAGCCTGGACCGGGGCGTGCTGCGCATTGCCGGTGAGCGCGCGTCCGCCATCCCCGCCGCCGACCGCAAGGTGCAGGTGTATGCCAGCGAGCGCAGCGTGGGTTCGTTCACCCGCACGGTGTCTTTGCCGGACGACGTGGACCCGGCCCAGGTGCATGCCAGCTACCGCGACGGCGTGCTGCAGGTCAGCATTGCGCGGCGCGAGTCGGCCCAGCCCAAGCGCATCACCGTGCAATGACCCGCATCGCATCCCAAGGAGAACCCATCATGAGCGAACAAAAACAAATGGCCACCACCTCTTCGGCTGCGTCCGCCTCGGCTGCGGCCGACCGAGACCCGCAGCGCGCACTGCTCCCTGCCGTGGACGTGTTCGAGGACAGCGGCGGCATCACGCTGCTGGCCGACATGCCCGGCGTGCCCAAGGAGCAGCTGGAGCTGAAGGTGGAAGGCGAATCGCTGTTGATCGAAGGCAGCGTGCGGCCCCATGCCGCCGACGGCCTGGAGGCCATCTACGCAGAGGTACGGGTGCCCCGCTACCGCCGCAGCTTTACGCTCAGCCGCGAGCTGGACACGGCGCGCATCGAGGCCAGCCTGAAAGACGGAGTGCTGAGCCTGCGCATTCCCAAGCAGGCCCATGCGCAACCGCGCCGGATCGTCGTGGTGGCTGGTTGAGCGCGCGGCTGATGCGGGTTGCAATGAGATCTTTGTGCAGAAAGGCGGAAACATGAACCCCATTGCAGAACAAGCCGGCCCAGGGGCTGACCAGGCCAGCGCTTCGCTCTGGCAGGTGTGGAACGGCCTTGCCAGCCGGGCCAGACGCGCCCTCGCGCGCCTGTGGCCAGCGCGCACCCCAACCGGACGGCGCACGCCGCCAGCGCCGCTCAGCACAGTGCCGCGACTGAGGGGTTGGGCCTTCACGGCAGCCCACGTTTTCGACGGCCCCAGCAAGGTGGTCGTGCGCGTCGAGGCCCCCGGCATGCGCCGTGAGGACCTGCGTATCGAGCTCAATGGCCATGTGCTCACCGTGTGGGGCGAAAAGCGCGCCCACCAGCCCGGCGCGGTGGGCCGCTGGCACATCGCCCGGTATGCGTATGGACCCTTGCGCCGCGACCTGCCGCTTGCAACGGCGGTGGATGCCTGCAACAGCAAGGCCATCTACCGCGATGGGGTGCTGCGCATCGAGCTGCCCAAGTCCGAGGCGGTGCGGGGCCGGGCCATTGCGTTGCACCTGGCCTGAGGCCTGCCTGCGCCGCCCTTGCGGCACAACGAATCGCCCGGCTTCGTCCGGGCGATTTTCATGGCGCCGCCGCTCACGGGTGTGGTGCAGGCTTGCGCTTTTTCAGTGCAGATGGCGCCCGTCTGCGCGGGCGCCGGCTCGCTCGGGCGAGCCCAAGCCCGCTGCAAGGAGTGTGGACGTGCGCTGCACCCGCCGCAGCGCCTCGCGCGCGAGGAGGTAGGCGTCGGTCTGCAGCTGCGACAGGTAGCGCATTGATGAGCCGCTGCGCCGGCCCGCACCACGGGTGGCACGGTCTGTTCCCGAAGAGGGAGATGGGGAATGCGAATTCATGGTCAAACTCCTTTCTTGGAAGGTGAGCCGATTGCTCGTGGCGGGGGGTGGCGCGAGGCCGGTGAAATGATAGGAAATCGCCGCCGGAAATTCAAGACCGGGCGCTGAACAGCGAGGTATCCACCTGCGCGATGGAGCGAAAGGCCGGCCGGGCAAACAGATAGCCCTGCATGAGGTGGATGCCTGCATCGCGCAGAAAATCGCGCTCAGCGGGCGTCTCGATGCCTTCGGCAACCACCTCTATGTCCATGTCCTTGCACAGGGACACCAGGCTGCGCACGATGGCCTGGCGCGCACGGTTGGCGTCCACGTTGCGGATCAGGTCCATGTCGATCTTGATGATGTCGGGCTGGAAGTCGGACAGCAGCTTCATGCCTGCATACCCCGCGCCGAAGTCGTCGATGGCGGTCTTGAACCCGCAGCGCTTGTACTCGCGCAAGATGGAGGCGAACCAGGGCCCGTCCTGCACGCGCTCGCCTTCGGTCACCTCGAAGATGATCTGGTCGAGCGGAAAGTGGTGGGTGCGGGCGGCCTCCAGCGTCGTGCGAATGCACACCTCGGGTTTGTAGATGGCGTTGGGCAAAAAGTTGATGGAGACCGGCTCGCGTATGCCCAGCTCGCTCGCCCCCTTGATGGCCTTGACACGGCAGGCTTGGTCGAAGCGGTAGCGGTTGCCGTCGTTGACCTGGGACAGCACGGTCATGGCGCCCTCGCCTGCGGGCCCGCGCACCAGGGCTTCGTGCGCGAACACCGTGCGCCGCTCCAGATCCACGATGGGCTGGTAGGCGTAGTCGAACTGAAACCCCAGCTTCTCCCCTTTGCCGCAGTCTTCACAGTCCTGCCGCGAGCCTTCCAGCGGGATGAAGTCGGTGGGGAAACGAGGATTGACGGTGGGTAGGGACAGCATCACTACAGTTTAAAGGCCTAGAAAGGATGGCGCTGCTTCGGGTTTTTGCCATGGTAGCCACCAGCCGGGCAGCGCGACCGCTGCTGCGCAAACGCGCGGATCAGACCACTCCACCGACGAGGCCATGGTCGAGCGCCTCCTGCGCAGTGAGGTACCAGTCTTTCTCCAGCACCTTCTTTTCCACATCCTGGACGGTCAGGGAACAGCCATGCACCAGCTGCGCAAAGCCTTCGGTCTGCAGCCGCTGGCCCGACTCGATCTCGGCCAGCACATCGTTGATCTTGGCGCGGCAACTGCGCAAGGCGCCATCCAGCGTGATCTGCTTGGTCATCTTGCGCTCATGGATGAGCAGCTCGCAATCGCGCGTCAGGAACCGGTGGCTGCGGGGGATGGCAGACATGATGGTGATGCCGGCGGAGAACACGTAGGTCTTGCCCAGGAAGAATATCTCGGTGCCCGCTTTCTGCCACAGGCGCAGTTCTTCGGCGATGCGGCGGCCCGACTCGGCATCGCCGCCGGAGGTGCTCAGCTCGAACACGATGGGGGCGCCGGCCCTCGCTTCGGATTGCTGCCGAAAGAACTCGGACAGCATGGCTTCGTTGACGTTGCCAAACAGGCGGATATCGGGTGCGAGCGAGGGTAGCGATTTCATATGGGTAAAGGGATGGGAGGGCCAGAACAGGCAACCACCGAGCGTAAAGCCACGCCGCAGCTGGGCTGTAGGACGCACTCCCAATCTGGCACGCAAGCCAGACGCCGCAGCCTACGCGCGCCCGATTGCTGCTGCTCCTACGCCCGCTGCGAGGCTGCGCCTACAGTGCCCGCACGCGCGCCGCCCAATGATCAAGGCCCCACTACCTACGGAGCCCACGATGCCCACCACCACCCCAGCCCGCCGCGAAAAAGATGCCTGCGACCTGCTCGATGCAGACCATAAGGCCGTCAAGAAGATGTTCAAGGAGTTCGAGGAGCTCATGGAATCGAAGGCCCGCGCTGCCAAACAAAAGCGCCTGGACCTGGCCATGCACATCTGCAAGGAATTGACCGTGCACGCCCAGATCGAGGAAGAGATTTTCTACCCCGCAGTGCGCGCCGCCATCAAGGAAACCGACCTGCTGGCCGAAGCCGAGGTGGAACACCAGACCGCCAAGGACCTGATCGCGCAGATCGAGGCAGCCACCGAGGTCGACGAACAGTTCGATGCCAAGGTCATCGTACTGGGCGAGTACATCGACCACCACGTGAAGGAAGAGCGCAACGAGATGTTCCCCAAGGCCCGTGCCGCCAAGAAGCTCGACCTGGTGGCCATGCGCGATGCGCTGGAAGCGCGCAAGGCCGAGCTGATGGAGGCGGAGCTCGCGCCCGCCTGATCGTTGCCTGAGGGGCCTTCGGGCCCCTTGATCGGGGCAGGCGGCGCCCCGCCTCGCGCCGCCTGCCTCGGCTGCTCAGCCACCCCTTCACCGGAGTCCGTGGATGCGCCTGATACTGACCTATCCGGAAGATGCCAAAAACCAGGAAATGGCCGATGCCTCCCTCGCAGCGGCGCGCAGGGTGTGCGACGAGGCGCAAGAGCATCCCTACATGGCGTGGCGCGACCACTCCATGGTGAACTCCGGGCTGCTTATCCCAGGATGGGCATTCTCGGACACGGAGATCCGCGCGGCGCAGGTCTGGGCCGATGCGCTGGATGCCGCAGAGGAGTACCTGACCGTACCCGAGTACTGCAGCGTGGAAATCGAAGTCGAATTCGAGCCCGGGGATGCGGTGCCCGGTGACCTGCCCGGTCCCGACCGCCGGTTGCTGCGCGAGTGCTGGTACTGGCGCATGCGCACTACTGCAACAAAACGGGCGTAAGCGCTGTTGTCTGCAGCCGGGCCACGGCGGACCGAAGCCCCCGCTCCCCCATCCATTTGCGTACACCATGATCACCGCTTTGTACGTTGGCGGCCCTCTCGATGGCCAGACCCGGCAGTTGCCCGACTGCCCGGCAGCCACACCCCACGGCATTGGGCCAGGCGGCGCAGGCGCCTATCGGTTGATTGGCCGGTATGTCGAGGGGCGGATCGTGAGCGTCTTCGTGCATGCGCAGTGGCCGCTCTCGCGGGAAGACACCTTGCGGGAATTGCCACGGCGCTTTCGGCAGCATTTCGTTCCGTTGGAATTCCCGAAACTCACCGAGTGATCGCCGGGCTCAGGCGCCCGCGGCTGCAGCGTCAGCGTTGGCGCACGCGCCGCTTTCTGCCACCGATCCATTGCACAACGGCAACGCGCGCAGCAAACAGCCCCCCGACCACGGCGACCAGGGCGATGCGCGTGACCAGCGGCAGGTCTTCACCATCGCCGCCCCGCCGCGCAGCGCCCCCGGCCGGGTCGCCAGGCCACCTCACAGGCTGGGGTGGCACTTCAGGCACGGGGTCCTCGCTCTTCACCGGGGTTTCGGGTGCCTGGGTCTTGGGCGCACCGCGGTGCGAACCGTATTCGGTGGCATACACCTTGGTGAACTCGGCGCCCAGCAGAAAGATCTGCGCCGCGTAGTACACCCAGATCAGGATGATGGCGATGGAGCCAGCCGCAGCATAGGTGGAGCTGATGCCGGCCTTGCCCACATACAGCCCGATCAGCACCTTGCCCAGCTCGAACAGCGCCGCCGTCACGGCGGCGCCCACCCACACGTCGCTCCAGGCAATGCGCGTGGAGGGCATGAGCTTGAAGATCATGGCGAACAGCAAGGTCTCCACCACCACCGAAAGCGCCATGTTGAGCACCTGCAGCACGATCTCCCAGCCCGGCAGCAGCGCCGAGAACCAGGTGCCCAGCGCCGCCACCGCCGCGCTCACAGCCAGCGATGCCATGAGCAGGAAGGCCAGCCCCAGGATCAGCCCGAACGACAGGAAGCGCGCCCGCAGCAGGCCCCACAGGCCACTGGGCTTGGCCTTCTCGGGCACATGCCAGATGCGGTCGAGCGCGCTCTGGATCTCGGCGAACACCGTGGTCGCACCAATCACCAGAAAGACGATGCTGATGCCGCTGGCGACCAGGCCCTCGGTCGGCTCCCGCGCGCTGCTGACCAGGCCCTGGATGGCGGCCGCGCCATCGCTGCCCACCAGGCCCGATATCTGGCCCTGCAGCGCACCGCGCACGGCCTCCTCGCCAAACACGTAGCCCGCAATGGCGATCACGATGACCAGCAGCGGCGCGATGGAGAAGGCCGTGTAGTACGAGATGGCGGCCCCCATGCTGGGGGCGTAGTCGTCCACCCAGGCCATGGCGGTCTTTTTGGAGATGTCGAACAGGGTGGAGAAGTTCATGGCGGGCAGGTGCTGAGTCTGGGCCATTTGTACATGCGGACAAGACCCCTGCGTGTAGGCCGGGGCGCCTGGCGCAACCCCAGAGCCTGTTCGGCCTGCGAGGACGGATGCGCGCCAGCCCCCACCCGGCGAAGAACCTGTATGCGCCCTCGCAGGGTTCGTGCAGCAGCCTTGCAGGGCGCGGAAGAAAAGCTTGTGCTCCTACATACGCCACCGGAGCGCCGGCATAGATTGGACCCTTTGCCCTCAAGGAAAACCACCATGACAACCGTATCCGAAGTGATGACCCGTGGCGTGCGCAGCCTGGCGCCTACCGACAGCGTGCTGCTGGCAGCCCAGGCCATGCAAGAGCTCAACGTGGGAGCCATCCCCGTCTGTGAAGGCGACAGGCTGGTGGGCATGGTGACCGACCGCGACATCGTGCTGCGCTCGGTGGCGCAGGACCGCAATGCCGGGACCACGCAGCTCAAGGACGTGATGAGCACCGACGTGCAATCGACCCGCGAGGGCGAATCGATCGATGACGCGCTGCAGCAGATGTCGCGCACACAGATCCGCCGCCTGCCGGTGCTGGACGGCGACCAGCGCCTGGTGGGCATTCTGTCGCTGGGCGACGTGGCGGTGAAGGAACGCGGTGAGGCGCTGGACGTGGCCGCGTCCCTGTCCGACATTTCAGCACCGGCCCAGCCGGACCGCTCGGGCCAGTCTTAGTCCACCTGCCGCACCCCGCGGCACGCCGGGAAGGTGGAGCAGCCCCAGAATGAGTTCCCCGCGTTGTTGCCGGTGCGCGCGATGCGGCGAACCATTCCGCAGCCGCACTTGGGGCAGCCTGGCTGGGCGCTCGCAGGGGCATCGGCCGGGGCGACTGCGGCGGCCTGCCCCGATGGCACGGATGGGGGTGCCGGCGGTTCGTGGTGCACCCCGCCATGGACAGCGATGACCGCCGCCACCGCCGACCGGGATTGCTGCGCCTGCTGGAGCATGGCCAGCAGGCGCGGCCCGTCTACCAGTTGCAGGTTGCGCCCCTGGGTGAAGAGCCTCGCGTCGTTGGTGAAGCGCCCCGATGTCACCACGAAGCCGCCCGTGGCGCCCCGCGCGGCCATCACGCCGTAGAGTTCGCGCACCGTCTCCACGCCCACCTTGAAGGCCTTCCAGTGCTTGCACTGCACGAAGAACTTCTCACCGCCCCGGGTCAGCACCAGGTCCACCCCGCCGTCGGGCCCACCACCGCCCGTCTCGGTCACCTGAAAACCCTGCAGCCGGTAGGCCTCGCCCACCAGCATCTCGAACTCGGGCCAGGACATGCCGTCGATGGTGCTGGCTGCGGGGGCCTGCGCCACCTCGTCCACCAGGGCCCGGCGCAGCCGGCGCCGCCAGCCAGACAGAGCCGCCCCTGCCAGGCAGACCATGGGCGCCACGTACTGGCCCACCATGGCCAGGCCGCCGAGCAGCGCGCCCTGCACCATCGCTCCGATCTGGCCGGGCTTGACCGGCGCCGGCTGGCTGAACGACGCGGCCAGTGGGCTGAGCACAAGGTAGAACACCACCGCCAGCCCCACGCCAGCCCACCAGGGCAACAGGGCGACGAGGTCCATCATGTCCTCCAGGGGGCTGGTTTTCTTGCGCCGTGCTGCCATGGTGGTTCCCTCCCGTTTGTTGGGTGTTGCTCGCATTATTCGAAACAGGGGGTGCTTGGCTAGTTTTGAATTGCACGGCTCTGGCGACACGTTCTGCACCACTATTTCACTTGACGCCCCGAGCGCGCCCCCAGACCATCGCGCACTTGCAGCCCCCCGCCCCGAGCCACCGCCCGCAGCGGCTGCACCACCGGGAGCGCAACCAACATGCCTGCAGCCACCTTCAAGGCCCCCTACTTTCCCATCATCTATGTGCGTGGCTACGCCATGACGCAGGGCGAGATCGACCAGACCACGGCCGACCCGTTCTGCGGGTTCAACGCAGGGTCGACCGTGCACCGGGCCGTGCCCGACAGGCGCAGCAAGCCGCGCAAGCACGTGTTCGAGTCGCCGCTGGTGCGGCTGGCGTCGGACCACGGCTACACCGACGTGTACGAGGACGGCTACGACATCGTGGACCCCGAGTGGGAAACCACGGCCGACGGCAAGCCCACGGGCAATGTGCTGACGGGGCAGAGCATCATCATCTTTCGCTACTACGACAGCGCCTCGACCCTGCTGGGCGACGGCAACACGCCAGGCATCGAGGACTTTGCGAAGGAGCTGAGCCGGCTTTTGGCCCGAGTGCGCGACCTGGTCTGCGCCAATGCCGCGAACGCGGTGGCGCCTGCGGACTTTCGCTGCTACCTGGTGGCGCACTCCATGGGCGGGCTGGTGTGCCGCGCCATGCTGCAGAACCCGGCGCTGGACCCTGAAGGCATGCGGCCCCAGGTGGACAAGTTCTTCACCTACGCCACGCCGCACAACGGCATCGATGTGGCGGGCATCAACGCGCCGGCCTGGCTCTCTGCCATGGACATCAGCAACTTCAACCGCGGCAAGCGCATGGTGCAGTACCTGGACCTGGCGTCCGCGTATTCCACGCACCAGCGCGTGGACCTGCTGCCCGAAGCGCTGTTTCCGTCGCGCCGCGTCTTCTGCATGGTGGGCACCAACCGGCTGGACTACGAGACGGCGGCGGGTCTGTCGCGCACCTTCGTGGGCAACGGCAGCGACGGGCTGGTGCGCATCGAGAACGCCACGCTGCACGGCCTGAACGCCGACGACAGCGTGGGCGAGCCCTGCGCCAAGGCGTTTGCCTACCGCGCGCACTCGGGCTTCTACGGCATCGTGAACAGCGAAGAGGCGTTTCAGAACCTGGCGCGCTTTCTGTTTGGCGACGTGCGGGTGGACCTGTGGGCGGACATCGACGAGATCCGCCTGCCCACGCCCGTGCAGGCCCAGGTGGACGCAGGCCACAAGGTCAACGCGCTCTACCAGATGGAGCTGCGCGCCTCGCCGCGCGGCAAGCTGTGGTACCTGACCCGGCGCACGGCCGAGGAGGACTCGGTGGCCTGCATGGCCCACGCCAATTGGCAGAGCGACAACCACCACTACCTGTCCAGCGTGTTCCTCGCCAACAGCGCACGCGTGAACCCGCGCCGCCGCTCGCTGGCCTACGGGCTGGAGTTCGGCGTGCGCGCGCCCGACTACGAGATCGAGAAGCGCCTGTGGATCAACGAGCACTACGAGGGCGGCTACCTGTTTCGCAACGCGCTGATCCTGGAGATGGAGCCCCCGCCCAACGACGCCACGCCCTGGAAGGTGAAGTATTCCTGGCAGGGCACGGGCATGGTGCAGGCACAGACGGTGCTCGATGTGCAGCCGCTGGGCGACGGCCGCGTGGAAGTGGTGATCCCGTTCGACAGCTACACGGTGGACGGCCGGGGCACGCAAAAGCCGGCACACCCCGGCGTGCGCGGGCAATTGCGGTTCGTGATATCGGCGTGGAACTCGTAAGCCACCGCAACCCTGCGTGGCAATAAACATGGCGGCGTTTTGGACGGCCCGTGGTAGAAGTTCAGGCAGATCACTACCTTTCCCGGAACCGGCCGGTTCTGTCAGCGCCGTCTTACAGCGCGGCCCACGACAAGCGGTTATTTTGGGGACGTGGCATGCGTCTTCGGGGGCGGAGACTTGGCCACCCTACCTGGAGGCTCACATGAAGTGCCCCCCTACCCTGCAGAGCGAGGAGGCGCGGCTGCAGGCCTTGGCAGACCATGGCCTTGAAGGCGAGCAAGCGCTGCCCAGCCTGGACCCGGTGGTGCGCATTGCAGCGCGCATGTTCGGCATGCCCGTGTCGGCCGTGAACATGGTCGGCAGCGACCACGTGTTTTTTGCTGCCAGTGTTGGCGTCGGCGAACTCGACATGGGCCGCGACGTCTCCTTCTGCGCCCATGCCATTGCGCAAGGCGGGGTGATGGTGGTGCCCGACACGCTGCAGGACGAGCGCTTTCACGACAACCCCCTGGTCACCGGGCCATCCAACGTGCGCTTTTATGCCGGCGTGCCCCTGCTCTCGCCCGAAGGCCACGCCATGGGCGCGCTGTGCGTGCTCGATGACCGCCCGCACGACGATTTCGGCCCGGAAGACCAAGAGCGCCTGCGCGAGCTGGCGCGCATGGCCTCTGACCGGCTGGAGCTGCACCGCATCGAGACCTCGTCCGAGCGCACGCGGCCCTCGTTCGACGAGTACGCGGGCAACTCCACCACGCCGGTGGTCTGGTTCGACGAGCAGCGGCGCGTGGTGGCGATCAACACCGCCGCCGCCGCGCTGCACGGCTACCACCCGGCCGAATGCGTGGGCCAGCCGCTGGATCTGCTGCTGGCCGAGCAGGAGCATGCCACCCTGCGCGAAGGGATTGCGCGCGCGGTAGCGGCGGCCTCGATGCAGGACCTGCAGATCCCCACCGAAGTGTGCGGGCGGCGCAAGGACTTTACGCATTTCATGCTGGGGATTGCGCTGTTCATCTGGCGCCACAACGGGCGCCTGCGCTTCGAGGCGGTGCTCAAGGACCTCACGGCGCAGCGGCGCGAAGAGGACGACCTGCGCCGCCAGGCCAGCAGCGACCCGCTGACCGGCCTGGCCAACCGCGCCTGCTTTTACCGCCGCGTGCAGGAGGCTCTGCTCAGCCCTTTGCCGGATGCCGCTGCCGCCGTGCTGATGCTGGACCTTGACGGTTTCAGGGATGTGAACGACACGCTGGGTCACGCCGTGGGCGATGGCATCCTGCGGGAGGTGGCGCAGCGGCTGGCCCGGCTGGCAGGCCACGCGCTGTTCGAGGCCCACCAGAGCCGGGGGCCCATCGCTGCGCGGCTGGGAGGTGACGAATTCGCCCTGCTGTTGCCCGGCGTGGGCGATGCCGATGCCGCCAACCAGTTTGCCCAGCGTGCCGTCAGCGCCATCCACCAGCCCATTGCCATCGGCGGGCATGAGGTGCGCGTGGGCGCCAGTTGCGGGGTTTCCGTCGCGCCCCTGCAGGCCCACGAGGCGCTGGAGCTGGTGGGCAATGCCGATCTGGCCTTGTCGCAGGCCAAGACCGAGGGGCGCGGGCGCAGCTCCGTCTTTGTGCCTGCCCTGCGCATGGCGGCGGTGGCCCGGCGCCTGTATGGCATGGAGCTGAACCGCGCGGTGGACAAGGGCGAGCTGGTGCTGTTCTACCAGCCCCAGGTGCACCTGGAAGATGGCTCGCTCTCGGGTGCCGAAGCGCTGATTCGCTGGCAGCACCCGCAGCGTGGCCTGCTGGCGCCGGCCGCCTTTCTGCCCGCGCTGGAGGGTGGCCCCCTTGCCGCCATCGTGGGCTCATGGATCCTGGACGAGGCCTGCGCGCAGGCGGCCTACTGGCGGCGCAACGGCGCGCCCACCCTGCGCATGGGCGTGAACCTGTTTGGCGTGCAGTTCCGCGTGGGCGACCTGGCCACCGAGGTCATGGCCACCCTGGCGCGCCATGGCCTGCCACCCGATGCGCTGGAGCTGGAGATCACCGAGAACATCGTGCTCGACCACGACGACGTGGTGCCCGGCATGCTGCGCCGCCTGCGCGACCAGGGCGTGGGCATCGCCTTCGACGACTTCGGCACCGGCTATGCGTCGCTGAGCCTGCTCACCAGCTACCCGCTCACGCGCATCAAGATAGACCGCAGCTTCGTGCAGGGCATGCTGGGCTCGCGGCGCGAAGCCTCAGTGGTGCGCGCCATCCTGGACATGGCGCGCAGCTTCGACCTCAAGACCATTGCCGAAGGCGTGGAGACCGAGGCCCAACGCGAGCGCCTGCACAGCGAGCGATGCGGCGAGGCCCAGGGCTATCTCTTCGCCCGGCCCATGTCCGCGCAGCAGTTCAGCGAAGCCTATGGTCTGGGGGCGTTGCGCAAGGCATCCGCGTAACCCCTTCAATGCATCCGCGCGCCCCCCGCGCCGCCTTCGCAGAATTACCTATTGTTTCAAAGGATAATGAGACACATTCTCATTTGTTGCCCTATACTTCATCCATACCGCAGAGACAGCACCCAGTCCACCAACCAACCGATTCCTGCACACCATGTCGACACTTGCCATGCCTCGCCCCGTCCTTCGACTGCAGCGCCCCGCGGCGCCACGCGCGTCGGCAGTTGCCGATGATGCTCTGGCGCAGGCGCCGGCCGAGTCGACTGCCGCAGGTTTTCTGCGCAGCATCAACAGCGCCACCATGCTGGGCACGGCCAAGGTCGTGAACATCCTGCACAACGGTTCGGTCTACCAGCTCAAGACCACCAAGCTCGGAAAGCTGATTCTGACGAAATAGGTTTCATCGTGGGGAGACTCCCGGGACCTCGGTCTCGAAGGGTCTTTTTTTGCTAGCCACCCGTAACCCGGCAGCCATGCTTTTTTTCCCCGCGATCATCATCAACCCCCGCATCCACTGCTGACCTGGCAGGCCGCAGCTGTACCAGCTGTCCGCTGACCAGAGAAGGTGCCGTCGCCACCCCCTTTCTGGCGAACACCGGTGCCACGCTGCGTGCCTGCACGCGCTGCGCGTGGCACGCTTTCTTTTCACCCTTTTGCCGCTTTGCCGTCGCGTTCAAGCTCGCATGAAGCATGGCGTTACATAGCGGCGCATCGGCGGCCATTCAGGGCTGCCTTGCATCGCCGTGGAGGCGTGGCAGAGCACGATTTGCAAGCATCTGCAACACACGCTGCGCATGGCCTGCTGCAGGCTTTTACGGTGGGTGACAACACGCCTCGTAGTCGCGCCCCGCTGGTGGTCTGCGCGCTCACACGCAACCACCCGTAACAGCGGTCACGAAGCCCATTTATCGCTGTTGTCTTACACGCGGAACTCGGACACTTTGCTGAAATCTACCCATCGGCCATTGAGGCTGATTCGGGGGTCATTGAGGCCCCTGCCCAGGATTGTTTTTACCCAACAGGAGTAGTGCCATGAAGTTCCATCACCTGCCTCCCCGCGCGCGTGCCGTTGCCGCGTTTGTGGTGACCGTCGTGCTGGCCTTCCTGGCGGCGGCAACCGTCCTGATGCCCGACATCACGGTGCAGTCGGTGGACTCCATGGTCCGCCTGCCCGGCGGTGTGGAGCAGATCCTCACGCAAGGATTCCCCGAGTAAGTTTGCGCGCACCGTGCGGACGGGAGCCCTGCGAGTGCCCTGGTCTTCCCGGCGATTTGCTGATCCCCTGCCTGCGCATTCGCCGCAGGCTTTCCCTCCCCCCTTTGTGTCCAACAGCCTTCGTGATGGGCCTTTCTGGCCCTATCGCGCGTCCGGCACGCGCAAATAACCCCCAAATAGGGCGCCAACGCAACGCCGGTGCGGAGCCTGCTGGCAAAAAGAGGAGCACGAGAGTACCATCTGGCGCGCACACCGGACTTTCCGGCGCTGCACACCCGTAGGAGGAATACCGTGAACCCACGTTTCCTGACCCCTGATGGCAAGAGCCCTGCCGTTCTGGTTGCCGCCCTGGCGGTCTCCCTGTCGGCCCTGCTGGCAGGCTGCTCCAGCCCCCGCGAAGGCTCTCTCGACGAATTTGCCCGCTGGCACGACAAGGCCAAGGCGCAAGCCCAGGCCGGCGCGCTGATGTGGAGCGAGTTCTACAAGCAGAGCTTCGACCGGCTGACCGCCCTGCCCCCCTCCATGCAGCAGGACACGCGGCTGGAGAACACCGTGCTGCTGCTCTCCACCGCGCGCAAATACGAGTCCAGCGAAATCACCGCCCTGCAGTTCAACACAGAACGCGAGCACATCGAAACGCAGCTCGAAGCGCGCCTGCGCTGAGCTTGCCCTGTCAGGCCCCGGCCCCGCGAGGATGAAGCGCGGCGGCCAATGGCATCTCATCAGAACACGGTGCGAAGAGCCACACCATCATGCCGTGCCGCCTCGATCCCGAGGGCTTCCTTCATCCCTTGCGAGCTTTGTGCATGCTCATTGTCGGCGCACCGGCCGGTGATGCCACCGCCAGCAGCGCCAGAAAGGCCGCGACACCCAGCCCGGCAGACACCCACAGCGCACCGGCCCCCAGCCGGTCCAGGCACAGGCCGAACAGCCATGGGGACGCCGCCTGCGCGATGCGCGCCGGCACCATGAGCACCCCCTGCCGGTGCCCATAGCCCGCCGGGCCGAACAGCACCAGCGGCAGCGTGCCCTTGGCAATCGTCAGGATGCCGTTGCCTGCGCCATGGAACAGCGCGAACACCACTGCCACCGGTGCGCCGGCCACGGCCAGCAGCCCGGCGCCCAGCGGGTGCATGAGCGCTGCCAGGCGCGCGGACAGCAGCGGGTGCACATGGCGCAGCAGGCCGAACTCCAGCAGGCGCCCCGCCACCTGCGCCGGCCCCACCAGTGCACCCACGGCCACGGCGGTGGCCAGCGTGGCGCCGCCCTCCTGCAGCAGGCGCGGCAGGTGCGCCGCCATGGCAGTGCTGGTGAACCAGGTGGCGGCAAAGACAAAGGCCAGCAACACCGTGGCGCGCCGGGCGTGGGCAGGCGCCGCATCGGCAACAGGCGCTGCGACGCCGGCTGCCGTGCCCACGGGGGCTGCCTCGGCCACCGCCCTGCGCGGCGTCCATGCATTGAGGGGTAGCCCCACCACCAGGTGCAGTGCAGCCCATGCCCAGCAGGCACCGCGCCAGCCCCATTGCGACTCCATCCACATCGACAGCGGCCAGCCTACCGTGCTGGCAAAGCCGGCGATCAAGGTGATGCCGGTGATCGAGTTGCGCGCATTCTTGCCGTGCAGGTGTACCAGTGCGGCAAACGCGGCCTCGTACAGCCCGCTGCCCATGCCGATGCCGAGCAGCACCCAGGCGGCAAACAGGCTCCACGGGCCCTGGGCCATGGCCAGAGCGACCAGCCCGAGCGCAAACACGCCACTCGTGGCCATCAGCACCGGCCGGCCACCCCAGCGGTCGATGCTGCGGCCCGCATACGGCCCCAGGAGCGCAGAGACGACGAGTGCGCAGGAGAAGGCCGCAAACACCATGGCCACCGACACCCCAAGCTCCCGTGCCATGGGCAAGGCCAGGATGGCCGGCAGGTAGTAGGTCGAGGCCCAGGCCAGGGTCTGGGCCGTGCCCAAGCGGGCGACGGTGGTTGCTGATTGAAGGCGTTGCAATGGATTTCCTCTTTCTTATGCCACGGCCAAGATGGACATCAGCCGCAGCATGGCGCCCTGGCAGGCGCCACCTGCGGCAAGGGTGCGCCCTTGGTCGCTGCGAGCGCCACCGCCGAGCTACAGCCACACCCCGCGCTGCCTTGGGCCTTCTGCGCCTCATCCAGCGCGCAGCAGGCCGATGTGTCCTGCACTGCGGGGCCACCGCAGCAACCCGAGGCAGCCGAAACCTGCCCCGTTGGCGGTTCGGCAAGGTCCACCGAGCACACGCCCGTCTGCGGCAGGTCGAGCTGTACCTGGTTGGCCGCCACCCAGTCGCCGGCAATGGCGGCCACCACCGAGCGCGCCTGCTCATAGCCCGTGGCCATCAGGAAGTTGGGCGCACGCCCGTAGCTCTTGGCGCCAATGGCATAGAAGCCGGGCTCCGGGTGGGCCAGTTCCTTGTGGCCGTGGGGCCGCACGGTGCCGCAGCTGTGCAGGTTGGGGTCGATCAGGTCGGCCAGCGCCTCGGTGCTCTCGATCCAGGGATCCAGGCGCGTGCGCAGTTCGCGCGCCAGCGACAGATCAGGGCGCGAGCCCGCGGCCACGATGATCTCGTCGACGCCCTCCACGGGGGCCAGGACCGGGTCGATGGCGCGCACGGTCATGCGGTCCGCGAGCAGCTCGACGGCCTGCACGCCAAAGCCCAGGTGCAGGACGATGCGCTGCTGTTCGACCAGATCTCGCAGCCGGGTGCCCAGGGCGCCGCGCGCCGGCAGCCCGTCCGCACTGCCGCCGCCGAAGACCTTGCGCAGGTCCTTGCCCCGCACCGCCCAGTGCACACGGGTGCCAGGATCTTCCTGTGCCAATGCGGCCAGCGCCAGCAGGTTGCCGGCAGCGGAATGGCCCGCACCCACCACCATCACCGAGCGACCTGCATACCGCCCACGGGCAGCCCCGAGGATGTCCGGCATGCCATAGGCAATGTGCGGCCCGGCAGCGCGCTCGCCCAGGGCCGCAAAGCCATGGATGCCCATGGGATTGGGCTGGCCCCAGGTGCCCGACGCGTCGATCACGGCATGGGCCCGGATCTCTTTTACCCCCTCGGCAGCCTGCACCACCAGCACGAAGTCCGCATGTTCCCGTCCGGCCGTCTTGACCTTGTCGAAGCCCGCGCGCGAAATGCCCAGCACCTGATAGCCGAAATGGATGTGCGGCGCAAGCGCCCTGTGCGCCGCCAGCGGCCCCAGATAGCGCTCCACCAATTCGCCGGCCGTGGGCAGGCCATCGAGATCGGGCATGGCCCAGCCGGTGCTTTCCAGCAGCGCACGCGCCGCCGTGTCCACGTTGTAGCGCCAGGGCGAGAACAGGCGCACATGGCCATACGACTGCAGATGGTCGGCGACGCCGGCTCCAGCCTCGAAGACCTCCACCGCAAGGCCGCGCCCGACGAGGTGGGCGGCGGCGGCCAGCCCGATGGGGCCGGCACCGATCACGGCCACCGTGAATGAAGAGCGGGATATGGAATCAGCCATGGAAATCTTCTTCGTATTTCGTAGATTAACGAACACTCATGACAAAAAGAAGAGGCCTCGGCCTCCTCAAAGGGACTGGACCAGTTGCTTGAGCTCGGCGAGCCGCGCAGGGTTGATGCAGTAGCAGGTGCGCTGTTCCTCGGCGGAGCCCAGGATCAACCCCGCCTCCTTGAGCACCTTCACGTGCTGTGAAGTGGTGGACGGCGCCAAGCCCACCACATCGGCCAGGCTGCCGAAGTAGCACTGGCCATAGCTCGACAGGTGGCGCAGCAGCTGGATGCGGGCCGGGTGGGCCAGCGCCTTCAGCAGCATGGCCAGCTCGGCCGTGCGGTCATCATCGAGCAGGACCAGGACGTCCACTTCTTCACCAGGGCAGCAGGACATGGGCGGCTCTTCTCATTCGTATTTTTACGAATGATCGATCTTTGGATCAACCATGTCAAGGGTGCTGAACAGGCAAAGCCGAAACGACCAGTCTGGACAGTTCGGCAATGCCCACCGGCGCACGGGTCAGCCAGGGAATGGTGAAGGTGCGCTGGGCCAGGCCGTCGGCCATGCGTGCCATCTGCCTGCGCTCGCCATCGAGTCGGGCCGCAAGCAGAGGGTCGCGCGTGCCCGCCGCCAGAACGCTCTTGTTGAGCACCCATGCATAGGGCTCGATGCCGGCGCGCCGAAGGTCCTCCTGCAGCGCTGCGGCCTGCGACACCGGCGTGACCTCGGGCAGGGCCACCAGGATGATCCTGGTGTATGCCGCGTCCTGCAGCCGCATCAAGGGCGTGACGAGCCGGCCCGCGCCATGCCCTTCGAACTCGCGCACCATCTGGCGGTGGTAGGCGCCCGTGGCATCCATCAGCAGCAGGGAATGCCCGGTGGGCGCGGTGTCCAGCACGACGAAGGCGCTGCGCGCCTCGCTGACGATGCGCGAGAAGGCGTGGAAGACAGCGACCTCTTCGGTGCACGGCGAGCGCAGGTCTTCCAGCAGCAGCGCCTGTTCCTGGGCGTCCAGACCGGGTGATTTGGCGGCCATGATCTTGTCCACGTAGCGCTGCGTCTCGACCTTGGGGTCGATCCGGTCGACGCGCAGGCCCGGCACCTGGCCATCGAGCGTGCCCTGCAGGTGGGCGGCCGGATCGGTGGTGCTCAGGTGCACGGTCTTGCCGCGCTGCACCAGCCCCAGCGCCAGGGCGGCGGCCACGGTGGTCTTGCCCACGCCGCCCTTGCCCATCACCATGATCAGCCCGTGGCCGGCAGCGGCCAGTTCATCGGCCAGGGCGGACAGACCCGGCAGGGGGGCGGTGCGCTCGATGGCCGGCGCCGGGCGGGGCGCAGCGTGGTGCACTTCCGTAGACAGCAGCGCCCGCAAGGCGGGAAGGCCGACCGTGTCGAAGCTGCGCAGCGGTACCTGGTCCTGGGGCAAGGCGCGCAAGGCGTCGGGCATTTCGGCCAGGGCCTGCTGCCCCAGGCTCTCGATGGCGGCGGCCACCCCGTCCGTGCGCTCGCTGGCGTGGAACACGCCGTTGACCACGAGCCGCTGGTTGTTCAGCCCCAGCGCATGCAGTTCCTCGCAGGTGCGCGCCGCCTCGGCGATGGCGCCCTTGTCCGGCCGGGCCACCAGAACCACCGTGGTCCTGGCGGGGTCGCTCAGGGCGTCGAGGGCCGCCTTGAAGCGGGCCTCCTGCATCTTCAGGCCCGAGTGCGGGCCCAGGCACGAGGCCCCGCGGTCATTGCCGTCCAGAAAGCCACTCCATGCCTTGGGCAGGCTCAGAAGCCGCAGGGTGTGCCCCGTCGGTGCGGTGTCGAATACGATGTGCTCGAACGCCCCGCCCTCGCCCGACAGCAGGGAGGCGAACTCGTCGAACGAAGCGATCTCGGTGGTGCAGGCGCCCGACAGCTGCTCGCGCACCGTCGCGCGCTCGGCATCGCTGGCGCCAGTGCCCATCTGCACCAGCACGCGCTGGCGGTAGGACTCTGCCGCCGTGTCGGGGTCGATGTTCAGCACCGACAACCGCGGCGCGCCGGGCACCGGCGTGGGGATGTTGCGCAGCGCGATGCCGAGCATTTCGTCCAGGTTCGACGCGGCATCGGTGCTGACCAGCAACACCTTCTTGCCACCATCGGCCAGCGCCAGCGCAGCGGCCGTGGACAGCGATGTCTTTCCAACCCCACCCTTGCCGGTAAAGAACAGGTGCCGGGTGGGATGGCTCAAAAACCCCATGGGCTTCAGCCAGGCCTGCACCTGCTGGTGCGATGGAACCCCGCCGCTGTGCACCACCAGGCCGTCGATCATGACGGCGGGGGTGGCCATGACACCGGCGCGCCGGATTTCTGCCATGTCCTGTATGTGAAGGATCTCCACCTCGACCCCCGCATCCCGTGCGGCCCGTTCAATGGTGCCGACCGTGCTGTGGCATTTGCTGCAGCCCGGTCCCAGAACTTTGATTTGCATGGGTGCGGCCTTGGTGGAGTGTGCTGATAAAGGGATGGGAGCGCGTGGGCAGTGGCGGCCAAGCATCTACGGGGCGACATGGCACCGCCATTGGGCTCCGCCCGCTAGGCAAGGGGGCTGATCTGGGTCAACTCCCGTGTGAACGCCTGGAGGGAGGATAGGCCCATGGGTGCCTTGCCTCTGTGCGCCAGCGAACCTAGGTGGCCTGGTGCACCAGGAGAACGGAGGCTGCACCTGGACCGCCATGGGGAGCACGTCATCCGCGCGGCGAGGGGAGCAAGGCGGGCCAGGGAGACCGTCTTCACGCCCTGCAGCACCCCGGCAGAAACATCGACTTCAACTGGCCCCAGTAGCCCGCACGCGCCGGATAGAGCGCGCTGGCAGCAAACAGGCCCACCCTCGCCGGGTCGTTGCCTGCGGGCGTGTAGCGGAAGGTGCCGAAGACCTGGTCCCACAACACGAAGGCGCTGCCGAAGTTGGAGTCACCCTCGCTGCTTTCGGTGGAGTGGTGCCAGCGATGTACTTCATTGGTACTGAACACGTAGTTGGCCCAGCCGCTGCGCAGATCGAGGTTGGCGTGCTGCAGCATGAGCACCGGTTGGGAGATGGCGAGGTAGCACAGGATCGCCTCGGCCGAAAAGCCCAGCAGCAGGGCCGGCAGCATCGACAGTGCGAAGTTGAGGGAGTGGTTGAGCGGATGGAAGCGCAGGTTGTTGAGCGCGTACAGGCGCTCGCTGCCGTGGTGCATCGCGTGCAGCCACCACAGCGGCGCCAGCCTGTGGTGCAGCCGGTGCGCCCAGTACTTGCCGAACTCGATGAAGAGCGCTGCCAGAAGGACCTGTAGTGCAAAGGGCAGGCTTTGCAACCACGCCGAGCTGCCTGTATTGCCGGGCCCGCCGTGCCCGTAGACCGCGAGCAGCGCCAGCGTGCCCAGCAGCTTGAGCAGCGGCTCCACCACGGCGACCAGGGTGGCTGCGCTGGCCCAGTCGGTGGCGCGGTCTCCGTTCGGCTGGTTCCAGCGGGTCCGGTAGGGGAAATAGCGCTCCAGCACGCTGGCCAGCAGCAGCGTCAAAACCGAGGCGAGCAGCACCACCGGCTCCAGCGGGCCCCCGGCAGCGCGGACGGCGGCGAACGCACCGAGACTGGCCACAGCGACCAGAACCAGGAGATGGCGGGACAAGAAGACGGGCATGGTCGGTCTTTTCGTGGTCAGGCCTGGAACGCGTCGGTGTGGTACGCCAGGGCATCGAACTTCTGCGGGACGGCGGGCTGCGCCGGCGACTGCAGGCTGCACTGCCACCAGCCCACGTCGTGCCACTGCCCGTGCTTGAAGCCGACCTGGCGGTACACGCCCAGCGCCTCGAAGCCCACGGACTCGTGCAGCGCCACGCTGGCCTGGTTGGGCAAGGCAATGCCGGCAAATGCCTGGCAGTAGCCGAGGCCGACCAGGATGCGCTTGAGCTCGCCATACAGCTTCTTGCCGATGCCCTGCCCCCGCGCGTCCTCGCGGATGTAGGCCGTGGTGTCCACGGACCACTGGTAGGCCAAGCGCTCGCGGTGCCTGCTGGCGTACACATAGCCGTTGACCCGGCCCTGCGCGTCTTCGCTGACCAGCCAGGGCAAGGTCTGCAGGGTCTGGGCCATGCGCTCGCGCATCTGCTCCACGGTGGGCACCTCCAGCTCGAACGAGATGCTGGTGTGCTGCACGATGGGCGCGTAGATTGCGGCAATGGCTTCAGCGTCGGCGGGGGTGGCGATGCGGATGGTCATGGGTCAGCGTCTGGTGGTACGGGGTGAAGAAAGAGCACGGCGCTGTTCAGCAGCAAGGTCCGCGTCCTTGGGCGGGCGCGGCAAGGTGCAGCAAGGCACGGCCTGGTCTTGCCGCAGCGCCTTCATGAGCAACTGCAGCGACTTCTCGACGGCGGCGCGGTCGCGCTCGCTCAGGCACCCGAGCAACTGCGCCGCGTGGGCGTCCAGGGTGCTGTTCAGTTCGCGGACCCTGCCCTCCCCCTCGGCGGTGAGCGTGACCAGCCAGCTGCGGGCATCCGCCGGGTTGGGCTCCTTGGTCACCAGGCCGCGCGCGGCCATGGCCTCCACCGCGCGCGAGACCCAGCTCTTTTCCAGGCTCACGCGCGCGCCCAGTTCGGACAACGGCAACGGGCCCGAGCGCCCCAGCTCGGTCAGCAGGTGGCACTGCGTGTTGGTGGTGTGGCTGCACTCGGCCACCACGCGCTGGGCGCGGGTGTACATGCGGGCCACTTCGCGCAGCAGGGCTCCGGAATCGGCAGCGGTCATTTGGGTGTGTACAGCAACTAAATGGCAACAGGTTAAGCACCGCACAGTTAGTTGTCAATAGCAACTTCATGGGCGAGCCGGACCCTTGCGGGACAGGGCTCAGATCGATGCCTGGTTCACCCGGCGCATCAGCGCCTCACCCGACTCCTTGCGCTCGCTGTAGCGGTCCACCAGGTACGGCGACACGTCGCGCGTGAGCAGGGTGAACTTCATGAGTTCTTCCATCACGTCCACGATGCGGTCGTAGTAGGCCGAGGGCTTCATGCGGTTGTCGTCGCCGAACTCCTGGAAGGCCTTGGCCACCGAGGACTGGTTGGGGATCGTGAGCATGCGCATCCAGCGGCCGAGCACGCGCATCTGGTTGACCGCGTTGAACGACTGCGAGCCGCCGCACACCTGCATCACCGCCAGGGTCTTGCCCTGTGTGGGACGCACGGCCCCCTGGGCCAGCGGGATCCAGTCGATCTGGGTCTTGAGGATGCCGGTCATGGCGCCATGGCGTTCGGGCGAGCACCAGACCATGCCCTCGGACCAGGCGGCCAGCGCGCGCAATTCCACCACCTTGGGGTGCGTGTCCGGGGCGCCGTCGGCCAGGGGCAGGCCCTCGGGGTTGAAGATCTTCACCTCGGCCCCCAGCGCCGTGAGGATGCGCGCGCCCTCCTCGGTGGCCAGGCGGCTGAACGAGCGCTCGCGCAGGGAGCCGTAGAGCATGAGGATGCGCGCGGGATGGGTGGACGCCAGCGGTGCGGACAAACGCGCGGCGTCGGGCACCTGCAGCAGTTGCGCGTCGATGTGGGGCAGGTCATAAAGCATGGGGCAGGCCGTGGTGCGGTAATGGTGGTTGCTCAGCTGTGTGCGATTCGGTTCAGCTGGGTCTGCAGGTCGGCGTCGCTCAGGTCGGCCAGGGGCAGCTCCAGCAATTGCAGCATGCGGTAGCCGATGGCCTGGCGGGTGATCTCGAAGGCCTGGCGTTTGGCCTCGTCGCCGCCCTGGGCGTTGGAGGGGTCGGGGTAGCCCCAGTGCATCTGGATGGGGGTGCCCGGCCAGTACGGGCAGACCTCGCTGGCCGCACTGTCGCAGACGGTGATGACGATGCGCATCACCGGTGCATCGGCGGCGGTGAACTCGTCCCAGCTCTTGCTGCGAAAGGCGTCCGTCCTGACGCCCGCACTGGCCAGCGCTTCGAGCGCCAGGGGGTTGATGCGGCCGCTCGGGGCGCTGCCGGCGCTGTGGGCCTGCACGTCCAGGCCGCGGACCTTGGCCAGGTGGTTGAGCATGCCTTCGGCCAGCACGCTGCGCGCGGAGTTGTGCGTGCACAGGATGAGGATGTGGGTGGTCATGGTCGTGGAAGGGAATGAAAAAGTGACGGGGCCCGGGTGGGGTTCACGCCTGCCCGATGTCCTGCACCTGGCGCTTGATCGCCAGGGAGTCGAGCTTCTCCAAAGGCAGCGCCAGCAGCAGCTCGATGCGCCGCTTGAGGATCAGCGCCGTGTCGCGGAACGCCTTGTCCACCGCTTCGGGCGTGCCCTCGGCGGCCGAGGGGTCGGGCACGCCCCAGTGCGCGCTCATCGGCTGGCCCGGCCAGACGGGGCAGACCTCGCCGGCGGCGTTGTCGCAGACGGTGAACACGAAGTCCATCTCGGGCGCGCCGGCCTGGGCAAACTCGTCCCAGTTCTTGCTGCGCGCGCCTGTGGACGGCACATGCAGCCGCTCCAGCGTGGCCAGGGCCAGCGGGTTGACGGTGCCGCTGGGAAAGCTGCCGGCCGAGTGCCCCCGAAAGCGCCCTCCTCCGAAATGGTTGAGCAAGGCCTCGGCCAGGATGGAACGGGCAGAGTTCTGCGTGCAGATGAAGAGCACGTTGTAGGTTTTTTCAGTCATGGGGAAAGACTCCAGGAAGTGGCGACGGCGGCGGGTTGAACGTTTAATTTCAACATTTCATTAAATATTGAAATAATGACCATGAAACGACAGACAATGGATCGGCCTATCAGGCCGCAGCAGTGGCCTTGGGGCGCTTCTTGCCAACGACCGAAGCTGGCGCGCAGCCAGCCTTGACGGGCAATTCGGCACACAGGCCCGGATTGCCCGCGCAGCACTCTTCGGTCAGATAGCCGATCAGATCCACCATCAGCGCCAGGTTGGCCCGGTAGCGCTGGTAGCGGCCCTCCTGCTCCACGGTGAGCAGCGAGGCGTGCGTCATGCCCTTGAGGTGAAAGGACAGATTGGTGGGCGGCACGTCCAGCGCCGCCGAGATCTCACCGGCCACCATGCCGCCGGGCCCCTGCCGCACGAGCAGGCGGAACACGTCGAGCCGCACCGGGGAGGACAGCGATTCGAAGACGGCGGTGGCGGCGGTTTTTTGCACGGACTGACTATACAAGAGCGGTTGGATGGCGGCACAGGCCCAGGGAATCAAGCGACCCTGCGGCCCTGCGCGTCGATGACCAGCTCGCCATCTTCCTTGGCGAACGGGCCGGGCAGCGCGGGCAGCAGGTCCAGCACCGCCTCGGAGGGGCGGCACAGGCGGGTGCCGGCGGGCGTGGCGACGATGGGCCGGTTGATGAGGATCGGGTGGGCCAGCATGGCGTCGAGCAGTTGCCCATCGGACAGCGCGGGGTCTTGCAGGCCCAGCTCGTCATGCGGGGTGCCCTTTTGCCGCAGCAGCGCGCGCACGGGGATGCCCATGGCGGCGATCAGTTCGGTGAGCTTTTCGCGGCTGGGCGGCGTCTTGAGGTATTCGACGACGGTGGGCTCGATGCCGGCGTGGCGGATCATCGCGAGCACGTTGCGCGACGTTCCACAGGCCGGGTTGTGGAAGATGGTGTGGTCGGTGGAAGCTTGCATAGCATCAATAATACAACTATTATTGAAATATTCAAGCGCCCGTTGCATTGCCCCCTCTCGCGAGCGGCTGCGGGCCGCATCCGTCGAAACCACCACCAAGAAAGAGGGAACAGATGCTTCTGGCTCTGTCGATATTCGTCGCCACCATCGCGCTGGTCATCTGGCAGCCGCGCGGGCTGGGCATTGGCTGGAGCGCCAGCGCGGGCGCCGCCGTGGCGCTGCTCACCGGCGTCGTGCAGGTGTCCGACATCGCGGTGGTCTGGCAGATCGTGTGGAACGCCACGGCCGCCTTCATCGCCATCATCATCGTCAGCCTGCTGCTCGACGAGGCGGGCTTCTTCGAGTGGGCGGCCCTGCACGTGGCGCGCTGGGGGCGCGGCAGCGGCCGCATGCTGTTCGCGCTCATCGTGCTGCTGGGCGCGGCGGTTGCGGCGGTGTTCGCCAACGACGGCGCGGCACTGATCCTCACCCCCATCGTGATCGCCATGCTGGTGGCCCTGGGGTTCAGCCCCGGCGCCACCCTGGCGTTCGTGATGGCGGCAGGCTTCATTGCTGACGCGGCCAGCCTGCCGCTGGTGGTGTCCAACCTGGTGAACATCGTCTCGGCCGACTTCTTTCGCATCGGGTTCAATGAATACGCCTCGGTCATGGTGCCGGTGAACATCGCCTCGGTGGCGGCCTCGCTGGCGGTGTTGCTGCTGTACTTTCGCAAGGAGATTCCGGCAACCTACAACCAGGACCAGCTCAAGCTGCCGGCCGCTGCCATCCGCGACCCGGCCACCTTCAAGACGGGGTGGGTTGTCCTGGTGCTGCTGCTGGTCGGCTTTTTCGGGCTGGAACCGCTGGGCGTGCCGGTCAGCGCCACCGCAGCCTCAGGCGCCGTGCTGCTGCTGGCCGTGGCGGGCCGGGGCCACATGATCAGCACAAAGAAGGTGCTGCGCGAGGCGCCCTGGCAGATCGTCGTCTTCTCGCTGGGCATGTACCTGGTGGTCTACGGGCTGCGCAACCAGGGGCTGACTGCGTACATCAGCCAGTGGCTCAACGCCTTTGCCGGCTACGGCATCTGGGGTGCTGCCATGGGGACCGGTGTGCTGACGGCGATTCTGTCATCCCTGATGAACAACATGCCCACCGTGCTGGTGGGTGCGCTGTCCATCGACGCATCCGCCGCCACCGGAGTGGTCAAGGAAGCGATGATTTACGCCAACGTCATCGGCAGCGACCTGGGGCCCAAGATCACACCCATTGGCTCGCTGGCCACGCTGCTGTGGCTGCATGTGCTGCAGCGCAAGGGCATCCGCATTGGCTGGGGGTATTACTTTCGCGTGGGGGCGGTCATCACCCTGCCCGTGCTGCTGGTCACCCTGGCGGCGCTGGCGCTGCGGCTTTCGCTCAGGTAGGCCCCAAAAGAGGCGGGCCGGCACCCAGGGGTACCGGCCCGCCGTCATTCAGCCGGGTTCAGCCGATCAATCGCAGCAGCCCAGCATTTCCAGGCAGCATTCGGCCAGTTCCGTGCAGCAGCCCGACTGGGCCATGGCCATGCCGGCCATCGACAGCAAGACAGCGGCCACGCCGAATTTGAAGAGTTGTTTTTTCATTGGGAAATTCCTGATTGAGAAATGAATGGATTGGATAGAAAACGGGAAACAAGAAATCATCCAGACCTCAATCGGGCGGCCTCCACACCGGGGCATCCCAGGACACCCACTGCCGACCGGCCCCGATGGCGTGCATCGAGGCCCGTGAAACCCCGTGCCATGGAGCATCCGGGGCGCCCATCAACGGCGTGCCACAAGGCTGGCAGCCGGCCATGCCGCAGGCATCGGCAGTACCGCAGGCATCGGCACTGCCGCAGTCGGCAATGCAGCAATGGTCGTAGCCCGACATGCTGGCCGACACCGTCTGGGTGAGGAAAGCACTGCCCAGCAACAGCAAGCAGATGGCAAGGAATCTTCGCACGGCTGCAATGTACCCCAGCGGTGCGTCCCGGCCAAACCGAAGGGTTTGGCCCTGCGGCCCTCCCGGCAGCCTACTTGCTGGCGCCCGCCTGCTCCACCACCGCCACGCGCCGGCGCAGGCGCTCCGCCGCGTCCTTGTCCCCCGCCGCCTCGGCGCGCTGCACCTGCAGCAGCAGCCAGGCCATGAGCGGGCGGCGCCAGCCCTGGGCGGAGGCGGTGTCGGTCGCGGTGGCGATGGCCGCCGGGTCCGCCCGGCCGGCCTGCAGCAGCACGCCGGCGGCCACCAGGCGCGAGAGCGGGTCTTCGATGGCGGCCAGCGCAGCCCCGCCCGATCCTGGCGCGGCCACGGCGCGCTGGGCGGCGGGCAGCAGCGCCACGTCGGGCGCTGCCAGCGGCTTGCCGGCCAGGTAATCGGCATAAGCGCGCTCGGGTGCGGCAGCATCCTGGCGCAGCGCCTCGAAGGCGGTGCAGGGCTCCACCGCCAGGCTGGCCACCTGGGCGGCGCAGCGCAGCAGTTCCAGCCGGGCCAGCAGGTCCGGGCGGGCGGTGCGGGCCACCTCGGCGCGGGCGCGCTCCCATTCGAGTCTTTCGACGCGGGCGTTGCCCGAGAGGTAGGCGTCGAGCGCCTTCTGCGACGAGCCCTGGGCGTTCATCTCCCACTCGGGTTCGGGCGGCTTGTTCGCGCAGCCGGCAAGCAAGCTGCCGATCAGGGTAGCGGCAAACAAACTTCGCACAATGGGCATGGTCTTGTGGGTCATGGCAGCTTGATCTCCCGGTCGCGTGCAAACGGCCATTTGCGGTTGATCTCGGTGACCAGGCTGTCGATCTTGCGCAGGTTGCTTTCCACCTCGGCGCGCAGGGCACCCAGGTCGTTGGTGGCCTCGCGGGCATTGGCGCCCACGGCCTGGGCCTCGACCAGCACGGCGTCCACCTTCTTGAGGCTGGTGCGGGTGTCGGCCAGCAGGTCGTTGACCTGGCCGACGGCGGCACGCAGTTCGGGCACCAGCGCATCCTTGTTGCCGTCGGCGCCGAAGACCTGGCGGTCCGCGCGCGTGGCCAGGGTATCCAGGCGCGCCAGCAGGGTGTTGGTGCGGTCCAGCGTGGTCACGAGCTTCTTGGCATCGCTCTCGCTGCCCATGAGGGCGCCGAGCACGCCGCCCGGGCCGTTCAGGCGCTCGGTCAGTTGCTGCACGTTGCTCAGGGTGCTGCCCAGGGCCGCGTCCTGCGCGGTCAGGTTGTTCAGGTTGCCCAGCAGCTCGCGCGCCGAGGCCATGAGCTGCGGGATCTCGGCCGTGGCATCGCCGCGCAGCACCGGGCGCACCGCGCCATTCTCCAGCGGCGGGTCGGTGAGGATGCCGCTGTAGGCGCGGATGTTGGTGCCGCCCACGATGCCGCGCACCAGGGTGAACACGCTGGAGCTGCGCAGCCAGTGCGCATCCTTGCTCGGCACCTCGATGGTGATGCGGGCATTGCCCTCGTTGGCCAGCTCGATGCGGCGCACCCGCCCAATGGGAAAGCCCGAGAACGTCATGTCCATGCCCACCACCACACCCTCGGAATCGTCGGCCGTGAGCACCAGGGTCTGCGTGGGCTCGAACACGCCGCGCGCATACATGAGGAACAGGCCCGAGCCGACGATGAGCGCCAGCGTGAACATCAGCAGTGCCGCGGCCTTGATCTCCAGGTAGGCCACGGGGCGCAGCATCTCCTGCGTGGAGCCTTCGGTCGGCGGCGGTGCCGGAGGTGGAGTGCGGTCGGTCATGGGTGTGTTGTTGTTGTGGGTCAGTAGTAGTTGCCCATCAGCGAGGCCACTTCGATCAGCAGCAGCACCGCGAACATGCGCGCCAGGCCACCGAGCTCCGAGTCGGGCTGGTCCCGGCCCTCGGCGTCGTACAAACCGGCGGCCATGGGGATCAGCGCCACGGTGAGGCTGAAGAACAGCGTCTTGAGCGCGAACAAGGTGGTCACGCTGGGGGTGAATACGCGCCCGAACATGCGTGTGTAGCCCCCCGCCTCGGCCAGGTTGAAGCCGTACACGCCCAGGTAGCCCATGACCAGCGCCACCACGCAGCTGAGCGCGGCCAGGGTGATGCTGGCGAACACCCCGGCCACCACGCGCGGCAGCAGCTCCACGCGCACCGGATCCGACCCCTGGGCGCGCAGCTCGTCGAAGCGGCCCGACTGGCGCAGCAGGGCCAGTTGCGTGCCGTTGGGGATGGTGGCGCGCATGGCCACGAAGAGTGCGGCGGTGAGCGGGATCAGCTCCAGCACCAGCACGCGGATCACCATCTCCATGGCGTAGCGCGAGAGCCCGTAGCTGAGCGCCGTGACCACCACGATGCGCGTGAGCACCAGGCTGATCAGCGCGGCCAGCACGGTGAAACCCAGCAGCACCGGTGCTGTGTCCAGGTACAGGTGGCGCGCCAGCGAACGGCGCGTGGCGCGCCCGTAGCTCGACGGCGAGAGCACCAGCACCAGCACCACCGCCCCCAGGTACAGGATGCGCCACCACGCCACGGCCCAGCGGCGTACCGTGCTCCAGGCACGCTCGGGCAGGGACAGGCCGGGAAGGCGGTTGATCATGAATTGATCATAGCCGCCGGGGCTTGCGTTCCCAAGCGGAAGGCCCGCTGAATGCATCGGGCATTTGCAGCAGCCGCGGCTTGTGCTGCATGGAGATGCAGCTATGCATTGCATAGCAGACGATACATGCGCTCACACCCTGCCTATTTGCGGGCGTTCTGCGGCGCCACCGGCATGCGCCCCACATAACGCCCGCGCGGGCGGATCACCTGCGCCACGCCGCGCTGCTCCAGGCTGTGGGCCAGCAGCCCCACGCTGCGCGCGGTGGCGAACAGGGCAAACGCCGCGTCGGCAGGCAGGCGATGGTGGGCCACCAGCGCGGCCAGGGCCACGTCGATGTTGGGCTGCAGGCCGGTCAACTCGGTCGCCTTGTGGATGAAGCGCGCAATCACCTCGGGCGGCTCGAACATCGCGAGCAGGGCCGCCGCACGCGGGTCGCCATCGGGGTAGATGTGGTGGCCGAAGCCGGCCAGCGGCAGGCCGGTGGAAAGGTAGTGGGCCAGCACCTTGTCCTCGCCCAGCCGCTCCACCTCGCTGAACAACGCCTGCACGCGGCCCGAGGCATCGCCGTGCAGGGGCCCCGACAGGGTGCTCAGCCCCGCCAGCACGCAGGCCGGCAGCGAGGCCCCGGTGGACGCAGCGATGCGCGTGGCAAAGGCCGAGCTCGTGAGCTCGTGGTCGGCCAGCAGCACCAGCGCCGTGCGCAGCAGCTCGGCCACGGGCGCGCGCTGCTTCCAGCCCTTGGCAAACCGCAGGTGCAGCGGGCCCTTGCCGGGCTGCGCACCGAAGGCATTGGCCAGTTGGCCCACCAGGGCCTGGCCCTCGGCATGCAGAACGCGCGTGAGCCGCCCGCTGGTGGAATGCCCCGTGGCGGCCAGCCCGGCGAGCACCGTGAACGCGGCGCCCCGCCCCGGCGCCGCGGTGCCGGCCGGCGCATCGCAGGCGAAGTCCACTGCCTGCTCGGCCGCCCACAGCAGTTGGGCCGCGTCTTCGAGCGTGGCGGTGCGCGCCAGCACGATGGCGTCTTCACCCCGGTAGTGAGGGCGCTCGCGGAAGAAGGCCGACAGCGCCGTCGGGATGCTGGGCTCGGCCCCGAACAGCGTGTTGGTGGCCAGCGTCTCGCGCTTGCTGCCGGCCTTCTTGCGCCGGGCCAGGCCGCTCAGGTCCTCGGCGCGGTACAGGCTTTTGCGCGTGTCGGCAGGGTCGGGCATGACCTCGAGCTTGCCGCGGCTCACGTAGGCATAGATGGTCTGCGGTTGCACGCCGAGGAGCTGGCAGGCCTCGGTCATCGAAATCCAGGAAGCCATGGCGGTCGTGTTTGTTGAGTCTATACATTGATTTTACACGTCAAGATTGACCACTGCATCAACACAAAACTACGATGCACTCCATTCCAACCTGTTCCGCATACCGACATGACAAAGCCCCAGGTTCTGCAACTCAACCCCATCCTGATTCCGTCGGTGAACGACACGCTCGCCTCGCTGTACACGGTGCACAAATACTTCGAGATGGCCGACGGCGCGGCCTGGCTGCGAGCGCACGGCGCTGGCATCGGCGCGGTGATCACCGGCGGGCACACGGGCATCTCGCACGCCATGCTGGAGCAATTGCCCGCCCTGAAGGTGGTGGCCGTGAACGGCGTGGGCACCGACGCGGTGGACCTGGCCTACTGCCGTGGCCGCGCCCTGCCCGTCACCGCCACCCTGGGCGCGCTGACCGAGGACGTGGCAGACCTGGCCATCGGCCTTCTGATCGCGGCCTGCCGCAACATCTGCACCGGCGACCGCTTCGTGCGCGACGGCCAGTGGGAACATTTTCCGCAGCCCAGCGCCATTCCACTGGCACGGCGCTTTTCCGGCATGCGCGTGGGCATCGTCGGCATGGGCCGCGTGGGCCGCGCCGTGGCGGTGCGCGCCACGGCCTTTGGCTGCCCCGTCGCCTACACCGACCTCTACGCCATGGACGATGTGGCGCACCGCTTCGTGCCGGGTCTGCTCGACCTGGCCCGCGGCTCGGATGCGCTGGTGCTGTGCGCCGCGGCCGACAGCGCCGAAGGCATCGTCGATGCGGCCGTGCTCGATGCACTGGGCCCGCGCGGCTACCTGGTCAACGTGGCGCGCGGCCGCCTGCTCAACGAGAACGACCTGGCCGAGGCCGTGGCCGCGGGTCGGATTGCAGGGGCCGGGTTGGACGTCTTCGTGGACGAGCCGCGCGTGCCCCTGGCGCTGCGCCAGAGCGAGCGCACCGTGCTGCAGGCCCACCGCGCCAGTGCCACCTGGGAGACGCGCGCGGCCATGGGCCAGATGGTGCTGGACAGCGTGGCCCAGGCGCTGGCCGGCGAGCGGCCGGCAATGAGCTTGACGACATGAGCTGATTCCGACGGCCCCGCGGCATTTCCCACGATTTCAGAACCACAACGGAGACAAGACACCATGACGTCCACACGACGCGCAGCATTCGCCCTGGCCATCGCTATTGGCACCGCCGCCCTGGCGGGCCCGGCCCTCGCACAAGGCTTTCCCAATCGCCCGGTGACCCTGGTCGTGCCCTTCCCGCCCGGGGGCGGCACCGACACCGGAGGCCGTGTCATCGCCGAGCAATTGGCCCGGCGCTGGGGCCAGCCCGTGGTGGTGGAGAACAAGGGCGGCGCGGCCGGGCAGATCGGAGCCGACTACGTGGCCAAGTCCAGGGCCGACGGCTACACCCTGCTCCTGGGCAACATTGGCACGCAGGCCATCAACCCCTCGCTGTACGCCAAGCTGCCTTACGACGCGGACAAGGCCTTCGCCCCCATCTCGCTGGTGGCCGAGTTGCCGCTGGCGATGATGGTCAACCCGGCCGTGGCGGCAAAGACACCGGCAGAGTTCATCGCCCTGGCGAAGGCGCAGCCGGGCAAGCTGAGCTACAGCAGTTCGGGGGCCGGCGGCGCGCCACACCTGGCGGCCGAGATGTTCAAGGACCAGACGGGCACCTTCATCCTGCACGTGCCCTACCGGGGCGGCGGCCCTGCGATTGCCGACCTGCTGGCGGGCCACGTGCAGCTGTCGTTCATGACCGCGCTGGAAGCCTCGGGCCACATCAAGGCCGGCAAGCTGCGCGCCCTGGCCGTCACCGGCGACAAGCGCCTGCCCGCATTGCCCGAGGTACCCACGCTGGGCGAGGGGGCACTGCCTGGTTTCAACGCCATTTCGTGGATCGGCCTGCTGGCACCGGCCGGCACCCCGCCGGACGTAGTGGACAAGGTGGCGGCCGACGTGCGCGCCGTGCTGGCGGACGAAGCCGTGAAGGCGCGCTTTGCCGGGCTGGGCGGCGTGCCGCGTGCCACCTCGCCGCAGGAGTTCGGCAAGCTGATAGCGGCCGACAAGGCGCGCTACGCGCAGATCATCCGCAGCCGCAAGATCACCATCGAGTGAGCCACCATGCCGGACTTCGCGTTTCCCCCATCCGCTGCCACCACCCTGCCGGTGGCAGGCAGCAGCTCCCTCTTCCCCGTGGGCCGGGTGTTCTGCATCGGCCGCAACTACCGCTGGGCGCCCGATGAAACCAGGCCCACGCACATGCCCGCCTGGTTCATGAAGCCCGCCAGCGCCGTGGTGCCGGCCCAGGGTGTGCTGCCCTACCCTGCGCAAACCAGCGACTTCTGCCACGAGATCGAGCTGGTGGTTGCCATCGGCCGGGGCGGCCGTGACCTTGCCCCGGAGCGCGTAGAGGCAGAGCACATCTGGGGCTATGCCGCCGGGCTGGACATGACACGGCGCGACCTGCAGCAACAGGCCAAGCAGGCGGGTGGCCCCTGGGAGCCCGCCAAGGCCTTCGACCAGTCCGCCCCCTGCACCCCCATCGTTCCCGCCGCCGTGTGCGGCCACCCCCGCCAAGGCGCCATCTGGCTCACGGTGAATGGCCAGGACCGCCAGCGGGCGGACCTGGCCGGCCTGCTGTGGACGGTGCCGGAGCTGGTGGCCATGCTGTCGCGCTCCGTCACGCTCGCGCCTGGGGACCTGGTCTACACCGGCACACCGGCCGGGGTAGGCCCGCTGCAACCGGGCGATGCGGTGCGCGCAGGCGTGCAGGGCATCGGCGAACTTTCCATGGCGGTGGGCGCTGGCCCATCGGCGATTTCTCCCATTTGACGGAGACAGACCTTGAGCATGAACACCCTTTCACCCCCTCGCATCGCCCTGGTCACCGGGGCGGGCAGCGGCATTGGCCGCACCACCGCGCTCGGCCTGCTGGGCGACGGCTGGACTGTGGTGCTGGCGGGCCGCCGCGCCGAACCACTGCAGGCCCTGGCGGACGAGGCCGCCGCGCGCGGCCAGTCGGCTGTGGCCGTGCCCACCGACGTGACCGACCCGGCCAGCGTGCAGGCCCTCTTCGACGCCATCGAGCAGCGCTTTGGCCGGCTGGACCTGCTGTTCAACAACGCCGGGGTGAACGCCCCGGCCGTGCCCATGGACGAGCTGCCGCTGGAGAAGTGGCTGAGTGTGCTCAACACCAACGTGGGCGGCGTGTTCCTGTGCGCACGCGCGGCCTTCGGGCTCATGCGCCGCCAGGTGCCGCAAGGCGGGCGCATCATCAACAACGGCTCGATCTCGGCGCACACGCCGCGCCCCTTCACGGCCCCCTACACCCTGAGCAAGCACGCGGTGACGGGCCTGACCAAGGCGCTGGCGCTCGATGGCCGCCCCTTCGGCATCGTGGCCAGCCAGATCGACATCGGCAATGCGCTCACCGAGCTGTCCGAACGCATGACCCGGGGGGTGCTGCAGGCCAACGGCACGGTGGCGCCCGAGCCCATGATGGACGCCACCCATGTGGCCGATGCGGTGCGCCACATCGCCGCGCTGCCGCTGTCGGCCAACGTGCTGAACATGACCATCATGGCCAGCGCCATGCCCTTCGTCGGGCGCGGCTGAGGCCTGGCGACGACCCGATTCCACAAGACCACAAAGGAGACAAACACCATGCAAACCCCATCCACAAGCATCAAGGCGCTGGCCCGTACGGCGGTGCTGGCCCTGCTGGCCGCAGCGCCGCAACTGGCATCTGCCCAGGCGGCCGCCTACCCCACGCGCGCCATCAAGATCATCGTGCCCGCGCCGCCCGGCGGCGCCATCGACACCATTGCCCGCGTGGTCGGCGACAAGCTGGCCACGTCCCTGGGCCAGGCGGTCATCGTCGACAACCGGCCCGGCGCCTCGAACAACCTGGGCACCGACGTGCTGGCCAAGGCGGCGCCCGACGGCTACACCATCGGCATCGTGGGCGGCAGCCACAACATCAACAAGTACCTGTTCAAGAACCTGGGCTGGGACCCGGAAAAGAGCTTCGAGCCCATCGTCTACACCCACGAGGTGCCACTGGTCTTCGCCATCTACCCGCAGATCCCTGCGAAGACGCTGCCCGAATTCGTGGCCTGGATGAAGGCCAACCCCGACCAGGCCAAGGTTGCCACCTCGGGCCGGGGCAGCGCCCAGGAAATGGCCGCCGAGATGTTCCGCATGGCCAGCGGCGCTCAGATGCTGCTGGTGCCCTACAAGGGCTCGTCGGCCGCGCACCCCGACCTGCTGGCCGGGCGCACTGCGCTGTACATCGACACCATCAGCGCCATCCTGCCGCAGGTCAAGGGCGGCAACGTGCGCGCCGTGGCCGTGTCCACCCGCAAGCGCTCCAGCGCCCTGCCCGACGTGCCCACGGCCGACGAACAGGGCCTCAAGGGCTACGACGCCAACACCAACGGCGGCTTTCTCGCACCGGCCGGCACGCCCAAGGCCTTCGTCGCCAAGCTCAACGCCGAGATCAACGCGGCGCTGAAGCTGCCCGACGTGCGCAGCAAGCTGGAGGCCGCCGGCATCGAGATCCAGGGCGGCACGCCGCAGGAGTATGCGGCGCTGATCAAGTCGGACCTGGCCAAGTGGGGCAAGGTGGTCAAGGAGGCGGGGATTCAGCCGGAGTAAGCCGGAGTGCCGATGGCCCGCGCGGCCCACCGGGCATTTGCGCAGGGGACGGGACATTCCGCAGTACCGATAGACGCAGGGTGCTCCCCCGCAGGTCGGAGGTAAAACCCGGCAACACCGGCCTATCGGGCGTTGCAGCCGATGCGCCTCAGGCTACCGGCTCCCAGCGCCCCGTGCGCTCGGACAGCCACAGGGCATCGATCACCCGCGCCTGGGCCACCGCGTCATCAAGGCCATCGGGCTGCGGCCCCGCTGCGTCGCGTACCCGGCGGGAAAAAGCCTCCACCTGCAGCCGGTACTGGTCGCAGGCCGGCAGGGTTTCGACGATGGTGCCGCTGCCATCGAGCTGCCCGCCGTCGTCCACCGCCAAGCGCATCTCGCCGCCCCGCACCGCATTGAAGGGGATGAAAAGTTCGATGCGTCCGCGCGTGCCCACCACCTGCACCCTTTGAAACCGGGCGCTCTGCGTCGAGACCGTGAATGCCACCTGCCTGCCGGAGCCAAAATCCAGCAGTGCGCTGGTGAGCCGGTCGGTCCCCAGTTGCGGGTCGCGGTCTACCAGCGAAACGGCGCGCAAAGGCTCGCACTCGAACAGATAGCGTCCCGCCAGAACCGCATAGCAACCAATGTCGAACAGCGCCCCACCGCCGATGCCGGGCTGGTTGCGGATGTTGCCCGGATCGTCGTTGAAGTACGAGAAGAACACCTGTACCGCTTGCGGCTTGCCAATGCGCCCCGCGCGCACCAGTTCGCGGGCGCGCAGCCACTGCGGGTGGTGGCGCACCATGAAGGCCTCCTCGATGTGCACGCGGCGGCTGGCGGCCCGGAGTAATTCGGCCTCTGCAGCGCTGAGCGCCACCGGCTTCTCGCACAGCACATGCTTGCCAGCGGCCGCCGCCTGCAGGGTCAGCGGCACGTGCAGGTGGTTGGGCAGGGGGTTGTAGATCGCCTCGATGGCCGGGTCGGCCAGCAGTTCCTCGTAGCTACCGTAGGCCTGGGCAATGCCCAGCGATCGCGCGGCCTCCTCGGCAGCGGACAGCGAGCGCGAAGCGATGGCGCGCAGCTCGACCAGCGGGCTGGCCCGCATGGCGGGAATCACATGCTGGATGCCGATCCTGGCCGTACTCAGAACACCCCACACCACGGGTTTCATGGGCACTCCCCGTTCACAACGGCGGGTCAAAGATAGCTGTTGAGCAGATTCTCGAGCAGCTCCTGCCGCCCGGAAACCGGCCGCGTGTCCTGGTTGCGCTGCAGCGCACGGGCCGCCACCTCGTCCAGCCCCAGCCGGCCGGCCAGCAGGTCCTGGCCAAACGCATCACCCCAGCCGGCGTAGCGGGCATCGACATGGCGGGCCAGGCGCCCGTCGGTGATCATTTTCTCGGCAATCAGCAGCGCCCGGGCCGAGACATCCATGCCGCCGATGTGGCCGTGGAACATGTCCTCGGCGTCCAGCGACTGTCGCCGCACCTTGGCGTCGAAGTTCAGGCCCCCGGTGGTGAAACCGCCGGCCTGAAGGATCAGGTACAGGGCCAGGGCCGTCTCGGGGATGTTGTTGGGGAATTGGTCGGTGTCCCAGCCGCACTGCATGTCGCCGCGGTTCATGTCGATCGAGCCGAAAATGCCCAGGTCAATGGCGGTGGCGATCTCGTGCTCGAAGCTGTGGCCCGACAGCGTGGCGTGGTTGGCCTCGATGTTGACCTTGATCTCCTTGTCCAGCCCATAGCGGGCCAGGAAGCCATAGACCGTGGCGGTGTCAAAGTCGTACTGGTGCTTGGAGGGTTCACGCGGCTTGGGCTCGATCAGGATCGGGCCCTTGAAGCCGATCTTGTGCTTGTACTCCACCACCATGTTCAAGAAGCGGCCCATCTGGTCCAGCTCGTGGCCCACGCGGGTGTTGAGCAGGGTCTCATAGCCCTCGCGGCCACCCCACAGCACATAGTTCTCCCCGCCCAGCTTGAGCGTCGCGTCCATCGCCTCTTTCACCTGCAGGGCAGCCAGGGCAAAGATTTCGGGGTCGGGATTGGTCGAGGCGCCGGACATGAAGCGGCGGTGGCTGAACAGGTTGGCCGTTCCCCACAGCAGCTTCATGCCCGTCTCGGCCTGCTTGGCCTGCAGCACATCGACCATCTCGTGCAGGTGGTTCACGCTTTCGCGGGGTGTGCTGCCCTCGGGCGCCACGTCGCGGTCGTGAAAGCAGTAGTACGGCGCGCCCAGGCGCACAAAGAAGTCAAACGCCGCATCGGCCTTCATGCGCGCAGCGGCCATGGGGTCGGCCGTGCGCTGCCAAGGACGCTCGAAGGTGCCGTCGTAGCCGAAAGGGTCGAACCCGTTCCAGCAGAAGCTGTGCCAGTAGCAGACGGCAAAACGCAGGTGCTCCTCCATGCGCTTGCCCAGCACCAGGCGGTCTTTGTCGTACCACTTGAAGGCCAGCGGGTTGGAAGACTCAGGGCCTTCGTAGGCGATGGGGGCAATGTCGGAAAAATAGGTGCTCATGGGTTTCTCGGCTAAGGACGTCAGGGCCTGCGGTACAGGCTGCGGAACAGGGCGTGGCGAGGCGCCAGCAGCGCGCTCTCGCCCGGGTCGGGCTGGTAGACGGTGTCCACGGGGGGAGGCAGGCAGGTAGAGGCCATCGGGGCCCCCGCGCTCAGGGCGCCCAGGCGGGCGGCGCCCAGGGCGCCGCCGACGGCTGAACCACCGTGGGTGACGATCTCCACACCAAGCGCGCTGGCCAGCATCTGGGCCCAGAAGGCGCTGCGGGCGCCACCGCCCACCAGCGACAGGCGCGTGACCTCGCTGCCAGCGGCGTTCAATGCGGCCAGGCCATCGCGCAAGCCAAAGCCCACGCCTTCCATCACCGCGTAGCCCAGGCGCGCGGCATCGGTATCGAAGTCCAGGCCGTGGAAGCTGCCCCGCACAGCGGCGTCGTTGTGGGGCGTGCGCTCGCCGCTGAGGTACGGCAGGAACAGCGGCGCGGCCTCTCGACCCGCGGCATCCAGCGCCGCCGCGCGTGCCGCCACGTCTGCGACGTGGGGCGTACCCAGCAGCTTGGCGACCCACTGCAGCGCGCTGGCCGCCGCGAGCATCACACTCATCTGGTGCCAGCGACCGGGCACGGCATGGCAGAAAGCGTGCGTGGCGCTGGCGGCATTGGGCTGGTAAGTGGGCGTGACCACGAACAGCACGCCGCTGGTGCCCAGCGACAGGAAGCCCTGGCCTGGCTGCACCGCGCCCATGCCCACGGCGCTGGCCGCGTTGTCGCCCGCACCACCCGCCACCACGGTGCCAGGCGGCAGGCCCAGCGACTGCGCGACCTCGGTCCGCAGCCGCCCGCTGACCTCGCTGCCTTCGACGAGCCGGGGCATGTGCCGGCGCGCAAGGCCGGTCAGCGCCAGAAGTGGGTCGGACCAGTCACGGCGCTGCACATCCAGCCAGAGCGTGCCGCTGGCGTCCGACATGTCGCTGGCGTGTTCCCCTGTGAGCATCAGGCGCACATGGTCCTTGGGCAGTAACACCTTGGCCACGCGCCGGAACACCTCGGGCTCGTGGCGCGCGACCCAGCGCAGCTTGGGCGCGGTGAAGCCCGGCATCGCCAGGCTGCCGCCCAGATCGCTCAGGGCCGCAAGCTCGTGCATCATCTCGCTGCACTCTGCGGCGCTGCGCGTGTCGTTCCAGAGGATTGCGGGCCGCAGTGCGCGGTCTTGCGCATCCAGCAGCACGGCGCCATGCATCTGGCCAGAAAGGCCGATGGCTTGCGTCGCCGCATACTCGCCCGGGTGCGCCGCCTGCAGGCTGGCCAGGGCCGCCTGCGTGGCGCCCCACCAGTCAGCGGGGTCCTGCTCGCTGTGGCCCGGGTGGGGCCGCGACACCGTGAGGGCCACGCCCGCCGAGCCCACCACGCGCTGGTCAGGCCCCAGCAGCAGGGCCTTGACTTCGGAGGTGCCAATGTCGATGCCGAGGTACATGGGTTGCTGCAATCAATCAGTGAAGGAATTGGGGCGCTGCTTCGCCCTGCCGGTCTTCGGACTCGTCCGGTGGCGCGGTGACCGCAGGCGCATGCATGGGCCGAAGCTCGTGGTGCAGCACCAGTGCGGCTGCGCCGACGGCCGAGGCCAGCAACCCGTAGCGGGCCGAGCGCACCCTGGGCGCGGCCATGCCTGCGCTGGCCGCATAGCCCTCCAGCGTTTCTCGGGCCACGCGCAGGATGCCGGGATAGCGCTCGCAAGACGGTCCACCGACGACCAGTGCACCCGGGTTGAAGGTGGTCCACAGGTTTTGCAGCACCACGCCCAGGTAGACACCGCCGCGCGCTGGCTCGGCCTGCCGCTCCAGAGCGCGGGCGCCAAGAAAGGTTTCGGCACACCCCTTGCGTCCGCAGGAGCACGCCGGTCCGTCGATCTGCAAAATGCTGTGGCCGATTTCGCCAGCCATGCCCTGCAGCCCGGTGAACAGACGGTCGTTGAGCACGATGCCAGCGCCCACGCCCACGCCGCAGGTCACGAAGATCAGCGAATCCGTCGCCTCACCGCCGGCAAACTCGTATTCGCTGAGCGCTGCGGTGTCGGCTTCGTTTTGCACGTGCATTGCCACCGACGGGCAGCCAGCCTCGGCCAGGGCGCGTGCCATCAGCGGCTGGAAGGCCACATCGCGCCAGCCCAGGTTGGGCGCGAAGCGGATGGTGCCGGTGGCCTCGTCGAACGCGCCGGGCACACCGATGCCCATGCCAGAGACCAGCACCGGCCTGGCCGCAAGCTCGCCATGTGCGCGCACCACCAGGGCCGCAACCTGGCCGCACACCGCTCCAGGCGCGCGGTCGGCCAGGGGCTCCTCTGCAGACCACAGTACCTCGCCAGTGAGCGACACACCCACCACGCGCAGCGACTCGACCCCGATCTCCACGCCCAGCATGGCGCGGCGGCTGCCGTCCAGCTGCAAGGGTGTGGAGGGGCGGCCAAGGCCCTGCGCGGGCGCCAGGCTGGTTTCGGTGATCCAGCCCTCTTCGATCAACTCGCGCACCAGCAGGCTCACGGTCGACTTGGTCAGGCCGCTCTCGCTGGCCAGTTGCGCGCGAGACAGGCCGCCCCGCTGGCGCAGCAACCGCAGGAGCACGCTGCGGTTGATGCGTTTGACAAGTTGCTGGTCGCCGGTGGTTTTCATGGTGTGGTCTTCGGAGCGCCGGTTTTCAAAGGCTGTGGGCCTGCGCTTTTCCCTCGGGTTGTTTGCCGGCGATGATCATGCCCAGAACCTCGTCCTCGGTAACCTCGGCCGTGCGGTAGGTGCCCACCAGGCGCCCGTTCTTCATCACCGCCAGGCGGTCGCTGAGCCCGAACACGTCGGGCATGTCGTGGGTGATCAGGAAGATACCCACGCCCTCGGCCTTGAGCTGGCGCACCAGGTTGCCCACCATCGCGGTTTCCTCAGGACCGAGCGCGGCAGTGGGCTCGTCCATGATCAGGATGCGTGCGTTGAAGTAGATGGCGCGCGAGATCGCCACCACCTGGCGCTGGCCGCCCGACAGGCGCCGCACCGGCGTGCGCACGTTGCGAAAGTTCTTATTCAGGCGCTCGAATACCTTGCGCGCTTCGGCGTCCATGCGGTGGTCGTCCAGCGTGCGCCAGGGTGTGAGCAGCTCACGCCCCAGGAACAGGTTGGCCACCGCGTCCAGGTTGTCGGCCAGCGCCAGCGTCTGGTAGATCGATTCGATGCCGAGGCGCTGGGCATCGACGGGCGTACGGATGTGGGATTTCTGCCCCTGCACCAGCACCTCTCCGCTGTCGATCGGGTAGGCGCCCGCCAGCATCTTCATCAGCGTGGACTTGCCTGCACCGTTGTGCCCCAGCAAGGCGACCACCTCGCCCGGGTGCAGGTTCAGGCTGACACCGTCCACCGCCTTCACGCCGCCAAACGACTTGCCGATGTGGCGCATTTCCACCAGGGGCGCGTTCATGCCGCGTCTCCGGTCAAGCGGCGATAGACCACGTCGAACACCACGGCGGCAATCAGGACCTGGCCGATGATCACGTAGCGCAGGCCAATCGAGATGTCCAGCAACAACAGGCCGCTGTCGATGCTTTGCATGATGAGCGCGCCCAGTACCGATCCCAGAATGGAACCACTGCCGCCGGAGAGCGCCGTGCCGCCGATCACGGCCGCTGCGATCACAAACAGCTCCATGCCGGTGCCCAGTGAATTGGTGCCCGCGTTCAGCCGTGCAATCGAGACCATGGCCGCGATGGTGATGAAAACCCCCATCAGAGCAAACAGCATCAGGGTGACGCGACGCACCGGAATACCGACCAGCGCGGCGGCCTCCGGGTTGCCCCCCATGGCAAACACATAGCGGCCAAAACGTGTGCGGCGCACTATGAACGACAGCACCACGGCCACGCCGCCCCAGATCAGCACGGGGATCGGCACGCCCTGGGGCGCGTCCTTGGTGGGGATCTGGTAGGCGTTCATCGTGGCGACAAAGACCACGGCAATCAACGCTGGCACGGCGGCCACCAGGGCATCCAGCCACAGCGGCGGGCTGGGCACACCATACGCAGCCTTGGCCCGGCGCCGCAGCCAGGTCTTGACCCCCATGGCCACGACCAGCGCCAGCGCCAGCCACCAGCTGGCCTGCACGCCGATGGCGCCATCAAAGCCACCGCCCAGCCTTTGAAAGAATGCGTCGCTGACCGGTTGGGTCTTGCCATCGGCCACCAGAAAGGCCGCGCCGCGAAACGACATCAGCCCACCCAGCGTGACCACGAAAGACGGCACCCCCAGCATTGCCGTGAGCGCACCCTGGTAAAGCGATACGCCGATGGCGACGGCCAGCCCGGCGAGGGAGGCCTCGACCCAGTGCCAGCCGGCGGTGTACATCAGCGTGGCGATCAGCACACCCACAAACCCCATGACGGAGCCGACCGACAGGTCGATGTGGCGTGCGACGATGACCAGCACCACCACCGTGGCCACGATGCCGACCACCGCGGTCTGCTGGGCAATGTTGTAGAGATTCTCGGGCGACAGGAACAGGCCGCCGGAGAGGATGTTGAACACGATGGCCGTGGCCACCAGGACCACCCCCATCAGCACCAGCCGCCAATCGATGGCCAACTGCCTGAGGGCATTGGGAACAGGACTCACAAGCGCACTCCACCAGAAACAAAAAGGGACCGCAAGCCAGGGCGGCTCACGGTCCGGGAGCCTTCAGCCGTCAGGCAGGCAACGCCATCATTTGCACGCCTCGGGCCCCTTGGCGGCGTCCACGCCCTTGCACAGGTCGCTCTTCTTGATCCAGCCCGCCTTGACCACGAGGTCCAGGTTTTTCGCCGTGATCGGCACGGGCTTGAGGAACTGCGCCTGCAAGGACACCTTCTTCTCACCCCCGTTCCAGGCCTGCGCGCCGGCAATCTTCTGGCCCTTGGCCAAGGAGACAGCGGCCGATGCGGCATCGCGGCCCAGGTCGCGTGCATCCTTCCAGACCGACACCGTCTGCGAGCCCTGGGCCACGCGGTTGAGCGCGGCGTGGTCGCCGTCCTGGCCCGACACCGGAATGCCCTTGATGCCCTTGGCCGTCAGCGCCGCCACCACGCCACCGGCGGTGCCGTCGTTGGAGGCCACCACGGCGTCGATCTTGCCGCCGGTCTTGGTGATGATCTGCTCCATGTTCTTTTGCGCCACCTCGGGCTTCCAGCCTTCGGTGTATTCCTCGCCAACGATCTTGATGTCGCCCTTGGTGATGGCCGCCTCGATCACTTCCTGCTGCCCGGCGCGCAGAAAGTTGGCGTTCGGGTCGGTGGGCGAGCCCTTGACCATCACGTAATTGCCCTTGGGCCTGGCTTCGAACACCGCGCGCGCCTGCATGCGGCCCACCTCGACGTTGTCGAAGGTGATGTAGAACACCCCGGCCGCCTCGATCAGGCGGTCATACGCCACCACCGGGATCTTCTGCTGCGCGGCCTTGTTGACGGCCGGCAGGATCGCGTCCTTGTCCATCGCCAGCACGATCAGCACCTTGGCGCCTTTGGCGATCAGCGAATCCACGTCGGAGAGCTGCTTTTCCGGCGATCCGCCCGCATCCGCGCTGATGTAGCTTGCACCCAGCTTGGCCAGTTGGTCTTTGATGGCCTTCTCGTCGGTCTTCCAACGCTCTTCCTGGAAGTTGGACCAGCTCACGCCCACGACCTGGGCGAAAGCGCCGACGCTGGCCAAGCCAAGCGCCAGGGCCGTCAACGTTGTCTTCAGTTTCATCTTTGTCTCCGTGATTGGCCTCGTGCGGGCCTTGGTTGCTGAATCTGGCGTTCATGCTTGTCGTGCCGCCGGCCCTCCCGCAGGACCTGTGCGCCCAGCTTGCCCAGGCAGCCTCTTCAGGGCATGAAGTCATTTAGTGCGGACGACGAACAAATTATGGAAGCCCCAGTTTGTGCAATACATCGGGACAAACCCGACATAGTTTGATCAACGAACTTATAACGGGTTGACGGGTGGCCCAGGGCAAGGCCTGTTCAGGGTTGCCCTGCCCAGGCGCAGCAAGTTCGTCCAGGGGGATCAAAGATCGGTGGTCGCACTCGTCGAGAACGTGGGGCTGGCAATTCGACCCGTTCAGGGGACCACGGGTGCTGGGTAACCGGTGCGGCCCAGGGCCGCCTTTCGGCCCGCTTCTTCATCGAAGGCAACCGGGACGGCCGATTGGCCGGGATGGCACCCGGCGAAACGCCGGTCCGGCATCCCGAACCGGTCGCGCAAGCTCCTCGCGCCGCAGGAGACCCGCGCCACGGCACAGAGCCGCAACTGGATTGGGGCAGTTCAGGCCGCCTGCGGCAGGTAGCTCGGCCGGGGCGCCGTCAGCCCAATCTTGACGTGCTGGGTGAGCTCATCGGCCAACACCTCGTCCAGGCCCGACTCCAGGCCGTTCAGCGCGCGCTTGACGATCTGCTCGGGGCTGGTCTTGGGCACGTCGAAGCCGCGCGTGAGGTCGGTATCGACATAGGCCATGTGCAGGCCCAGTACCTGCGTCTTCTGCCCCGCCAGCTCGTGGCGCAGGGCATTGGTCAGCGACCAGGCCGCCGATTTGCTGGCCGAGTAGGCGGCCAGCTCGCCGCCATTCACCCAGGAAGCGACCGACAGCACATTGAGCAAGGCGCCGCCGCCGTTGGCCGACAGGATGGGCGCGAAGGCCTGGCTCACGCGCAGCACGCCAAAGAAGTTGGTCTCGAAGATGCGCCGCGCGAGCTCTTCGCTGTCGGGCGCCAGAAAGCCGCCGGGCTGGGCGATGCCGGCATTGTTGATGACCAGGGTGACGTCCTGCGCCTGCGCTGCGGCTGCCGCCACCTCGCCCGGGTGGTTGACGTCCAGCCGCAGGGCCTGCACGCCCGCCTGGGGGGTGATGCTGGCAGGATCGCGCGCACCGGCATACACCTTGCGCGCACCGCGGGCAAGCAGCTCACGGGCAAAGGCCAGGCCGATGCCGCGATTGGCACCGGTGATGAGGACGACGGCATTTTCGATTTTCATGGGAACTCCAGGGATGGATGCGAAAGGGCTCATTCGGAATTGCATTCAATCGGCTAGCTAGGCGGTAGCCGCAGACAGTGCTGCGGCACGGCAAGGCGAACCAACGACGCTAGACGGTTGAAGGCAAGTCCGTATCACTTGAGCTGGATGACGACCTTGCCTTTGGCGCGGCCCGATTCGACATACGCCAGCGCCTCGTTGGTAGCGTCGAACGGGAACACCTTGTCGATCACCGGGCGGATGGTTCCGGTGTCGATGAGGCGGGTGATCTCCCGCAGTTGCCCGCCCTCGGCCCGCATGAACAGGAAGGAATAGCCGACGCCCAGGCCTTTCGCCCGCCGCCGCACGCCGGCGCTGATCAGGCGCAGCAGCAGCCGCACGATGCCGGGCGCCTTGCTGCCCTTGGCGAATGCCGGGTCCGGCGGGCCGGAGATGGAAATGAGCTTGCCGCCCGGCTTGAGCACGCGCAGGGATTTTTCAAGGGCCTTGCCGTCCTGGCTGTGCAGAACGAGGTCATAGCCGCGCAGCAAGGCTTCAAAGTCCTGCGTGCGGTAGTCGATGGCGAGGTCGGCGCCCAGGCTTTTCATGGCCTGTGCACTGGCTGCGCCGGCGGTGGTCGCAACGCTGGCGCCCAGGTGTTTGGCCAACTGGATGGCGAAGGTGCCCACACCCCCGGAGCCCGCCTGGATGAAGACCTTCTGCCCGCGCTGGAGCCCACCCCGCTCCACCAGGGCCTGCCATGCCGTGAGCCCCACCAGGGGGATGGAAGCGGCCTCCACCATGGACAGGCCTGCGGGCTTGGGTGCCAGTGAAGATTCCTTGACCGGCACGAATTCGGCGAAGGTGCCGATGCGGAAATCATCGGCCCGGGCATAGACCTCGTCGCCGACCTTGAACTGGCGCACCTGCGGGCCGACCTCCACCACCACCCCAGCCACGTCGTGGCCCAGCACCAGCGGCAGGCGGTAGGGCAGGATGGGTTTGAACTCCCCATTGCGGATCTTGGCGTCCAGCAGGTTCACCCCCGCCGCATGCACCTCCACCAGCACCTCGTCATCGCGCAATTGCGGCCGGGGCACGTCAGCCAGGCGCAATGCGCGCTGTTTGCCGTAGCGCTCAAGAAGGAAGGCTTTCATGGTGTGTCCTTGCGGGTTGGCGTATTTCGAATGATGATCATCATATTAAATGGCAAAAAAAGGCGCACGGCCTGCACGTGCGGTTCAGGGCGCGGAAGGCGCCAGGTGCTTGAGCGCAGCTTCGCGCAGCCCGTCCGACAGCGCGGGCTCGTCCACCGCACGCGCCAGCAGCAAGGCCCCCACCATCGTGGCCACGGTGGCCAATGCGCGCTCGTGGGCGGCGGGCTGCCCCCAGTCCGGTGACTGGCGGGCGATCAGATCGACCACTTCCTTGATGTGCCGGGTGGCGACCCGCCGCACCTCGGGCGCCTGGCGCACGGTTTCGGAACCCAGCGCGGCCAGGGGACAGCCGAGCTCCACCTGTTCCACATGCCCCCGGGAGAGGTAGCTGGCGAGCATGGACGCCAGGGCCGCGCCTGGCGGCACGCTGGCCACCACATTGGCGGCAGCGGCTGCGGACTCCGCGCATGCCTTCGCCGCAGCTTCGGCCAGCATGGCCTCGCGGGAATCGAAGTGCGCATAGAAGGCGCCATGCGTGAGGCCCGCCTCCTTCATGATGTCCGCGACCCCCGTGCCGTCGTAGCCACTGCGGCGAATGGCGCGCGCCGCCACGGACACGATGCGCTCGTGCGTGGCCTCCTTGGCAGCGCTTCTGGCAGTGGTCTTGCTATTTCGCATGATACGTATCATACAATTTTAGCGCGCAGCGTGCACGGCGGCCCGCCCCCACATGCGGACCAAGAGGCGCCTGTTCGCCATGAGTACCTGCTGACGCCCTGGGACCTGCACCTGTCATCATGGCCATCGTGCACGGGGGCGACGTGCACATGGCAGGCAAGGCCGGCCGCCCTGGCCGCCAGTACGGCCGGCGCGAACAAGGCCATTGCCTTTGGCTACGGCGGCAACACCTACATTCTGGTGAACGACGCCACGGCGGTGCTGGGCAGCCAGGATGGCCTGGTCCGGTTGAATGGGGTGCTGGTGGTGGGGGATGGGGATTGATCGGTGGTGTAGAGAGCACTGCAACATGCGGACTGCATCCGTGCAGTACATCACGCTCACCCGGGCTAGCGATCACCCAGATGGCGCTTCTGGGCATAGCATGGCCGCAGTTGAAACATTTGCAACAGGTGCCGGCATGAACACCCCTTGGCCTCCCAACATCGAACTTCATGGTTCTGTCTACATGGTGAGGCCCGTCACTTTGCGGCAGCGCGCGCCGGTGCCCCACAGCATCTTCATCTTCGACGAAGAAGGCTCCCCGGTCCTCACCGTGAGGGGGCCCTGGGCCAGCTACCCGGAGGCACTCGAAGTCGCCGACGGCCAACTGCGGCGGCATGTGTCCCCGCCCCCTGTGGACGTGTTCGGCGGACATTGATCGGGCACTGAAAAAAAGAGTGCAAACTCGCCGCATGTCCAGCAGCAGTGCCAGGGGGTGGCGATGGGTTACAGGGTTTCTTGGATCAGCGTGGCAGCGAAGGCCGGCGCGGACGTTCTTGCCGAGCTGGGTTTGACCGACAGTGCACAGCCTGTGCAGCCGGGTACCGTGCCCCTGGCGGGCGCACATTTGGCCAACGGCACGTACGTCATCGTGTTCAGCGAGTTCTTTCATCCGATGATCGATCCGCTGTTGATGAAAGTCCTGTCGCTGAACTGCATCGTCGTCGGGTGCGCCGAGGACGAGAGCACCAACGCCTCGATGGCGTTTCTCTGCCGCGATGGGGCGCGGGTGTGGACGGTCTCCCATGTCCTGTCGGAGGGCGGCGACCACCTCGGCATCGAAGGCGTTGCGCCCAGGGCGCTGGCGCCCTTGCTGCAGGCAGCGCTCCAATCGCGTGCAGAGCACGGCCACGATGCCGTCTTCGGCGTCCCTGCAGCGCTTGCTGAAGAGGTGTGCGGTTTTCGGCACGGTGGGCGGCAAAACGGGCCTGCACCCGTGTTCACACGGCTCGACCGGAAATTCGCGGACATCGATGCCACACTGGGCGAACTCGTGCGCGCTGCGTCGGCTGTGCTGCAGGCCGCAGGCTACGTGCAAGAGGACGCCAGCCGCCCCGGTCTTTTCACCAAGACCACCGAGCATGAACGGATCCAGGTGTACCTGCGCCACTCGACGACGCCGGAAATAGGAGTCATGTACTTCGACGTGCGCGCCGAAGTGTGCAACCGGTATGTGGACGGATTGATGCACCAGGCGGTGCCGCAGCTGCACGCCACGCAGACGGCGGTGCTGCGCTGGTCAGGCGCATTGGATGGGGACAGTGCACTGACAACCCCCGCCGAAGTGGCCGCATGCCGATCACAACTCCAGAGCGCGTTCTCGCCATGGCTGGCCCGGCTGCACGACCTGGTGGCGCTGGAGGCGCTGGTCAACGGCCACCCACCCTCTGGCAGCGCGATGGGAGAGGCCACGCAATGCCATTTCGATGGCGACACCGGCTACTCCCGGCTGATCCTGGCGTACCTTGCCTCCAACCCGCGCTTCGAGGACATGGTGGTGCAAACCGAGCGCGCCCTGTCGCGAGGCAAGCCTGACCCGAAAAGTGACCTGAACAAAGTCTGCAACCACTTGCGAGCGCACGCCAAGCCAGTTTCACGGGCGACCGTGCGCTGAGTCAGTCCCTGGCCGTCTCATCACACATGCCGCTTGGCCGGCGCCGGCCCTGGCGGCGCCACGGGCTCGGCATCGGCGCGCTCGTGCAGCGCGTCGATCACATGGCAGTGGCCGTCGGTGCCATCGCAGCGGCGGCGCAGGGCGATCAGGTCGCGCTCCAGGGTCTTCAATTCCTGCAGGCGGATGCGCACGTGCGTGAGGTGCTCGTCCAGCGTGTCGCAGGCCGTGTGGTCGGCCCCGGCGGCCGATCGGTCCAGCGCCAGCAGGGTGCGTACCTCGTCCAGCGACATGTCCATCGCCCGGCACAGGCGGATGAAGCGCAACTGGTGGATGTCGGCATCGGTGTAGAGGCGGTAGCTGCTTTCGCTGCGCGGGCCGGCGGCGAGCAGCGCTTCCTTTTCGTAGTAACGGATGTTGGCGGTGGAGACGCCCGAGCGCTGGGCGGCCTCGCCGATGCGTAACCTGGCTGTGTCTGCTGGCATGCGCTTGACCTTCAAGTGACTTCAAGGATTCCAATCATGGCATGGCGGATCGCAATCCGCCCCCGCAAAGGAAAAAGCCATGACAGAAACCAGCCGATCCACCATATCCCAGGGCCCGCCCGAGCCCGGTAGCCCAGCGCCCGTGGCCCTGCCCATGCCCAAGGCGGGCACTGCGCGCCGCGCGCCGCAGATCAATGTCTCGTGCTGCGCACCCGGCAGCAGTTGCTCTGGCGATGCGGCACCGGCCAAGGCCCCTGCCGCGCCGCACAGCCACGAAGGCCACGACCACAAGGCGCATGCCGACCAGGAAGGGCATGGCGGCGGGCATGAAGGCCACGACCACGGCGCCCTGCCCGGCTGGGGCCGCATTGGCGCGGCGCTGGTGGCGGCCACCGGGGCCGAGCTGGCCCACCTGCTCGGCCCCGATACGCCCATCTGGCACGGCGCGGGCATGGCGCTGGCGGCAGCGGCCATCCTGCTGGCGGGCCTGGGGGTGTACAAGAGCGGCATGCGCTCGCTGCTGCGTGGGCAGTTGGGCATCAGTGCGCTGATGGCGGTGGCCGTCACGGGCGCCTTTGCCATCGGCCAGTGGCCCGAAGCGGCCATGGTGATGGCCCTGTATGCCCTGGCCGAGCGCATCGAGGAAGGGGCCGCGGGCCGCGCGCGCAACGCCATCGGCTCGCTGCTGGCGCTGAGCCCGGAGCAGGCCGATGTGCAGCAGCCCGATGGCCAGTGGCGCAGCGTACACGCGGCCGAGGTGGCGCTGGGTGCCACGGTGCGTGTGCGCCCCGGCGGCCGGGTGCCGCTGGACGGCACGGTGACCAGCGGGCGCGGCGCGGTGGACGAATCCAGCGTCACCGGCGAAAGCCTGGCCGTGGACAAGGCCCCCGGCGACCGCCTGTACGCCGGCACGCTGAACGCCCAGGCCGAGCTGCTGATGCAGGTGACCTCGGCCGCCGGCAACACCACGCTGGACCGCATCATCCGCTCGGTGGAAGAAGCCCAGGCCAGCCGAGCGCCCACCCAGCGCTTCGTGGACCGCTTTGCCGCCATCTACACCCCCGCCGTCTTCGTGCTGGCCGTGGTGGTGGCCGTGGGCGCGCCACTGCTGCTGGGCTGGGGCTGGCTCGATGCCATCTACCGCGCTCTGGTGCTGCTGGTCATTGCCTGCCCCTGCGCGCTGGTGATCTCCACGCCGGTCACCGTGGTCAGCGGGCTGGCGGCTGCCGCGCGGCGCGGCATCCTGGTCAAGGGCGGGGCCTGGCTGGAGCAGGCGCGCGGCATCCGCGCCGTGGCCTTCGACAAGACCGGCACCATCACCGCCGGCCGCCCGGTGCTGGTGGGGCAGGCGCAGTTTGGCGACGATGCCGCCACCGACGTGGCGCGCGCGCTGGCGGGCCGCTCGGACCACCCGGTATCGAAGGCCATCGTGGCCGGCCTGGGTGAAACCGAGGCATCGCTGCCCGAGGTGGAAGACTTCACGGCCCTGGCCGGGCGCGGTGTGCAGGGCCGCATTGGCGGTAGCACCTGGCACCTGGGCAACCGCCGCTCCATGCAGGAGCGCAATTTGTGGACCGATGCGGTCGAGGCCGCCGCCGCCGCGCACGAGGCGCAGGGCCGCAGCGTGACCCTGCTGGCCGACACCGGTGCCGTGCGCGCCCTGTTCGCCGTGGCCGACACGCTGCGCCCCCAGGCCGTGCAGGCCGTGGCCGACCTCAAGGCCCTGGGCATCGTGCCGGTGATGCTTACCGGCGACCACGCCGCTGCCGCCCAGGCCGCTGCGCAGGAGGCCGGCATTGCCGAGGTGCAGGCCAGCCTGCTGCCCGAGCACAAGCTGGCCGCCATCGCCGCGCTGCAGCAAAAGCACGGCATGACGGCCATGGCCGGCGACGGCATCAACGACGCCCCGGCCCTGGCCAAGGCCGACATCGGCTTTGCCATGGGCGCTGCGGGCACCGACGTGGCCATGGAGACGGCCGATGTGGTGATCATGAACGACGACCTGCGCCGCGTGGCCGAGACGGTGCGCCTGTCGCGCCGCACGCACACCGTGCTGGTGCAGAACATCACGCTCGCGCTGGGCATCAAGGCGGTGTTCTTCGGCCTGGCGCTCACGGGCCAGGCCACCATGTGGATGGCGGTGTTTGCCGACATGGGCGCCAGCCTGCTGGTGGTGGCCAACGGCCTGCGCATGCTGCGGCCCGAGCTGGGCAGCAAGGCCGCGATTGCACAGGGCAACCAGGCATGAGCAGCGACGCAATCGCCACCACCTCCTCCTCCACCTCCGATGTCGCCGTGGCCGCAGCCATGGGCATCGCCGAGATGGGGCCACCCGCCAGCACCCTGCCGCGACCACCCGGCAGCGTGCGCATCCGCCTGACAACCACCCTGCCCGCCACTGCCGATTGGGTGGCCACACAGCTGCAGACCACGGCCCTGTTTCGCTACATCACCGCCCCGCTGCTGCAATTTGCCACCGTGCAGGGCCCCTGGCCCACGCACTGGCCCCTGGGCGACACCGAGCTGCGCTTCGCACTCTTTGGCCTCGTGCCCATGGGCCGGCAGACTGCACGCATCAGCCTGCACCCCTGCGACGGCATACCCGGCGCCTGGCCCCTGCTGCGCGACAACGGTACCGGCCAGCTCATGCGCGTGTGGGACCACCGCATCACGGTGCACAGCTTGCCGGGGACCCCTGGGCGCACCTGCTACACCGACGAGGTCTTCGTGCGGGCACGCTACCTGCCGTGGGTGATGACGCCAATCAGCGCCGCCTTTGCCTGGGTGTTCTATCGCCATCGGCAGCGCAGGTGGCTGAAACTGGCGCTGCGCCAGCCCAGCGCGCAAGGCCCCGGTGCATGCGCATGAGCGACCACCCACCCCAGGCGCCCGCGCTGCAGCGCCAGGCGTTCGACCATCTCCTGGCCCGCTTCGACGCCAGCGCAGGCGAGCCGCCGGCCACGCGCTGGCCCTGGCTGGAGGCGGCCCACGTGCTGGGCCAGACGCGGCTGGGCCTGCACTGGCGCTCGCACACCGCGATGCTGCGCTACGCTCTGCAGTTGCACGACGGGAATGAGGTGCTCGGCCAGCTGCTGCGCTTGGCGCTGGTGCCGCTGGGGCACCTGCTGCAGCGCCTGCCCCTGGGCAACATCGGGCGAGCGCATGTGTCGGCGCTCAGTCCGATGGCGACCTCTGCGGACACCGCCGATCGAATCAATGCAGCCTTGCGGGCCATGCGATCACCCGATCTTTAGCCCAATTTTCTTGAACCCTGGCGTCTTGATGCCTGAAAGCGGACTTCGGGCGGCCTCGGGAATGAGCCTCTTATGCAATGAGGTTGCCGACAGTGATGGTGCCGACAGTTCCTGTCAACTGGACGAAGAAGTCGGTGTCATCGAACTGGCTGGTGTCCGAGCCCGTGTTCTGGACCAGGTAGGTGCCTGCGGCCGAGCCGCCCGAGATCGTGATGAAGAAAGCCTGATCGGAGCTGTTGAGAAGCGCAGTCAGATCGGCTTCGATAGCGGTCAGGTAAGCGCCGGTGTTGAGATTGACAAACGTCCTTGACGAGAGGGTTGCGGCATTCACGCCGGTCTTGAAATAGTCAGTCCCGGTGGCATTGAAGTTGCCCACGACGTCGACCTGCGTCCGGTTCGACATGTTGGCGCCTGTGGCTATCAACGTCTCCGACCCGGAGCCTGAAGATTGCAGATTGATCACATCGACCGCAGCTCCACCCGTGACCGTTGTGGCGGCAGAGCTGGAGCCCAGGAGGTTCAAGGTCTGCCCGCCAGTCCCGAGGGTGATCGTGTTGTCACCGGTGCTCTTGGTGTAGTTGAGGGTGACACCCGCACCGTTGAGGTTGATGACACTCGCCGTACCGATGCTGCCTGCGATGTTGATGATCTCGATACTGGCGACCTTGGTGCTCAGGTCGATGTTCTGGGTGGTGGTGGCGCCGATGTTCAGGGTGTCGGTGCCGTTGCCGCCATCAACCGTCGTCAGGAAGTTGATGATCTGGTTGGTCGTGAAATTCAGGGTATCGGCACCGGACCCACCAATCACGCTCACGGCGACATTGGCCGACGTGAAGTTGTTGGTGCCGTTGGCAAGGTTGTACTTTTCAATCGTGCTGAAAGCGTTGAAGGTGCCGGCGGTGGTCAGGTTCAGGGTTTCGGTGCCTGCCGCATTGACGGTGCCGGTGAACTGCGACATCTGTGCGATCGTGGCGGTGATGTTGGCATTGTTGGTCACCGTCAGGTTCTCGAAGCCGGTGATGGCGGCATTGCTCAGGTCCGGCACGGAGGAAAAGAACGCCAGGCTGTCGGTGCCCGTGCCCGCAGTGTAGGTGCCCAGGATGGTGACGCCGTTCAGGGCCAGCGAGTTGTTGCCATTGCCCAGTGCTGCCGTGCTGGAGACGGTGGCATTGATGGTGACGTTGTCGTTGCCGGAGCCGCCGGTGTAGTTGACGCCCGCCGTTGCGGAGTTCATGTTGACCGTGTTGGTGCCCGTGGCGCTGCCCTTGACGGTGGCCGTGCCGGTCAGGGCGCTGGCCGTCCAGGTGAAGCCGCCCAGGGTGATGCCACTGGCATCCACCGTGGTCAGCGAGGTGCTGCTGGACGACAGGGTCAAACCGGCGTTGCCGCTGACGTTGAAGGTTTTGACCGAGTTGCCCAGCCAGGTCATGTTGTTGTTGAAAACACCAGTGGGTGTGGCCTGGGTGTCTTTGACACTGATATTCACGGTCTCGACACCGCTGGCCGTGATCCCCGTGGTGGCGAACGCTACGCCGGAGGTGCTGCCGTCGGTGAGCGTGAGGTTGATGACGTCATTAACCCCGCCGACAAACGCCGCATTGGAAATGGTGAACGCGGTGCCGGCGCCCGTCAGCGTGATCTTGCCGTTGCTTGGCAGATTGCTCAGTGTGAGACCGTTCGCGCCGGAGAAAGTCACATCGCTGTAGTTGCCCAGGGTCTGCAGGTCGATGGTCTGGCTGGTCGCGCTGGTGAGGACCAGCTTCTCGAAACCCGTGACCCTGCTGGCAAAGGCGCCGCTGCCGGAGGCGGTTGCGGCATAGGCTGCCGCCAGGACGATGGTGTCGGTGCCGGAGCCGCCCTTGACCGTGATGGGGAACAGGGCCGTGTTCGGCATGAAGGTGTCATCGCCCGTCCCGCCATTGATGGTGGTGAAGCCCGCTGAGGTGTTGTAGGTGATGGTGTTGGTGCCATCGGCCAGGTTCAGCACCTTGATTCCACTGATGGTGCCGCCGGTGCTGCCGTTGTTGATGGTGACCGTGCCGGCGGTGGTCAGGGTCAGGACATCGTTGTCCGAGGCATCGCCGGTGATGGTCGTCCCGTTGAGGGCTGGAATGGTGGACTTGAACACGTCCGTGGCCCCGACCAGCCCGCTGAATGTACCGCCCGCGGTGGTCGTGATGGTGCGATCGAGGATGGGTTCGAGAATCCCCGCCAGTTCTGCCGTGGACTTCAGCCGCAGGTACTCGTACGGCGTACCGACGGACCAGTTGGCGTCGTACGTGAAGCCCATGCGCTCGGCCAGCTGCCGGTAGGTGTACTCCGCCTGCTCGGGCCGGGCCCCGCGCGCGCTGTACAGCTGCAGGTTGCGCAACAGGTAGTCCTTGTCCTGGTACTGGCGCACAAGCGCCCTCTCCGCAGCCTCCAGGGGGTTGCTGCTCTGCATGATGACCGTCCAGTCCCGCGTATCCAGGTTGCTCCCTACATTGCCATACAGCGTCAGGATGGCGCGCGTGATCAGTTGCGGCCCGGCTGGACCTGTCATGGAAGATCCAAGAAGTTCAGCAATGGAAGGAGTGGTCATGACTTATAAAAATGGGAAGCTGGTAAAACGCAACTTCCCGACAGCCTCGTTGGCCGACGGCTGTCTGGCAAGGGTGCGCATGCAATGACACATTCAGAAAATTGTTCTTCGGGTAAAAATGTCGTTGCGAAAGCAAAAAATTGCAGCAGTCAAATATCTTACGGCAGTACGTACCAAGCACCAATTTCTGTTTTGCACGCGAACACTGACACTGGTGCCCAGTCCTTCCAAATGCCCTTTGCCCCCCGCACCGGCTTCGCCGACACCTGGATGGGTTGCATTCTTACAGCGGCGCATGGCCGCAAGGTTCATCCTTGCTTCACCGCACGTTTCGCGGTGCCAACCAACGACAGAAAGCGAACCATGAACAAAGACCAAGTTGCAGGCCACGCCACCGATCTGAAGGGCCAGGTCAAAGAAGCCGCAGGCAAGCTCGTGGGCAGCGAAAAGCTGCAGGGCGAAGGCTTGGCCGACCAGGCCGTGGGCAAGACCCAAGCCAAGGTGGGTGACGCCAAGGAAGCAGTGAAGAAGGCCATCGACAAGGCTTGAATGTGCGCTGCACAGAACAAGCGGCTACGGCCGCTTTTTTTGCGCCTGGGCTACTGATCCGCGGGGCCTCAGCTTGCCGGGCCTTGGGCAGCTTCAGAGGCTGCTGCAGTGGGCAATGGCGCCTGGTGCTTCTCTCGCAGCACTGCATTGACTTCGGCTCCAAAGATCAGCGTGGTGGCGCTGATGTACAGGAACACCAGGGTCGCCACCACGCCCGCGAAGCTGCCATAGACCAGGGCGAGCTTGCCGGCGCTGCGCAGCGAGTACGACAGCGTGGCGGCGGCCAGCGCCCAAAGCACGGCGCCCACCAGGGCGCCCGGCAGCACTGTGCCGATGCGTTGGGGAATGTCGGGCAACCAGCCGTACAGCAGCGCGTAGAGCATCGTGAGGGTGATGCAGGCCGCACCATAGCGCACGCTGTCGTACAGCCAGACCACCTCGTTCGCCCCCTCCACACTGGATACCACGAACTGCCAGATGCGCGGCATGATGATGACGGAGCTGAAGGTCACCAGCACGCCAAAGCCCACGATCACCGTGAACAGCGTGACCTTGATGCGCGCCTTCCAGAACGGCAGGCCGCGCGTGATGCCGTATGAGCGGTTTAGCGCCGAGCGAACGGCCTGCATGCCGGACGAGCCCGTCCACAGCGTCACGATCAGGCCCACGGTCAGCAGCGCCTGGTTGCGCTGGGCCAGCACCTGCTGGATCACCGGCTGCATGGCCTCACGCACCACCTGCGGTGCGTAGCCCATCACCCGCTCGGCCAGCGCCGCCGCGTCTCCCGGCTGGCCGAAATAGCCGGCAGCGGCGGACAGCAGGATCAACAGCGGGAACATGGCCAGCACCGACGAGAACGCGAGGCTGCCGGCCTGGTTGGCACTCTGGTGCAGCACATAGTTGCGCACCGCCAGGATCACAACCCCCAACACCGGCATGCGGATGAACGCCTCGCCCAGACGCCGCAAATCCTGCATGGCCGTCGTCACCAAGAAGCAGCCTGGCGCATCATGGGCGAAGCTGCCCCTCGATGGAGTCGTCCAGCGTCTTGCCGATGGCAGCGCCGATCACCATCTTGGTGGCGGCCACCAAGCCCCCGTGCTTGTTGTCCCAGTAGTAGCCGGATACGGGCACGACCTGGATCACCGTGATGCGTGGGTCGTCCTTGCCCTCGGTGAACCAGGTCTTCATGACCGGGTTCCACAGTTCGCCTATCAAGGCCTTGTCGCGGTGGATGGTGGCGGTGCCTTCCAGCACCAGAAAACCCGAGTGCTTGGCTCCCTGCAGAAAGATGCGCACCTGCGGGTCGGCCTCGATCTCGCGGTTCTTGTGGCTGTCGGACGCGCTGAGGAACCACAGGTGGCCGGCCTCGTCCGCCTTCTCGATGCTCATGGGCCGCGTGCCCTGCGTTTCTCCATCGGGTGCATTGGTGCAGAAGAAGCAGGAGCCAGCGTCCTGCGCCATGTCCTGGATGCGACTGGCAGCATCGCCGCCTGCGAGGTGCTTGTGCGTCTCTTCTGCCTGGTTGTTGTTGATCGAGTCCACGGGTCTCTCCGGTTGATGGATGGCACCATAGATTGGACCTGCGGCCCGCGCGAGCCCCTGTAGGAGGCGACCAACGCCATGCGCCATCCATTGCCACGCGCGTGGCGTCAACAGGTGCTTGTGTAGGAGGACAGCGCGTCCGCCCGGCCCCTCGCTCCGGTGTGTGTCCAATCTGGTTAGAGTGAAACGAACCGCACGCCGCGTGCCCAAGGTGAGCGGCGCACCGTTTGAACGAAAGGCAAAAAAATGAAGATGCTTCACATCGCAACCGTCTGCGTTCTCCTCGCCGGATGCCAGACACCCCCCCCGGTACAGCGCAGCGCCGCAGACGACCCCAGCGCCATTTGCTTTGCCGGGATGGACAAGCACAGCGCGCTGGAAGCGCTCAGGCCCCGGATTGGAAGCGCTGCCAATGCACAAACAGCGACGCCGGACCTGCTGACCAGCACCGCCATCCCCACCGCCGACGAGAAGAAGGCCATCCAGTCCTGGGTGGGCCTGCGCCGGGAGTGCGTGAACGCCGGGGCAGAGTTCCGGCTGAAGAATGCCCCGCCTGCCTACGCCGACCTGGTGGAGGAAGAGAACGCGCGCTTCACCGTCCTGCTCTCGCAACTGTATGCGGGCCAGGCGGGCTATGGGCGCTTTCTCACCGAGCGCATCGCGCTCGACACCGAGATGAAGAGCCGGCTCAACAACGCGCGCGGAGAACACGAGCGCGCCAACGCGCCCATCCGCCAGGAAGAGGCAGCCCGCAGGCGGGCTGAGCTGACCAGCGCGCTGGCCGTGCTGCAACTGGCCCCTGCACCGCCAGGGAAAAACTGACCGATTGGGGCACAGGCAGGCCCCGATCGCGGGGGGCCTCTCAGGATTCCGCAGTGAAGCCGATGGCCTTGACGATAGGCCCCCAGCGCTCGCCGTCGGCCTTGAGCAGCGCGGCCAGCTCGGCGGGAGTGGACGAACGCGCCTCCAGCCCCATCGCAGCCAGGCCGGCCACCACATCCTTGTCGGCCAGCGCGGTGCGGATGGCGGCGTTGGCCTTTTGCACCACGTCGGCCGGCGCCTTGCCCGGCAGGAAAAAGCCGAACCATTCGTTGTAGGCCATGTCCTTGAAGCCCTGCTCGATCAGCGTGCTGACGCCTGGCATGAACTTGTTGCGCGTGGCGCCCGAGGTGGCCAGCACGCGGATCTTGCCGCCTGAGAGG